>JAWVFL010000092.1:0-4947 GCA_033856195.1 Solirubrobacterales bacterium | reverse complement strand
ACCGCCACGAGGCTGGGGTCGCGCCGTCGATGACGATCCGCGAGAACCTCACGCTCACCGACCTCACTCCCTACACGCGCTTTGGCCGGCTCAGCGCCGCCAGCGAGAAGGAGGGGGTGAAGCCGCTGATCGAGCGCTTCGGGATCAAGCCCTCGGACCCCGAGAAGCGCCTCGCGCAGCTCAGCGGCGGCAACCAGCAGAAGGTCGTGATGGCCAAGTGGCTGCGCTGCAATCCCACCGTTCTGGTCGCCGACGAGCCGACCGCGGGCGTCGACATCCAGTCCAAGCACGACATCTACCGCTTCATCCGCGAGGCGGCCGAAGGCGGCGCCGCGGTGCTGCTGCTGTCCTCGGAGGCGGAGGAGATCGCCTTTGCCTCCGACCGCGCGATCGTCCTCCGCGATGGCGAGGTGATCGCCGAGCTCGCTCGTTCAGCGCTGACCAAAGAGGCGGTGCAGCAGGCGAGCTTCAGGGAGGCCGGCGCCAGCGCCGCGCCGGAATCGAACACGACCAAAACTGGAGACGGGGTTCAAAGATGAGCACTACTACGCAGGTCGCCGACCCAAAGGTCGAACTCGCCGATCATGGACGCGGGCCCTGGCACGCGCGCAAGCTCGGCGCGAAGACGCCGGGGGAGTGGCTGGCCGCCTACGGTGCCGTCTTCGTCCTCGTGGTGATGGTGATCGTCTTCTCGATCCTGATCCCCGACACCTATCCGACCTGGCGCAACGCGAAAGCGATCCTGACCTCGGAATCGACGGTCCTGATGGTCAGCCTCGGGCTCCTGGTGCCAGCCGTGGTCGGCGAGTTCGACCTCTCGGTCGGCGCGATGGTCGCCTTCGCCTCGATCGAGATGGCGCTGCTCTCAGCCTCGATGGTGTGGCCGATCGCGCTGGCGCTGACCCTGCTCTCGGCGGTCGCGATCGGGCTCGTGTCCGGTTTCCTGGTCGTCAGGATCGGCGTCAATTCCTTCATCGCCACGCTCGGCATGGCGACCCTGCTGGGCGGTGGCTCGTTGTGGATCAGCGGCGGCGCCGCCGTGACCGAAAACATTCCGGAAAGCGTCACCAACCTGGGCCAGAACGAAGTGCTGGGGATCCCACTGCCGGTGATCTACGTGGCGATCCTGGCGGTGATCCTCTGGTACGGGTTCAACCACATGCCGATCGGGCGCAAGCTCTACGCCACCGGCGGCAACCGCACCGCCGCCGAGCTCTCCGGCGTCCGCACCAAACGCCTGGTGATCGGTGCCTTCGTCGCCTCCGCGGCGGTGGCGGCGCTGGCTGGCGTGGTGACGATGATGCAGGCCGGCGCGGGCAGCCCCTCGGTCGGGCCCGAATTGCTGCTCCCCGCCTTCGCCGCCGTCTTCCTCGGCTCGACGACGATCATCCCGGGCCGCTTCAACGTGGTCGGCACCGTCGTCGGCATCCTCCTGCTCGCGGTCGGGGTCTCCGGCCTGCAGCAGCTGGGCGCGGAATATTACGTCGTGCCGCTCTTCAACGGCGGGGTTCTGCTGGTCGCCGTGGCGCTCTCCAGGATCCTTGCCAAAGAGCGCAATGCCTGACGATTCCACCTGTCCGATAACTCGAGCAGGAGCGCACCGATGGCAGACGTGATCGTGGAGCGGCGCGGCGAGGCCGCCTGGCTGCGGCTGAACCGGCCGGAGCGGCGCAACGCCTACGACCTGGCGATGGCCGAAGAGGTGACGGTGGCGGTGCGCGGCGCCGCCGACGCGGCGGCGATCGTCATCACCGGCAGCGACGGCGCGTTCTGCGCGGGTGGTTTCCTCGCCGACCTCGGCGACCCCGACCCCGAAGAGCTGCGGGTCCTGTTCGACGCCTCGCTGAGGATGTTCGACGAGATCCGCAACTCGCCGCGGCCGGTGATCGCCGCCGTCAACGGAGCCGCCGCCGGCGGCGGCAACGAGCTGGTCGTCGCCTGCGACTTCGCGATCGCGGCCGCGAGCGCCAAGCTCGGCCAGACCGGGCCCCGGGTCGGCAGCGCCCCGGTGATCGGCGGCACCAACCTGCTCTCGCTCTCGGTCGGCGAGAAGCGCGGCAAGGAGATCTCGATGCTCTGCCGGCGCTACACGGCACAGACCGCGCTGGAGATGGGCTGGGTCAACGCCGTCGTTCCCGACGAGGAGCTGGAGCAGGAGGTCGACCGCTGGGTCGAGGAGATCCTCGCGCTCAGTCCCCGCTACCTGGAGATCGCCAAGGTCAGCTCCAACGTCTGGTGGAACCAGATGCGCGAGTCCTACCGGACCGGCCTCGGGATGTTGATGCAGGCGGCCGGCTCCGAGGACATGCTGGAGGGCGCCAACGCATTCATGGAGAAGCGGGCGCCGCGGTTCCGCGAGGCGGGGGAGAGGCCGAGTTGAGCGAGCGCTTCTATCGCGAGTTCGATTTCGAGTTCCCCGATCGCGAGAAGTGGACCCTGCCCTGGATGCTTCGCCACCGTGCCCAGACGCACGGCGACAGGGTCTACCTCGACGTCCCCGACCACGGCGAGAGCTTCACCTTCGCCGAGACCCTGGCCAGTGCGGAGGCGCTCGGCCGCGGCCTGATCGACGCCGGCGGCGAGCACGGCGGGCGCGTGCTGCTGATGGCGCCCAACCGCTCGGAGGTCGTCCTCAGCTGGTTCGGGGCGGCGATGGCGGGCATGGTCGAGGTGCCGATCAACACCGCCTACACCGGCACCTTCCTCGAGCACCAGGTACGGACCACGACGCCGACCTTCGCGGTCATCCTCGCCGAGTACGCCGAGCGCTTCCTCGCCGGCGAGCGCTCGGCCTACGACTCGATCGAGCGCTTCTATCTGCTCGGCGAGGAGGCCGATCAGCAGCGGGCGATCGAGGTCCTCCGTGGCGGCGGCCGCGAGGGCGTTCCCTACGCGGAGCTGGCCCGTCCCGATTCCGAGACCGAGCTGCCGGAGGTCGACCGCACCGACTCCGGGGCGATCTTCTTCACCTCGGGCACGACCGGCCTCTCCAAGGGCGTGAACATGTCCCACTCCCAGCTCTGCTTCGTCTCCCAGCAGCTGATCGCCCTGGTGCGACTGAGCGACCGCGACACGCACATGTCGGTCGGGCCGCTCTTCCACGGCAACGCCCAGTTCCTCGCCGCTTCCCCGGACCTGATCGCCGGCGCTCGCATCGTCCTCCCCGAGTAGTACAGCGCCAGCCGCTGGATCGACCAGATCCGCGACTGTGGCGCCACCGTCACCAACTTCATCGGGGTGATGATGGACTGGACCTTCCAGCAGCCGGAGCGGCCCGACGACGCCGACAACCAGCTGCGCTGCGTCTACACGGTGCCGACGCCGAACGCGATCCTCGACGAGTTCAGCCGTCGCTTCGGGGTCGAGGCCTACGTCGAGCAGTACGGGATGACCGAGATCTCGCTGCCGGTGATGACCCCCTACGGGGCGCCGCGGCCCGAAGGAGCGGCGGGCCTGCTCGCCGATGAGTTCTTCGAAGCCAAGATCGTCGACCCCGAGACCGACGAAGAGGTCGCCAACGGCGAGATCGGCGAGTTCGTGATCCGGCCCAAGGAGCCGTGGATCATGCTGAGCGACTACTACGGGATGCCGGACCGCACCGGCGAAGCCTGCCGCAACCTCTGGTTCCACACCGGCGACGGCCTCAAGCGCGACGACGACGGCTGGTTCTATTTCGTCGACCGGCTGAAGGACGCGATCCGCCGCCGCGGCGAGAACATCAGCTCCTACGAGGTCGAGCAGGCGCTGATCGGGCACGAGAAGATCCTCGACTGCGCCGCCGTCGCCGCGCCCGCCCACGCCGAGGCCGGCGAGGACGAGGTGGCGGTCTTCTTCGTCCTCGAGGAGGGCGAGGAGATGGACGTCGAGGAGCTGCGCGGCTGGTGTGAGGAGCGCCTGCCGCCGTTCGCGCTGCCCGAGTACATCGGCGTCCTGCCGCAGCTGCCGATGACCCCCTCGGGGAAGGTCCGCAAGGTCGAGCTGCGCGAGATCGCCGCCGAGCAGGCGGCCACCGCCTACGAGGGGAGCGGGGCGAGGCGATGACGAGGGTTCGCGGCTGTCCGAAAACAGATATAATTGTGACAAGGAATTTATGGCGACGGTAACGAGCAACATCGATCCATTGCCGGCGACGATGCCGGAGCCCGTCGAGCTGACCGACGAGCAGCGGCAGCTGAAAGCGACCGCCGGGCAGATCGCCCGCGACCGCTACCGGCCCCAGGCGCTGGCCTGGGACGAAGCCCGCGAAGTCTTCCCCGACGCGGAGCGCAGGATCCTCGGCGACCTCGGCTTCCTCGGCATCTCGATGCCCGAGGAGTACGGCGGCAGCGGCCTGCCGATCTTCGACACCCTGCTGGCGATCGAGGAATTCGGCAAAGAGTGCCGCCCCGCCGCCTTCCAGGTCTTCGAGGCAAACACCGGTCCCGCCCAGGTGATCAACCACCTCGGCACCGAGGAGCAGAAAACCAGGTGGCTGCCGGGCGTGGTCAGCGGCGAGTCCGCGATCGCGCTGGGGATCTCCGAGCCCGACGCCGGCTCCGCCGCCACCGACATGACCACGCGGGCGCGGCTGGACGGCGACCACTACGTCCTCAACGGGGTCAAGCGCTGGATCTCCAACGGCGGCTACGCCGACCAGTACCTGGTCTACTGCCGGCTCAACGACGAGCTGGGATCGCGCGGGATCGGCGCCCTGATCGTCGAGGCCGACTCGCCCGGCTTCAGCTGCGGGATCCAGGAGAAACTGATGGGCTTCCGCGGCATTCCCTCCAGCGACCTCGTCTTCGAAGACGTCGAGGTGCCGGCGGAGAACCTGCTGATCGGGCCGGGCGGCTTCCGCAAGCTCTTCCAGGCCTTCTCGATCGAGCGCCTCGGCAACTCGACTATGAGCCTCGCGATCGGCCAGGCGTCGCTGGAGCGCAGCATCGAGTACGCGCAGGAGCGGATCCA
>JAWVFL010000091.1:0-3775 GCA_033856195.1 Solirubrobacterales bacterium | reverse complement strand
GTCGGTGGAGTTGTTGAAGACTTCCGGTTTGGAGCTGGGATCGATCACCTCTTCGGTTGCCGAGAGGCTGGTGGTGCCGAGCTGAACGCCGAACTGAACGTCCTTGAGGTCTTCGATCGTCGTCGCCTTCGCCGCGTCGGAGTCCTTCAGCGCCAGCACCGCCTGGTTGGCGGTGTAGTAGGGCGCCGAGAAGTCGACGGCTTTTTCGCGCACCGGGGAGATCGAGATCTGGTTGACGTCGAAGTCGAAGTCCTTGGGGCCGGGCGCGTAGGAGGAGTTGAACGGCTCGACCGTCCACTTGACCTTCGCGGGCGGGTAGCCGAGCTGCTTGGCGATCGCGTAGGCGACGGCGCTCTCGAAGCCTTCGCCGTTGGTCGGGTCGTCGTCTTCGAAGTAGGGCGGGAAGGCCGGTTTGTCGGTGGCGACGGTGAGGACGCCGGCGGTCTCGGTCGGCAGGTTGCCGGGCTCGCAGGCCCCGGCGCTGGCGCTGGTGTTCGAGCTCGAGTCGTCGCCGGAGCTGCCACAGCCGACAGCGAGAAGGCCGAGGGCCAGGGCGAGGACGAGGGTGGCGAGCAGTTTCTTCATGGACGAGGCGCGGGAAGGCGGTGATGCTATTGCAAACCGCCGTCCCCGTCGGCGCCGCGACGCAGGTCGGCGAGGAAGTACTCGATCGCCTTGTTGAGCAGGCCGGCCCGCTCCCACTGCAGGAAGTGACCGGCGCCGGGAACGACGAAGGGGCCGATCAGCTCGCTGAAGGCGACTTCGCACATCTCCGGGAAGCGGCGCCAGATCACGTGGTCGTCGGGGCCGTATAGGGCGAGGGTGGGAACGGCGCTGCGCTCGGACAGGCGCGACTCCTCCGAGCGCGGCCTCTCTCCCAGGGCGCTGCCGTAGTTGCCCCAGCCCGCCTGGAGGCGCTCGGGGTCGACGAACGGCTCGGCCATGAACTCGGCCTCGGCGCGCGAGAAGGCGCCGGGCGTCGCCCAGAAGCGGTGGCCGTAGAACTCGGCGACGTAACGGCGGCGCTTCGCCGGCGTGTCGAGCTCGGCCGCGAGCTCGTCGGGTTCGCGCGCCTGGCGGCGGAAGTAGTCGGCGGCCATTCGCATCGCCGCCGAGGGACTCGCCTCGATCCCGGCCTCCTCGTACTCCCGCGGCAGCACCGGGAGCACGCAGTTGAACAGCACCTGGCGCTCGACGAACCCCTCGAAGCGGAGCGCCAGGTCCTGGATCACGGCGCCGCCGAGATCGCCGCCGACCGCCGCGCAGCGCTCGTGGCCGAGGACCTCTCCGACCAGGGCGTGCATGTCGCGCGAGTGGGCGGCGACGTCGTAAAAGCCCTCGGGGTCCAGGCCCGACTGGCCGAAGCCCCGCAGGTCGGGGACGATCACCTCGAAGCCCGCGGCCGCCAGCGGCTCGATGTTGCGCCACCAGATCCGCATCGTCTCGGGCCAGCCGTGGACGAGCAAGAGCGGGTAGCCGCCGGTGCCAGCGCGCACGTAGGCGATCTCGAGCCCGCGTACCTCGGCGCGCTCGACGGCGAAGGCGCCGGCGTCGGGGGGCTCGGCCATCGCGCCAATCCTAGAAGGGTTCGTAACTGCGACTGCCTGGAGATCCTGGTCCTTTCGACGTAACCTCGGGCGATGGCGGACGACGACGGGCCGATCAAGCTCTCCAAGAAGGGGTACGAAAAGGAGCTCGGGCGCCTGCAGACCGAGCTGGTGAAACTGCAGGAATGGGCGGTCCATGAGGGCCTCAAAGTCGTCGTCGTCTTCGAGGGGCGCGACACCGCCGGCAAGGGCGGCGTGATCAAGCGGATCACCGAAAAGACCAACCCCCGGGTCGTGCGCACGGTCGCCCTCGGCACCCCGACCGATCGCGAGAAAACGCAGTGGTACTTCCAGCGCTACGTCGCGCAGCTGCCGGCCGGGGGCGAGATCGTCCTCTTCGACCGCAGCTGGTACAACCGCGCCGGCGTCGAGAAGGTGATGGGCTTCTGCACCGAAGCGGAGTACGAGGAGTTCATGCGCTCCGCCCCTCATTTCGAGCGGATGCTGATGCGCTCGGGCCTGGTCCTCGTCAAGTACTGGCTCTCGGTCTCCGACGAGGAGCAGGAGCGCCGCTTCAAGGCGCGGATCGATAACCCCGACAAGCAGTGGAAGCTGAGCCCGATGGACCTCGAGGCGCGGGCGCGCTGGGTCGACTACGCCGAAGCCAAGGACGAGATGTTCGCCTACACCGACACCAAGGAGTCGCCCTGGTGGGTGGTCGAGGCCGACGACAAGCGCACGGCCCGCCTCAACCTGATCAGCCACCTGCTCGAACAGGTTCCCTACGAGCCGGTGCCACGGCCGAAGATGAAGCTGCCGCCGCGCCAGCAGCGCGCCTACGAGCGGCCGCCGCCGGAGACCCAGAACTTCGTCCCGACCCGCTACCTGGTCGGTTAGCGGGCCGCGAAGGCACCGGCGGTCGTGAAGCCGCCGCGGCCCGGGCCTTTGAGCCGCTTGATCTCGACGTTGAAGACGCCGTCGACTTCGCAGACGTCGTCGCGGAAGACCGAGATGTGGGCGCCGCCGTAGACGACCGCGCTGTCGCAGGGCCCGCCGACGTTGACGCGGCGGATCAGCTTCCCGCCGACCCCGAGGCTCTTGAACTGGGAGACCTTGAGATCGAGGGGGAGCACGAGCGACTCATAGACCGACTGCAGGGCCTGGATCTTCGAGCCCAGCGGGGCCGGCCCGACGACAAAGCCGCCGGTGCAGCTGTTGTCCTGGTCGCCGCCGCCGACCCGCGAGATCCCCAGCGAGACCCGCCACGGGGCCTTGTTGCGGCCGTCGGGAAGCAGCGAGGCGGTTCCGCTGCCGGTGTGGGTGGAGCACTCCGGTTTGCGGCCCAGTTCGACCGGATCTTCGGGCGGGCAGTAGTTCGTCTCGCGGTACTCGGCGAGGACGTTCTTGTTGACGGCGCCGCCGGGGCTCCTGGCGCCGGTGCTCTGGACGATCCGCTTGCCGATCCGTTCGACCTGGATCCTGCCGTTGATCTCGACGTCGGCGCTGGCTTCGATCGTCCAGGCCTGCCCAGGTGCGCAGCTGCCGGTGAAGTCGTGCTTGGTGGTGATCGTCAGGCCGCCGGCGACGTGCAGCTTCGCCGGGTAGGCCTGGCGGTCGGTCGCCGCGGCCGGGCTGGCGCCGGCGAGGAGGGCGAGCACGAGCAGGGAGGCGAGCGAGCTGAGGCGCAGAGGCCGAGGGGACAAGACGGCCTATTCAATCACCGGCGGTCCCGAGACGGACAAGAGTTGGAGCGCCCTTCCGACTTTGAGCTCGCTGCAACGAGCTCAAAGTCGAACCTTGCGCGGGCGATCGCCAGTATGTGAGGCATGGAAAGAGATCAACTGCGCTCGATTCAGGCTCCTTTGAAGGAGCGATACGGGTCCGAGCCGGAGGCGGCGCTGGTGACGCTCTCGGCGACCGGCACCCTCGGCGAGGGCGTCTCCTGCTCGGTGAAAACCGGGCGGGCGATCGCCGAGGCGGGCCTGCATCCCGCCTCCGGCGGCGACGGCTCGCTGCTCTGCTCGGGCGACATGCTGCTGGAGGCGCTGGCCGCCTGCGCCGGGGTGACGCTGCGCGCGGTCGCGACCTCGCTCGGCATCGCGGTCGAGTCCGGCAACGTCCGCGCCGACGGCGACCTCGACTTCCGCGGCACCCTTGCCGTCGACCGCGAGGCACCGGTCGGCTTCCGCGCGATCCGGCTCAGCTTCGAGCTCGAGACCGACGCCAGC
>JAWVFL010000090.1:0-66559 GCA_033856195.1 Solirubrobacterales bacterium | reverse complement strand
GTGCAACGTTTTTTGGCTCCCATACGCCCAAAAAACGTTGCACCCGACTTGGCCGAGGCAATCATGGCCCGAACTCTCCGGCGGCCGAACCGCTCGAACTCGGTGCGGCCGCGCTTTCTGCGGCGGGTGCGGGAACGGGTTTCGACGTCGGCGCTTCGTATTCGATTGCGCCGGCCGTGGTGTCGCTTGTTTCGGCCGGTTCTTCGAGCGCCTTCGTCGCCGGCGCCTTCTCGTGTGCGGGCGTGACTGGCTCGGCCGCCGCCGGCTCGTAGTTCACGGCTTCGCTTTGCACGTCCTCGAGAACGCTCGCTGCCGGCCGCTGGATCGCGGGCCGCTCTTCGTGCTTAGGCGCGAGAACCGGCGCCGGCAGCACGCCGGTGGCCACACAGGCTGCCGCTCCGCCGGCTGCTCCCGCACATAGGGTCAGCAGCTTGGCGATTGCGGCAAGGCCGGCGCCGCGCGAGCCGCCCGCGGCAGCGACCTGGGCCATCGCCGTTTCGCCGCCGCCAAATCCCGGCAGGCGGGAGCCAAGCTGGGCGGCTAGCTCATGCGCCCTGTCCAGCAGCGAACGAGAAGGAGGCAGAAGCGGCACCAGCGCCGCCGCGATCCTGGGCGCCGACCGGTAGGTCCGCATCGTCGCGCGGCAGCTCGCACAGGCCCGTAGGTGCTCGCGTACGGCGATCGCCTCGCGCGGGCTGGCTTCGCCGTCGCAGAACGAGGAGAGCAGCGGGTGCAGATCGCGACAGCGGCTGCCGTCCTCGCTGCGCGCGATCAGGCTGCGGAAGCGCGCCCGCCCCTCGGCGAGCAGGCGGTTGACTTTGGTCTGGCTGAAGCCGGTGCGGGCGCCGATCTCGGCGTAGGAGTAGCCCTCGGCAAGCAGGCCCAGCGCCCGCAGCTCCGCGGGCTTCAGTGCTTGCAGGGCCTCGCGACTGCGGGCGACGTTCTCGCGGCGCTCGACCTGCTCCTCGGGGCCGTCGCCGCGGGCAGGGATGAGGGCAATGGGATCCTGAGCGACGCCATCGTGTTGTCGCTGGTAGCCGAGCAGCTTCTCCCTGCTCTGACGGACGGCGAGCGCCTCGTGCTTGGTGACCGTCTGCGTCCAGCGGATCAATTCCCGTAAGTCGGTTGTCGGGGCTTTGGTCAGCGCTATCTCCAGCGCCCGCTGGTAGGCGTCTTCCGCGTCTTCGGCGTCGATGGAGTAGCGCCGCGCGGTGCGCCTCAGCGCCGCTTCGTGCCTGGCGATCAATTCGACCGCGGCCCGCTTGCGGGCGGCCTCGCTCGTCTTTGTTCCCTCGCTCATTTCCCCCGAGCTCCCCTGCACCGATTCAAATCGGCCGTCCAAACATGGCAAGCGAATTCCGCTACGGGCTCAGATTCGCCCCCCTGCTGGACGTGTGACCGGTCCCGGTCTCCGCAAATTGCATGAAACTCGCCGCCGCGGCCTCCCCGCCGGCCGGCCGATAGCATCAGCGGCGATGAGCACCTGCGTAGTCACCGGCGGCGCCGGATTTCTCGGCTCTCACCTCTGCGAGCACCTGCTTGGGCAGGGGCACCGGGTGATCTGCATCGACAACCTCGAGACCGGCTCGCTGCAGAACATCGAGCACATCCGCGACCCGGCCTTCGATTTCCGCCACATCGACATCATCGAGTACGTCGACATCCCCGAGGACGTCGATTTCGTCTACCACCTCGCCTCGCCGGCGAGCCCGATCGACTACCTGCGGCTGCCGCTGCACACGCTCAAGGTCGGCTCTCACGGCACCCATCACATGCTCGGCGTCGCCAAGTTCAAGCGCGCCCGTTTCCTGATCGCCTCGACCAGCGAGGTCTACGGCGATCCCCAGGTCCACCCGCAGACCGAGGACTACTGGGGCCACGTCAACCCGATCGGCCCGCGCGGCGTCTATGACGAGGCGAAGCGCTACGCCGAGGCGATGACGATGGCCTACCACCGCCAGCAGGGCGTCGACACCTCGATCGTGCGCATCTTCAACACCTACGGCCCGCGCATGCGCGCGCACGACGGGCGGGCGATCCCGACCTTCCTGCGCCAGGCACTCGAGGACCGGCCGCTCACCGTCTTTGGCGAGGGCGAGCAGACGCGTAGCTTCTGTTACGTCGACGATCTGATCCGCGGCATCGTCGCGCTCGCCGAATCCGACGTGCACTCCCCGGTCAACATCGGCAACCCGAACGAGTTCACGCTCCTGGAGCTGGCGAAAACGGTGATCGAGGTCACCGAGTCACGCTCGGAGATCATCTTCGAGCCCCTGCCCGTTGACGATCCGCAGCAGCGCCGCCCGGACATCAGCCGCGCCCGTGACCTGCTCGGCTGGGACCCCAGCATCGAGCTGCGCGACGGCCTGCGGATGACGATCGAGCAATCTGGCGTCGAGCGCCTGGCCGGCGCTTCGGACTAGACCGGAACCGGAACGCCCTCGGCAGCAGCGACGTCGCTGGTCCGGTAGAAGGCGATCGAGGTGGGGACGTTGTTCAGCTCCTCGCGCATCGCCTTCCAGGTCCGCATCGCCGCCGTCTCGGTCGGCCAGCCGTAGCGGGCCAGGAGGGCTTCGGAGCCGCGCTCGTCGGGGGCGCCGACGGTTGCGTCGGTGAGGGCGCTGGCGAGGGCGGCCATGCCGCGGCAGAAGTCCTCCTCGTTCCAGGTGATCCGCCCGGCCTCGTCGATCTCGACGAAGTGGTTCTCGGCGAGGAAGCTGAGTTCGACGTAGGCCGCGCCGGGGTCGCCGTAGTACTTGGGCCCGCGTCGCATGTAGTGCAGCAGCTCGGCGATGTGGGTGGCGCACATGTCGAGGCGGCTGACCCCGGTGACCCCCAGCCAGGCGTCGGAGATCGTCATCAGGAAGCCGTAGACGTCGGCGACCCCCTCCTGCAGCGCCATGAACGGCTCGATCCCCAGCGTCTCCATCCAGTCTTCGTAGCAAGTCGCCGGCACGACGACGTTGTGGCCGTGGTCGTGGCCGCGGATCCACGGCATCAGCGTCTCGGAGACCGGCGCGTCGGCGGCCCGCATCGGCCCGCTCAGCAGCGTTTCCGCGAGCGGGATCGTGATCTCCGAGTAACGCGCGAGGTGGACGTTGCGCATGTAGAGGGTCCGCTGTTCCTCGATCGGCAGCCCGTCGACCCATTCGTCCTCGGGCATGAAGTAGGCGAAGTGCTTGGGGTGGCCGGCCGCCTCCCCCGCTGAGATAAGCAGGTTGGTGACGTTCATCGGCAGCTTGAAGGGAACGCCCATGCCACTCGCGCCGATTTCGGCTTCGACCGAGGCCAGGGCCTGCTCGAGCGAGGCGTCGAGTTCGTCGAGCAGCTTCTGCTGGGGCTCGTCGCGGGCGGCGGCGAGGAAGGAGTGCAGCCCGACGCGCGTCTTCATCCGCCAGGTGCAGAGCGGCCCGCAAACGATCTCCAGGGCCGGCGGCGGGCCGCTGCCGGCGATCTCGAGCGTCATCTCGCGGTGCTCGATCCCACCGGCAAGCCCCTTCGCCCGCAGGCGGACCGTCTCGGCGCTCTCGCTGTCGATCAGGTCGGCCAGCTCACGCATCGTTTCGGCCATCTCACCGCGCAGTACCGAGGCCGCGCTCTCGGAGAGGGCCTCACCCTCGGCGCTCTGCAGGCTGCGCATCGCGTCGCTCTGGGCGGCGAGATGGAGCAGCAGCGGCATCACCTCCGCGGCGTTGGTCGGGGGCTCGCCCTCCAGCCGTACGTGGCCGACGCCGTGCTGGTCGTCGATCGGCCAGAACGGCGGCAGAAGTTGCGGAGCCCTGCGACTGGCCAGCTGCGACATCTCCCTCTCCCCTTCCCCTCCTGCATGGCTCGGCGCCATGCGCGCTTTGAGTCCACGATCCGGAACCGTTTACTTGCCTCTCCGGTACGGGCGAAGGTACAGAAGGGAACACGCAAATGCAACTTAAATAATTGAGCAAACTAGACCGGAGGCTGGCGTCGCGGCAGTGCCGGTGCTTGGCCGCGATGCTCCGCTCCCACATATCCTGTTGACATGGCTACCGAAGAGACCCACCGCACGATCGCTCCCGTGGTCGGGCCGGATGACGAGCGCGTCTTCACCGATTCCGGCATCGAGATAGAGCGCGTCTATGACGCCGACGACGTGGCGCCAGGCCTCGAGGAGCGCCTCGGGGAGCCAGGGGCGCCGCCCTTCACGCGCGGGATCCACGAGGGGATGTACCGCGACCGGCTCTGGACGATGCGCCAGTACGCCGGCTTCGCCACGCCCGAGGACACCAACGAGCGCTACCGCTATTTGATCGAGCACGGCTCGACCGGGCTCTCGATGGCCTTCGACCTGCCGACCCAGCTCGGCCGCGACTCCGACGACCCGCTCTGCAATGGCGAGGTCGGCCGCACGGGCGTCCCGATCGACACGATCGAGGACATGCGGATCTGCTTCGACCAGATCCCCCTCGACAGCGTCTCGACCTCGATGACGATCAACGCGCCAGCGGCGATCCTGCTTCTGCTTTATGAGCTGGTCGGCGAGGAACAGGGCGTCCCCTCCGAGAAGCTTCGCGGCACGGTCCAGAACGACGTGCTCAAGGAGTACATGGCGCGCGGCAACTACATCTATCCGCCGGTGCCGACGATGCGCCTCACCACCGACATCTTCGAGTACTGCCGCGAGAACGTGCCGAAGTGGAACACGATCTCGATCTCCGGCTACCACATCCGCGAGAAGGGCTGCTCCGCCGTGCAGGAGGTGGCATTCACGCTCTCCAACGCGATCGCCTACGTCGAGGCCGCGCTCGAGCGCGGCCTCAAGATCGACGAGTTCGCCCCCCGGCTGGCCTTCTTCTTCAATGGCCACAACAACGTCTTCCAGGAGATCGCCAAGTTCCGCGCGGTGCGGCGGATGTGGGCGAAGATCGTCGAGGAGCGCTTCGGAGCTAAGGACCCGAACTCGATGAAGATCCGCTTCCACACCCAGACCGGCGGTGTGACGCTGCAGGCCCAGCAGCCCGAGGTCAACATCATCCGCGTCGCCCTGCAGGGCTTCGCCGCCGTCTGCGGCGGCACTCAGAGCCTGCACACCAACGGCTTCGACGAGGCGCTGGCGCTGCCGACCGAGCGCTCGGCGCGGATCGCGCTGCGCACCCAGCAGGTGCTCGCCCACGAGTCGGGCGCCGCCGACACGGTCGACCCCTTCGCCGGCTCCTACTTCGTCGAGTCGCTCACCGACGAGGTCGAAGCGCGCTCCTGGGAGCTGATGGAGAAGGTCGAAGAGCTGGGCGGCTCGGTCGAGGCGCTGGAGTTCATGCAGCGCGAGATCGAGGAGTCGGCTCACTCCTACCACGAGCGCTACAAGAGCGGCCAGGACATCATCGTCGGCGTCAACAAGTACGTCACCGACCAGGTCGACGACGTCGACATCCTCCGCGTCGACCCCGAGGCCGAGCGGAGCCAGCTGACCCGGCTGAAGGCCTTCAAGGAGCGCCGCGACCAGGCTGCGGTCGAGGCGAAACTGGAGGCGCTCCGCGACGTCGCCCGCGGCGAGGGCAACCTGCTGCATCCGATCCGCGCCGCCCTGGCCGCCGACGCCTCGATCGGCGAGGTCTGCGGCGCAATGCGCGACGTCTTCGGCGAATACAAGGGCGGCGCCTTCTTCTAACCGTCTCCGAGAGCCGGCTCCGCCGGCCCAGACACGCGCATCCGACATCGACCCCGCTCAGGTGTGGTCGATGTCGGATGCGGGTGTCAGCCGTGCCCGCTTGAGTTCCGCTTGGACCCGGGCGCGCTCGTGCTTGATCTCGTAGTGAGCGAAGCGGAGTGGGGTCATCCCGGCGAGGGCGTGGGCGCGATCGCGGCGGGCATCTCGCATCTGAGTCGAAGGCGTTCGGTGATAACGCAAGCCGTCGGTCTCGACGACCAGTCCCAGAGCGGGGAAGAAGAAGTCGACTTCAAAGCCATTGACGACCTGTTTGGTGAGTGGGGGAGGGAGACCGGCAGCCGCCGCGATCGGGCGAAAGAGGATCTCGAGATCTGAGTCGGACAACCTGAACGTACGCTTGTCGAGGACCCTGCGCAGGATCTTCACACCAGGCTCACCGGCGTAGCCGTCAAGGGCTGATCGCAGAGCCTCAGGGTCGATGAGGTCTCGCTTGTCCGCCTCGTTGACCGATCGCTCGATGCCAAGGGGGCCAAGTTTGGTGGCAAGGTCGACCAGCGTGAGCACCAGGGCCGTCACCGGGATGCCCTCTCGAATCACGATGTCCTCAGCGGACAAGCTCGGGCGGCCTCGAACGCGCAGGCCCGGCCGCCTCAGTTCGCAGCGACGCCTCACGCTGACGTCGATCACATCCGGCTTCTCGGTCCCAATCCCCCATAGAGCGGCGGCACTGCGGTGGCTCAAGGCCGCGTCGTCCTGGCACGCTAGGACGGCTGCCATCCAGCGCTGCTTCTGCGTGAGCTTCGGCCACCCCACCGCGTAGACGCCATGGGCCACGACATGCAGCCGACCACGTTCGACCCGATGCTCGATCGCCCTCCTGCTGAACCCCAGCATCAGCAACTGCCGCCGCGCAACCACTCCATGCTGCCGCCCCGCCAGCTCCCAGGCTCGCCTACTCCGCTCGTAGTTACGCGCATCCGACATTGACCACACCTGAGCGGGGTTAATGTCGGATGCGCGCACCCTCGCCCCCTGAACGGACTCGCCCAAGCGTCCAGGGTGGGGAGGAACCCCCGTGCGGGGGTGGAAGCGGGCCGCATGATTGAGGTCGCGCGGACGCTGATGAAGTCCGAGCCCGAGCTGGCGGAGCTGGTCGCCGACGTCGAAGGCGTCGAGGTGACGATGGCCGAGAAGGGCTTTGGAACGCGGGTTCAGCTGCGCGCCAGCGAGCAGTCCGGTTTCGCCGAGGCCGACCTCGAGCGCGTCCTCGACCAGCTCGCCGAACCCCAGAAGCAGCCGTTCGGCAACGCCTGAGGTCGTCAGCCCACTGATTTCCTGCGGTGTCGTCGCAGCGCCTCGCGCGTTGCGTACAGCGCTGGCAGCGCGGCGGTGTCCTTGGGTCGGCCGAGCTCCTCCTTCGAGGCGATCACCTCGTCGATCGTGATCACTCGCACCGAGAGATCCCCCAAGGCAAGCTCGATCGTTGCGACATCTTCGAACCCGCCGATAGCGGCGGCGTGCGGGACGACATCAAGCGGACCTGCTCCGGTGTCAAACCGCTGCGTCTGCCAGCCGAGGAAGTCGGGGCCCTCCAGTTCCAACGGGGTCTTGCTGCCCAGGGCGCGGGCGCTGAGCGAGTTGAGTGCTGCGGCGAGCCGTTCGGCGTTGTCGAGGTCGCGTCGCGGCATTACGTCGAGGTCGAGCGTGACCGCCGGACTTCCCTGTAGCCAGGCGGCCACCGCGCCGATCACGCAGAACTCGACCTTGTGCTCAACGAGAGTGCGCAGCAGTCGCTCTGGGTCGAGTTCGGTCATGTTCGCTCCGATGTCAGCTCGCGCAGGCGGGCGTAGCTTGAGAGGGCACGAAGGCGCTGCAAAGGTGTGAGCTCCAGCAGCTGCGCGGCCAGCTCGATGTCGTGTGCATCGGCAACCACCTCGGTGCTGAGCCGAAGGCGCTGCCCGCACGCTGCCAGTAGCCGTTGCAGCGTTTCCCAGGAGGGCGTTGCGACGCCGCGCTCGTAGCGGGCGATCGCGGGCTGCGAGGTTCCGGCCCGCTGGGCCAGGGCACGTTGCGAGAGCCCAGCCGCGAGCCGTGCATCCCGCACCAGTGCATCGAGCGAATCCACATTCGCATGATACCTGATTAGGTATCGCATTCCTCGAAATACGGACGGCATCTTCCGGCAGCGTGGATAAATAGACTCCCGCGCCGATGCGCGAGAAGAACCCGATCACCCACGAGGAGAAGCTCGCCTACCTGCGCGAGCTGCGCGACGCGGCGATCAACTCGGCCTCTGAGGAGGCGGTGGAGAAGCAGCACGCGAAGGGCAAGATGACCGCCCGCGAGCGGGTCGAGAAGCTGCTCGACCCCGGTTCCTTCGAGGAGCTCGACGTCTTCGTTCGCCATCGCACCTACGACTTCGAGATGCAGAAGAAACGGCCCTGGGGCGATGCCGTCGTCACCGGCCACGGCACGATCGACGGGCGCACCGTCTTCGTCTTCTCGCAGGACTTCACCGTCTTCGGCGGCAGCCTCGGCGAGGTGATGGCGGAGAAGATGTGCAAGGTGATGGACCTCGCCGCCCAGGTGGGGGCGCCGGTGATCGGCATCAACGACTCCGGCGGCGCGCGGATCCAGGAGGGCGTCGTCTCACTCGGCGCCTACGGCGATGTCTTCGTCCGCAACGTCAAATGCTCCGGGGTGATCCCGCAGATCAGCCTGATCATGGGGCCCTGTGCCGGCGGTGCCGTCTACTCGCCGGCGATGACCGATTTCATCTTCATGGTCAAGGAGACCTCGCACATGTTCATCACCGGCCCGGAAGTGATCAAGACGGTGACCGGCGAGGAGGTCGAGTTCGAGGAGCTGGGCGGCGCGATGAGCCACAACTCGAAGTCGGGCGTCGCCCACTTCGCCTCCGAGGACGAGGAGAGCTGCCTCGAGGACGCGCGCCACCTGCTCAGCTTCCTGCCTTCCAACAACCTCGAGGCGCCGCCGCGCTTCGAGCCCTCCGACGATCCCGAGCGCGAAGACGATGACCTCGACACGCTCGTCCCCGACGATCCCTCCAAGCCCTACGACATGCGCGAGGTGATCTCCCGTGTCGTCGACGACGGCGAGTTCTTCGAGGTCCACGAGCACTTCGCCAAGAACATCGTCTGCGGCTTCTCGCGGCTCGACGGCTTCCCGATCGGCATCGTCGGCAACCAGCCTGCCTTCCTCGCCGGCGTGCTCGACATCGAGGCCTCCGAGAAGGCGGCGCGCTTCGTCCGCACCTGCGACGCATACAACGTCCCGATCGTCACCTTCACCGACGTGCCCGGCTTCCTGCCCGGCACCGACCAGGAGTGGAACGGGATCATCCGCCACGGCGCCAAGCTGCTCTACGCCTTCACCGAGGCGACGGTGCCCAAGCTCACCGTGGTCACCCGCAAGGCCTACGGCGGCGCCTACGACGTGATGAACTCGAAGCACATGCTGGCCGACTACAACGTCGCCTGGCCGACCGCCGAGGTCGCCGTGATGGGCCCCGAGGGCGCGGTCAACATCATCTATCGCAAGGACATCGCCTCTTCGCCGACCCCGGACGAGCGCCGCCAGAAGCTAATCGACGACTACAAGGCGCACTTCGCCAACCCCTACTCGGCGGCCGAGCGCGGCTACATCGACGACGTGATCGAGCCGCGTGAGACGCGGCCGAAGCTGATCAAGGCCCTCAGGATGCTCCAGTCCAAGCGGGTCGAGCAGCCCAAGCGCAAGCACGGCAACATTCCTCTGTAGGACGAAAGCGCTCGGCCGCGGGTCCTGTCGCCGGGGTGGGGCGCCCCGCTTGGGCTTCGCGCTGTTCCGGGCGAAGGGCTACAGCGCTTCTAGGGCCGAAGCCTTGCCCTCCACAGCCTCCGCCCGGCGCGGATCACCCCACCCCGACACCACCCCCGGAGGAGGGCATCCGGCAGACGGATTTAGCCGAAGCCCCGAGGAGCTTGAACCCTCACAAGCTCGATTGCCCAGGCGGACGGGTTGACCGCTGCTCCCGAGCGGTAGGGGCTCGCCACCTGGCTCGCTCCGCTTGAAGCTTTGGAAGTTCAAGCGGGGGCGTTTCTCGCGCGGGTGGTGTCGGGAGGGGGTGGCCTCGCCGGACCCGAAGGCTGTGGAGGGCAAGGCTGAAAATCGAGCTTTGCTTGGTCCCGGCGCCCGGAGCAGCGCGTAGGGCCGGCGAGGCCACCCCCTCCCGACGACAGGACCCGCGCGCCTATCCCTCTCTCTGTCGATCAGGGAAGCTGAGACGCGGCATCGCGCCGGGAGTGCCAGGTTGCCACCGAGGCGGCGGTCATCTCTTCCCAGGCGGCGTCCTCGCCGAAGTACTGCATGACGACGAAGTAAAGGAGGCCGGGGAGCATCTCGGGGGCTTGGGCGGCCTGCCCGTCCATCAGCTTCGCGCACACGAGAGTGTCGATAGCCCCTACCATGAAGGTCGACGTCACTGGAGGTGGAGCTTGGCGAGAGGGAATCTCGCGGCGCGCGCTGTCAAGTGCGCGGGAGAGGCGCTCCATCAAATCACGCCGCTGGGCGAGCGCACGCTCGCCCGCAGCATGGACCTCGACGAAGATCGCCTTCGCGATCGCTGGCTGGTTGGCGCAGAACTCGAGCAGCTCGGCCATCCCCGCGCGCAGCCCCTCGCGCCAGGTCGGTTGGCGTCTGGCCGCCCCGATCAAGCGCTGGTAGAGCCACTCGCTGGCATCCCGGTAGGCCAGGGCGAAGCAGTCCTCCCGGTCTTCGAAGTGCTTGTAGAAGGTGGCCCGGCTCGCCCGGGCTCGCTCGATTACGTGTTTGACCGCGACCTGCTCGTAGCCAAGCTCGCCGCTGACCAGCAGGATCGCCTCCAGCAGTCGCTCCCGGGGAGCCCGCGAGCGCAGTCCCGGAAAGGGAATTACCGGGGCGATCTCCTCGTGTTTGGCGGGCGCGCCAGGGGTTTCCGACATCGGTCCTACCAGTTTTGCAAACAATGACCTTCTGTCTAGGTATAGCAGCTTTCAAAAACAGCCAATGCACCAGAAAGCACCAGAACGCAATGTTTTCTGTAAAGCAAGGAAGTAGACATCAGATGTATGTTTTGGTACCTTGGCGGCATGGCGGATTCGCGATCGCTCTCCGAAAGGCTCGCCAAGATGCCCCCGGGGCGACACCTGATTCCGCGCGACTTCGTCACTCAGAACCAGCGCGAGCGCATGCTGCTGGCGACCGCGGAGCTGGTCGCCGAGCGTGGCTACCAGAAAACCACGATCGAGCTGATTGCCAAAACGGCCCGCGTCGCCCTCTCGACCTTCTACGAGCAGTTTTCCAGCAAGGAGGAGTGCTTCCTTGCCGCTTTCGACGAGACGATGGAAGCCGCGGCCGAGGTCTTCGACGAGCTGCTCGATGCCGAGCAACCCTGGGCCGAGCAGATCTCCGCCGGCCTGGAGATCGTGCTCGAGATGGTCGTCAACGAGCCGTCGCGGGCGCGGCTGTGCATAGTCGAGGCCCAGGCAGCCGGCGGCGAGGCGCTGGTGCGCTACCAGGGGATGCTGGAGCGGATCGCGCCGAAGCTGCGCGAGGGGCGCATCCACAACCCGCGAGCGGGCCGGCTGCCCGACGGGCTCGAGGTGGCGATCGTGGGCGGCCTGGTCTGGCTGGTCCACCAGCGCTTGATCGCCGGTCTGGAGGACGAGATCAAGGGCCTGCTGCCCGAGATGCTGCAGGTCACGCTGACGCCGTATGTCGGCGAGGTGGAGGCGGGTCGCGCGGCGGATGCGGCGCAAGCGCGCGCCGCCGCAGCTTGAACGGAGCGAGCGCAGGGGGAGGGGCCAGGCCGATGTGAACAGCGGCAACGGAGGGTCGCCCCGTGGACTGGCCGATCCCGCCAGGGCCCGGATCGCCGCCGCGATGGTCGCCCTGGTCGGCAGCCGCGGCTACGCGCAGACCAGCATCGAGATGGTCTGCGAGCAGGCGCGGACGCGGCGTTCGCACTTCGATCGCTGCTTCGCCGGCAAGGAAGACTGCTTCCTCAGCCTCCACGACGAGGTCGCGGCCGAGTTCTGTGACCGCGTCGAAGCCGCCTTCGCCGGTCCGTCCTCGTGGCACGACCGCGTCTGGGCGGCCGGTTGGGCCGCGATGCGATTTTTCGCCGAGGACCCCGCCCGCGCCCGCTTTCTCGTCGTCGAGGTCAACGGCGCCGGCAACGGGGCCCAGTCGCGGCGAGATCGGATCCTGCAGCGGCTCGCCGACGTCCTCGACGGCGGCCGTGAGGAGCTCGAGAAGCCCGAGTCGGTGTCCCGCTGCACCGCCGAAATCGTCGCCGGAGCGATCTACGGCACCGTGTTGGGCAAGATCGAGAACGGCTGCATCGAGCGCGGCGACGATTTCCTGCCCGAGCTGGTCTACATGGCGGTGATGCCCTACCTCGGCTCCCGCGCCGCCGAGGACGAGCTGCTGGTCCAAACGCTGCGCTAGCGAGTATGGTCGGACCGTGGCAAAGGGGGCGGCGCAAAAGGGCAAGGCGAAGGACTCCGCGCCCGTGGGCGCCTCGCCGCGCCTGCCGGCCGGGCGGCACGGTTTGCCGCGCGAGTTCATCGAGCAAAACCAACGCGAGCGGATCATCACGGCGCTGGTCGACACCGTCGCCGAGCGCGGCTACAACGCGACCACCGTTGCCCACATAACCAAATCCGCCTCGGTCTCGCGCCGCACCTTCTACGAGCACTTCGCCGACAAGGAAGCCTGCTTCCTCGCCGCTTACGACATGGTCGCCGACCACATCCGCGCCTCGATGCGCGCCGCGGCGGAGTCCTTCTCCGAGTGGCCGCAGCAGGTGCGTGCGGCGCTGGCGACGATGCTGCGCTTCCTCGCCGCCGAGCCCGAGCTGGCGCGGCTCTGCATGGTCGAGCCGGTCGCCGCGGGCGGCGAGATCGCGGCCCGCTACCGAGCGACGATGCAGGACTTCGTCGCGATCCTCAAGGCGGGGCGCCCGGAGCACAGCGGCGAGCGTCCCTTGCCTGAGGCCACGGAGGAAACCCTCGTCGGCGGCATCGTCTCGCTGATCGTCCGTGAGATCAGCGCCGGCCGCACCGATCAGCTGGAGAAGCTGCTCCCCGACCTGGTCGAGCTGATCCTGGCGCCCTACCTCGGCATCGAGGAAGCAGAGCGCCTGGCTCGCGACGGCAGCTCCCAGGTCTGAGGTTGCCTGACCAAGCAGGCCGAGGACGCAGAGAGCGAAACGTGCTCTGCGCGTGAGCGACCGAGGACGCTGGAATGCGCTGGTCAGGCAACCTCAGGGGACCGCGGTCGCCTCGGTCTCGATCCCGCCACCCTCGATTCGGCCGCCACGTCCCGCCACCGGGCCGCCCTCCTCGCGGGTGAGGCGGTGGGCGAGGTAGACGGGGATGATCGAGATCAGGACGACGATCACCGCGACGGCGTTGACGATCGGCAGCTGGTTGGGTCGGAAGAGGTTGCGGAAGATCCAGATCGGCAGCGTTTCTTCGCCGGCCCCGATCGTGAACGTGGTGACGATGATCTCGTCGAAGGAGAGGCCGAAGGCGAGCAGGGCACCGGCCCCGAGAGCCGTCTTGAGGCTCGGCAGGGTGACGAAGCGGAAGGTCTGCCAGGTGTGAGCGCCGAGGTCGGCTGAGGCCTCCTCGAAGGAGGTCGACACCCGGCGCAGGCGGGCGACGACGTTGTTGTAGACGACGACGATGCAGAAGGTGGCGTGGCCGACGATCACCGTGAAGAGGCCGAGGTCGATGCCGAGCACCTGAGTGAAGGTGTTGCTGAGGGCGACGCCGGTGACGATGCCAGGCAGCGCGATCGGCAGGATCACCAGAAAGGAGATCGTCTCGCGACCGAAGAAGCGGTAGCGCGCCACCGCGAGTGAGGCCAAGGTGCCGAGCACGAGGGCGATCGCCGTGGCGGCGACGCCGGCCTTCAGCGAGGTGACGAACGCTTCGCGGGCGAATTCTTCGTCGATCGCCTTCGGGAACCAGTCGAGGGTGAGACCCGGTGGCGGCCATTCGAGGATGTTGCTCGAGTTGAACGCGTAGATCGCCAGCACGATCAGGGGGATGTAGATGAAGGCGAGGCCCACGCCCACCGCGATGCGGAGCATTAGGTTGGATCTCTTCGAAAGTCGCATCGCCCTTGCCTAGATGTGCTCGAAGGCCCCAAGCTTGCGAGCGACCAGCAGGTAGCCGACCATGACCACGATCGGGACCAGCGCCAGCGCCGAAGCCAGTGGCAGGTTGTTGGAGATGTTGTTGAAGATCACGTTGCCGATGAACTGGTTGTTGGAGACGAGCTTGGGAGTGATGTAGTCGCCGAGCGTCAGGGCGAAGGTGAAGATCGAGCCGGCGACGACAGCGGGGAAAGCGAGGGGCAAGATCACCCGGCGGAAGGTTGTGAAGGGCGAGGCGCCGAGGTCCTCCGAGGCGCTGATCAGCGAGTTGGGGATCCGCTCCAGCCCGGCGTAGATCGGCAGGATCATGTAGGGCAGCCAGAGGTAGCTCATCACCAACCAGACGGCGGTGTTGCCGAATCCGGGGCCGCTCAGCCCCAACGGGTCCAGCGCCCAGTTGATGATGCCGCCGCTGGAGAGCATCGTGCGCCAGGAGAGCACCTTGACCAGGTAGCTCGACCAGAGTGGGACCAGCACGGCGACGACGAGAATCGCCTTGCCGCGGCGGCTCGCCACCTTGGCCATGTAGAAGGCGATCGGAAAGGCGAGAACCGCGTCGGTCAAGGTAACGAGCGCGGCGATCAGAACCGTCCGCCCGACGATGTCGCTGTAGACCGGTTCGTCGAACAGCGTTTCGAAGTTTTCGAAGCTGAGGCCGCGAACCAGCTCGCCGCTGAGCGGGTCGACGGTCCAAAAGGCAGCGATCAGCAGGACCGCCAGCGAACCGAGGTAACCGATGACGAGCCAGCCGACGGGACCCGCCAGCAACGCCCCGATCTGCAGGCGGGGGCGGCCGTGGAAAAGGCCGGCGAGCCTGTGACCCGCCGACCTCCTCCTGGCGACCGCTTCAGCTGCCATCGATCAGATGCGCCTGCTCAACCCTTGATCGAGGTCCAGGCTTGGACCCAGTCGTTGTAGTCCTTGCAGTCGCTCGACCCGTTGCCACAATCCGCCACAGGCGTTTCCCAGTAGTAGACGCGCTTCCAGAACCCCGGGTTGTCGGCGTGGTACTTGGTGCAGAATTCCACGTCCGCGGTTTGGTCGCAGGCGAGGCTCTGCGCCGGCGCCTCACCGAAGACTTCAGCCACTTCGGCGTTGACTTTCGGTTCGACGATCCAGTCCATCCACATGTACATGCAGTTGGGATGTTTCGCCTGATTGCTGATCATCCAGGTGTCCGACCAGCCCGTCGCGCCCTCGGAGGGCAGGAAGCCCTGGCTCGCCGGGCTCGCTGCCACCGGCTTGCCTTCTTCCTTGAGCGCGAAGTACTGATACTGCCAGGTGGTCCCGACCTCGTTGTCGCCGTTGGCGAAGCCGGCGATCTGCTTGGTCAGGTCGGACCAGTATTCGCCTACGTTGGGTTGCTGTTCTTTCAACAGGTTGACCGCCGCTTCGAACTGTTCTTCGTTCAGCTCGTACGGGTTTTCGATTCCCAGATCGGGCTGATGGGCCTTGAGGTAGACGGCCGCGTCGGCGATATAGATCGGGTCGTCGTAGGCGCTGATCTTGCCCTTGTATTTGGCGGCCTTTTTCGGATCGAGCATCACGTTCCAGGAGGTAGGGGCAGGTTTCACCACTTCCGAGTTCCACATCAACAGGTTTGCCCCGCGACCGTGGGGGATGCCATAGGGAGTGCCGTCGAAGGTGTTGTAGGGCTGGTTCTTCAGGTCGGCGAAGATCGTCTTGTAATTGGGGACGAGATCGACGTTTACCGGGTCGACGTCACCGCCGTCGACGAGCCTGGCGGTCGCATTTCCCGATGCTGAGACGCCGTCGTACTGGCCCGTGCGCATCAGCGAGACCATTTCGTCGGAGGTGCCGGCGACCTTGTTGTTGACCTTGCAGCCGGTCTTCTGTTCGAAGGGCTTCGACCAGGCCGGTTCGACGTAGCCGCCCCAAGAGATCAGGTTGACTTCGCCCTCACCCTTGCCGAGCCTCTGCAGCTCGTTGCCGGATGAGCTGTCGTTGCTGCTGGAGCCACAGCCGGCAAACACGAACATCACTGCCAGCAGCCCCCCAACGATCAACCATGCCGCTCGCGCGGAGTTTGCATGCTGTGTTCTCACGGTGGTTCCTCCTCTGTTGTCGAACTGCCACGGACGGCGACCGTGTGCTCCGGACGCCAACCCACGATTACCTCCCTTCCCTGCTCGGAGGCAGCATCAACCGATGTGCCTTCCACGTTCTGGCGTATCACCTGAAGCTCTCCGCCCGCCTCGAGGGCGACGGTGTAACGGGTCACCATGCCGGCGTAGGCGACGCCGGCGATACGACCGCGCTCGGTTCGAAAGCCGTTCGGGGTCGCTGCGGGATCGACCAGCTGGATCTTCTCGGGGCGGATCGTGAAGCGGGTGCCGTCGCGCTCGAGCAGGTTGGAGACGCCGACGAAGCCGGCGACGAACTCGGTGGCAGGCTGCTCGTAGAGCTCCACGGGCTGGCTCACCTGCTCGATCCGGCCGTCGTTGAAGACGGCGATGCGATCGCTCATCGTCAGCGCCTCGTCCTGGTCATGGGTGACGTAGACGAAGGTGATGCCGACCTCGCCCTGGATCGACTTCAGCTCGACCTGCATCTGCTCGCGCAGCTTCAGGTCGAGGGCGCCGAGCGGCTCGTCGAGCAAGAGGACCTTGGGCCGGTTGACGATCGCCCGGGCCAGGGCGACGCGCTGGCGCTGGCCGCCCGAGAGCTCGGCCGGACGGCGCTCGCCGTAACCCGGGAGGCGGACCATCTCCAGCGCCTCGTCGCGGCGCTTCGCCCGCTCGGCCTTGGCGACGCCGGCGATGCGCAGCCCGTAGGCGACGTTCTCGCCGACGGTCATGTGGGGGAAGAGGGCGTAGTCCTGGAAGACGGTGTTGACGGCGCGGTCGTAGGGAGGAACGCCGCTGACGTTCTCGCCGGCCAGTTCGATCGTGCCGCCGCTGGGATCCTCGAAGCCAGCGATCATGCGCAGGGTCGTCGTCTTGCCCGAGCCCGACGGACCGAGCATGGTGAAGAACTCCCCCGGCTCGATCTCGAGGTCAATTCCCGCAACCGCAACCACCTCGCCGTAGCGCTTGGAGAGGTTGGCCAGGCGGATGTCGGGTGTAGCAGCTACACCGAGACGTTATCCGAGTAGTTCAGGAGGTCAAGGACAAAGCCGGCCGGGCCGGTTGTCCGGACAGGCGTAGTCGGCGGGCGGGTCCTGTCACGAGGGGAGGGGCCTGCGGGCGAGGTGTACGTCCTCGACCCCTCCCCTCGTGCCACCCACCCGAGGAGCGGTTGGACCGAACAACCGGGTCCGCGCTCGTTTTTTAGCTGCTAGAAGCCGGCGGGGTGGCGGGCGACGTACCCGACGTTGTCGCGGAGGTCTTCGTGCCAACGGGGACCGGTGCCACTGGAGTCGCCGGAGGTGTCCCAGCGGATACCGGCAACCACCGCGTATGCATGCCCGGCGTTGGCGTAGACGGTGATCCAGCGGCCTTCGCCTTCAAGGCCCCAGTCTTCCATCGGACCTGACGGCAGTGGGCTTTCGAGGAATTTGCCGCCGTGCAGCGCGTAGCTGACGGAGCCGGAGCAGTCATAGCCCGCGTCCCACCAGCGAGCGTGACCGCCGCCCCAGATGTATGGCTTGGTGCGGATTTTGTTGGCCGCGGTGATCACGGCCTTGATGCGTGCGGGCGCGGACTTGGGCGGGATCAGCATCCCGTTGTCCAGGAGTCGCGCTTTCGCGGTCGGGGTGCAGATATCGGTTTCGGCGGGCGAAAGACCACCGCCACCGCAGTTTGCCGATGCGATGCCCGGGGTAAATGTCAAAAGCGCCAGCACAGCTGCTACGGCTATGCCTAGCTTGAATCTATGCCTGTTGTTGCGCAAACCGATCTCCTTCGTCGGCCTACGGGGTTAGCTGTCGGGCTGGCGCGAAAGGAGCCTGCGCCCCCGCCTGAATCAGGCGAGTTAGCCCCGAAAACGTGGTTCCCCCGCTCCCGTAGCGCTTGAGGCGCACGGGACTCGGCGTTTCGGTTATTTCGAACGGCGGCAGTGTAGAGCATCGACCGGCCGTCTGCTCATGAAACACAAACATTTTCTGGCCTTCCCGGAATCTGCGGGTATTCGCCTGCTCGAATCCATTCGACACAAACGCTGCTAGCTTGCGCGCTGCGATGGAACTTGCGGGGAAGACAGTGCTGCTGACTGGGGCCACGGGAGGGCTTGGCCGGGCCACCGCCGAGGCGCTTGCCGCCCGCGGAGCGAGTTTGGTCCTCAGCGGCCGCAAGCAGGAGGCACTGGACGAGCTCGCCGCCGGGTTGCCAGGCGACGGGCACCGCACGGTTCCTTCGGACCTCTCCGAGCTGGGTGCGGCGGAGAAACTGGCCGCCGAGGCCGGGGCGGTCGACATCCTCGTCGCCAACGCCGGGCTCCCGGGAACAGGGCGTCTGCCGGAGATGAGCCAGGAGCAGCTGGCCCGGACCCTGCGGGTCAACCTGGAGGCGCCGATCTTTCTCGCCCGAGCGCTGGAGCCGGAGATGCTCGCGAAAGGATCGGGCCACATGGTCTTCATCGCCTCGCTCTCGGGCAAGTCGGCGACGCCGCTCTCTTCGATCTACAACGCCACCAAGTTCGGCCTGCGCGGCTTCGCCCTCGGCCTGCGGACGGACCTCGATCCCCACGGGATCGGTGTCTCGATTGTCTCCCCGGGAACGATCCGCGAAGCGGGCATGTACGCAGACTCCGGCGCCAAACCGATCCCCGGCCTCGGCACCGGTTCCCCCCAGCAGGTCGCGGACGCAGTCTTGAAGGCGATTGAGCGCAACAAGGTCGAGATCGCTGTGGCCCCAGTGCGCCAGCGGGCGCTCGCACACTTTGCCCTGGCCAGCCCGGGCATCTCGGTCAAGGTCGCCAGCGGCGACGCGGGTCAGAAGGCCGCTGCCAGCGTGGCCGAAGGCCAGCTCGACAAGCGCTAGCTCACGCCGCGCGGGCTTCCGGCTCCATCGACAAAGAGCCCGCAGGCCTCCAGAGACTCGCACCCGCAGGTGCTCGCAACAACGAGCCAGCCGCGCATCGCCCGTGCTCGCTCGATCAGCGCATCCACTTCGGGCAGCGAGCGCCTGGAGCTCCTCGTAGGCTGGGGGAGCGTTGCCAGTCGACCTTCGAGGAGGCAGTAGACATGATCGATCCCAAGCCAATCGCCTGCACGCTTGGCGCAAACGACTTGAGCCGACGACTTGACGAGGTCGCAGCGCTCGGCCCCGCAGCCTGATCGGCCACGAGGCAAACGATGGAGTTCACACCTGCGCTTTCGTCGCGACGCTGGAATACGCCACCGGCTGGAGGAGATCGTCGCCGCCGAGGCCAGGTGCTGCTCGTTCCTCGATCTCGGCATCGGCGAGTGCGATGGCGAGTTGGTCCTGACCCTCGCCGCATCCGAGGGTGACGAAGCGGTCGCCGACGCGCTGGCACTCGCCTTCTTCGCCGCATCCGACATTGACCACAGCGGAGTGGGGTGAATGTCGGATGCGGTGGATACGACTCGCTCCCTAGGATTGGGGTGTGAGCAGCAACGACTCCTTTGGCGCCCGCTCGACCCTCGAGGTCAGTGGGCGCGCTTACGAGGTCTTCCGGCTTGATGTGCTGGCCGAGCGCTTCGACGTTGCCCGCCTTCCCTACTCGATCAAGGTGCTGCTGGAGAACGTGCTGCGGCTCGAGGACGGCGTCTCGGTCACGCCAGCCGCGGTCGAGGCGATCGCGGGATGGGAAGCGACCGCCGAGCCCAGCGTCGAGATCCCCTTCCAGCCTGCCCGCGTGCTGATGCAGGACTTCACCGGCGTGCCGGCGGTGGTCGACCTGGCGGCGATGCGCGACGCGATGGCGGAGATCGGTGGCGACCCCGAGGCGATCAATCCGCTCGTCGACGTCGACCTGGTGATCGACCACTCGGTCCAGGTCGACGCCTTCGGCAACGCCCGCGCCTTCGCCGTCAACGCCGAGCGCGAGTTCGAACGCAACCGCGAGCGCTACTCCTTCCTCAAGTGGGGCCGCGAGGCCTTCGACAACTTCAGCGTCGTGCCGCCTGCCACCGGCATCTGCCATCAGGTCAACCTCGAGCACATCGCCCAGGTCGTCTACAGCCGCGAGCGCGACGGCGTCCTGCAGGCCTATCCCGACACGCTGGTCGGCACCGACTCGCACACGACGATGGTCAACGGCCTCGGCGTGCTCGGCTGGGGCGTGGGCGGGATCGAGGCCGAGGCCGCGATGCTGGGCCAGCCGATCTCGATGCTGCTGCCACCGGTAGTCGGTTTCAAGCTCAGTGGCGAGCTGCCGGAGGGCGCCACCGCCACCGACCTGGTGCTGACCGTGACCGAGATGCTGCGCGAGCGCGGCGTCGTCTCCAAGTTCGTCGAGTTCTTCGGGCCGGGGCTGTCGACCCTAGGCCTCGCCGACCGGGCGACGATCGGCAACATGTCGCCGGAGTTCGGCTCGACCTGCGCGATCTTCCCTATCGACGCCGAGACCCTGCGCTACCTCGACCTGACCGGCCGCCCGACCGAGACGATCGAGCTGGTCGACGCCTATGCCCGCGAGCAGGGCATGTTCCACGCGCAGGACACGCCGGACCCGATGTTCTCGGACCTACTCGAGCTTGACCTCGGCGAGGTCGTGCCCAGCATCGCCGGCCCGAAGCGACCGCAGGACCGCGTGCCGCTGGCGCAGGCCAAGCGGGCTTTCCTCGAGGCGATGGTCGAGTTCGACTCCGACGCGGCCGAGCAGATGGGCAACGGGCGCGACCACGCGATTGAGGAGTCCTTTCCGGCCTCGGATCCGCCGGCCGAGGAGCACGACGACGCGCGCGGCAAGCCCCGGCCCGCCGTCGGCGGCCCCGCGGCGACGATGTCTCCCGGCAGCGGCGACGCGATCGATGTCACCCTGGAGGACGGGACCACGGTCGAGCTCGACCACGGCCGGGTCGTGATCGCCGCGATCACGAGCTGCACCAACACCTCCAACCCGAGCGTGATGGTCGGCGCCGGCCTGCTCGCCCGCAACGCCGTGGAACGAGGGCTGACGCGCAAGCCCTGGGTGAAGACCTCGCTGGCGCCGGGGTCCACCGTGGTAACTGACTACCTCGACAAGGCGGACCTGACCAAATACCTGAACGAGCTGCAGTTCAACCTGGTCGGCTACGGCTGCACCACTTGCATCGGCAACTCGGGGCCGCTGCCGGAGGAGATCTCGGCGGCGGTGGAGGAGAAAGACCTCGCTGTCTGCGCGGTGCTCTCGGGCAACCGCAATTTCGAGGGACGCATCAACCAGGACGTCAAGGCGAACTACCTGGCCAGCCCACCGCTGGTTGTCGCCTACGCGCTGGCCGGCCGTATGGACCTTGACCTGACCACGGAGCCGCTGGGAGAGGGCAGCGACGGCGAGCCGGTCTACCTGCGCGACGTCTGGCCCGATGCCGCCGAGGTGAAGGACCTGGTCGGCCGCTCGATTGCCTCGGAGATGTTCACCCGCAACTACGGCAAGGTGCTCGAGGGCGATGAGACCTGGCGGGCGGTCGAGGTCCCGGAGGGCGACCGCTACACCTGGCCGGACTCCACCTACGTGCGCCGGCCCTCCTTCTTCGAGGGGATGCCGGCCGAGGCGCCCGGCGTCGAGCCGATCGGGGGTGCGCGGGTGCTGGCGCTGCTCGGCGACTCGATCACGACCGACCACATCTCCCCGGCGGGCGCGATCAAGAAGGACAGCCCTGCCGGCGCCTGGTTGATCGAACAGGGGGTGGAGCCGCGCGACTTCAACTCCTACGGATCGCGGCGCGGCAACCACGAGGTGATGATCCGTGGCACCTTCGCCAACATCCGCCTGCGCAACCTGCTGGCGGAGCGGACGGGTGGCTTCACTCGACGCTTCCCCGACGGCGAGGAAACGACGATCTACGAGGCGGCGATGGCCTACGCATCCGAAGGCGTGCCGCTGGTCGTGCTGGCGGGCAAGGAGTACGGATCGGGCTCCTCCCGCGACTGGGCCGCCAAGGGGACGAAGCTGCTCGGCGTGCGTGCCGTGATCGCCGAGAGCTTCGAGCGCATCCACCGCTCCAACCTGATCGGGATGGGGGTGTTGCCGCTGCAGTTCCCCGCCGGGGAGAACGTCGAGTCGCTCGGCCTCAGCGGCGAGGAGACCTTCGACGTCGGCGATCTCGAAAACGGCGAGGCGAAGACCGTTGGCGTGACGGCGCTCCGCGAGGGAGCCGATCCGGTCGAGTTCGAGGCGACCGTCCGCCTCGACACGCCGAACGAGGTCGGCTACTTCCAGAACGGCGGGATCCTCCAAACCGTTCTGCGAAACCTGAGGTAAGGACAGGCAGGCGGCGCAGCGGGGCCGCGGGAGGCAGGGGGGTCCGCGCGACCCACACTGCACCTGCGCGTCGGTAGCCAGGGAGGGATGCCGACGCGGCCGTTCCCCTAAACGGGACTGCTCAGAGGAACAGTCAGCCACTAGCTATACCTCCTCGACCCTCTCAGGTCAAGGCTTCCTGAGCGGATCTACGGCGATTCCGCAACTCTTTGCGGTGAATCCGCAACGCCCCAGCCCCGCCGTTCGATCAGCTCGATCCCGATCACACTGCCCACTGGGCCGACCGGAGTGAGGGTTGCAGCCAGCAGTGTGTAGGGAGCTTGGCGCTTTCCGCAGGCGATCCAAATGACGATGCATAGAGCGATAAAGCCAAGCCCGTGAGCCCAGCCAAAGAGCATCGTCTCGGTATCGAACCCCGGCGCCAGCCAGAAGAAGATCAACCCCGCAAAGATCGCCAGCTCGATCCATGACAGAACCTTCACCTTCCGAAAGAGTGGCCCCGGCACCGGCTTGCGCAGTGGTGACTTCACCGTTCCGGTGCCCCTTATGTGGCCATGGACGGCATAAAGCGCACTGGGAGGCCTAAGCACCGGGAGTTAGAGCCGTGAGGACGATGCGTTCTTGCTCGCGGGCGTGTGCCCCGGAGTAGCCCTCGCCCGTGCTGGCTCGCGTCGGGCGGCCGATGTAGCCGAGCTCTACTCCCTCGGGGACGATCTCGGGCATGCGGCGGGACATCACCTTCCAGCAGCCCATGTTGCGCGGCTCCTCCTGGACCCAGATGATCTCTTTCAGGTTCGGATAGCTGGCGATGATTTTCTCGAGCTGGTCTTGGGCGAAGGGGTAGAGCAGCTCGACCCGGGCGATGGCGACGTTCTCGGCTTTCTCACGGCGCTCGCTGCCGTCGAGATCGAAGTAGACCTTGCCGGTGCAGAGGACGAGGCGCTCGACCTTCTCGCGCCGCTCCGCGGCCTTGGGGTCGTCGAGGATGAAGCGGAAGTGACCGTTGGTGAGTTCCTCCGGAGTGGCGGTTGCGCGGTCGAGGCGGAGCAGGCCCTTGGGGGTGAAGACGATCAGCGGCCGCGGCTTGCGGATCAGCGCCTGGCGGCGCAGCAGGTGGAAGTACTGGGCCGCGGTGGTGGGGTAGGCGATGCGGATGTTGCCCTCGGCGCCGAGGGCGAGGAAGCGCTCGATGCGGGCGCTGGAGTGCTCGGGGCCGGAGCCCTCATAGCCGTGCGGCAGGAGCAGGGTGAGGCGGCTGGTCTGGCCCCACTTTGCCTCGCCCGAGACGATGAAGCTGTCGATGATCACCTGTCCGGCATTGGCGAAGTCGCCGTACTGGGCCTCCCAGAGGACCAGCGCGTTGGGCATCGCCGCCGAGTAGCCGTACTCGAAGCCGAGGCAGGCGATCTCCGAGAGCGGGCTGTTGTAGAGCTCGAAGGGGGCGCCGGCCTCGCTCAGGTTCTGCATCGGGCAGTATTCGAGGCCAGTGTTCTCGTCGTGGAGGACGAGGTGGCGATGGGAGAAGGTGCCGCGCTCGGTGTCCTGGCCGGTGAGGCGGATGTGGACGCCCTCGGTCAGCAGCGAGGCGAAGGCGAGGGCCTCGGCATGCCCGAATTCGATGCCGCCCTTCTCCAGCGTCTCGAGCCGCTTGGCGAGCGGTTTGCGCAGCTTGCGGTGGATCGTGAAGCTCTCCGGCACCTCGATCAGCGCCTGGTTCAGCTCGCGCAGCTTTCCGGCGGGCACAGCGGTCTCGACCGGCGGGCTGGCGCTGCGATCGAGCTCGCCGGTCGTGCTGGTGGTCACGGTCGGGTCCTCGTATTCGCCCAGCTCCATCTTGTGGCGCAGATCCTTCAGCGCCGCCGACATCTCGTCGTGGCGCTGCTTGGCGACGGCGTCGATCTGCTCGCGGGCCAGCACCCCCTCCTCGACCAACTGCTCGGCGTAGATCTCGGACACGGGCGGATGGGCCTTGATCTTGGCGGCGATCTGCGGCTGCGTGTAGGCGGGCTCGTCGGTCTCGTTGTGGCCGTAGCGGCGGTAGCCGATCACGTCGATGACGATGTCGCGCTGCCAGCGCTCGCGGTAGGCCATCGCCAGCCGCACCGCCGCCGAGCAGGCTTCGACGTCGTCGGCGTTGACGTGGACGATCGGCACGTTGAAGCCCTTCGCCATGTCAGCCGCGTAGGGCGTGGAGCGGGCGTCCTGGGGGTCGGTGGTGAATCCGACCTGGTTGTTCTGGATGACGTGGACCGTGCCGCCGGTCGTGTAGCCCCTCAGCGCCTGCAGGTTGAGCGTCTCGGCGACGACCCCCTGGCCGGGGAAGGCAGCGTCGCCGTGCAGCAGCACCGGCACCGCGCACTTCGGCTTGTGCTCGATCTTGGCGCCCTCGAAGTTGGACTGGATGAAGCGGGTGGCGCCCTCGACCACTGGGTTGACGAACTCCAGGTGGCTCGGGTTGGGGTAGAGGCGGACGGCGATCTTCTCGCCCTCGTGCGTCTCGTAGACCCCCTGGTGGCCGTAGTGGTACTTGACGTCACCGGTGCCGCCGTGCGGGATCCCCGCCACGGCCTTGACCTGGTCGATCTGCTTGGAGCCCTCGAACTCGGCCAGGATCGACTCGACCGAGCGGCCGAGGTTGTGGGCGAGGACGGCGAGGCGGCCGCGGTGGGCCATGCCGAAGACGACCTCCTCGGCGCCGCTGCGGCCGGCGAGCGTGACAAGCTCGTCGAGCATCGGCACGACCACGTCGAGCCCCTCGATCGTGAAGATCTTCTGGCCCAGGTAGGCCTTCTCGATGAAGCGCTCAAACTGGAAGACGTCGATCAGCCGCATCAGCAGGCGCTGTTTCTCCTCACCGGCGAGCGGTGCGCGGTGGGCGCCGGTCTCGACCATCTCGCGCAGCCAGGTGCGCTGCTGGTGCGAGGAGAGGTGCTCGAACTGATAGGCGATCGTGCCGCAGTAGGCCTCGCGCATGCGCGGCAGCGCCTCCAGCAGCGTCTCGCCGGGCACGCCGATGCGGAGGATCGAGGCGGGCACGCGCGACATCAGCTCCGGCGTCAGGTTGAGGGTCTCCGGCTGGATCGCCGGGTCGCCCTTGGGCTCGCGGCCGAGCGGGTCGAGGCGAGCGGAGAGGTGGCCGTGGGTGCGGTAGCCCTTGAGCAGCGAGGTGGCGGCCTGCACCGCCTGCAGCAGCTCTTCGTCGGGTTGAGTCGTGGTGACTGCCATCTCGCCGGTTCCGGCGCTGGGAGCGCCGAGCGGCGGCGCCGAGGCGGAGGCGGGATGGGCGGCGGCGATCGGGGCGGAGTCGACGCCGAGGTCGGCGGCAACGCCCTCATAGAAGCCGTGTTCTCCCTGCAGCCGCTGCTCGATGCTGCGCAGGAAGGCGCCCGACTCCGCTCCCTGGATGACGCGGTGGTCGTAGGTCGAGGTCAGCGTCATCGTCTTCGAGACGCCGAGCTGGCGCAGCCGCTCCGGCGTGGCGTGGGCCCACTCGGGCGGGTAGGTGATCGCGCCGGTGGCGATGATCGCGCTCTGGCCGCTCATCAGCCGCGGCACCGAGGCCACGGTGCCGATCCCGCCGGGGTTGGTCAGCGAGATGTTGGTGCCCTGGAAATCGTCCGCGGTGAGCTTGCTCTCCCGCGTCTTGGTGATCAGCTCCTCGTAGCGGCTGTGGAAGCGAGCGAAGTCGAGCCCCTCGGACCCCTTGATCGCCGGCACCATCAGGCTGTGCGACCCGTCCTTGCGTTCGACGTCGACCGCGATTCCGAGGTTGACGGGCCCGTTCTCGATCGCAACCGGCTTTCCGTTTCTGCGCGCGAACACCCGAGTCATCACGGGATGCTCCTTGGCCGCCTGCACGATCGCCCAAGCCACCAGATGAGTGAAGGAAACCTTCATCCCCCGCTCCTTCAGCAGCCCATTGAGAGCCTTCCGCTTCGCATCGAGCGTGTCCACCGCAATCGTCCGAAAAGAAGTCGCCGTAGGCACTTCCTTGCTCTCATCCATCGCCTGAGCCAGCATCGCGGCAGGCCCCCTCAGCGGCTTCTCTTCTCCACCAGCAACGGTCCCGGCCCCGTTTTCAGCGGCCAGCACATCCTCCTTGGTCACCTTCGCGCCCGGTCCCGACCCAGCTACCGAGCCAAGGTCGACGCCATTAGCCTCAGCTACTCGCCGGGCAACCGGTGTCGCCCGGACTCCATCGCCCCCGTTGGAGCCCTCGGACTCGGACGCCTCACCTGCGGGTGGCGCCGATGATGGGGGGGTCGAGGACGACCCCGCCCGCAGCGCCCCCCCATCATCGGCGACAGGACCCGCAGCCGAGCCGTTCGAACCCTCGCCAGGTTCCATCTCAGCCAACGGGGCTCCCACGGGAACCTCATCGTCGACCGACACGAGCAGTTTCGTAATGACGCCATCCGCCGGCGCCGGCACCTCGGCATCGACCTTGTCAGTCGACACCTCGACGACGGTATCCCCCTCGTTGACGAAATCGCCCTCGGAGACGTGCCACTCGAGCACGATCCCCTCGGTGACCGACTCGCCCATCTCGGGCATCTGAATCTGCACGGTCGCCGTTTGCGCCATCCGTGCAATGAGTGTATGAAACAGCGGTGAACTACTTCGTCACCGGAGCCACCGGATTCATCGGCCGCAACCTCGTGCAGCGACTCTTGCAGCGCGAAGGCACCGTCTATGCCCTGATTCGAGCCGGATCCAGGGGCCGCCTCGAGGAGCTGCGCACGTCCTTCGGGCCGGATGGGGCACGGGTCGTGCCGATCGCCGGCGACCTTTCCCTGCCCGGTCTCGGCGTCTCCGAGGAGGACCTGCTGACGCTGCGCGGCGACGTCGACCACTTCTTCCACCTCGCCGCCATCTACGACATGACCGCTGGCGCGGAAGCGCAGGAGATCGCCAACGTCGAGGGCACCCGCCACGCGGTCGAACTTGCCGGTGCGATCGAGGCTGGCTGCTTCCACCAGGTCAGCTCGATCGCCGCCGCCGGCCTCTACCGAGGCGAATGGCGCGAGGACATGTTCGGGGAGGCCGAAAAGCTCGACGTCCATCCCTACTTCCGCACCAAGCACGAGTCCGAGCGGGTCGTGCGCGAGGAGTGCAGCCGGCCCTGGCGGGTCTACCGGCCGGGGATCGTCGTCGGCGACTCGCGCACGGGGGAGATCGACAAGGTCGACGGTCCCTACTACTTCTTCAAGCTGTTGCAGCGGGCGCGCGGGGTGCTGCCCTCGTGGTTGCCGACACTGGGGATCGAAGGTGGCGAGCTCAACATCGTGCCGGTCGACTTCGTCGCCGACGCGATCGACTACATCGCCCACCAGCCCGATCTCGACGGGCAGGCCTTCAGCCTCACCGACCCGGCGCCGAAGAGCGCCGGCGAGGTGATCAACCTCTTCGCCCGCGCCGCCGATGCGCCGCAGGCGGCATTGAGGCTCGACTCCAGCGTGACCGATCCGGTCACCTCACTGGCCCGCGCCGGGCTGCGCTTCTTCCCGCCGGCGAAGCGGGCGATGAAAGCGGGGCTGAGCCAGCTCGGCATCCCGGCTGGCCTGCTCAGCTACGTCAACTATCCGACGAGCTTCGACTCGAGCAACACGCAGCGGGTGCTGGCCGGCTCGGGCATCTCGGTGCCGCCGCTGGAGTCCTACGCCGACCGCGTCTGGGACTACTGGGAGCGCACTCTCGATCCCGACCTCTTCAAGGACCGCACCCTGAGCGCGGCGGTGCGCGGCAAGGTGGTGCTGATAACCGGCGCTTCCTCGGGGATCGGCAAGGCGACGGCCGTCAAGGTCGCCGACGCCGGCGCGACCGTGCTGCTGGTGGCGCGCTCGATCGACAAGCTCGAGGAGACGAAGCAGGAGATCGAGGCGGCCGGCGGTATCGCCCACATCCACCGCTGCGACCTCGCCGACATGGAGGACGTCGAGCGGATGGCCGAGGAGGTGCTCACCTACCACGGGCAGGTCGACATCCTCGTCAACAACGCCGGCCGCTCGATCCGCCGCTCGGTCGGGCTCGCCTACGAACGCTTCCACGACTACGAGCGCACGATCCAGCTCAACTACCTCGGCGCCGTGCGCCTGATCCTCGCCCTGCTGCCCTCGATGCGGGCGCGCAAGTCGGGCCACATCATCAACATCAGCTCGATCGGGACGCAGACCAACCCGCCTCGCTTCTCGGCCTATGTGGCGTCAAAGGCGGCGCTGGATGCGTTCAGCCGCGTGATCGCCTCCGAGGTGGTCGACGATGGCGTCCACCTGACGACGATCCACATGCCGCTGGTGCGCACGCCGATGATCGCGCCGACGCGGATGTACGACGTCTTCCCGGCGATCTCCCCCGAGGAGGCTGCGGAGATGATCGCCGGCGCGATGATCAACCAGCCGAAGAAGGTGGCGACGCGGCTGGGGACGTTTGGCGAGTTGCTCTATGCGGTGGCGCCGAAGGCGTCAGACCGGATTCTCAACCAGGCTTATCGACTCTTCCCTGAGTCGCAGGCTGCCAAGGGCAAGGGGGAGGAGGCGCCGGATAAGGCGCCCTCTACCGAGGCTGTTGCTTTCGCTCACCTGATGAAAGGTGTGCATTGGTAGGCGGACGGTGCCCCTCCCCACGAGGCCGTCGCGCAGCTGAATCGTCGAGGCGCTTCAAAGGTGGTCGCTGAGCCTCCTGGGGAGGGGCACCGTCCGCCTCCACGGAGCGCTTTCTATGGGTGAACGGAGGCTCAAGCATTGGGGGTGGGGGTACGAGGATCAGGTGCCCTCCAAGGTTGAGCTTCGGGAGGCCGCGGCGGGGATTAGGGAGCGGCTTGGGTTCGGGGGGGAGCCTGAGGAGGCGGTGCCGCTCGATGAGGTTGAGTTGCGCGGGGCGCGGCTGAAGGTTCCGGAGGCGTTTGGGGATCTGTTCAGTGACGACCATTACGAGCGGACCGCTCACGCTCTAGGGAAGGCTTACCGGGATGTGGTGCGGGGGTTTCGCGGGGAATTTGAGAATCCGCCTGATCTTGTGGCGTTTCCGAAGGACGAGTCTGAGATCGAGGTGGTGCTGGAGTGGTGTGAGGCCGAGGGGGCGGCGGTTGTTCCCTTCGGTGGGGGTACGAGCGTGGTTGGTGGGGTGGAGGCGCGGCATGGCGACCGGCCGGTGGTCTCGCTTGACCTGAAGCGGTTGGATCGGGTGTTGGAGGTCGATGCGGAGTCTTTGGCGGCGCGGATCCAGGCGGGGGCGACTGGGCCGGGACTCGAGGACCAGCTGCGCGAGCACGGGCTGACGCTGCGCCACTTCCCGCAGTCCTTCGAGTACTCGACGCTGGGCGGCTGGGTTGCGACCCGGGCGGGCGGGCATTTCGCGACGCTCTACACGCACATCGACGACCTGGTCGAGTCGGTGCGGGCGATCACGCCGCGGGGGACGTGGGAGAGCAGGCGGCTGCCTGGCTCTGGGGCGGGTCCCTCACCCGATCGGGCGCTGGTTGGTTCCGAGGGCATTCTCGGGGTCATCGCCGAGTCATGGGTTCGGGTTCGCCCCCGACCCGAGTTCAAGACCTCCTGCGGGGTCGAGTTCGACGATTTCCTCGCCGCGGTACGCGCGGTGCGGGAGATCTCCCAGTCTGGCCTCAATCCCTCGAACTGCCGCCTGCTCGACGCGCTCGAGGCCGGCACGACGGGCACCGGCTCGGGCGAGAGGCACCTGCTGGTGCTCGGCTTCGAGTCTCCGCACCTTCCCGTCGACGAGCCGATGCGCCTCGCCCTCGACATCGCCCAGTCCCACGGCGGCGTCGCGGAACAGCGCCATACGACCAAGGTGCGGGCCGCGGACGCGGGAGCGACCGCCGGTCCATCTCTGTCTCCTCCGGTGGGAGCGGGAGCAGAGCAGTCGGCGGCTGATGTTTGGCGCGGCGCCTTCTTGCTGGCGCCCTACCTACGCGACACCTTCGTCGCCTGCGGGGTGCTGAGCGAGACCTTCGAGACGGCGGTCACCTGGGACCGCTTCGAGGAGTTCCACGCCGAGACGATGGAGGCGGTGCGGACCAAGGTCGCCGAGGTCTGCCGCGCGGCGGCAAGCGGCGACGGCGCTCCCAGGGTCAGCTGCCGCTTCACGCACGTCTACCCCGATGGCCCGGCGCCCTACTTCACCGTGCTCGCACCGGCGATCCGCGGCGGCGAGGTCGAGCAGTGGGATGAGATCAAGGCAGCGGCAGGGGAGGCCGTGATCGAAGGCGGCGGCACGATCACGCACCATCACGCCGTCGGCCGCGACCACCGACCCTGGTATGACCGGCAGCGCCCCCCGCCCTTCGCCGCCGCTTTGCGCGCCGCCAAGGCCGAGCTCGATCCGGCGGGCATGCTCAATCCCGGCGTATTGATCGACCCCTAACCCGCGCATCCGACATTGACCCCCCTCTGGTGTGGTCAATGTCGGATGCGCCGTCGAAAGCGGGGTTGACGGCCCTCAGCGGTACCCTTTCGCGACTGAATCTCCTTTGGTCGGGAGGCCCGCGCCTGTCCTTCCGGCCCCCCAGGATGGAAACCATCACCTCCGAACAGCCGACGGTCCCGGTCCCTGCCGCCGACGCTCCCTCGATGGACGAGCCCGTCGTGCCGCGCCGCTCGCCGCTGCGGGCGGCGATCAAGACCGGCCGGCCGCAGGAGTGGATCAAGAACGTCTTCGTCTTCGCCGGGCTGCTCTTCTCCGGCAAGTTCGACCAGTCGCACGCGGTCATGGAGGCGGTGCTCACCTTCGTCGCCTTCTGCTTCATCTCCAGCGCCGGCTACTACGTCAACGACCTGATCGACGTCGAGCTCGACCGCAAGCACCCGAAGAAGCGCTTCCGGCCGCTGGCGGCGCGCGAGCTGCCGGAAAGCACGGCGAAGCTGATCGCCCCCCTGCTCGCTGCCCTCGCGATCGCGATCGCCTTCGCCACTGTCAACTGGGAAGTCGGTCTGATGGTGGTCGGCTACGGCATCGCCCAGATGGCCTACAGCCTCGGGCTGAAGCAGATAGTGATCGTCGACGTGATGACCCTGGCCGGTCTCTTCATCCTCCGCGTCGCCGCCGGCGCCAGCGCGGTCGACGCCCACGCCTCCGAATGGCTGCTGCTCTGCACCGGCATGTTCGCCCTCTTCCTCGGCGTCACCAAGCGCCGCCAGGAGGCGGTCTCCGAGCTCCACGAGGGCACCAGCAGCCGGCCGGTGCTCGAGCACTATTCGCTCCCCTTCCTCGACCAGATGGTCGCGATGGTCACCACCGGCACCGTGATCAGCTACTCGATCTACGCCGTCAACTCGCCGCTGATCGGCAACGAGATGATGTGGACGATCCCCTCTGTCCTCTACTGCGTCTTTCGCTACCTCTACCTGATCTACGACCGCGCCGACGACCGCTCCACCGCGGCAATCGTCGCCGACGACAAGCCTCTGATCGCCGGTGCCGCCAGCTTCGCCGTCGTCGCCTTCCTGCTGCTCTACGTCTTCAATTAGTAGGCGACGATGCTGCCCACGTCACATGTTGGTGACGGGTGGCTCCGCTGAGGCCTCGGCGAGGTAGAAGCGCGCCCGGCCGATCTCCTCGCCGTTGATCTGGACCACGGCGGCGTGGGGGCCGGGGGTGGAGAAGGTGGCGGTGGTGCCGATCGACATCACCAGGCGCTGGTCCTGGCCGGCGGGCATTCCCGGCGGCCGGCCCGTCTCGAAGTCGGCCTGGAGGCCCTCGCCCAGCTCGATGCCGTCGGGGTCGTGGATGTCGACCTGGAGGTTGTGGGGCTGGTTGGTCTCGCTCCAGGCGACGTCGAGGCCGAGGGCGATGTGGAAGCCCCATTCGTGGGGCAGCTCGGGCAGGCGCAGCACGTTCCAGCCGCCGCCGACCATGTAGAGCTTGCCGTTTACCGCCTCGCTGTGGTCGGCGAGCATGAGAAAGCCGATCTCCATCGGGCCAGGATACGCGGGGTCAGTCGGGCTCGACCGCGAGGTCGGAGATCAGCTCGGTCTTGCCTCCGCGGTGGAACTGCAGGTCGATCGTCTCGTCCTTGCGGTAGGTGCCGAAGAGCCCCAGGTACATCGCCAGCCAGCGGCCGGCGCCGACTTTCTCCTTGACGATCTGGCGGGTGAAGACGATCTCCCCGGCGCGCAGCTCATAGTCGGCCCCCTCGCGCTGCTCCACTCCGTTGATGAAGACGGTGTAGGGCGCTTCCGCCCCGGCTGGCAGCTTCATTCGCCGCCCGGCTGCGTAGCTGCCCTTTGGGATCTCGGTCTCGGTCATGGGGGTGTGGCGACTTACCCCCCTGCATCAGGCGGGAAAGTCGCCAATCGTTAGGGCGTTGCTTGTTCCAGAGTCTCTCGCACCAGGTCGAAGGGCGTCTCATGATGGGTCGGATCCAACTCTTCGCGCCGCACGCCGCCCCGGTACGGCATGAACGTCCCGTCCCCACGCACGTCGATCCCGGCAACCGGCTTCCGAATCCAGCCCTTGCCGCTCAACTGCAACCGCGCATGAACCTGATCCTCCGGCCCAAAGTCCCGCAGCGCTGACACGGTCTGTACCGGTCCCTCGGATCGGATCTCCAGCGCCCGTTCTCGCATCGCGGCAACGGCCTCCCCAAGCTCTTCAAAGCTCTGGTGCGAGACATCCGACCCATGGCGAACCGTCAGCTTCCAACGAGACACGGGCCGCAGCGTACGGAATCTTGGAAGGGCCGTCGGGGGTGGCTACCGGGGGCGGCGTCATGTTTTTCGCACAGACCACTCAGCGAGAGCGGCAGCGCGCCAGGCGAAAAACCCAGCCCCCGGGAGCCACCCCCGACGGCCCTTCCGCCGAGTCGAACCGCTAAGCCCCGCGCCGCGGCCGCTTCGGGCGCCGCGCCGGCGGCCCGACGATCTTTTCCGGGCCCTTGCGGTTGGCGAGCTGGACGTACTCGCGCTCGCGCTCACCGGTGTAGATCTGGCGCGGCCGGGCGATTTTCTGCTCGGGGTCGTCGTTCATCTCCATCCACTGCGCGACCCAGCCGGCCGTGCGAGGGATGGCGAAGATCACCGTGAACATCTCATTCGGGACACCCAGCGCCTCGTAGATGATCCCGGAGTAGAAGTCGACGTTGGGGTAGAGCTTGCGCGAGGTGAAGTACTCGTCGTCGAGCGCGCGCTTCTCCAGCTCGCGGGCGATCTCGATCAGCGGGTTGTACTCGGTCGCCTCGAAGATCTCCTCCATGTGCTGCTGGATGATTCGCGCCCGCGGGTCGTAGTTCTTGTAGACGCGGTGGCCGAAGCCCATCAGCTTCGCTTCGCGCGCCTTCACCTTCTCGAGGAAGGCGGGGATGTTCTCGACCGAGTCGATCTCGCGCAGCATGCGCAGCACCGCCTCGTTGGCGCCACCGTGCAGTGGTCCGTAGAGCGCCGCCACCCCGGCCGCCACGGCCGAGTAGGGGTCGACGGCGGATGAGCCGACGCCGCGCACGGCGCTGGTCGAGCAGTTCTGTTCGTGGTCGGCGTGGAGGATGAAGAGGACGTCGAGCGCTTTCGAGAGGCTTTCCTTCGGCACGTGCTTCATTTCGGTCTTCTTGAACATCATCGAGAGGAAGTTCTCGGCGAAGTTGAGGTCGTTGTCGGGGTAGACGTAGGGCAGCCCCATGTTGTGCCGGTAAGAGAAGGCGGCCAGGGTCGGCACCTTGGCGATCAGACGTACCGCCGCCATGTAGCGCTCTTCGGGGTCGTCGATCTGCTTTGCGTCCGGGTAGAAGGTCGAAAGCGCGCCGACGCCGGCGAGCAACATCCCCATCGGGTGGGCGTCGTAGCGGAAGCCCTCGAAGAACTGCTTGAGGTCCTCGTGGACGAAGGTGTGGTGGGTGATGTCGAAGACCCAGCGGTCGAGCTGCGGCCCGGTGGGGAGCTCGCCGAAGATCAGCAGGTAGGCGACCTCGAGGAAGGTCGACTTCTCGCAGAGCTGCTCGATCGAGTAGCCGCGGTGTTCGAGGATGCCGGCGTCGCCGTCGATGTAGGTGATCGAGGAGCGGCAGGCAGCCGTGTTGGTGAAGGCCGGGTCGTAGGCCATCGTCCCGAATTCGTCCTCGTCGACCTTGATCTGGCGAAGGTCCATCGCCCGCACGGTGCCGTCGCTGATCGGCAGCTCGTACGTCTTGCCGGTGCGGTTGTCGGTGACGGTGAGCGACTCGGAACCGGTGCTGGCGCTCCCGTCTGCGGCTGCGTCTCTGATCTGCTGCTCGGTGGCCATCACCCCTCCTCGAGCTGTTTCAACTGGAGCGGCCAGTATCGCAGTTCAGGTTGCCCAGGCTGTTGCGCCGCGGAGAACTTCGGCGCTACTCGGCGGCCGCCGGCAGCGGCTCGAAGCGCGTCATTGCGTGCAGCTCGGCGAAGCGCTCCTCGATCTCCTCGCGCGTCAGCGCGGCGACCCGCTCGGTGCCGAACTGCTCGACGTTGAAGGAAGCGAGCACGGTGCCGTAGCCCATCGCTCGCCGCAGGCAGGCCTCATCGAGCTCGCCGTCATGTCCGTCGAGGTAGCCGATGAAGCCCCCCGCAAAGCTGTCGCCGGCGCCGGTGGGGTCGCGCACGTCCTCGAGCGGGAAGCCCGGCAGGGCGAAGAAGCCGTCCTCGGTGAAGAGCGCGGCGCCGTACTCGCCCTGCTTGGCGACGACGGCGCGCGGACCGTGCTCCATCACGGCGCGGGCGGCGCGGGCGAGGTTCGGCTCGCCGGTCAGCTGGCGGATCTCGGCATCGTTGAGGATCACGCAGTCGACCTCGGCGATCGCCGTCAGCAGCGAGTCCTTGGCGGTTTCGATCCAGAGGTTCATCGAGTCCAGGGCGGAAAAGCGCTCGGCGGGGCACTGGGCGCGGACCTGGCGCTGCAGGTCGGGCTGGATGTTGGCGAGGAAGAGGGTGTCGGCTTCGCGGGAGGCGTCGGAGAGCTTCGGCTCGAACTCGCCGAAGACGCCGAGCTGGGTGTCCTCGGTGTGGGCGACGTTGAGGTCGAACTCGTAGCGGCCGCGCCAGAAGAAGGACTCGCCCCCCTCGACCCGCTCGATGTCGTCGGTGAGCACGCCGCGGCGCTCCAGCACCTCGAACTCGGCCGCGCGGAAGTCGTCGCCGACCGGCCCTACCGGCCGCACCTCGGTGAAGAAGCTGGCGGCCAGCGAGAAGTGCACGGCGGCGCCACCCAGCATGCGATCGCGCTCCCCAAATGGGGTGCGGACGGAGTCAAATGCGATTGATCCAACGACCGTTAGCGACACGGGCACGGCAGCTTAGCCGCTGCCCTGCGAAACTCCGCCGCCGATGAAGGCGATCCAGATCGACGAGTTCGGTGGACCCGAGGCGCTGCGGCACGTCGAGGTCGACGACCCCCAGGCCGGAGAGGGCATGGTCGTGGTCGACGTCGCCCGCAGCGGCATCAACTTCGCCGACACGCACGCGACCCGCAACGACTACCTGGCCGAGCAGTCGCTGCCGCTGATCCCCGGGGCCGAGGTCAGCGGGCGCACCGCCGACGGACGCCGCGTGGCGGCGCTGCTGGGCAGCGGCGGCTACGCGGAGAAGGTCGCGGTGCCCGAGGCGCTCCTGGTCCCGCTGCCCGACGAGGTCGACGACGACCAAGCGGCCGGGCTGCTGCTGCAGGGCCTGACCGCGATGGCCCTGGTCCAGCGCTGCGCGCGGATCGAGTCGGGCGAGACTTTGGTGGTCGAGGCCGCGGCCGGCGGCACCGGCAGCATGGCGGTGCAGCTCGGCAAGCGCGCCGGCGCCAAGGTGATCGGGCTGGCCTCCAGCGAGGAGAAGCGGGCCCTGGTCGAGCGGCTTGGCGCCGACGCCACGGTCGACTCGCGCGGCGAGAACCTTGGCGAAGCGATCCGCGAGGCCAACGGTGGCGAGCGCGTCGATGCAGTCCTTCACATGAGCGGTGGCAACGCCTTTGACGAAGAGCTGGGCATCCTCGCCCCGCTGGGCCGGATGGTCGTCTTCGGGATCGCCTCGCGCGAACAATGCGACATCTCCACCGCAGCCCTGCTGCGCGGCTCGAAGTCGGTCATCGGCTTCTGGCTCGTGCACCTGCTCGCCCGCCAGGACCTGGCGGTGCCGATGATCGGCGAGCTGCTCGGCATCGTCGCCGCTGGCGAGCTCGAGGTCACCGTCGGCGGGGTCTACCCGCTCTCCGAAGCGGCGCGCGCCCACGAAGACCTGATCGCCCGCCGCAGCAGCGGCAAGCTCCTCCTGGACCCGTCGAAGTGATCTCCTTCAAAGAGCTCGGCCTCTCGCCCCAGATCCAGCAGGCGCTCGACGAGCTCGGCTTCGAGGACCCGACGCCGATCCAGGACCAGGCGATCCCCGAGCTGCTCGGCGGCCACGACGTGATCGGCCAGGCCCAGACGGGGACGGGCAAGACGGCTGCCTTCGGGCTGCCGTTGCTCCAGTACCTCGATCCCGACAACGACGAGGTGCAGGCGGTTGTGTTGACGCCGACGCGCGAGCTCTGCATCCAGGTGACCCAGGCGCTGCGCTCCTATGCCGAGCACCTCGACGTCGAGATCGTCGCCGTCTTCGGCGGCGCCCCGATCAAATCCCAGCAGGCGCAGCTGCGCTCCGGCGCCCACGTCGTCGTCGCCACCGTGGGCCGGATGATGGACCTGATGAGCCGTCGCTCTCTGGTCCTCACCGCGGCCCGCTACATCGTCCTCGACGAGGCCGACGAGATGCTCGACCTCGGCTTCATCGAGGACGTCGAGAAGATCCTCCGCATGTGCCCGAGCGGCCGCCAGACGGCACTCTTCTCGGCGACGATGCCGCCGCCGGTCAAACGCCTCGCCGAGAGCTATATGTATGACCCGACGACGATCAGCATCACGCCGAAGGCGCTGACCGTCGATGCGATCGCCCAGGCCTACGTCGAGGTGGGAGCCAAAGAGAAGGCGGCGAGGCTGGTCGAGCTGCTGAAGATCGAGGAACCCGAGCAGGCGATCATCTTCTGCCGCACCAAGATCGGCGCCGACCGGCTCGAGAAGACGCTGAAGAACAAAAATCTCGACGTCAAGGCCCTGCACGGGGACATGAGCCAGGGCTCCCGCGATGGCGTGATGATCGCCTTCAAGGACCACCGCGTGCGCCTGCTGGTGGCGACCGACATCGCAGCCCGCGGCCTCGACATCGAGCACGTCACCCACGTGATCAACTACGACGTGCCGGCCTCTTCCGAGGTCTACGTGCACCGCATCGGCCGCACCGGCCGGGTCGGGCGCACCGGCCGCGCGATCACCTTCGTCACCCCCGCCCAGCGCGACGAGATCGGCCGCATCGAGCGCGACGTGAAGACGACGATCGGCGAGTGGGAAACACCGGAGGAGCGCCTCGAGCACGCGCCCCGGCCGCGGCGTCGCGAGCGCCCGGAGCGCACCAAGGCCGCCGAGCCGCTCGAGCCAAGGCAAGCCGAGGACGGCACCGCGGCAGAGGTGGACTCGGACAAGGGGGATGCGGACGCCAGCTCCGGCAAGGCGGTGAAGCTCTTCGTCAACCGCGGCGAGCGCAGCGGCATCTCCGAGGAGGACCTGCGCTGGGCCCTGCGTGAGGGCGCCGTCCTCACCGAGGAGGCGATCCACGACGTCCACGTCCTGCACCGCTTCTCCTTCGTCCACGTCGACCCCGACGTCGCCGAGCGCACCGTCGAGTACCTCGACGGCACCAAGGTCAAAGGCAAGGAGATCCGGCTCGAGATCGCTAAGAGCTAGCGCGCGTTGAGCCGCTAGCGCGCCGTCAGCTCGGCGATGCGGCTGAAGAGCTGCTCGAAGTCGATTGGCTTGGTGATGTAGCCGCTGACCTCGACGTCGGTGGGGGCGCCGGCGTCCATCTCGTCCTGGTGGGCGCTGACGATCAGAACCGGGGTCTCGATCCCGCTGGCGCGCAACTCGCGCAGGGCGTCGATGCCGGACTTGCGCGGCATCATCGCGTCGAGCAGGAGGATGTCCGGCGCCGGTCCGGCGTTCATCGCTTCGATCACCTCGACGCCGTCCGCTGCCGTGACGATCTCGTAGCCCTCCATCTCCAGGCGCGTGCGCAGCAGGAGCAGGATCGTCTCGGAGTCGTCGGCGATCAGGACGCGGGTGCTCACAGCGGCTCCTTCATGGCCGGCAGCCAGACGTAGAACGTCGATCCCTCGCCCGAAATCGACTCGACCGCGATCCTGCCGCCGTGCAGCTCGACCAGCGATTTGGAGATCGCCAGGCCGAGACCGGTCCCGCCGACGTGCTGGGTCAACCCGGCGTCCCCGCGCGTGAAGCGCTCGAATATGTGCTCAAGCTGGTCCGCTGCCATCCCAGGCCCGTTGTCGCTCACCGACAGCTCCACTCCATCACCGTTGCCGGTCGCTGCCACGTGGATCGACGCTTTTTCGGGACAGTACTCGTGCGCGTTGGTGAGCAGATTCACGAGTACTTGGCGGATCCTGTCACGGTCGACCTTCACGTGCGGCAGGGCTGGCTGTATTTCCTGGGTCAGCGATTGATGCTTTGCCTGGGTCTGGCTCAGCATCGTCCGCACCGGATCTTCAACCAGCGAGACGACGTCGGTGGGCAAAGGTTTGATCGTCAGCCGCCCCGCGTCGCTGCGAGCCAGGTCGAGCAGGTCATTGAGCAGTCGTCCCAGGTGGCGCGTGTTGTCGAGGATGATCTCGACCGTCTCCGCCTGCCTGGCGCTGAGCTTGCTGCGCTCCAGCATCAGCAGCTCGGCGAAGCCCTGCACCGATGTGAGCGGGCTGCGCAGCTCGTGCGAGGCGGTGAGGACGAACTCGTCCTTCATCGTTTCCAACTGATCGCGCTCGCCGGCGCGGCGCTGCAGCTCGGCGGCCATCTCGTTGAACGCCGCGCCCAGGGAGGCGGTCTCCGAGAGCCCGCCGATTTTGACCCGCGTGTTGAGGTCACCGGCGGCGAGGCGGCCCGACGCCTCGACCAGCTCCTCGAGCGGGCGGCGCATCGAGGCGATCAGGCCGCTGAAGAGCAGCGCGGCGCCGGTCAGGCCGGCGATCAGCCCCGCCCCGACCAGCAGCGCGGTGTCGCGGGTCTCGCCGCCGATGTCGTCGCGAAGGGCCTGGCGCTTGTGCTGCTGGGAGAGGATCGTGGCGCGGGCCGCGGCGGGACGGGTGCCGCTGGCGAGCCCGTTGCGCGCGGCGATCTCCACCTGGTAGGAGCGGGCAGTCGCGTTCTCGAAGTCCTGGCGCTGCTGCAGGAAGCGCGCGACCCCGACCACGGCCAGGCCGGTGAGCACGGCGAAGGCGATCGCGAAGCCGATCGTCAGCCGGTTGGCGAGCGATGGGCTAAGGCGAAAACGGCGTCGGGAATATGCTTGCCCCTCGATGGGGGACGAGGCTACAGGCACGGCCGACGGCACTGCGGACGCTCCGCAGGGCATCGATCGAGCGGGCGTCGAGGCCTGGTTTGCCGAGCATGTGCCTGGTGCGCGGCTGCCGCTGGATTTCGAGCGGATTTCGGGCGGCCACTCCAACCTGACCTACGGCGTTCGGGATGCGGCGGGCAAGCGCTGGGCCTTGCGCCGGCCGCCGCTCGGCAAGCGCCTCGGCTCCGCCCACGACATGGGGCGCGAGCAGCTGGTTGTCTCGGCGCTCGCCGGGACGCCGGTCCCGGTGGCGCCGGTGGCCGGCTTCTGCGAGGACGAGAGCGTCAACGAAGCACCCTTCTACGTGATGGAGTTCGTCGAGGGACCGATCCTGCGCGGCCTCGCCGAGGCCGATGCCTTTCCCGACGAGAGCGACCGCCGGGCGATCGGCGAGCGCGTCGTCGACACCCTGATCGAGATCCACGCCGTCGATCCCGACGCGGTCGGCCTCGGCGAGCTCGGCCGCAAGGAGGACTACGTCGCCCGCCAGCTGCACCGCTGGCAGGGCCAGTGGGAAAAGTCGAAGACGCGCGAGCTGCCGGCGATCGACGCCGTGCACGAGCGTCTCGCCGCTCGCATCCCCGAGCAGGGACCGGCGACGATCGTTCATGGTGACTACCGCCTCGACAACATGATTTTGACGCCGAAAGGCGTGGTCGCCGCGGTCGTCGACTGGGAGCTCTGCACACTGGGCGATCCGCTCGCCGACGTCGGCCTGCTGATGGTCTACTGGCCCGAGGCCGGGGAGGAGGGCATCTCGCTCGGCCAACCGGCGACGATGGCGCCCGGCTTCCCCAGACGAGACGAGCTCAAGGCCCGCTACGCCGAGCGCTCCGGCCGCGACCTCTCCCAACTCGAATTCTTCGTCGCCCTTGGCTACTGGAAGCTGGCGATCATCCTCGAGGGCGTCTACGCCCGCTATTCGGCTGGCCAGTACGGCAAGGTAGATCCCGGCATCGAAGAGTTCGCCAGGCTGGTCGAGCGCCTCGCCGATGCCGCCGAGCAGGCGGAGCAGCGCGGAAGTTAAAGAAGGCCACCCCGCTTGACATCGTTCCGCCGGACCTGAAAGGGTCGGCTTAGCAGCAAGAAAACTGAGCAGGCACGAGCCTCTCGTTCCCTCAACTCCCAAGGAGAGAATCTTTTGAAGCTGATACGCAAGCGGCTCACGTACGCAAACGTGATGTCGTCGATCGCCGTCTTCCTGATCCTCGGCGGCGCCACCGCCGTCGCCGCCAAGAAGATCGGCAGCAACGAAATCAAGGGCAACTCGATCACGACAGGCAAGCTTAAGAAGGAAGCCGTCACAGCTTCCAAGCTCAAGAAGAACTCGGTCACTACTCCAAAGATCGCGAATGGCGCTGTGACAGGCGCAAAGCTCAACCTGGGCACCGTTGGCACCGTTCCCAATGCAGCCCACGCCACCAATGCCGACAACGCGAACAACGCCAACACAGTTGGCGGCCTTCGCATTGTCAAATTCAGTCTGAACGGTGCAAGCCCCATTGGCAACACGCAGATTCTCGATCTCAACGGACTCCAGATCCAAGCAAGCTGCGCAGGTGGATCCGTCACTGCGACCGCCCATACGGCGGTCAACGGCGGCGAGATCTCGGCCTGGGCGGACGATGCGAGCAGCGAAACCTCAGAAGGCGAATTCGACGACACCTTCAATATCGGGGATACGTTGACCCTGCCGGCGCCTACTAACTCGGATGTGCTGGGCGATGGCGCTTACACCGGCGGTGACCTAAGGACGGTCAGGTTCTTCTACAACGAGGAGGACAGCATCGGCACAAACGACTGCCTCTTCAACGGGTACGCAATCGGCTGAGCTCTGGTCTCCAGCTGATTGTTCCGAAAGGGCCGGGCATAGCCCGGCCCTTTCGCGTTCTTCGGTGCAGGTCCAAGCCGTCTTGACAGCGCGCGAAGGCCCTGCAATCGTCGGCCCCAATGGCACGGATCCGCAAGCGCCTCACCTACGCGAACGTGATGTCCTCGCTCGCCCTCTTCCTCGTCCTCGGGGGCGGGGCGGCCTTTGCCGCCAAGAAGATCGGCACCAATGAACTGAAGGGCGCCTCGGTCACGACGGCTAAGATCAAGCGGAACGCGGTCACCGCCTCGAAGATCAAGAAAGGCTCGATCACGACGGCCAAGATCGCCAATGCGACCGTGACGAACGGCAAGCTGGCGGACGGCTCGGTGACCGCACAGAAGCTCGTTCCTGGCTTCGTTGCGCCGACTGCCGAAAAGCTCGCCCGCTCCGCCAACGTCTCGGCCAGCGGCACGGTTCTCGTCGGCAGCCTCGGCATTGCCCAGGCCAACCTCACCCACACCTCGGTCGGGTTCTACTGCCTCTCCGGTCTCAACCCCGCTCCGGTCGGGGGCGTGGCGACGCTGGACTACTCCGAGTCCGGCGAAAACTTCCTGATCCAGTTCGACACTGGCCAGGGGCCGGTCTGTCCCGTTGGGACCCAAGCATTCGTCAACCCGAGGAAAACCACCTCGAGCACCAAATCGGAATCAGCCGACGCTGGTTTCTTCCTGATCCTTTACTAGCGGCGCCAAGGAAGGCCCAAGCGCCTTCCAGCCCGCTCGGCGTTCCGAGTCCTTGTCCAGCGTCGTATCGCCGGCAGCACGGAACATGCGCAAGATCAGAGCCGCCGACGGAGTGACCTTTCCGGTCGCGTAGGTGGATAGTCGAGAGGAAGAGGTCCCGATGCGCGAGGCGAACTCGGCACGGGAAAGACCGGACATCGCTATGAGCTTGCCGACTTCGGCCGCAACAGCCTCCCGCTCCTCTTTCTCTGCCTCGCTTCGTGCACGGGATATGACCCGTTCCATTGCCTTGGCTACGCCGTAAGGGCGGCTATAGGACAGGATGCTTTCAACCTTGCGAGCTACGGCTCCCCATGGCTGAGCGCGGATCGCGGCGGCGAGGAGTCGCCAGTCCAAAAGCCCTCCTCGCTCGAGCGCAGTTTGGATCGCCTCGATCGGCCAGTCTGAGACCGGGTCGCTGGGAGAGGCGTCAACGTTGCGAAAGACAAGGGTGCTCATCGATTCACCATGCTTGCAGCGACCTCTCCGAGGGTCGCCGTAACCGCACCCCAATCGCTCCACTGCTTGCGCAGCCGGCGGTAGGAAGAGAGTTGATCAATGACGTCTCGATCTGCGGGTTGCGGTTCCGAAAGCTGGCGCACGAGCTGCGAAGCGACACCGTCTCCATCGCCGTGCTGGTCTGCGTAGTAGTCATCAATTGGGTCCAGGACCTCTGCCGCCTGGTCAATGCCCACGCTCTCCGAGAGCGCTGCAAGGTCCAGGTAGTCGCGGGTCTGGTTGCGGCGCACGATCAGGAATGCCTTGATTCGCAGGGTCTCCTCGATCGTTGGCACCGTCACCTCTCCACCTGATGGCACGGAGATCGTCACGACCTCCAACGGGGTCTTGCGGATCATCTGGCGGACGCCGGCTTCGATGCCGTCGAGGTTTCCGAGAATCACCTTGCCCGGGGTCACCCGATTGGTTGCCCACCCTTCGTCTTCCTCGACCGCCTCGAGAACCATCTCGAAGCGGTCGGCAAGATCGGCGACTACATGATCGTGGTCGCGAGATTCGCGATGATCGGCATAGAGGATCGCCGCCGATCCGCCGACGAGTACAGCTCCCGGAACCAGCCGCTGCAGGTGCGCGGCTGACTCCAACAGGGCTACGAACTGTGGATCTCGGTCATTTACTTTCACCGACCAAGATTATCAGATATGATAACGGCCTAAATTGCCCGTCGGGCGTGCTTCGGATCCAGCTCTCCTGCCGCCTCGGCTTCGGCGCGCTTGGCCCAGCGGTTTAGCTCGCGGCGGGCAAGGACCATCTTGTGGACCTCGTCGGGGCCGTCTGCCAGGCGGAGCATGCGGCTGAAGCGCCAGAGGGCGGCGAGGGGGGTGTCGTCGGTCATCCCGAGCGAGCCGTGGATCTGGATCGCGCGGTCGAGGACGTCCATGACCATGTTGGCGGCGACGATCTTGATCGCCGAGATCGCCTGACGGGCGGCGCGCTTGCCCTCGGTGTCCATCTTCCAGGCGGCGTAGAGGGTGAGCAGGCGGGCCTGGTCGATCTCCATCCGCGAGGCGGCGATCGCCTCCTGGACGAACTGCTTCTCGCCCAGCGGGCCGCCGAAGGCCTGGCGCTCGTTGGCGCGGTTGCACATCATCTCCAGGGCGCGCTCTGCCGTGCCGATCGCGCGCATGCAGTGGTGGATGCGGCCCGGGCCAAGGCGGTCCTGGGCGACGACGAAGCCCCCGCCTTGGCTGCCGAGCAGGTTGGCCTTGGGCACGCGGCATTCTTCGTAGCGGATCTCGCAGTGGCCGGGGCCCTTGTCGTGTCCCATCACCGGGATTGGGCGGACGAGGTTGAAGCCGGGAGCGTCGGTCGGCACGCAGATCATCGAGGCGCGCGCGTAGGGGTTGGCCTCGGGGTCGGTGACGACCATCGCGATGCAGAGGTCGGCGCCGACCGCGCCCGAGGTGAACCACTTGTGGCCGTCGATCACCCACTCGTCGCCGTCGAGGACGGCGCGCGCCTGCAGCAGGGTCGGGTCGGACCCCGACACCTCGGGCTCGGTCATCGAGAAGCAGGAGCGGATCCGGCCCTCGAGCAGCGGCTCCAGCCAGCGTTCGCGCTGCTCGTCCGTACCGTGCTCGGCGAGGATCTCCATGTTGCCGGTGTCCGGCGCCGCGCAGTTGAAGGCCATTGGCGCCGCGACCGGGCTGCGCCCCATCTCCTCGCAGAGCAGGCCGTACTCCCAATTGGTCAGCCCGGGACCGAAGCGCTCCTCCGGCATGAAGAGATTCCACAGCCCCTCAGAGCGGGCTCGCTCGCGGATCTCGACGAGGATCTTGGGGAAGGGCACGCCCGGGGCGACCTCGGCGTCGAGCGCCTCCATGATCTTCCGCTCCTGCGGGTAGATCTGCTCGTCCATGAAGTCGAGAATGCGCTCGCGCAGGGTCTCGACCTGGGGGCTGGGCGTGAAATCCATCGACTGGGTCCTCTCCTCGTGGCTGGGCTGCCGAACGCTAGCGGGCCGAGGGCTAACGTCGCCGGTAGCGAGCGAAGAGCTCGCCGTCCTGCTCCAGCAGCCAGGCCAGCTCCAGCTCGGTCACCGCGGGCAGTTCGCCGCCCTCGAGAATGCGGGGCGCCTCGGCGCCTGTCATGCGCGGGGCGGTGGTAAGGAAGAGCTCGTCGACCAGACCCCCTCCCCAGAGCTGATCGTGGAGGTGGGGCCCGCCCTCGCAGAGCAGGGCACGGACGGCGTGCTCCTCGCGCAGGTGGCGAAGCGCCGCCGCCAAGTCAACTCTTCCATCGTGCCGGACAACGCTGAGGTTCGTCGCCGTCTCGGGCGGCTCGGCCTCCGAGGCGGTGAAGACAAGGACTCGGCCGCCGCCAGCGGTGAAGAGCGGCGCGTCCCACGGCAGATCGAGCCGGCCGCTGACGATCACCATCAGGGGGTCGTGGGAGAGGCCGATTCGCTCGCGGCGCTCGCGCTGCTCCTGGTCGGCGACGACGCGACCGTAGCGCTCGACTCGCATCGTCCCGGCGCCGATCATCACCGCGTCGAAGCTGGTGCGCAGGCGTGCCAGCATATGAGTGTCGGCATCGGAGCCGATTGGGCCGGACTTGCCCTCGATCGTCGCCCGGCCGTCGACCGTGACCGCGAAGTTCGTCGCCACGAAGGGCCGCTCCTCGTGCGGTTGCTCCCAGGGGCAATAGCCGTCGAGCTGCTGCTCGACCGTGGTCTCGCCGGGTTCCGGGATCAAGCGTCGCACAGGCGGAGCCTAGTGCTGGGCGCTTAGGAGTAGCGGTGCCAGCCGGCGAACTCGCGGCCGGCGAACTTCTGCAGCTCGGCGACGTCGGCGGTGAAGCGGGCGCGAACAGTCTCGAAGAGGTCGTCGGGCAGCTTCGGCTTCGGGGCCGGCGGCCTCTCGGGGTCGTGGACGACCTTCTCGACGATCCAGCGCATCGACTCGGGCAGGCGGTCGAAGTTGCGATCAAAGGAGCGGAAGCCGGGTAGCTTGATCAGCTTCTCCATGAACTGGTATTTGTCACCCTGCTTGGCGCTCGACTTCTCCCACTCGCGGTCGAACTGCTCGGAGGTGAAGCCCTCGTCGACGCCGGCGAAGCGGAAGGCCTTGCGCATCGTCTCCTCGCGTTCGGCCTGCAGCTCCTCCTGGGTGATGATCTCGATCTGCTCGCGATCGAAGTGCTCGAGGTAGGGCTGCAGCTGCATCCAGTACTTGGAGCGATTCATGTAGGAGGAGTTGGGCTCGGAGAGGACCGCGACCAGGTCGCCGGTCTCATAGCCGGCGCCGCTGGCGTGGACCCAGTGGGAGAGGATGCGCTTGATCGGGTCGCGCACCATGTAGAGCAGGCGCGCGTCGGGGCAGTGCTCGCGGATGCGCTCGGCGCAGCCGCTGAAGCGCGGCAGGTTGGTGTAGTGCGGCGAGGACTCGCCGCGGACCTTGAAGCGGCTGTCGAAGCGGCTCGCGTACCAGTCGAGGCCGAGGTCCCAGTTGAGCTCGCGGGCGAAGAAATTGAGCTCCTTTGGCTTCGACATCTGGATTTCGGGATGCAGGCCGAGGTAGTGATGGATGCTCGTCGTGCCGCACTTGAGGCCGCCGATGATGATCAGGTTGGGCAGCTCGGCGTGGCGCTTGCGGCGGCGGCGGAAGCCGCTTTTGCGGTCGGCGCTGTAGCGCTCGCGAGCACGCCCGCACATCGCCTCGTCGGCGGGGTCACGCGGGGCCTGCTCAGTGGCGATCTGGGTCTCGGCCTCTGACACGAGCGGGCTAGTGTAGCTGCGATGCCGTACGCCGATCTCGCATCCAGCTTCGAGTCCTTCTTCCACGCGTCGAGCTCGTTCTTCGCGCATCTCTCCGACATCCGCTGGACGCCTTTCATGATCGCGCTCGGCTTCCTGCTGGCGATGCAGCTCTGCCGTTCCTGGGCTTGGCGCAACGTCCTCCGCGCTGCCTATCCGGACAAGCCGATCTCCTTCCTGCAGCTCGGCGCCGCCTATCTGGCCGGGGCGGGGATCAACGCGATCCTCCCTGCCCGGGCCGGCGACGTGACCAAGGTCTTCCTGGTCAAGCGCCAGATCCCCGCCTCCTCCTACCCGGCGGTCACCTCGTCCTTCCTGGTGCAATCGGTCTTCGACACCACGGCCGGCATCCTCGTCTTCCTCTACGCGATCACCCAGGGCCTGCTGCCCGAACCGCCGCAGCTGCCCGAGTCGCGGGCCTTCGAGATTTCCTTCTGGGTCAACCATCCAAAGACGCTCCTGATCGTCATCGGGGTGCTGCTGCTCGCGATCGCAATCGGCATCTACTACCTCGCCCACCACGTACGCCGCTTCTGGGCCCGAGTCAGGCAGGGACTGGTGATCCTCTCCCAGCCGCGCCGCTACGTCCGCGAGGTCGCGGCCTGGCAGGGCGTCGGCTGGCTCTGCCGCTTCGGCGCCTTCTGGTTCTTCCTCGAGGCTTTCGGCATCGGCGGCTCGTTCGGCAACGTGCTGCTGGTGATGAGCGTGCAGGCGATCGCCACGATCGTCCCCTTCACCCCCGGTGGCGCAGGCGCCCAGCAGGCACTGCTGGTCGCCACCCTGCGCGGCCCCTCGCGCGCCGCCGTCCTCTCCTTCTCGGTCGGCACCCAGATCGCGATGGCGGCCTGGTCGGTGTTCCTCGGCTTCGCCGCGATCCTGCTCGTCTTTAGGACGACGGACTGGAAAGGGCTGATCAAACAAGCGCAGGACGAGGCCGAGCGGGAAGAGGCGGCCGGAAGTCCGAGCGCGTCCACGGCCCCGACGCCCTGACTGATTTAGAGCCGCTCGGGGACTATGGCAATTCCGTGCGCGTGCGCGGCGCTTCGTAGCTCACCGTCCCAGCAGGCCAGCGTCAGCGGCCATACCTCTTGAAAGGCCGTGATGCTGGCAAGGTGGAGGGCGTCATACGCGCGCAGGGCATGGTCCCTGGCTGCCATGGAGGCGGCTTGGATCAGACTGTCGGTGACAGCGTGCGTGAAGAGCGCTTGCCAGAGGCGCTCCAACTCGCGCAGCGCGATCTCAAATCGCGCTGCCGTAATGCGGTTGCCCCTTTGCATAAGCGACGGCCCTCGGAGACGTAGCTACACATTGGAGCGATCAGGCTCAACTCGACCAGCCGGGATAGAGGCCGTGGAGCTGCCACTGCCAGGGCGGTCGTTCGGAGACGGGGAACTCGTAGTGGTTGCGGCCGGGGAGCGTCTCGAGCGGGACGAGCATCGGGTCGTCCTCAAGGAGGACAGCGGTTCTAGACGCGGCATCGACATCGTCCTGGGTTGCGCGCCGGACGACCCGCGACCAACCAAGGCCAGGCCGGTAGAGCCAGTAGGTCAGCTCGACCCAGCCGAGCGAGCGACGGCGGTCTTCGACCTGGGTGAATGCGGTGGTGCGGCGGCGCGAGGTGGTGAGGTGTGGGCCGGCGCCGGCGGCGCAGCTTTCGCGGCGGCAGTAGCGGAAGTCGACCGGGACCAGGGGTAGGCCCGTCGGCCCCGGCTTGGTGGCGGGCGACGGTGCCAGAGCACGGGCAAGGCGCGCCAGGGGCCAGCCGTAGGCGGGGACGAGTGGGTGATGGCGGCAGGCATCGGGCAGCCTGGGAGCGCAGGTGAGGCGCTTGGAGATCGCTCCAGCGAGGCTGCGACCGCTATCGATTTCGCCGCCAGCCGCAACGGCCGCGATCGCCGCCAGCAACAGCAGCGCGATCAGCGCGACCAGTCCCGCCTGCTCGACACTCGCCGATCCGCGCTCGCCCTCCCGTTCGCTCTGCATGGCGACGACGCTAGGAAGGACGGGCGCGCGGGTGGCGCGCAGGGTGTGACGACTTTTGCCCGCTTCTACCTTCTGCTATTGATGTGACCGATGGAGGGCAGCCCCTTCAACCTCTTCGGCGACCCTGACGAGTTCCGCGCTCGCATGGAGGAGCTCTCGGAGCAGATGCAGTCTTCCCAGCGCGTCGCCTGGGCCGACAACGCAATCAAGCTCGCGGTCGAGATGACCGTCGCCTCGATCGCCCGGCTCGAGCTGTCCGGCGGTCCCGACGAGCAGGCGATGCAGGTGCGCGACGCGATCCGCGTCCTCTTCCCCGAGGCGGTCACTTTGGTGCGCGAGGCTCGTGAGGGTCTGTCGTAGGGTCTAAAGCAGCTCGAAGCGCAGCGAGATCACGCTACCTCGTCTCATTGCTGCTGCCGCCAGCTCCATCGGCACGGCGGCCAATAGCGCCGGGACCGCGACGACGATGCAGATCATCGCATCCAGGCGGTGCTGCCAGGGGCGCTCGGCGGGCGCGGCCGTGCTGCGGCCGAGGGCCCCTAGTGCCACGTTGCGGCCGAAGGTGAAGCCGTTGAGCACGGTCTGCCACATCGTCGCGATGCCCGCGCCGGGCGACCAGCGCGCGCGGGTGACGACCTGGTCTCGGTTGGCGACGAGGCGTCGTACGGCCTCAGTCGTGAACAGGTAGCGAGCGTCGGGTTCGAGGCCTGCCCAGCCGGCGCCGCCGATCCAGGCGGCGAAGCCGGCCCGGTCGGCGATCCGGACCTTGTCGGCATTGCCGAGCCGGTCGAGCGCCGCGAGCGCCTTCGTGACATCACCGCCACCGCCAACCACCCCCAAGCCGCAGCTCTCGCAGCGCGCCACCGGGCCGGCCAGCCCCGTGCGCGCGTCGATCCAGCCGAAGAGCGGCTCGCCACAGGCGGGACAGGGCGGATTCTCGGGGCCTGCCCCCGCCTCCAAAGGGACCACCGGCGTTCGCTGGCGGCCGTCTCGGCTCGCTCGCACGCCTGCTCGTTGGGAACTCATCGCCGGTAGCGTACGCGCCGTGCAGCTGAGCGAGCTCATGACCGCCGGGGTCATCACCGCGACGCCGGATTCGAGCGCGATCTCGGTGGCGCGCCAGATGCGCGACCAGCGGGTCGGCTCAGTGGTGATCGTCGACCCCGAAGGCTCGCCGGTGGCGATGGTGACAGACCGCGATCTCACCCTGCGCGTCTTCGCCGAGGGCCTCGACTCCGAGGCCCCGGTCGGCGATCATGCCTCCCGGCCGCTCGTTTGCGGCGAGCCCACGATGGGGCTCGACGAGGCGGCGGCGCTGATGGTCCAGCACCGGGTGCGCAGGCTCCCGGTGGTCGATGCGGGTAGGCTCGCCGGCATCGTCACGCTCGACGACATCGCCGTGCGCACCGGAGACCTCGAGGTTGCGCAGCGAATGACCGCGGAGGTCATCGAAGGCGCCCTGCCTCAGTTCTACTTTCGCGAGCGGGGCTGAGCGATGCATCGCAGTCAGGTCATAGCCTGGGAGGAGCGCTGGTCGATGCCGACGGCTCTCGCCACCCTGGGCGCCGTGGCCTTCGTCATCGCCGCGATCGTCGTCGCCACCCAGGGAGTCGGCAGCGCCGACGGCGACTCCGAGCTGCTGCGCAACGTCGACGCGCATCGCACGGCGCAGATGATCTCCAGCATCCTGCAGGCGATCGGCGTCGGCCTGCTCGCCGCGCCGCTCTACTACCTCTTCCGCAGCGCCAATGCGCGCAGCGAGCGGATGCGCGGTCAGCTCGTCGGCGTCATCGTCGCGGCGCCGCTCTTCCTCGCGGCCCTGGCGATCCTCAGTGGGATCTCGACTCTGCACGCGGCGTCGGACTTCGTCTCCAACGAAGTGCCTCACCTGGTCGCCAAGGGCGTAGCCCTGAACAGCGATCGCGCCGACGAAATCGCCAACGAAACGATCAGCGACGCGCCGTTGCGGCCGCTCGCCGCCGGCTTCGGCCTCGGCGGCCAGCTCGGCTTCGTCGTCGCGATGGTCTACACCTGCCTCTACGCGATGCGCGTCGGCCTGCTGACCCGCTTCTGGGGCTCGCTTGGCATGGCCCTCGGCGCGGTCTCCTTCATCTTCTTCCAGTTCGCCCTGCTCTGGTTCGTCTACCTCGGCATCCTGCTGCTGCGCCGCGACAGCCAACCACCTGCCTGGGCTGCCGGCGAACCGATCCCCTGGCCCACCGCTGGGGACAAAGCGGCAGCAACTCTCGACTCTTCGCCCGACAAAGATCTCCCTCCTCAGCTGGAGGAACCCGAGGATCCGACGGGGGCAGAGCAGTCTCGGTAGGGGTGAGGCGTCTTGTACTTTTTTCCCGGGCGACTTCTCGGACGGCCCCGGCCGATCCACCAAAAAAGTTAAGCGGAACCCCTACCGAGACTGCTCTGTAGCGGCTCGTTTCCGATGCGTCCGGATCTCACTCATGATGCGCTCTAGGCGGGGCTCCTGCGACTTGTCTACGAAGCTCATGGTGGCGGCGACGCCCGGATGGATGGCTGCGATGCGCTCGTGCATCGCCTGGGCAACGGCACGGTAGGTGGGGTGGCCCTCGCGGCCTGAGCGCAGCTCGATGAGGTGCATTGCCTCACGGGCGTTGAGGTCGAGGGTGTAGCGGATTCGGTAGGCGAGGCTGAGAGCGTAAGGAGCTTGCTCGGATAGGCCGGCTGTGATGAGCCGCTCGTACTCGCTGCGCGAGATCTCCAGTGCGCGTTCGAACTCATCTCCCGCGCCGGCTTCGCGGACCTCCTCCGGGATGCCAGCGCCGAGGTCCGGCCCGAGGCGCTGCCATTGGACGGTCAGCATGCGGTGGCGCTGCAGGTCGCGGAAGGCGCCGTAGTCTGAGACGATCTCGAAGCGGTAGCGCAGCGCCTCGAAGCCGCGGCCGGGGCGGTGGCGGCGGTTGCCCCGCTCACCCACCATCGCGGCGAGCAGCTCGGCCCGCTCGGAGCGGTCGAGCACGTCGAGGCGGGCGAGCACCTCTGTCTCGGGCACCGCGGCCGACTCGAAGAGGCAAGCGGCGAGCAGGTCCTCTTCGCTGCCGTCGACGTGGACGAGCTCGACCGACGGGGTTGCCTCGCCGCCGCCGCGGCGGTCGAGACCGAGCCGCGAGACCCATTGCTCGGTGCGATCGCGGCGCTGCTGCAGGTACTCGATCCACTCGCCGCCGCGGTCGGGGCGCTCGACCCTGGAGACGAAGCTGGGCATCACCTGCTTCAGCTCGCCGAGGATCATGCCACCGTACTCGCGCGCCTCCGGCAGCGGCGAGGCCATGAGGCGCAGCAGCAGTTGCTCGTAGGCCTGCCCCGAGGCGTAGATGCCGACGTGGCTCAGGGTCGCCGCCGGCAGTAGCCCGCGCAGCAGATCGAGTGCCTTGGCCCGGATCGAGCGCTGCCACGGCCCCTCGGGTTCATCGTCCCCACGGGGCCAGCGCTCGGCCGCCCACTCCTCGACCTGGCGCAGTGAGGCCGAGTAGATCGAGAAGATCTCGTCCATCGCGGCGCCGAACTCAGGCCCGAGCTCATCGTTGCGGTAGTAGCGGTAGCCACCTTCGCCGGGCATCGGCTTGTCGTAGGGGATGTAGCGGGTCGATTGCTCCAGGTAGGCGGCAAGCCGGCCCCTCTTCAGGACCTTGGTGAGGACGTTGGAGACCCACTCGCAGGCGACGTGAGCACCACCGACCTGCGCGATCGAGTCGTCGCCGTAACCGAGGAAGACGCGTTCGTAGAGCCCGGCCGCGCGCTCGCCCTCGGCGCCGTCGAAGGGCCGCGAGCCCGGTTCCGCATCCTCGGCGAACTCCTCCAGATAGAGCCTGCGAACGGTTCCGGAATAGCGCGAATAGCGGGCAAAAAGCGCTCCCTTGACGGTCTCCGGCAGGTTGACCAGGGCAAAGACGGGACGGTCGAGGTTGGTGAAATGGGGGGCGAGCAAGGCTCGCTCCTCGGCGGTGAAGTCCTCGACCGGGTAGCGCACCGGCGCATCGTAGCCGTGCCCCCGGCGGGCCACGGCCTCCTCGTTGAAGGATTTTGCGAGCTATGTCCCCTACAACCCTTCAACCACCGTTTACTCGGCGCTCGGCGGCGCGGCCATCAGCTCGACTCGATGGCCGGCCGGGGCGATCACGACGGCGCGCGGCACGCCCCAGTGTTCGCGGTGGTGCTCGACCGCGAAGCCGTGCTCTTGCAGGGTGGCGAAGGTGCGGTCGAAGTCGGCGACCACGACGGCGGTGTGGCCACGTGGCGGGACGGTGGGGGACTCGGTCGGCATCAGATGGACCTGCGTCCCGTCCCGTTCCAGCCAGGTGAACTCGTTGAGCGACTCGGGTGGCTCGACAAGATCGAAGCCGAGCAGCTCCCAGAGCTCGACCGCGCGCTCGATGTCGGCGGGGGCCACCTCGATCCCGACGTGTTGCAGCATAGAATCGAGGATAGGCGGTGGGCTCCCGGGGCCATTGGCCGCTAGGCGGTTTTCGTCGCTTCGCTTGCTTCCTCGAGCTCGGGATCGACCCAGTCCTCCGGCGCATCGATCCGGGCCTCGACATCGGCATGCTCCCGCAGCAGGTAGAGGAGGTTCGTCCCGTCGAGCAGCTCCAGGGGCTTGCCCTCCGCGAAGTCGAACGATGCTTTGCCGAAACCGCTGGTCGTAACCAGGATCCCCTTGCTGGCCCCCTCGTTATGAACGGTCCCGAAAAGATCCCGCACCGCGCTAACGCCGACGGTCCCGGCATAGCGCTTAGCCTGGATCACCACCTTGCCTCCCATTACCGGCCGGGAGTCCCATGCCACGCAGTCGACCCCGCCATCGCGCGACGGCCTCGTCTGGCGGGTGTCGAGGCCCATCTTCTCGAACAGGTTTGTGATCAGCGACTCGAATTCTGAGGGCGTAAGCGCCAGCAGATTGGGCCGTTGATCGAGCTCGGAGAGCACGTCGCTCTCGTCGATGAAACGATCATCGACCATCTTGAATTCGAGCACCGGGCGTACCGGTGCAAGCTCGGCAGGTTTCGTCGATACACCGGCGCCGAGGCCCTTGAGGCACTCCTGTGGATCGACGAGGTCGAGCTGCAAGGCCTCGAAGGAATCGCGAGTAGTGCGCAGGGTCACGAGGCAGATGCGAGCAGGCTGGCCCGTCCGCTTGTCGATGCTGTCGACCATGCCGTTGAAGACGATTGTCTCGACGTGCCCCAACCGGTCTGCCTCAAGCACCTCGTGAACTGTGCGCAGCGTGATCTGAGCAATCACGCTCGCGTAGAGCGCCTTTCGCTGCGTTATCGGCCGCGCGCTTGAAGTGATCTCATCGCGCGCTTTGACATAACGATGCTCTTTGGCCTCCGGGATCGCGTCGAAGTCCGGCAGGTCGTGCTCAATCACCACCTGCTTGCTCTCGGGCACGAATGCGAGCTTGTGCGATCTGGGAAAGTCGTCCGGATACCGGCTGCGCTCCAGGACCATGCCCAGGTAGTCGACAATTGCGGTGGGGTCGCCGTCTTCGAGCTTTTCCTCGAAGACCTCGATCGCAGCGTTGGCCGCCTCGGCCGCACGTTGCTTCTCTTGAACCTCATGCTCATGCTCTTCGCGGGCACGGGCCAGGGCCTTGGCTCGTGCCGCCTCGCGCTCCTTCCAGACCTCGACCTCCTGGGTGTGCTCCGCTTCGGCGCTCTCAAGCGCCGCTTCGTACTTCGCTTTTGCTCCTGGGACCAGGGCACCGAGAGTGCCGGGTGGCTTGATCTGCGGGGGGTCTGGCGGGGCTGTCTCTTCGTCCAGACCGCGATCGTCGAAAGAGGGTTCGGTGAAGCTGACCTTCAGCGTCTTGAAGTCGATGTAGTCATCGACTGGGAGGGTGGCGACCAGCAATCCTTCGAGTTCCTCGATGCGGCGATGGAGCTGTTCGTTGAGCTTCGCGGCCTCGTTTGTGCGTTGTTCGACGTAGAGCCGCTTGCGCTCCTTCTCTTCTCGTGCTGCCTGCCGTTCGGCCTCCCGTTGGGCCCTTTCGTATTCGCGAAGGAGCCGCCGTTCCTCCTGTTCTCGCGCCCTTCGCTCACGCTCTGCTTCGCGCTGTAGGTCCGCCAGGAAACCCATTTCAGTCCACCTTCCTCATTTCGGAGTGGAAGACTAATTCTTTGGATATGCAAGATGCATTGTCTAGGTACGACACCGACAAAGACTTGCAGTCGTCCGGCTCAGAACAACAGGGATAGCAGGGCGGCGCCGACGACGATCGCGGTCGACCAGGTGACGGCCTCGGCGGTGATCTCCATGTCGAGGCCGTAGGCGTGGGCGATGACCAGCGAGTTGAGGCCGGACGGCATCGCCGAAAGCAGGCGGTAGGCGGCCGGCAGGTCAATCAGGGGTGCTGCCATCAGCATCAAAAGGCCCGGTACGACCGCGAGGCGGGTGACGATCGTCAGCGCGACGGGGCGGGTCATCGGGGGCGGCATCGGCAGCTGACCGCGCTCGGCGTTCTCGGCCAGGGTGGCGCCGACGGCGAAGAAGCCAATCGGCAGGATCGCCACGATCAGCGCCTGCGAGACGTCGACGAGGACGTCGGGGGCAAGCGCCTCGGGGGCGAGGATGCCGGCGATCGCCGCATAGAGGGGTGGGTTGCGGGTGAAGAAGGCTCGCACTCGCTCGCGTGGTGTTTCGCCCGCCTTGGTCCCGAAGGCAGCGCCGACCGCAAAGGCCCCGAGCAGCAGGCAGGGACCGGTGACGAGGACGTCGTAGAGGACGGCGGTCGAAAGCTGGTCGCGGCCGAGCAGGGCGACCGCCAGCGGGTAGCCGAGGTAGCCGGTGTTGACGCTGAGCACGCAGCAGACCACGGCGCCGACCTGGAAGCGGGGCAGCTTCAGCACCCGACTCGCGACCCAGTAGGCGAGCAGGGCGCCGAGCGACGAGGCGACGATCCCCAGCGCCAGCCCGACTCCGTGGCCGACGTCGATGTTGCTGGCGGCGATGTTGAAGAAGATCACCGGCGGCAGGAAGACGTAGAGCAACAGCATCAGGGCGCGACGCGAGGCCATCGCGGCGCCGGCCGGCCAGCGGTGCTCGGAGGCGACGCCGATCCCGACGGAGATCACGATCGCGGCAGTTGTGAGGAGAACGCCGATTCGCGGACCCTTTCAGGTCACCGATTAGCGAGCGTCACGATCTGATTCCCGCGAGCGGCGCAGATATGGCGATTGCCACCACCCCCGGACGCGAAGCGGAGGCGGCGGCGGTTGATGCTGGTCAGAACAGCGAAGCGCCGGCGTGTTCGGCGAACTCGACCAGGGGCTGCGGGATGACGCCGAAGAAGATGGTGGCTGCAGCCGCGAGCAGGGCGGGGGCGACCAGGTAGATGCGGCGCCCCGCTTCGGGGTCGATGGGGTCGGCCTCTGGGGAGGCGCCGGCGATTGCCGGGGTGGCGGCGGTCTCGCCACCGGGGCTCATCCACATCGCCGCCACCACGCGCAGGTAGTAGGCGAGCGAGATCATCGTGCCGACGGCGATGAAGACGGCGAGCCAGGTGTAGTCACCTTCGACCAGGGCCTCGATCAGGTAGAGCTTGCCGATGAAGCCGGCAGTGGCCGGCAGCCCGGCGAGGCCGAGCATCGAGATCGTCAGCGGCCAGGCGAACTGGGGGCGCTGGGCGCCTAGGCCGCGTACTGACTCGATGTCGTCGCCATAGGGGGTTTCGCGCTCGCGGGCGATGACTACGGCGAAGGCGGCGAGGTTCATGAAGGCGTAGGCGGCAAGGTAGAAGACGATCGCGTTGACGCCAGCCTGACTGGCAACTACGAGGCCGCCGAGGATGTAGCCCGCCTGGGCGATGCCGGAGTAGCCGAGCAGGCGCTTGAGCGAGCTCTGGCCGAGGGCGCCGACGTTGCCGATCACGATCGAGATCGCGGCCAGCACGGCGAGCGCTGGCTGCCACTCGCTCGCTTGTGATGCGAGGGCGACGTCGAAGAAGCGGACGAAGACGGCAAAGGCGGCGGCCTTGGTCGCAACCGCCATGAAGCTGGTGATCGGGGTGGGCGCCCCCTCGTAGACGTCGGGCGTCCATTGGTGGAAAGGAGCGATCGAGGTCTTGAAGGCGAGTCCGACCGCGATCATCCCGATCCCGACCAGGACAAGCGGATCACTGAGCACACCCTTCTGCGAGATGCCGGCGGCGATCCCGGCAAAGTCGGTCGATCCCGATCCCCCGTAGAGGAAGGCCATCCCATAGAGCAGCGTCGCCGACCCGAGCGAGCCGACGATCAGGTACTTGAGCCCCGACTCGAGCGACTTCTCGCGTCGCATGTTGGTGGCGCAGAGGATGTAGAGCGGGATCGAGAGCGTCTCCAGCGCGACGAAGAAGGTGACCAGGTTCTGCGCCTGGGCGAGCAGCACCATGCCCAGCACCGAGCCGAGCAGCAGCGCGTGGTACTCGCCCGAGCCGGCCTGCTCGGCGGCGAGCTCGCGGATCGAGAAGAGCACGGCGAAGGCGGCGGTGAGGATCGCGATCAGCGAGATCGAGATCGCCAGGTCGTCGAGGCGCAGCGAGCCGGAGACGAGGTTGGTCGCGTCGCCCCACTGCCAGATCAGCAGTCCGGCGGTGGTGGCCAGGGTCGTCAGCGTCAGCGCCGGCGCGGCGCGGCGGAACGGCTTGAAGACGGCGCTGAGGAGGACGACGCAGAGCCCGACGGTGAGGGCGGTGATCGGCGAGATGCCGGCGTAGTCGATGTGTGGTTCGTGGAAGTTCATGGTTCTTTCTGGGCGGGAAAGACTTCTCTGAACTGCAGCACCGTCGGGTCATTTGTGTTGGTCAGATGCGCTTCCGGGGTGTCGCCGCGGATGACACTGGCGACGGTCTGCTGCACGGTCGGCGCCGTGCGGTGGAGGATCAACTGCGGGTAGAGCGCCAGGCCGGTGATGCAGAGCACCAGCGGTACGAGGACGGCGCCGTCGCGCCAGCCGATCTCACGCGAGATCAGTTCCTCCGGCTTGCGGTTGTGCATCGTCCGCTGGTAGAGGCGCAGGGCGTAGTAGGCGCTCATCGCGACGCCGCTGATCGCGACGAAGGCGAAGACGATCTTCGAGTCGAAGAGGCCGTTGAGGATGTAGAACTCGCCGACGAAGTTGGCCGAGCCGGGCATTGCCAGGGTGGCCAGGGTGACGATCAGGAAGAGCGCGGCCAGCACCGGCGCCTTCATCGCCATGCCGCCCATCTCGCGCAGGTCCTCCGTGCCGCTGCGCTCAGCCAGGAGCGCGATGATCACGAACAACGGCGCCACCACCAGGCCGTGGTTGACCATCTGCAGGACGGCGCCGTCGGCGCCGTCGGCGGAGAGGGCGAAGATCCCGGCCGTGATGAAGCCGAGCTGCGCGACCGAGGAGTATCCGGCGACCAGCCGGATGTTGGTCTGGGTGAAGGCCATCACCGAGCCGTAGAGGATCGAAGCCAGGGCGATGACCAAGACCACCTCCTGGAATTCGACCGTCGCGTCCGGGAAGAGCGGCAGCACTACGCGGAGGAAGCCGTAGGCGCCGACCTTTGCCAGCACGCCCGAGAAGACCGCCAGGGCCGGCAGCGGCGCCGCTCGGTAGGCGTCGGGCATCCAGCCGTGCAGGAGGAAGGCCGGCATCTTGACCAGGAAAGCCGCGGCGAAGAACCAGAAGATCCAGCGCTGGCTGCCTTCGCCGATCGGGTGCTGGGCGAGTTCGGCGATCGAGAAGGTGATCTGGCCGCCGTCGGCGGCGATGATCGCGGTGGCTATCGCCGCGACCAGCATCAGCAGTGAGCCGATCAGCGTGTAGACGATCATCTTCAGCGTCGCCGCCGAGGCCGTTGGGCCGTCCTCGCGATCGCTGCCCCAGGCGCCGAAGAGGAAGTAGAACGGCACCAGCATCAGGTCGAAGAAGAGGACGAAGAGGAGCAGATCCTGGGCCAAGAACGAGCCCAGGGTCGCGGTCTCGCCGATCAGCATCATCAGGAAGAAGAGATGGGGGCGGTCCTGCTCGCGGAAGGCGGCGAAGGCCGTGCCCGCCGTCCACAGCACCGTGGTCAGCAGGACCAGGAAGATGTTGAGCCCGTCGATTCCGAGGCTGTAGTCGACGCCGAGGCCAGGAATCCAGTTGACGTCGACGGTGTCTTGCAGACCCGCGGCACTCGAGTCGAAGCCGGCGAGCATCGCGACCGCCAGCCCCAACGTCGTCACTGCACCCAGCGTCGCCCACCAGCCGGTGTAGCGCCGCGGCACGGCGAGACCAACGAGGCCGAAGGCGAGCGGTGTCCAGAGCAGCGAGTTGATCATGAGCTGCTCAGCAGGAAGTAGAGGGCGAGCCCGGCGAAGCCGACGATCAGCAGCAGCGCGTAGCTACGCACGAAGCCGCTCTGCACGACGCGGACGAGGCGGCCCCCGCCGCCCACGAAGTCCTCGGTGCCACTGACGAGGCCGTCGACGACGATGCGCTCGAAGGTGCGGCTGGCGAAGCGGCCGATCGCCAGCGCCGGGCGCACGATCAGAAAGTCGATCGCCTCGTCGAAATACCACTTGTTGTAGAGGAAGGTGTGAAGGGCGGAGAAGCGCTGCTGCAGGGCGGTGGGAGTCTCGGGCCGCGCCACGTAGAGGTAGTAGGCGATGCCGATTCCCGCCAGCGAGATCGCCGCCCCGATGGCCAGGCCGAGCCACTCCGCGCCCACCGACGGGTGGACGTGCGACAGCGTCAGGTCCTCGAAGACAGGATCGAGGAACTTGCCGACCGCGCCGTCGACGCCCGGGATCTGGATCAGGCCGGCGAAGAGAGCGCCGAAGGCCAGCGCCGCCATCGCGATCCGCATCGGCGCCGACTGCTCGGCAATGTGGTGTTCGGGGCCGGGGAAGCCGACGCCGGTGTCCTCGACCTCTCCTGTCGCCGGGTTGCGCGGCTCCTCGTGGGCGACGTGGCCGGTGTCGATCAGCTCCTGCGCCTCGGGGCACGGCCTGCCGGGCAAGATGCGGAAGATCAGGCGGAAGGTGTAGATCGCGGTCAGCAGGGCGCCGAAGTAGCCGAGCACGGTGAAGATCAGGTACATGCCACCCCGCGCAGTCGCGTAGGCGAGGATCTCGTCCTTGGAGAAGAAGCCCGAGGTGCCGGGGAAGGCGGCCAGGGCCAAGCCGCCGCAGAGCATCGTCATCGAGGTGAAGCGCATCGCCTTGCCGAAGCCGCTCATCCTGTCGATGTTCTGCTCGTTGGCCATCGCGGCGATGATCGAGCCGGCCGCCATGAAGAGCAGCGCCTTGAAGAAGGCGTGTGTCATCAGGTGGAACATGCCGGCGCTGTAGGCGCCGATCGAGACGCCGACGATCATGTAGCCGATCTGGCTCATCGTCGAGTAGGCGATTGCCCGCTTCAGGTCGGTCATCACCAGCGCGATCGTCGCCGCTACGAGCAGCGTCGCCAGGCCGGTGAAGGCGGCGATGTCGGCAGCAGTGGGGGCGAGGGCGAAGAGCACGTGGGTGCGGGCGATCAGGTAGACGCCGGCGGTGACCATCGTCGCCGCGTGGATCAGCGAGGAGACCGGCGTCGGGCCCTCCATCGCGTCCGGCAGCCAGGTGTGGAAGGGCAGCTGCGCCGACTTGGCGAAGGCGCCGACCAGCAACAGAAGGCAGATCGCAGTGATCGTCCACTCGTTGGTGCTGAATACCTCCGGCGCCTTGGCGAAGACCTCGCTGTATTCGAAGGTCCCCAGCTCGCGGAAGATCAGGATCGCGGCGAGGACGAGGCCGATGTCGCCGACGACGTTGATCACGAAGGCCTTCATCCCAGCCTTGGTCGCCGTCTGGCGGCGGTACCAGAAGCTGATCAGCGCGTAGGAGGCGAAGCCGACGAAGGCCCAGCCGACGATCAGCAGCACGAAGTTGCCGGCGAGGACGAGCAGCAGCATCGAGAAGACGAAGAAGTTGAGGTAGCTGAAGAAGCGGTGGTAGCCCTGGTCGGACTGCATGTAGCCGAACGAGTAGAGGTGGATCAGGGTCGAGACGCCGGTGACGACGAGGACCATGAAGACCGAGAGCGGGTCGACGAAGATGCCGAGCTTGATCTCGAGGCCCGCGACGCTGGCGTAGTCCCAGAGCGAGGAGGCGTGGTGGCGCGCCTCGGGCGATTCGCCGAGGAGACTGACCAGCGCGGCGATTCCGCAGACGAAGGCGAGGCCAATCGTCAGCGTGCCGAGCGCCCCGGCGGCTTTTGCCGGCAGCGTCTTGAAGCCGAGCGCGATCGCGATCGAGCCGAGCAGCGGGAAGAGCAGGACCAGCCAGGCCCAAGCGGTGGCGCTCACCCGCGCAGCTCCCTGAGCGCATCGACGTCGAGTGGCAGCTTGCGGCGGAAGATCGCCACGATCAGGCCGAGGCCGACGACGACCTCGCAGGCGGCGACGACCATCACGACGATCGCGAAGACCTGGCCCTGCTGATTGCCGACCATGCGGCTGAAGGCGACCAGGGCCAGGTTGCCGGCGTTGAGCATCAGCTCTAGGCAGAGCAGGATCACTACGGGGCTGCGCCTGATGAGGATGCCCACGGCGCCCACTGCGAACAGCAGGGATGAGAGGACGATGTACCACTCGATGTTCATGCGGAGGCACCCCCGACGTGGGAGGGGGCCGCGGGGGGGTCCTCAGAACGCGCCTCCGGCGCTGAGTGTTCTGAGGACCCCCCCGCGGCCCCCTGAGACGGGTCGCGACGGGCGGCAAGAACGACGGCGCCGACCGCAGCTAGAAGAAGCAGGATCGATGAGGCCTCGAAGGGGAGCAGGAAGCGTTCTAGGAGGAGCTTGCCGATGGCCGCGGGGTCGCCGAAGCCTGGCTGTACGTCTGGTCCGTGGGTTCCGAGGGCCAGGAGGGACGACGCTAGAACGGCTATGGAAAGCTCGATGAAGAGGGCGGCTCCTAGGAGGGGGGCTAGGAAGCGTTGGCCGGGGATCGGCTCCCAGGCGGGCTCGGTGTCGCCGCCTATGTAGGCGACCACGAAGACGTAGAGGACCATTACCGCGCCGGCGTAGACGACCACCTGGGCGGCGGCTACGAAGGCGGAGCTGAGAAGGAGGAAGAGGACCGCCAGGGAGAAGAGGTGGACGATCAGGGCGAGGACGCCGTAGAAGGGGTTGCGCATCGCGACGACGCCGATCGCGCCGCCGAGGGCGCCGAGGGCCGCGGCGAAGAAGAGCACCGCTTCCACTACTCGACTCCCCCTCGTATGTTGACGGCGCCACGATGGGGTGGTTGGATGGCTTGGCAGGCGATTGAGGTGCCGAGAACGGAGGTCCAATGGACACGTATGTGATTCGGCGACGGAATGGCTGGAAAACGCCGGAGGAGCTTCAGGAGGCCGCGGCGAAGTCCCGTCGCGTCGGTGACGAGGAGATGTCGGACGACATCCGCTGGATCCGCAGCTACGTCGTCAACGAAGAGGACGGGGGGCTTGGCACGGTCTGCATCTATCAGGCGACTAGCCCGGAGGCGATCAAGGATCACGCGGGCCGTGTGGGAATGCCGGCAGACGAGATCACCCTCGTTGCTGACACGGTTCTGATCCGGCCCGACCCGGAGTAGGCCGCTCACTCCCCCTCCACTCGCAGCGGCGTGCGCTCGATCGGCTCGGCCAACAGCATCTCCTTGGTGAAGATCAGGTTGGTCCGGTCGTAGTCGGCCATCTCGTAGTCGTGGCCCATCGTGATCGCGTCGAAGGGGCAGGCGATCTCGCAGTAGCCACAGAAGATGCAGCGCGAGAGGTTGATCTCATAGACCGCCGCGTAGCGCTCACCGGCTGAGACCCGCTCGCCCGGGATGTTCTCGGCCGCGACGACGCGGATGCAGTCGGCCGGGCAGGCGGCGGCGCAGAGCGAGCAGCCGACGCACTTCTCCAGACCGGTGTCCTCGAACTTGTGCAGCTTGTGGCGGCCGCGGAAGCGCGGGTAGACCGGCGTCTTCTCCTCCGGGTACTCGATCGTCAGCGGGCCCTCGATCAGCCGCGCCATCGTCGTCTTCAGACCGCGCAGCGTCTCGCCGAAAGCCCGGTAGGCACCGCCAACGCCGCCGGGCTCCGGCCCGCGCTGCACCTCGACCACGTCCTGGTCCTTCAGGTAGGGGAACTCAGCCACGCTCGAACCCCCCGGTGCAACGTTGTACGGCTCTCAGGGCGACACAACACGTTGCACCCGTCATGTGGTCACCACCAGGACCGCGGTGACGAGGACGTTGAGCGTCGCCAGCGGCAGCAGGATCTTCCAGCCCAGGCTCATCAGCTGGTCGTAGCGTAGGCGTGGCAGGGTCGCCCGCACCCAGATGAAGACGAGGACCAGGCCGAGCATCTTGGTCAGCATCCAGATCGGGTCGAGGAAGCTCGGCCCCGGGCCCATCCAGCCGCCGAGGAACATCGCCGCGGCGACGCCGGAGACGACGAGGATCTCCATGTATTCGACCAGCAGGAAGCTGCCGAAGCGCATGCCGCCGTACTCGGTCATGAAGCCCTGGACGAGTTCGGCGTCGGCCTCGGGCATGTCGAATGGGGTCCGGTTGGTCTCGGCGAAGCCGGCCAGCATGAAGATCAGGAAGCCGACGAACTGGGGGAGGATGAACCAGAGGTGACCCTGGGCGTGGACGATGTCGACCAGCGAGAGCGAGCCGCCCATCATGATCACGCCGAGCAGCGCCAGCCCCATCGAGACCTCGTAGGAGATCAGCTGGGCCGCGCCGCGCATCGCCCCGAGCAGGCTGTACTTGGAGCCCGAGGACCAGCCGCCGAGCAGCAGGCCGTAGAAGGCGATCGAGCCGACGGCGAAGAAGTAGAGGATCCCGATCGGCACGTCGATCCCGTAGAAGCCGACGCCGCCCTGCACGTCGCCCCAGGGGATGATCGCCAGTGCGAGGACGCCCGAGAGGACCGGCAGCAGCGGGCCGAGGATGAACAAGGTCGGGATCGCGTTGGCCGGGCGGAAGGCCTCCTTGGAGAGCAGCTTGCCGACGTCTGCCAGCGGCTGCATCAGGCCGAATGGGCCGACGCGGTTGGGACCGTAGCGGTGCTGGAAGCGGCCGATCAGCTTGCGCTCGAGCACCGTCATCAGCGGCAGGATGCCGAAGATCACGCCGAAGATGACCAGGCTCTTGACGACCATGATCCAGGTGGCTTCGACGAGTTGGGTGTCGGCGATCGGCAGCATCAGGCGGCGGGGACCTTCTCGATTTGGACGCTGACCGGGCTGCCGTTGAGCAGCGCGTTGGCGTTGCCCTCGGAGGTGCCCTCGATCAGGAAGCAGGTGCCAGCCGGGACGCGTTCCTTGACACTCACCCGGGCGCGAATGCTGGTGCCGTTCTGGGCCACCTTGACCTCGTCATTGGTGGCCAGGCCGAGGCGCTCGGCGTCCGCGATCGACAGCTCGACGCGCTGCTGGGGGGCCAGGAACCTCAGAGGTGGGTTCAGCTCCGTGATCGGGCCGGCCCATAGATCGCGGTAGGTGCCGAGGGACAAGGCCCCGGCCGGGGGGGCGACCGGGGCCGGTTCGGCGGACGCCGCTCGGCGAGGATCGGTGCTTGTCTCCGTGGTTGGGGCGGGCGCCTCGGGCTGAGTGTCCGGCGAGCCGGCCCCGGTCGCCTTCTCAGGGACGGTGTCTTGCCAGCGGATGCCGCGGCCACCGATGTCGGCATCGGTGATCCCCGAGTAGAAGGGGACGGCTTCGGCGAGGGCGGCGAAGGCTGAGGGCTGGGACGAGATGCCGGTGTCGTTACCGAGGGCTAGGGAGAGCTCTGCCAGGACTCCCCAGCTGGGGCGGATGTCGCCAGGGCGCGAGGCGCTGGGGCGGACACGCTGCAGGCGACCGTCGGGGTGCGAAACCGTGCCGTCTTTCTCAGCGTGAGTCTCCAGCGGGAAGACCACATCGGCCATGGCGGTGGTGGCGGTCTCGAAAGTCGAGAAGGCGACGATGTGGTCCGCGGCTGCCAGTGCCCTTTTCCAAGCTTCGGTGTCCGGGAAGTCGCGCAGCGGGTCGACGCCGAAGAGCAGGAGCGTCTTGAGCTCGCCTGACTCGAGGGCGCTGCGGATGGACTCGGTGTCCTTACCTGCTGCTGCTGCTGTTAGTCCCGGACCCGCATCAGGGAGGCAGCCGGCCTCGCGGATGCCGCGGGCGTTGGTGAAGTCAGGGACTTCGAGCAGGCCGGAGCTCTCCTTGCCGGCAAGCTCCAAGGCGGCGGCAAGGTCGAGCAGGGCGGCCGTAGCTTCCTCGCCCTCGCGGCAAATCCGCTCCCCCCAGATCACGACCACTCGCTCCGCGCCTTGGAGGACATCGGCCGTTGCCGATACCCCCTCCGAACGTTTTGCGCGGGAGGAGCCGGAAGCCTCGGGCGACAGCCCCTCGACGTCACTTCGACGAGTTGCGAGTGAGGAGGGGGCATCGGCAACGGCCCCCGCCAGCTCCGCGAGGAACAGGCTGGCCTCGCCGGGGGCGTAGCGGGCGACGGCCGTTGCGCCACCGTCAAGCGTCGTCGGCCCCTCCGTCGCCACCGCCAGCTTGGCGCCGTTGCGGCGGATCGCCTTGCGGATGCGCAGGTCGAGGATCGGGGAGCTGTGCAGGGGGTCGGTGCCGAGGACGAGGATCACGCCGGCGTCGTCGATGTCGCGGACCCTGGCGCTGATCTCCGGTTGGGCTAGGCGGACCAGCGCCCCGCGGCCGGGACCGCGGGACGGCCGAGAGTCGACGTGGGGCGAGCCCAGGGCCTCGCGCATGATGCGCTGGACCAGGTAGCCCTCCTCGTTGGATGCGTCGCCGACTATCGCGGCGCTCTGGGTACCGCTGTGCTTCAGCGCCGTCGCGGCCTTGGCGATCGCGTCGACCCAGCTTGCCTCGACTCCGCCGCGCAGCCTCGGTCCCCGCACCCGCTCCTCGGCATTGAACATCTCGAAGCCGTAGCGACCGCGGTCGCAGAGCCAGCCGTCGTCGACGTCGGGGTTGTCGCGGGCGATCACCCGCTTCACCTGCTCGTCGCGGACGGTGAAGCTGACGTTGCACTGGCTCGGGCAGAGCGTGCAGACCGAGCCGGCCTGCTCGACGTCCCAGGGCCGGGCGCGGAAGCGGTAGGTGTAATTGGTCAGCGCTCCGACCGGGCAGAGGTCGGTGATGTTGCCGTGGAAGGGCGCCACGTAAGGCCGGTCGTCGAAGGTGCCGACGAAGGTGCGGTCGCCACGCTCGAGCAGCTGCAGCTGCTCGTCCTCGGCTATCTCCTGGCTGAAGCGCACGCAGCGGTAACAGAGGATGCAGCGCTCGCGGTCGATCGCGACCAGTGGCGAGAGTTCGATCGGCTTCTCGAAGTGGCGCTTGGGGTCGGTGAAGCGGCTCTTGCCGGGGCCCCATCCCATCGTGATGTCCTGCAGCGGGCATTCGCCGCCCTTGTCGCAGACGGGGCAGTCGAGCGGGTGGTTGACGAGCAGGAACTCGACCACGGCGCTCTGTGCATGCTTCACCTGGTCGGTCCGCGTGTGTACGACCATGCCGTCGCGCACCGGGGTCGAGCAGGATGTCTGCAGCTTCGGGATCCCCTCGACCTCGACCAGGCACATGCGGCAGGCGCCGACCGGCTCACCCAGCTTCGGCTCGTAACAGAAGACCGGGATCTCGACGTCGCCCCGCTTGGCGGCGTCGTGGAGCATCTCGCCCTCGGTCGCGCTGACCTCGCGGCCGTCGATGATCAGGTTGATCTCTTTGCCGCTCACGTTGCCGCTCCCAAGGTCTCGGGCGCGCCCTGCACGACGGGGAGCCGCTCACCGACTGCCGGCTCGCCTTCGCTCGCCGTAGCGATCACGTCTTCGAACTCGTCCCTGAACTTGCGCACCATCGCCCCGACTGGCATCGCCATCGAGTCGCCGAGCACGCAGAGGCAGTGGCCGATGATGTTCTCCTGCACCGAGGCGACGATGTCGAGGTCCATCGGCGTCGCCTCGCCGCGCACCACCCGTTCCAGCATCTTCACCGTCCAGTTGGTCCCCTCGCGGCAGGGGGTGCACTTGCCGCAGGACTCGTGGTGGTAGAAGCGCGCCGTGCGCAGCGCCATGTGCGGGATCGAGACGCGGTCGTCGGCGACGATGATCGAGCCGGAGCCGAGCATCGAGCCCGCCTCGGCCATCGCC
>JAWVFL010000089.1:0-41085 GCA_033856195.1 Solirubrobacterales bacterium | reverse complement strand
TCGCCGACCACCTCAGGATCGATGCTGACTTCGTGGTTATTCGTGGTATGCGCGAATAACCACGAAGTCAGCTCGGGTTTGAGGGCGGTGAAGAAGGCGCGCTCGAGCACTGCGCGGATCGCCAGCAAGCCCGGGCTCCACTCCCACTCGTCGTCGACGCTCGGGAAGGAGCGGTAGTGCAGCTCGAAGCAGAGGTAGAGGGCAAGTTGCAGATCGTCGTCAGCGAGCAGGTCCTCGACGCCCTCGAGCAGGCCCTCCACCGCGGCGGCGGCATCGAGCGGCAACATGGAGGCGGCTTCGCCAGGGCTGGCAAGCAGCCCTCGGATCAACTCGCTGATCGGTCCCACCGCCGGCAGCGCCGTGCGATCGGCACCGCTTCCCGCTATCTGCTCGACGCCGATCACGCTGTTCTGCTTCCCGGCGAGGGGTGGCCGCAAACGCAGCCCGCCGAGCCTTGACCTCCTCGTTTGCGGGGTCCGTTTCCGGGAAGTCGGAAGCGAACCCGAAACTCGAGCCCGGCTCGGCGGAGGAGGAGTGACGATGAAGGCGCTCACCTTCCACGGCAAACGCGACGTACGGGTCGACAACGTCCCCGACCCCTCGATCCAGGAGCCGACCGACGTGATCGTCCGCATCACCTCGACCGCAATCTGCGGCTCCGACCTGCACCTCTACGAGGTGCTCGGCATGTTCATCGACGAGGGCGACATCCTCGGCCATGAGCCGATGGGCGTAGTCTAGGAGGTTGGCAGTGAGGTGACGGACCTCAAAGCCGGCGACCGCGTCGTCATCCCCTTCAACATCTCCTGCGGCCATTGCTGGATGTGCGACCAGCAGCTCTATGCGCAGTGCGAGACGACGCAGGTGCAGGAGCAGGAAAAGGGCGCGGCGCTGTTCGGCTACACCAAGCTCTACGGCCAGGTGCCCGGCGGGCAGGCCGAGTACCTACGGGTGCCGCAGGCGCAATTCGGCCCGATCAAGGTGCCGGACGGTCCGCCGGACGAGCGCTTCCTCTTTCTCTCCGACGTGCTGCCCACGGCCTGGCAGGCGGTCGAGTACGCGGCGATCCCCGAGGGCGGCAGCGTCGCCGTCTACGGGCTGGGTCCGATCGGCCAGATGTGCACGCGGATCGCTCGCCACAAGGGCGCCGAGACCGTGATCGGGATCGACTCCGTCCCCGAGCGGCTGGAGATGGCCCGCCGCCACGGCACCGAGGCGATCGACTCCAGCAGTGTCGAAGACGTGCCCGGCGCGATCCGCGAGATGACCGATGGCCGCGGGCCCGATGGCGTCATCGACGCGGTCGGCATGGAGGCCCACGGCGCCCCCGAGGCCGAGCTCGCGCAGAAGGCGACCGGGATGCTGCCCGACGCGCTGGCGGCGAAAGCGATCGAAAAGTTCGGCACCGACCGTCTCTCGGCCCTGCTCGAGTCGATCGACACCGTGCGCCGCGGCGGCACCGTCTCGATCTCGGGGGTATACGGCGGCGCGATGGATCCGCTGCCGATGATGCAGCTCTTCGACAAGGGGGTCCAGCTGCGCATGGGCCAGGCCCACGTCCGCCGCTGGACCGACGAGATCCTGCCGCTGCTGGAAGACGGCGACCCGCTCGGGGCCGACGACCTCCCCACCCACCAGCTGCCGCTCTCCGACGCCCCCCAGGCCTACTCGATGTTCCAGAAAAAGGAAGACGGCGCGATCAAGGTCGTGCTCAAGCCCTAGGAGTCCTGAGCATCACGTTGTGCACGAAATGGGTGCACAACGTGATGCGCTTGACCGGAGTTAGGCCGTGGCCGGCTCGTAGGTGAGGATCGAGACGCCGGCGCCGACCGTCTTCGAGTCGACGAGGTTCAGCGGCTTCTTCTCGCTGACATCACCGAAGAGGCGCTTGCCCTCGCCGAGTAGGACCGGGAAGACCATCAGGCGCAGCTCGTCGACCAGGTCGCGCTCGAGCAGGCCCTGGACCAGCTGGGCGCTGCCGGCGACGAGGATCACGCCGTCGATCTCGCGGTGCAGCTTCGCCACCTCGTCGGCGAGGTCACCGCTGAGGATCGTCGTGTTGTTCCAGCTCGCCTCCCGCAAGGTCGAGGAGACGACGTACTTCGGCATCGAGTTCATCTTCTCGGCGAAGCCCCCCGGATCTTCTTCTCTCGATGGCCAGGCGGCGGCGAAGCCTTCGTAGGTGACCCGGCCGAGCAGCTGCGCCTCGGCCTCGTCCAGCTCGTCGAGCTTGAACTTGTTCCCCTCCTCGCCGCGATCGATCTCGAAAGTCCAGCCGCCGTGCCTGTAGTTCTCGGATCCGCCGGGGTCCTCCATCACTCCGTCGAGGGATACGAACTCGGTTACGACGATCTTGCCCATGGTGCTCTCCTTTGCTCGTTGGTCGAATCTCTACCCCTACGACGAATGGGCAGTCGCGAGATCGACACCCATCCTCGCCCGATTGCGCGGGCCACCGCTATGCTTCTCGCGCTCGAGTGCCCTGGCGGCGCCGAGCGTCAGCCAGGCATGGCGGTCCCGAGGCCACCGTGCAGGGTGCGAGACATACGAAGCCAGGGCAAACGGCTCCGCAGCGGTAAGCGGGCGCAAGAGCTTTGCGCACCACTCGCTTCAGGAAACACCTACAGGAGCCGTCCCGTGGATCGTCCGGACCCTCAAGAAAGCCCTGCTGCGCGCGGGGCGCTCGTCTCTCAGCTATCGCGGGAGATCGTGCAGCTGCATGCCCGCCTCTACGGTCGCGGGCCGACCAAGGCACGCAGCTACCTGCAGAACGACTACGCGGTCTGCATCCTCGAGGAGATCTTCACCACGGCAGAGCGCACATTGATCGGCGCCGGCTCCAGCGAGCACGTCAGTGAAACACGCAAAAAGTTTCAGGAAGCGGTCAAGGACGAGTTCATCGGCGTCGTCGAGCGGGTCACCGGACGCAGCGTCAAAGTCTTCCTCAGCCAGGTCGACATCGATGCCAACCTAGCCCTCGAGTTCTTCATCTTTGCCGAGCAGGAAGACCTCGATCGCGACGTCGGGGTCGACGTGGACGACGCTTAGAAACGCCTCGACCGGGCGGCCCATGATCTTCTCCACGCTGGCCTTGTACTCATCCTCGAGCGCTTCCTGGTGAAGGCTGCGGGTGCGGCGGACGTGCTCGGCCTGGCCCGCGTTGATCAGAGTGCGCTCCACCGCGGTGTAGATGTCGTTGAGCACGCAGACGACCATCTCGTCGTTGACGAAGCTCTTCGCCGCGCCCGGCCCTCGACCGAAGTACTCACGGTGCAGAGCGACCATCGCGTTTGAAAGCTCGACCAGCGCGTGGCCTCCTTTGGGTGTCTCTTTTCCGACGATGAAAGCTCCGCGGGCTCGGGTTCGACAGAGTCGCCAACCTCAATCGCTCCTGACGCGACCTCTGCACGGGCGGCGTTGGATCGAAAATCCCCCGCAACCCGGTCAGCTCTTTCCAAGTCATGCGCGTTGGCCCGTGTGTTAGGTCGGAGTGTCAGCCTACTAACTGAATGGATATGTGATTTCGCCTAGTTCTATATAGGAACGGAAGTGGTAGGCGCAGAGCGGTCTAGCCTCGACCGGGCACAGAGGCGACACCAGGGCCCGGCTGGAGTAGCTTTGGTCGGTGAAGTCACCCCGGGCAGAGGTAGGAAGCGCGGACGATGCCGCGAGCGAGCTCTACCGCCTTGCCCAGGTCGTGCAAAGCACCCGGGACGCGGTGCTTAGCAAGGACCTCGACGGCATCGTCACCTCCTGGAATCCGGCGGCGGAACGCCTCTACGGGTACAGCGAGTCCGAAGCGGTCGGCTCCCACATCTCCCTCCTGATCCCCGAAGATCACAAGAACGAGGAGCAGGAGATCCTCGCCAGGGTGCGCCGCGGCGAACCGGTCGAGACGTACGAGACCGAGCGGGTCCGCAAGGACGGCGTTCGCATCGACGTCTCGCTGACGGTCTCGCCGATCGAGCATCCCGAGCGTGGCATCGTCGGCGCCTCCGTGATCGCCCGCGACATCACGGCCGAGCGGCGCCGCCGGCGCGCCCATGAGTTCCTCGTCGCGGCGACCGGTGGTCTCGACGCCTCGCTCGACTTCGACCGCACGGCGAGGACGATCGTCGAGACCGCCGTCCCGGAGCTTGCCGAGCTCTGCGTGCTCGACTTCGTACGCCGCGATGGCTGGATCGGCGACAGCGTCGTCGGCGCGGCGAGCCCCACGGCCGGCACGGTTCTCGAGGAGATCCGCAGGCGCACCCCACTCGATCCCCACTGCGACCACCCAGTCGCGCAGGTGCTGCGCGCTCGCCGGCCGATGGTCTGGCGCGACCTCACCTCACCGAGCGTGATGAAAGACGTCGTCCAGAGCGAAGAGCACAGGCGGCTGATCGAAGACACCCGCTATCAGTCGGCAGCGGTGGCGCCGCTGGTCGCGCGCGGCTCCACCCTCGGCACCCTCTCCCTCCTGCACGCCAGCACCGACCTGCGTTACGAGGCCGACGACCTGCAGCTGCTCGCCGAGCTGGCCCACCGGGCCGCGATGGCGCTCGACAACGCCCGCCTCTACGAAGAGCGCGACCGCATCGCGCAGAACCTGCAGCGCGGCCTGCGGCCGCCGGAGCCGCCCTTTGTCGAGGGCCTCGACATCGCGGTCACCTTCGATGCCTTCGGCGAAGGGATGGAGATCGGCGGCGACCTCTACGACGTCCTTCCCACCGAGGACGGCTGCTGGATCATGATCGGCGACGTCACCGGCAAGGGCAGCGTCGCCGCCGGCGTCTCGGTTGCGCTGCGCCACTCGATGCGCGGCCTCGCCCGGCAGATCGAGGAGCCATCCGAGTTGCTGGCCCAGCTCAACGAGATGCTGCTCGAGGGCCGCAGCCTCAACGACTTCGCCACCGCACTGCTGCTGCGCCTGCGGCGCGACGGTGAGCGCTGGCGCCTCTCCCTCGCGGCGGCTGGGCACCCGCCGGCGATCCACGTCACCAGCGGGGGCCCGGTCCAGCTCGGCGGCGGCGCCGTGCTCGGCGCCTGGGCCGACGCCCCGCTGCCTTCCCACGAGACGGAGCTGCTCCCCGGAGAGACGCTTGTCCTCGCCACCGATGGCTGGTTCGAGTCGGGGCCGCCGGAGACCCACGTCGCCGCCGACGCGCTCGGCGAGCTGGCCCGCTCGTTCGCCGACCTCGACCTCGCCGAGATGACCGAGTGCCTGCGCCAGGACGCGATCTCACGCAGCGGCGGCCACCTGCGGGACGACATGGTCCTGCTCGCGGTCCGGCCCGGCTCGGGTTAAAACCGGGCGGCGGCGATCATCCGGGCGGACTCAGCTCGTCGAGCATCTCGAGCATCTTGCCGTGATAGGCGACCCCGGCCCTGAGGGCGAGCTCGGAACCGCGCCATGCCTCGTCACCGCGGACTTCCTCCAGATACCCCTCCAGCTCGGCCAGCTTCTCGCGGTGGTAGGTCCTGCGCGGCTCCAGAAACGAGGTCGGATCGGCGCCGGCGAAAATTTTGAGGATGGTCTCGTCACGGACCTGGGGCGGTGCTGCGACCGGATCTGCCGCCCAGGCAGCGAGTGCCGTGCGACCCTCCTCGGTGAGCGAATACGTTTTGCGGCGACGTCCGCCCTCCTCTTGGTGCACCGAGAGGAAACCCCCCTCCGCCAGCCGCGCCGGCTCGTCGTAGGCGGTGGTGTGCGGGACAGGCCAGAAGTTCTCGATCGACTTGTCCATCGCCTGCTTGATCTCGTACGGCGTCGCCTCACCGAGCTGATCGAGCAGGGCGAGCAGGGCGTAAGAGGTAGATGTGAGACGAATCGGCTTGCTTTTCATGATTCGATGCGTATAGTTCGGAGCGAAGTATCATTTACTTTACTCGTCAAAGCGACCGCCCGGGAGGCCCACGATGCCCGACAAGCAAAGCAACGGCAATCGACGCGACTACGACGCGGTGATCGTAGGTGCCAGCCTGGCGGGCTGCGCGACCGCCATCGCCCTGGGTCGCGCCGGGGCCAGCGTGGCGCTGGTCGAGAAGCAACCCGATCCAGCTGCCTTCAAGCGCATGTGCTCTCACTTCATCCAGGCCTCTGCCGTGCCGGCCCTGGAACGGCTCGACCTGCTCGGGCCGATCATGGAGGCGGGGGGAATGCGCTCGCGGATGCGAGCCTGGACCCAGTGGGGCTGGATCGAAGCACCGCCGTCCAATGCCCGCGAGGCGGTCAACCTGCGCCGCGAGCTGCTCGATCCGTTGGTGCGTGAGACGGCGGCCGCGACGCCCGGCGTCGAGCTGATGCTCGGCCGCGGCGCGCAGCGCCTGGTCCGCGAGGGCGACGCGGTCCGCGGCGTCGTCGTGCGCGATCGCGACGGCGAGGAGACCACGCTCGCTGCCCAGCTCGTGGTCGGCGCCGATGGCCGCGACTCGCGCATCGCCGAGCTGGCTGAGGTGAAGACCAAGACCTCCCCGCATGGCCGCTTCGCCTACGGCGCCTATTTCGACGGGCCGCCGGCCGTTGCAGATGGCGCCAGCACGATCTGGATGCTCGACCCAAACTGGGCGGCCGCCTTCCCGACCGACAGCGGGCTCGTCTTCTACGCGGCGATGCCGACCAAGGACCGCCTGCCGGAGTTCCGCCGTGACCCCGAGGCGGCCCTGGTCTCCTTCGTCGGCGACATCCCCGAGGCGCCGCCGATCCGGGCCTCGCGCAAGGTGAGCGACGTGTTGGGAAAGATCGAGATGCCGAACAAAGTGCGGGTGCCGGTGGCGCCGGGCCTGGCGCTGGTGGGAGATGCGGCAATGGCGGTGGACCCGCTCTTCGGGGTCGGCTGCGGCTGGGCCTTTCAATCGGCCGAGTGGCTCGCCGACAGCGTCGCGCCGGCCCTGCGCGGCGACGAGCAGTTGCAGGCCGGCCTGGCGCGCTACCGGCGACGGCACCGGCGTGGCCTGCGCGGGCACGCGACGCTGATCAACGAGTACGCGAGCGGGAGGAAGATGAGTCCAGGAGAGCGCCTGATCTTCTCCGCCGCCGCGCGCGATCGGCGCGTCGCTGAAGGCTTCGACGCCTTCGGCACCCGCTGCATCGGCCCTGCTCGCTTCTTTGCTTCGATGCTCCCGCGGGCGGTCGCGGTCAACGCGCGCCACGCGCTGGGCTCGCGGGAGCAGCGTCCAGCTACGCGGCCCGGAGACCGCAGCCCCAATCTCCTCTCCTGACGGGCCTACCTGTGTGAGCTCTGGCTGACCTGCGTGATCAGGCTGACTTTCGGTTCGCCCGAGCCGACTTTTGCCGCGCGCACCGCGAAGCTCAGCTGGCCCTTGTGCAGGTGAGTCACCGTCAGCACCGTGAAGGTCGAGCTCGTTTTGCGTGAGACCTTCAGCTTGCCCGGCTTCTTGCCAGGGCGGCCGGCGATCGCAAGCAGGTGGCCTTTGTTGCTCAGTTTCAGCTTGGAGAGCTTGAATTTGTCTAGCGGGCTGGTCCAGGTGAGGGTGATCTGGACCGCCTTGCTGGCGGCGCCGATCGCGACGCTGTGGGTCTTGCTCTGGCCCTGCGCAAGCTGATCGATGAACTGCCGCGGCGGCGTCTGGCAGGTCAGCGCCGCCTCGATCGTGTTCATCACCGCCTGCAGCTGCGCCGAATCTTCGAGCGGGAAGTAACGGCCGCCGGTGTCGCTGGCGATCTTCTGCAGGCGCGCCTGGTCCTCGCCAGCGGCAACGCCGCCGAAGCCGACCACATAGGTGGGCACCCGGTGGACGAGATGCGCTTCGTTGTAGGCGCCGACGATGTGGCCGCCGTCGGTGAGGAAGATGCGGGCGTCGGCACTCGGGTTGTCGGCGTCTGACTTGGCGAAAGCGCCGTTGTAGTCGGTGGCGCCGTTGTCAGCGTGGATCGCCTGGTCGAGCGCGTTGCGCATCGCCGTAGCGTTGGGGCCGACGGGCTCTGGCGGGAAGACGGTGTTGGCGGGAGGAGGATTGTTTTCAAAGCCCCCGGAGCCGAACTCGACCGCGCCCAGCCGGGTCGACTTGCCCAGCGTGCCGATCAGCAGGTTCATCGCCTGCACGCGCAGGCGGCTGGCGTCGGTGAATTCCATCGAGATCGAGTCGTCGACGATCGCCTCGATGTTTGTCGCCTTGGAGCAAGCCGAGGCGCTTGCGACGGGGGCGGCGGCACCCGCCGGGGTGGCGATGAAGCCGGTGGCCAGGAGCGCGGCGACTCCGGTTCCCAGCAAGACCTTGGCGACTCGTCTCATCTTCGTCTCTCTTCCACTGCTTGAGGATTCCTGTTCACTCGCTACGCTAAGGGTCGATGGTTGCAGCCCACGCAGACAAGGTCACCGTGATCACGCTCGGGCCCGAGGGAACATGTCACGAGCGGGCCGTGCAGCGCTACCTCGAGTTCCAGGGCGTCGACGAATATCGGATCGAGCTGATCACCGACTTCTTCGACGGCCTGGAGATGCTGCGCGAAACCCCGAACGGCTTCCTCGTCCAGTGCAGCGCCCACCCCAAGGTGCACGAGATCACCGAGAAGTACTGGACCGAGATCTTCGTCGTCGACACATTCATCTACCCGACAAAGCACCTAGTGCTGCTCAGCCGCAAGGACGTGGAGGCGCCACGCTCGATCGGGATCGTGCCAGCGACCAAGGGCTACGTCGACCTCTCCCAGTGGGAGGAGGTCATCGACGTCGCCTCCAAGCCGATCGTCGGTGAGGGCCTGCTGCGCGGCGACTACGACTCCGGCCTCACCCACATGGAGCATGTCGAGGAGCACGCGGATGAACTTCGGCTCGATCTCGACATCGGCGAAATCGACACCACCTGGGTCGTCTACGGCCACGAGAAGCGCTTCAAGGGCGAGTTGATCGGGATTCCGTCAGCCTCGCTCTTCGGTTTGCCCGCGCCAAGCGGCGCGGCGACGCCGATCCATGCCTGAATAGCGTCGGCTACCATCGCGCCCGACGCTGGCGCACCTCCGAGGAGCCCGCGCAGGTGTCGGCATCAGAACGGTGGGCGCGATGGCGGCTTTTGCGGCGGCGATTCGGCCTATCGGGGTCCCCCCGTGGAGTCGAAGCATGTCCTCCCATGCCGATGTGGCCACCGTCAGGCGCTGGTTCGACGCCTTCAACTCCCGCAACCTCGAGGGAATGCTCGCCTGCATGCACCCATATGTCGACTTCCACCCATTGCGGCTACCCGGCCTCGAGAGCGCTTACAGCGGCCACGCGGGCGTGCGCGAATGGTTTGCCGAGCTGCTGCGACTGGAACACCATCACCGAATCGAGCTCGCCGAAGTAAGCGCTTCCAGCGGCGGCAAACTGGTCGCGGCCGGCACGCTGAGGGCCGGCGATCCCGCCGCGCCGGCCTCCTTCTGGGCACTGGAGCGCTTCGAAGGGGGCATGATCATCGCCTCCCACCACTTCCTCAGCGACCGTTTTCACCTGCGATGAGCGGGGGGCAACCCGAAGAGATGGGCGGGGAGCTGATTGGCGGGGAGCTGAATGCCGCCGTCACGCGCGAGATCGTCCGTATCCATACGGCAGCAATGGGCCGGGGGCCGAAAAAGTCCTACTCCTTCCACAACGGCGACACCCTGATCACAGTGCTGCTCCAGGTGCTGACCCGCGCCGAGCAGAACCTCGTCTCCTATGACGAGGGGGATGCCGTGCTCGCCATGCGCCGCCTCTCTCAACGCGCCATGGGCGAGGAGATGAAGGCCGCGATCGAGCGCGTCACCCGCCGCAAGGTGGTCGCCTTCATGTCGGACAACCACCTCGACCCCGACATGGCGATCGAGGTCTTCATCCTCGATCCGCCGCTGACCTAGGGCTGTCGGTTCCGCCCGAGCTCGGCCGCGAGGCGGCGCAGGGCCTTGCTGTTGGGACGGCGGATGAATGCCCGCGTCAAGGGCGGGCAGAGCCGTTCGGCTCGCGAGGCCTCGAGCCACTCCAGCTCGAAGGAGATCTCAGTGCCGCCGCCTGGCAGCTCGGCTAGCCGGTAGGTGCCGCGCGTGCGGCGCTTGCCGCCGGCGCCGATGCCTTCCTCGACGATCCGCCACGGCGCCTCCGCCTCGACGATCTCGAAATCGGTCCAGTCCTGCGACATCGGCGCGCTGGCACGTGCCTCCGCTTTCGCCCCCACCCCCTTCGCCGGGCCGGAGAACTTCCAGTCGACGAGGAAGTGATCGAGAAAGCCCTCGTGGTTGGAGAGCAGCGCCAGGTAGTCATAGACCTCCCCGGCGGATTGGGGCACCGTGACGGAAACGGTCACCAGCTTCACCGAGGGCGATCCTACGCGGACCGCGCGCGCCGCAGCAGGTCGCGCAGCGTGCGCTGGTCGGCTGCCGAGAGCCCGGCTAGCCACTCGGGTGGCGTCTCAACCGCCTTGATCAGGCGCGTGCGGACGCGACGACCCTCGGGCGTGAGAGCGATCAGCTTCACCCGCCGATCGTTGGGTGACGCGGTTCGTTCCGCCAGGTGGCGCGCTTCGAGACCGTCGACGATGCCGGTGACGTTGGAGTTGTCGCAGCGCAGGACAGTCGCGATCTCGCTCATCGTGCGCGGCTGCTCGAGGGCGCGCAGGGCGCCGAAGGTCGCCGGGCTGAGGCCCAGCTCGCGGGCGATTGCGAGGAACGGCGGCGGGTAGACGAGCGCTGCGAGAGCATCCCAGGCCTCGTTGGCAAGGGAGTGGTCCTTGGTGGCCCGTCGCGGCGTCTTGTCCTTGACTTCGCTCATCGGGATGCATTGTAAACTCAATATTTGCTAGCGTCAACTATTGAGAGATCCGACAACCTGCGAGAGGCCGGAGTGACGATGGCGACAGAGCGAAGAGGTGGCATCGAAGTCGAAGCGCTCGTGCGGGAGTTCAAGAACGGTCCGCGGGCAGTCGACGGAATCGACCTGCGGGTGGAGGAGGGGGAGATCTACGGCTTCCTCGGCCCCAACGGCGCCGGCAAGTCGACGACGGTGCTGATGCTGACCACGCTGCTGCCGCCGACCGAAGGCACGGCACGGGTGGCCGGCTTCGACATCGTCAAGGAGGGTCCCCGGGTGCGCGCCTCGATCGGGGCGGCGCTGCAGGAGGCGGCGCTCGACCCGCTGCTCAGCGGCCGCGAGCACATGCGGCTGCAGACAGCGCTGCACGGCATCGCCAAGGGCGAGCGCGAATCGCGCGGTCAGGAACTGCTCGAGCGCGTCGGCCTGGCCGAAGCGGCGGATCGCAAGGTCGGCGGCTACTCGGGTGGGATGAAGCGGCGGCTGGACCTCGCTCTCGCTCTCGCCCACGGTCCCCGCATCCTCTTCCTCGACGAGCCGACGACCGGCCTCGACATCCAGAGCCGCACGGCGCTCTGGGACGAGGTCGCCCGCCTCGCCGCCGACGAGGGCGTCACGGTCTTCCTCACCACCCAGTACCTGGAGGAGGCCGACGCGCTGGCGGGCCGGGTCGGGATCATCGACCACGGCCGCATCGTCGCCGAGGGGACGCCGGCCGAGCTGAAGGCCGAAATCGGCCGGCCGACGGTCGAAGCCGTGCCCCGCGAGCCCGGTGAGCGCGAGCGCCTTGCCGCGGTGCTGGAGCGCTTCGGACCGCGGGCCGGCTCATCCCCGCGCGGCGGCGCGGCCCGGCTCGAGGGGGGCGAGGCGCAGCTCGCCGAGGTGGTCCGAGCGCTCGACTCCGAGGGGATCGCGATCGAGCACCTGCAGCTGCACGCGCCCTCGCTCGACGACGTCTTTCTCGCCAAGACGGGCCGCTCGCTGGAGGGGGCGGGCGATGAGGCAGAGGAGCCCGAGACCGAGGCGGTCGGCGCAACGTGAGCAGCGGGCTGCGCACTCAGGTCGGCCAGCTCGCCCGCCGCTCGGTGCTGCGCACGCTGCGCCAGCCGGCGCAGATCGTGCCGGCGCTCGTCTTCCCCCTCTTCCTGCTCGCGGTCAACTCGGGCGGGCTCAAGGACGCGACCAACCTGCCCGGTTTCCCCACGAGCTCCTATCTCACCTTCGCCCTCGCGGTGCCCTTCATGCAGGGAGCCCTCTTCTCGGTGATGAACGCCGGCACCGACCTCGCTCGCGACATCGAGACCGGCTTCCTCAACCGCCTGGCGCTGACGCCGCTGCGCGGCGGCGCGCTGCTCAGCGGCCTGCTCGCCGGCGCGGTCATGCTCGGCCTCGTGCAGGCGGTGACCTACCTGACCGTGGGACTGATCGCCGGCGCCGAACTGGTGACCGGCGTCGGCGGCGCCCTGGTCATCGTCGCGCTCTCGGTGACGATCACGGTCGGCTTCGGCGCCTTCGGCCTCTTCGCCGCCCTGCGCACCGGCTCAGGCGAGGCCGTGCAGAGCCTCTTCCCGGTCTTCTTCGTCTTCCTCTTCATCTCCTCGATGGCGCTGCCGCTGGACCTGATCCAGACCGACTGGTTTCACACCGTCGCCTCGATCAACCCGATCTCCTACCTGCTCGGGGCGTTTCGCTCGCTGCTGATCGAAGGCTGGGACGCGGGTGCGCTGGCACTCGGCTTCGGCATCGCCGCCGCGGTGCTGGCGATCGGCATGGTGGCGGCGAGCAGCGCTCTGAAAACGCGGCTGGTGCGGACGTGAGCGCCGTCGGTGAGAGGCGCGGCGGGGCGAGCTTCCGCACGATCGCCTTCGCGATCGCCTGGCGCAGCATCCGCATCTTCCTCACCAACCCCGCCTTCCTGCTGCCGGCGGTCATCTTCCCGCTCTTCTTCTTCGTCGCCTTCGCCGGCGGCCTCTCGGCGATCGCCAACGTGCCCGGCTTCGACTTTCCCAGTGGCTACACGGCTTTCCAGTTCGTCTTCGTCCTGCTCCAGTCAGCCGCCTTCGGCGGCGTCTTCACCGGCTTCGGCATCGCCCGCGACTTCGAGACCGGCTTCGCCCGTCGCTACCTGCTCGCGGCCTCCAACCGCAACGGCATCGTCGCCGGCTACGCGCTGGCGGCGCTGGTGCGCGCCTTCGTCACCTGGACCGTGCTGACCGTGATCGCCCTGGTCGCCGGCATGGAGGTCGGCGGCGACGGGGTCGAACTCTTCGGCCTCTACGGCCTCGCCGTTCTGACCAACCTGGCGGCGACGATGTGGGCAGCCGGCGTGGCGATGCGGGTCCGCTCGATCCAGGGCGGGCCGCTGATGCAGTTCCCCACCTTCCTCGTCCTCTTCCTCGCCCCGGTCTACGTCCCGCTCAGCCTGCTCAGCGGCTGGATCCACGCCGTCGCCTCGGCCAACCCGGTGACGGTCCTGCTCGAGGCCGGCCGCGGCTTCATCTCCGGCGAACCGGAGGTCGTCGCCCTCGCCTTCGCCGTCGCCGTCGCCCTGCCGATCCTCTTCGCCCTCTGGGCCCGCGGCGGCCTCAAGCGCGCCGAAGCGGCAGGCTGAATCATCCCGCCGCAGGTGTAACGCTTTGCGGCGCTAGCTGAGCCGCTACGCGTTACACCCCAGAGGCGGGCTCAGTAGGCGGTGTTGCGGGAGCGCGGACGGGGTCGCGACTTGTAGCGGGCGGCGCGACCGCGGTTCCAGAGGACGGCGTCGATTTGGGCAGGTGAGAGCGGGGTCGCGGTGGCGAGCAGCTCGATCGCGTGGACGGTGCAGGCGCGCAGCTCGACCTCCTCGGCAGAGTCGTGCTCGAGCAGCTCGCCGGCGTCGATCCGAGCTTCCAGAGCAGGGTCGAGGCGCAGCAGGCCGTCGACGCGGAGGACGTGCGGGACGAGGTTGTCGGCGAAGGCGGTGAGGCGGTCGAGGTCATGCAGCTCGGCGACCCCCATGCGGTCGACATCCGTCGCGGCGATCTGGGCGCGCTTGAAGAAAGGGATCGGGCGGCCGTCGTAGGTGGAGACATCGGCGAAGGCGTCCCACGCGGCGAGCTGGCCGGCGAGCTCGACAGCCGACCCGCTCGCGGCGTCGACGACGTTCTCGAAACGACCTTGGTAATCAAGAGCGACGCGCTCGCCGACGTCTCGCAGGGCCGTGGCGTAGTGCGCCATCAACGGATGCTCGGCGTCCTGACCGACCACGGCGGCGATCTCCGCCGCGCCGAGGCAAGCCAGGTCGGTCGCCGTCCATGGCCTGGCCCGGAAGCGCTCGGTCAGCCCGGCGGCGATCGTGAAGTAGCCGCTGTGGCCGGGGCGCTTGCGGATCGTCGGCCACCAGCCCGAGCCGAAGTTGATCGCGTCGAGGCAGAGAACGAAGGCGCCGCGGGCCTCGCGATCTCCCTCGATTGGCTCCGTCTCCGAGTCGGGCGGCGGCTGGTCGGCCATGCCCGGCAAGCCGGCCGCATAGGCCTCGACCGAGCTCTCCTCGATCCGCACCGAGCGCGAGCGGCCCGCGACCCACTCGCAGGCAGAGCGCACTCGATCGGGGACGGAGCCGGATGCCTCGAGCATCCGGTGAGCTTTCCAGCTCTAGTGCAGCAACCGCTTGTAGGCGAGGCCGACCCGGCCGAGACCACGGCGCTGTGTCCGCGGGCGCGCACGGTGCCTCTGACGCGGTTTGGGTGCAGCGCCAACCGCCGTGCTCGAAGCAGCTTCGCTTTCCCCCGCTTCGGGCTCGACGCCGATGCCGGAAAGAGTGATCTGGGTGCCGCCGTCCCCATCAGCGACGAGGAAGAGACGCGCCGTCTTCGCTCCGGTGCTGAGCGGCTCGAAGCTGACCTGCAGGTTGCAGGTCGCGGCTGGGCTCAACAGCACGCCGGTGCAGTTCTCGTCGAGCAGGTGGAAGCTGCCGACGGCGCCGCCGGAAATCACCGCGATGAAGGCGCTGCCCGGCAGGTTGCCTTTGTTGGTGACGTCGATCGTCTTGGTGACGCCGCCGGAGCCGACTGGCGCCGAGCCGAAATTGGTCGGGTCGGTGGCGGCGGAGAGGATTGGTCGGCCGCCCTCGCCGCTGAGGTCGGCGGTGAAGTTGGCGCCCCCTTCGGAGCTGGCGCGCAGCTGGGCCGAGAAAGGCACCGCGTCATAGGGGCCGAAGTAGATCTGCACCGAACAGGTTTCATTCGGATTCAAAGTCCTGCCATTGCAATCGCTCGGACCCGGCCAGAAGGCGCCGTTGCCGCCGGAGATTTCCGTCGAGGAGACCTGGGCGGGCGCTGTGCCGTTGTTGCGCAGCCGCAGCGTCGCCTGGCTTGGGTTGTCGTTGAGCGGCTGCAAGCCGAAGTCGTAGCTACCCGGTTCGAAGGCAAGCTGAGCGGGCGGTTCTTCGCCTCCTTCCGGCGGCGCGGCCCCCGCCAGCGCAGGAATGGCCGCCAGCAAGGCGCAGGGTGGCGAAGAGGGTTGCCGCGAAGGCGTTCCGCGCTGACTCGGGCTTGCTTCGGAGTGAGAACATGGATGCTTCATCGACCGCGGGCGCTCGTCTATCTGACGATGCGAAAGAAATTTCACTTAAGGACGTGCACATGGCGATCACGCAGGGCGAGGCAGAGCAGATCGAGCGAGCGAACGCGTCCGGACGGACTCCCGTCGTCTTCGTCCACGGCCTCTGGCTGCTGCCGAGCAGCTGGCGGAGCTGGATGGACCTCTTCGAGGAGGCCGGCTTCGCGCCGCTGGCGCCGGGCTGGCCCGGCGACCCAGACAGCGTCGAGGCGGCGCGAGCCAACCCGCAGGCCCTCGCCGGCGTGGGCGTGGTCGCGGTCGCCGACCACTTCGCCGAGGCGATCGGCGGCCTGCAGAGGAAACCAGCGATCGTCGGCCACTCCTTCGGCGGCCTGATCGCGCAGATCCTCGCCGGGCGCGGTCTCTCGATCGCCTCGACCGCGGTCGACCCGGCTCCCTTCAAAGGCGTGCTGCCGCTGCCGATCCCTGCCCTTCGCACGGCACTGCCGGCGCTGCGAAACCCGCTGAACCGCGGCCGCACGATGACGCTCAGCTTCGAGCAGTTCCGCTACAGCTGGGCCAACGCGATCGACGAGGACGAGGCGCGGGCTCTCTATGAGCGCTACCACGTCGCCGCGCCCGCCAAGCCGCTCTTCCAGGCGGCGATGGCGAACTTCAATCCCGGCGCCGAGACCAAGGCGGACATCAAAAACCCACAGCGCGGCCCGCTGCTGATCTTCACCGGCGAGTCCGACCACGCCGTACCGCCGGCGATGAGCAAGGCAGCGTTCAAGAAGCAGAGCCAGAATCCCGGCGTGACCGAGCACATCGAAATGCCCAACCGCGGCCACTCGCTGACGATCGACCACGGCTGGCGCGAGGTCGCCGAGAACGCCCTCGCCTTCGTCAAGCGCTTCGGAGATTGACCCTGACTGAGCGCGTTCGCGAGTGGGAGGGGCGCGGCGAGAGCGAGGAGTTCCGGGGCTACTCGATCCACGCCTTCCGCCAGGAGGCGGACGGTCCGCTGCTGCTGCTCCTGCACGGCTTTCCCTCCAGCTCCTACGACTGGCGGCTGCTGCTGGAGGAGATGCCGGGACGCAACGTGCTCGCCTTCGACTTCCTCGGCTTCGGCCTCTCCCAGAAGCCGCGCGAGCACGACTACAGCCTCTTCTGGCAGGCCGACCTGACCGAGGAGCTGGTGCGGCGTCACGGCAGTGGCCGTCCCGTCTTCGTCGTCGCCCACGACATGGGCACCTCAGTCGTCAACGAGCTGATGGCCCGCGACCTCGAGGGCCGGCTGGAGATGGAGATCGCCGGGATCGTGCTCTTCAACGGCAGCATGGTGCTCGAGGTGGCCAGTCCGACCCCGGCGCAACGGGCGCTGCGCAGCCGCCTCGGCCCGCTCGTCGCTCGGCTCTCCAGCGAGCGGGTCTTCCGCCACCAGTTCGGCTCGGTCTTCTCCGCCGCGCATCCGCTCAGCGATGAGGAGGCCGCCGACCAGTGGTCGCTGGTCTGCCGCAAAGGCGGTCGCACCCTCGGCCACCGCCTGATCTCCTACATGGACCAGCGCGAAGAGCACGCCGAGCGCTGGCACGGCGCGATCCGCGACTGGCCGGGCGCGCTCAGCCTCGCCTGGGGACTGCGGGACCCCGTAGCGACGACCGCGGTGCTGGCGGCGCTGCGGGAGCTTCGCCCCGAGGTCCCGGTGGGCGAGCTGCCGGAGCTCGCCCATTACCCCCAGCTCGAAGACCCGCGGCGCCTGGCGCAGGTTCTGGCCGCGGTCTCAGCCTGACTTCACCGGCAGCCCTAGCCCGCTTCCACCGCCGAGACGAGCACGGCCGCGCCGCCTTCCATGCCATGCAGGTTGGGGTGGATCGGCGCCGCCGGGTTGTTCGGCACCAGCGGTTCGACCCAGCGCACCGAGGAGCTCTTGCAGGCGTCGTGGCCGATCGAGGCCTGGTACCAGTTGGCCAGTTTCGCCCCGTTGGCCGAGGCCTGGTTGGCGATCATCGCGTTCAGCTCCTGCTGCTTGGCGCGAAGGTAGGGGGCGTCTTTGAAGCTGATCGGCATCTGCGGCCAGCAGCCGCTGCCGGTCTCGGGGAAGATCGCCGGGTAGTTGACGACGTAGACGCGCGCTTGCGGCGAGCGACTGTGGATGCCCTGCAGCACCGCCGCCACTTTCGGCGCCGTCGCCGCGATCCGTTCGGCGATCTGGTCTTTGCCGCCGGAGTTGTATTTGTCGCGGCAGGGGGAGCTGAACGGATTGAAGGTGATGCAGCTCTGGGCGATTTCCGAGAAGCCGATGTCGTTGCCGCCGATCGTCACCGAGACGACTTCGGTGCTCGCCGCGAGCGAGTTGAACTGAGGCGGGTTGGGGCCGTCGGGGTCGACGTTCTGCGGGTTGGTCATGTCGTCAGTCTTCGCTCCGCTGCAGCTCGGGTCTTTCAGCGGCCCGATGCTCGGTGCCGCCAGGTGCGGGTAGTTGTGGTCGGACTTGAGGCAGCCGAGCGGCAGGACGGGATTGGGGATGAAGGGGCCGGCGGCATAGGAATCGCCGAGCGAGACGTAGCTGGCGGCACTGGCCGAGGCGGCGAGGCCAGCGAGCGCCGCCGCGAACAGCGCCAGCGAGGCGAACAGCGCTGCCAGCAGCCGCCGCGAAGATGAAAAGGTCGAAGCTCCCATTTGTTTTTGCTCTCCTCCCCCGCCTTCGAGTTACGTCCGATCCGTACCCGATTTCGGGTAATTCCTCACCGGCGTGTCGATCTGAGCGAACGCCGCTCGTCGTTAGGGTGAGAGCGGCGAACGGCGCTGCTGACGAGACAGGAGGAACCGAGATGGAGTTCATGCTTGCTTTGATCGCCGAGGAGCGCAGCTGGGAGGACGTCACGCCCGAGGAGGTGAAGAAGAACCTCACCGAGATGGGTCAGTTCAACGCCGAGCTGACCGAGGCGGGCGCCTGGGTTACCGGCGGCGGGCTGCAGGAGCGTGCCACCGGCACCACCGTCCATTACGGCGACGACAAGCCGCTGGTCACCGACGGTCCCTTCGCCGAGACCAAGGAGCAGCTATCCGGCTTCTGGGTGATCGACGTCGAGAACCTCGACGAGGCCCTGGCCTGGGCGAGGAAGGTGCCACTGAAGAGCGGTCACGTCGAAATCCGGCCGATGGTCGCCAGCGGCAAGGAACTGCTCGAGAAGGCGGAAGCCTCCTAGCCATGGCTGCCGACAGCGTCGCCGCGCGCGCCTTCCGCGAGGAGTCCGGAAGGGCCGTGGCGACGCTGATCCGCGCCACCGGCGACTTCGACCTCGCCGAAGAGGCGGTCCAGGAGGCCTTCGTCGTCGCCCTGGAGCGCTGGCCGCACGAAGGGGTGCCGGCCAACCCGGGCGCCTGGATCACCCAAGTCGCCCGCAACCGCGCGATCGACCGCCTTCGCCGCGAGAACGTGCTGCGCGACAAGGTCGCGGCGCTGGAGCGCCTGGAAGCGCTTCACGCCGAGCCAGAGGCAGGGCCCGGCGAGCGGCTGGGCGAGATCGAGGACGACCGCCTGCGGCTGATCTTCACCTGCTGTCACCCGGCACTGGCGATCGAGGCGCGGGTGGCACTCACCCTGCGCAGCCTCGGCGGCCTCAGCACCGGCGAGATCGCCCGCGCCTTCCTCAGCGGCGAGAGCGCGATGGCGCAGCGGATCGTCCGCGCCAAGCGCAAGATCGCCGCCAACAACATCCCCTACGAGGTACCGGTGGTCGAGCAGATGCCGGAACGGCTGCCGGCCGTACTGGCGACGATGTATCTGATCTTCAACGAGGGCTACCTGGCGGCTTCCGGCGAGGAGCTGGTGCGCACCGAGCTGAGCGGTGAAGCGATCCGGCTGGCCCGCATCCTCGTCGCGATGCTGCCGGGCGAGCCCGAGGCCCGGGCGCTGCTGGCGCTGATGCTGCTCACCGACGCGCGACGGCCGGCGCGGGTCGACGAGAACGGCGAGCTGGTTCTACTCGAAGACCAGGACCGCTCGCTCTGGGACGGCGAGCGGATCGCCGAGGGCCTCGAGCTCTCGCGTGGGGCGGCTGCGGGGGGTCCCGCGGGGCCGTACACGGTCCAGGCCCGGATCGCCGCGGTTCACGCCGAAGCGGCCAGCGCCGCCGAGACCGACTGGGACCGCATCGTCCGCCTCTACGAATGGCACGCCGCGGTCGCCCCCAGCCCAATCGTCGAGCTCAACCGCGCCGTTGCCGTGGCGATGCGCCACGGCCCGCAGGCAGGCCTGGAGCTGATCGACGTGATCGACGGCCTCGACGACTACCACCCGCTGCATGGCGCCCGCGCCGACCTGCTGCGCCGGCTTGGCCGTGACCGCGAGGCAGCCGCCGCCTACGAGCGCGCCCTCACGCTGGCGCCCAATCCGGTCGAGCGCCGCTTCCTCGAGAGCCGCCTCGCTGACCTGTGACTTCGTTCCGGTGCGCCATATGCGTCCTATAGGCACATAAAGCGCACCGGAAGGGGATCAGGCCTCCGAGTAGACGGGCTCCCGGTCGCCGGCGCGCTCGGCCTCGGCCGTTGCCTCCGGTGAGGGCATCGGCACTTCGCGCAGGACCGTGACCGCTACGACCGTGGCCACGGCGACCAGGATCGCGCCGATCACGTAGGCGAGGTGGAAGCCGGAGTTGAGCGCGGCCAGCTGGCCAGCGCCGTCGGCCAGCTGGCTGTCGGTGCGCTCGGTCGCCAGCGTCGCCAGGACCGCCAGCCCGATCGCGCCTCCCACCTGCATGCTGGTGTTGACCAGGCCCGAGGCCAGCCCCGCGTCCTCCGGTGTCGCCCCCGACATCGCCAGGGTCATCAACGCGGGGAAGGCGGTGCCCACGCCCGCGCCGACCAACAGCATCGGAGCCAGGAGATCACGGAGATAGACACCGTCGACCGGCGTGCGAGCGAAGAGCGACAGACCGGCCCCAACCAGGATCACGCCGGGGATCAGCGTCGTCCGCGGCCCGAAGCGCATGATCAGCTTTTCCGAGAAGCCGAGAGAGAGCGTTCCCATCACGATCGTCGCCGGCAGGAAGGCGAGGCCGACCTCGAGCGCGTCGTAGCCAAGGATCTGCTGCAGATAGAGGGCGCCGAGAAAGAACATGCCGAACATGCCCGCGACCAGCAGCGATTGGATCACGTTGGCGCCGGCGACGTTGCGCGAGCGGAAGAGCCGCAGCGGCATCAGTGGGTTCTCGATCCGCGCCTGGCGGACGATGAAAGCAGTGCCGAGCGCGATCGAGACAGCACCCAGGATCAGGGTCTGGGCCGAGCCCCAGCCGTGCTGATTGACGCCGAGGATCGTGTAGACGCCGAGCATCAGCGAGCTGGTGATCAGGGCGGCGCCGGGGATGTCGGCCCCCGCCTTGAAGCCGATGCCGGGTTTGCCGTCGACCAGGCGCAGGGCGCCGTAGGCCGTCGCGAGACCGATCGGCAGGTTGATGATGAAGATCCAGTGCCAGCTGATCGCCTGGGTCAGGGCGCCGCCCAGAAGCAGGCCGATCGAACCGCCGGCGGAGGCGACGAAGCCGTAGACGCCGATCGCTTTCGCCTGGTCCCGTGGCTCCGGGAAGAGGGTGACGATCATGCCCAGGATCACCGCCGAGGCGAGCGCGCCGCCTAGCCCGGCGAGGAAGCGACCGCCGATCAGCATCGCCTGGTTCTCGGCCGCAGCGCAGAGCAGCGAGGCGGCGACGAAGACGCCAAGGCCGATCAGGAACATGCGCCGTTGCCCGAGCAGGTCGCCAAGCCGACCGGCCAGCAGCAGCAGGCCGCCGAAGGGGATCAGGTAGGCGTTGACGACCCAGGCCAGGCCGCTCTGGGAGAAGCCGAGGCTGTCCTTGATCGTCGGCAGGGCAACGTTGACGATCGTCACGTCGAGGACGATCATCAGCATTCCCGCGCAGAGGACGTAGAGGGCGAGCCAGCGGTTTTCGTTCGTCTTCGTCATGTCGGCCACCTTAGCAAATAGTTCAGAAAAACAACTGCTTAGTTGTATATCCGCTTCACATCGTTGTAAACTTGTTTCATGGCGACTACACGCAGCTACGGCGAGGCCTGTCGCTTCGCCTATGCACTGGACCTGGTGGGAGAGCGCTGGGCGCTGCTCATAGTGCGCGAACTGCTGCTCGGCCCAAAGCGCTTCACCGACCTCCGCGCGGGCCTCCCTCACGCGAGTACGAACATCCTTTCAGACCGGCTGCGTGAGCTTGAGCACAATACGATCGTCCGGCGCCGCAAGCTGCCGCCGCCCGCGGGCTCCACCGTCTACGAGCTGACCGAGTGGGGCCGCGAGCTGGAGCCGGTCGTCACTCAGCTCGGCGCTTGGGGCGCCCGCTCGCCGATCCCCCCCGACTCCCAGACGATTGGCCCCGACTCGATCGTCCTCGCCCTCAACTCCCTCTTCGACGCCGAGGCCGCCGGCGACCTGAGCGCCTCCTACAACCTCCAGATCGGCGAGGACCGCTTCCGCGTCGAGATCGGCGAGGGCAAGCTCGACCTCGACCGCGGCATGGCCGAGGACCCCGAGGTCACGCTCACCTTCCCCGACGCCGCCACGATGGCGGGCCTCCTCGCCGGCCAGCTCGACATAGGGCAAGCGCTGGCCTCCGGCTCCCTCGAGATCGACGGCGCCAAGCAGTCCGCTAAGCGCTTCCTCCGCTTCTTCCCGATGCCCGAGCCCTGCGCTAGCGCCGGCGTCGAGCCGGCGCTCCAACAGGTCGCCTAAGACGAAGAGCCGTTGAAGCGATCGAGCACGCTGAGCACCGCCTGCGTGTTGGCCCGCAGCTGCTTCGTGCCCTCATCGATCCGCCGGCTGTTCTTTTCCATCTGAGCGATCAAGCTCGTATAGACCTTTTCGTTGCGAAGCAGGATCTCGCGGTTGAACTCCCGGTTTTCCTCTGTCCGGGCCTCGGCTTTCTCACCCAGCTTTTTGAGCTCAGCCCACCGGGCGCGACCTTCCTCGTCCCGTCGCTCGAGGTAACGCGTGAACTTGCGGCCGAGCATGGAATGTATTGTCGCAGGGCGTTTCGCACGCGTGGTGCGCGAGGTCACACGAATGCGTCACCGTCGACGCCCGAAGCTGTGGCCGGCGGGGGCTACGGCGCGCAGCTCGGCTACGGCGCGCTCGCGGACACCGCGGCGCTCGGGTCGGTGTGTCGGCGGGCCGCCGCGGCGCTCGGTCTTTGGCTTCGTGGGCGAGCGCCTGGATTTGGGACGATCGAGCTCGCCGACCGCGGAGACGATGACGTTGGTGGTGCCTTCGTGGCGCTCGAGCCTGCCCTTGGCGCGAACCAGGGGGGCGGCGCGGACGGCGGCGCGGCAGCGCTCGTAGACCGGCGGGGGGACGACCAGGTTGACAGTGCCGCGCTCGTCCTCGAGCAGCATGAAGACGATCCCGTTGGCGGTCTCGGGACGCTGGCGGGCGACGACCATGCCGGCCACCTCGACGACGTCTCCGTTCTCGGACCTCTCCAGCTGGCAGCTGTGCAGGACCTCCGGATCGAGCTCCTCGCGCATCAGGCCCATCGGGTGTTCGTCGAGCGTCATCCCGATCGAGCGGTAGTCGGCAATCGTCCGCTCCCACTCGTCGAGCGGCTTCAGCTCGGGCGCCCGCGGCGGTTCCAGCGGCAACGCCATCTGCACGTCCTCGCCGTGACGCACCCCGGCGCCGGCGCCGCCCGCTTCCCAGAGCGCCTCACGCCGCCCCGGCAGTGCCGGCGGCGGGCTCGAAAGCGGGGACATGGATCGCCTCGAGGCCCAGCGGCCGACCAGGTTGTCGAGGGCGCCGGCCCAGGCGAGCCGCTCGAGGCCGTCGCGACCCGCCCCCGAGCGCGAGGCGAGGTCGGCGATCCCTGCGTAGTCGCCGCTGCGCTCGCGCTCGGCGACCAGGCTCTCCATCTCCTCCTCGCGCACCCCCTTGACGTAACCGAGCCCGATCCGCACGGTCAGCTCCCCTTCGATCCGCTCGACATGGCAGAGGAGGCGGCTGCGATTGGCGTCGGGACCGGCCAGGCGCACGCCCCGCCGCTGCGCCTCGTGGACGAGGGCGTCGGGCGGATAGAAGCCCATCGGCTGCTCGTTGAGCAGCGCGCAGAGGAACTCCTGCGCGCGGTGGATCCGCAGCCAGGCCGACTGGTAGGCGAGCAGGCCGAAGGCGGCGGAGTGCGCCTTGGGAAAGCCGAAGCCGGAGAAGCCCTGGATCTGGCCCCAGACCATCTCCGCCACGTCCTCCGAGACTCCCCGCTCCTCGGCGCCGGCGATGAAGTGGTCGTGGTGCCTGTTCATTTCCTCCGCCGAGCGCTTGCGGCTCATCGCCCGCCGTAGGGAATCGGCCTGGGCTGCGCTGAAGCCGGCCAGCGCGATCGCCACTTCGATCACCTGCTCCTGGAAGACGATCGTGCCGAGCGTGTCGCGCAGCACACCCTCGAGCAGCGGGTGCTCGTAGGGGACTTCGAAGCCCGGGTCCTCGCGCCGCCGCTTCAGCCGCTCTATATATGGGTGCACCGCGCCGCCCTGGATCGGCCCGGGTCGGACCAGCGCCACCTGCACGGTGAGGTCGTCGAGAGTCTCCGGCAGGGTGCGGGGCAGCATCGACATCTGGGCGCGGCTCTCGATCTGGAAGACGCCGGTCGTCTCGGCGGCGCGGATCGAGCTGAAGGTCTCCGGGTCGTCCATGGGGATGCGCGAGAGGTCGAACGGCTTGCCCCGCGTCCGCCCCACTTCCTCGACGCAGCGCTCGACTGCGGACAGCATCCCCAGCCCCAGCAGGTCGATCTTGAGGAAGCCGGCGTCGTTGCAGGAGTCCTTGTCCCACTGGACGATCTGCCGTCCCTCCATCGCCGCCGGCACGACCGGGCAGACGTCGACCAGCGGCCGGGTCGAGATCACCATCCCGCCGGGGTGCTGGGAGGCGTGACGGGGAAGGCCCATCGCCTCCGGGCAGAGTCGCAGCAGCATCTGCCAGCGCGATGTGGCGGCCCGCTCGGGCCCGATCGCGGCGACGACGTCCTTCTCGATCTCGCCACTGCGCTCGTGGAAGCCGACCATCCCCGCCACCCTCTCGATCTCGTGCGCTGGCAGGCCGAGCGCCTTGCCGAGGTCGCGCACCGCGCCGCGCGGGCGATAGGTGGGGAAGGCCGCGACCAGCGCCGAGCGGTCGGCCCCGTAGCGCTCGTGCACGCGCGGGATCAGTACCTCGCGAATGTCGCGCGGGAAGTCGAGGTCGATGTCGGGCATCGTCGCCCCGACCTGCTTGCCGACCTCCTCGTTGAGGAAGCGGCTGGAGTTGAGGTCGTTGGCGACCGGGTCGATGTGGGAGAGGCCGGTGAGGTAGCAGACGATCGAGCTGACGCTGGAGCCCCGGCCGCGGCCGGGGGGCAAGATCGAGCGGGCCGAGTCCCGTCCCCGAACCTCGCCGGCGACTTCGCGAGCGAGCACGAGCAGGTCGTGGTGGAGGAGGAAGAAGCCGGAAAGGCCGAGGGCGCGGATCGTCTTCAGCTCTTTCTCGAGGCCCGCTTCGGCCTTGCGCCGGTGCGACGAGCCGTCGTAGCGCCCCGCCAGCAGCGTCCCGCAGAGCTCGGCCAGCTTGCGGTCGACTCCCGGCTCCCCTTCGCGCGGATAGCGATAGCCAAGCTCCCTGCTTAGATCGAACTCGAGCCGCTCGGCAACCCGCAGGGTCTCGGCGACCGCCTCGGGATGCTCGGCGAAGCGTGCGGCCATCGTCCGCGGTGAGGCCAGCGCCGAGCTCGAGTTCCCTCGCCGCAGCGGCTCGGACTCCTCCAGCGTCATCCTCAGTCGGACCGCGACGAAGGCGTCCTGGAGGTGCGCCCGCCACTTGCCGCCATGCGAGTGAACGTTGCCGGTGGCAACCGCGGGCGCCCCCAGCCGATCGGCGAGGCCCGCCAGCCAGCGGTTGCGGCTGCGGTCGCGCCGCCAATAGGGTCGCTGCAGCTCGATCCGGAAGCGGTCCCGCCCGAAGGCCCTGAGCAGCCTCCGGGCGGTCGCCGCTCCGCCCGCCGCGCCTCCCCTCTCCCAGGCGGCGGCAAGCATTCCCTCCCCCGCGCATCCCGAGAGGCAGACCAGCCCCCCAGCGTGCTCCTCGACCTGCTCTACGGTCACCCATGGTTGCTCCGCAGTCCGCTGCGAGCTGTCGCGCGTGTGGGAATGCGCGGCCGTGAGCAGGCGGCAGAGGTTGCGGTAGCCGATCCCGTCTTCGACCAGCAACGTGAGGTGGGCGTACTCGGCCGGCGCTCGCGGCGCCGACGTCCTCACGGTCAGCTCAGCGCCGGTGATCGCCTTGACCTCCTCGCGGGCTCCGATCCCCTTGCAGGCCTGGACAAACTCCATCGAGCCCCAGAGGCCATCGTGGTCGGTCAGCGCGAACGCCGTGTAGCCGAGCTTCGCCGCGGCCGCCGCCAGCTCCATCGGCGTCGAAGCCCCGTCGAGGAAAGAGAAGGCCGAGTGAGCGTGCAGCTCGACGTACGGGGCCGCGCTCGCCATCAGCCACGCTGCTGGTACCAGCGTTTGCTGACGATGCCGCGGAAGACGACCGTGTTGCGCCCGTCGGCGAGCACCAGCTCGAAGTAGTGGCGCCCCAGCGGGTGCGGCGTCCACCAGCGATCCTCGGCAACCCACTCCTCCCGCACCGCCTCGACCGCGACCCCGTCGACCGCTGACGGCTCACCGCCGGGCCCTGTCTCGACGGTCGCCCGTCGCGGAACGTAGAGCCTGCGCAATCCCGGAGTCATACGAACATATGTTCGTATGACGGCTCCACGGAATCAAGGCAGAGCGTCGGCTCTTAACAAGGTGGACGTTAAGCAGCGGCTTCGCCTGAATCGCTGAAGCGATCGAGCATCCTGAGGACGGCCTGGGTATTCGCCCGGATCTGCTCGCGCCCTTCTTCCATCTCGGCAATCACCGTCTTGTAGACCTTCTCGTTGCGAAGCAGGATCTCTCGATTGAACTCCCGAGTTTCCTCCGCCTGAGCTTCTGCCCGCTCGCGAAGCTCACGGAACTCCTCGTCCCTCTTTTCCTGGTAGCGCTGGGACTCCTCGCGCTGACTGCGGACGAACTCACGGAGGCTGACTGTGCGGCGGTCGAACACGAAACCTATTGTCGCAGGCGCTTTTGCGCTCGTGGTGCGCGAAACGTCACGGAAGCATGATTTTCAACGCGCGGTTCCTGCTCCTACCGCCGGTCTACGGCTGGGGTGAGCATCGCCCAGCGCTCGGGAAAGCGCGAGGCGGAATCGAGCGGCACGACCGTGAGCAGCGAGTCGCCGCCCTGGGCGGCGCGGACCTCGCGGATCGCGTCGCCGAGGCGGCGGCGCCTGTGCTCCTCGCCGCGCACCGAGAGCTCGAGCTGGTCGCCGGCGGGAGGACCGAGCCCGAGCGCGCGCAGGCGCAGGGCGGCGACCGGCCCCGGCAGCGTCTCCAGGCGCGGCATCAGCACCGCGCGCAGGGTCCGTGCCGAGGCGGTCGGCCGCCCCAGTCCCTGATCGACGCTCCAGCTGCCGGCGCCGCACAGCACGGCGCCGAGGCGCAGCCCCAGCACCGTTCTCCCCTTGCGCTGCGGTGCGGCGAGCAGCCGGGCGACGAGCAGCTTCAAAGCGTGTTCGAGCTGTCCCCCCGCGGCCCCCTCGGGCAGCTCTACCTCCTCGGCCAGCTCCTCGTGTGGCGGGCGCGGTCGCAGCGGAGAGCCCTCGCCGCGGGCGAGGCGCAGTGCCTCCAGCCCCGACGGGCCAAAGCGATCCGCGATTCGATCGGCCCGCAGCGCCGCAAGCGCGCCCAGCGTCTCGATCCCCAGCCGCTGCATCGTCTCGATCAGGCTCCCCGCCTCGCGCGGCGGCAGCCCGAGCCTGCCGGCCAGCGTCGAGACGGGGAGCGCTGCCAGGAAGTCGCCTGCGGCCAGCGGCGGGACGATCGCCTCCCGTTGCGCGGCGGCGTGGGCGACGAAGCGGGTGGTCCCAACCCCGATCCGCACTTCCATCTCCACCGCCCGCCGGGCCGCCGCCAGCACCCCGGCGCTCTCTCCCCCGTGGATCCCACGCAACCCATCGAGGGCGAAGAACGCCTCCCCGGCCCGCTCCGACTCGACCGCCGCGCCGATCCTCTCAAGTCGGCACAGCAGTCGCTCGGTCAGCTCGCCGGCCTCGATCGGGTCGGCAAGCGCGGGCTCAGGGATCAGGACACAGGCAACCTCCATACGAACATATGTTCGTACACGATCCTGGCCAGGTCAAGGGTCAAATTAAGCGCTATTCCTCGCCGGATTCGAGGAGCGCTTTGAGCAGGCGCGCCGAGCGTTCGGCAATGACCTCAGCGATCCGATCGAGGACGGGACGATCCTGGAAGTCGACGGGAAGGGAGCGACGCGTGTCTTCGGAAGCGGTGGCGACACGTTCGAGCATCGCCTCCGCCCGGCGTTTGACCAGGGTCGGGCGGATCTCGAGTTCGCCGGCCAGGCGGCGGAGGTGCCGGCCGCGCAGATCGGACCCGCTTCTCGCCGCCGTACTTCATCGCCAGGTTGCGGCTCGCCCCCTCGATGATCGCGATCGAAAGCAAGTCGTAGAGCGGCGCCAGACGGATCGACCCGGGCCCGCCTAGCAGCAGCGAGTAGTTCTTCGAATGGGCGTCGTTGTTGCCGATCAGGAAGTTGAAGATCAGCGCGTCGAGGAAGGCGATGATGTCGCGCGCGGGAGCATCGGAGTGGCGGTGGATCAGCCGCGCGCAGTCGGCGACGTTCGGCCCGCCCTCGTTTTCGTACTTGACGGCCGGCACCAAGCCGAGTGCCTGGCAGAAGTCCTCCTGATGCAGCCGCCCGTCGGGCTCCGCCAGCTCATCGCGGTCGTAGCGGTGGACGAGCAGGTACTCGTGGCCGTCGGCGGAACGGGGCTCGGCGAGGGCGGCATCGAGGCTCGCGGCTGCCGCGAGCCTCATGCAAAAGGCCTCGTTGGCGACCGAATCGACCACGCCCGGGATCGGCGCCTTGACGATGTACGTGCTGGGAGGGTTGCCGCGGGTCAGGCCGACTCGCCGCCCGTCGAAGAGCACCCCGACCTTGTCCTGGGCGCCGGCGAGGGAGATTCGGCGCACTCGCTGCCGATCTCGGCGAGCAGCTGGAAGGAATTGCGAGCCGAGACGTGGAGGGTGCGGGAGATCGCTTTGAGGAAGTCGCCCTCCGGCAGCAGGCCCTCGAAGAAGGGCGCGCATTCGTCGTGGTCATAGGCCTCCGTTCTCACCGGCAGGTTGAGCGAGATCGGCGCACACTCCGCCTCGACCCACTCGTCGGCGTAGGCGAAGCTCAATCGTGCCTGGGATTTCCGTTCCAGGGTGCCCGCGAGAAGGCCGTGCAGATAGACGTCGAGCGCGTCACTCATTTCGTCCTCGCCTCGAGCCTGATCCCGAGCGCGGCAAGCACGCGGAGGACGCCGTCGAGCTGAGCGGTCCGCTTGCCGCGCTCGAGTTCGCTGATGAAGCGCAGTGAGGTGCCGGCTACGCCGGCCAGCTCCGTCTGGTTGAGGCCCAACTCCTTCCGCCGCCTCCTGATCAGCGGGCCAAGCACCTCATAGCTGTCGATTGGAACCGGATCCATTTTCCCGTTCGGGAGAAATAGACGTCAGAGCGGCCGGATCAGGAGGATTTATCCCGTTCGGGCAAATTCCTGCACTGCCAGCCTAAATTTACACCAATTGACCCGTTCGGGAAAATCTTGTGCCCCGGTTACCTCTACCCTCTCATTCCTTAACCGCACAAGCCTTTTCAACCCTCGCGCTCAAGGAAGCCCCATCGGCGAAGTCAAAACTCGCCAGCGCCAGTGGGAAGACCGTGCGTTTGGAGCCCTCGGGAGCAGGGCAGCCGGCGTTGAAGTAGGAGAGCTGTCTCCCCCTGTAGGTGTATTTGCGCTTCAGGGTGAGCTTGATCCGATCGACGTAGCCCCAGTCCCCCAGGGCCTGAGGCAGGGAGGCGGTGAGCCTGGTGCCGTAGGCCCCTCTGGAGACGTGGCGGAGCTCAAAGGGGATGACGAAGGAAGAGAAGAAGGGGTTGGCGGTGAAGATGTGGGTGAAGATCACCGGCTTGCCCTTCTGGCGGCCGTTGAAGATCAAAAGCCTTCCGTGGGTTGCATAGGCCCCCTGGTCGGGCAAGACGATGTGGGCCCAGAACTGCCCGGAGCCGATCAGGGCATCGCCGCAGCTCGAGAGCGCTCTTTCGGTGGAGGCGGGTTGAATACGCGAGAGCGGGCAGGCGGGAAGTCCCCTCGACTGAAGCAGGCCGTGCTTGTTGACCTCCACGGTCATCTCCTGCAGCTGGGCTGGGATTCCTCCGTGGGGGGCTGAGAGATGGCCGGAGACGAAGACGGCGATCGGGGCGGTTCCCTGGCGGGGCAGCTTGTAGGGGAGGATCTGGGAGAGGACGGTGATCCGCAGGTTGCCCTGCTGGACCACGGTGGCCCCTGCCAGGGACGCGCACGCCAAGAGCGCCACCAAGGTGGCCAGGGCCCCCGCCCTTCTTCTCATTCCTCTACCCCTTGCGCTTCTGCCTGGCGGCCTGGCGCTTGGCCTTCTGCCTCTTGGCTTTGCCGCAGCCCGTCGCCTTGACCACCGGGTTGAAGTCCCACTCCTTGCCGTTGTGGCCAGTGAAGGCGGCGATCGCCTTGTGGGTCGAGGCGCAGAGGTTGGTGGAGTTTTCGAACAGGCCCTTCTTGCCGCCCATCAGGGAGACCACGACTCGCTTCACCGGGGCATCAGGGGTGGCTTCGAAGGTGTTGCGCAGCCTGCCTTTGACCGAGTCGACCCGGCCGACCAAGACGACGTCGATCTCGCCGTTGTGAAGCGATGCGACCACGTCTGGCAGCTGGTGCTCTGAGGACCTAAGGAAGACGGGTCCAACCAATGGTTCATCGAGGATCGGCGTTTCAGCGACAGCTTTGCCGTAGATCGAGCCGGTCGGGCACTTTTCCCCGGGATGGGCCCCCTGCTTGAAGACGACCCTGGTGCAGATCGTGTTGAAGTGGGCGTTGGCGATGAACTCGCTTCTGGGCAGGGTCACCTGGGCCCTTCTGATCCCCGCTTCGCCGATCCCGTTCATGTTGAGCACGGCCTTGAGCGCTGGGTAGTCGCCTCGCCTGGTCCCTCCCTTCAGCTTCAAGGCGAGCCTCGGCTTGAAGGGCAGGGCGGCACAGTCGGCTGCTTGGAAGGGAGTGGAGACCGTCACGGGTCTGTCGTCTGCTTCAGAGCTGAAGTCCAACCCTGAGCCCAGGAGAGTCGAAGCGGTCGATGTCCGTTTGCAGCTCGAGGGGTTCAAGACGAATTCGGGCCGGTCGGTATAGGCCCTGATGTCGCGGGCGTGAACAGGCACGCCCTTGATGATGTGGGGGATCGGATCAGACCCGGTGGCGTCGATGAAGACTTCGCCTGTTTCGGGGTCCACCTTGAAGGCCTGTCTGATGACCACGGTTCCGAGGTCGAAGGGGCCGACCTTGGCGGCTGTGATCGCCACCAAGGAGATGGCGCTGCCGTGGTAGGGGCCGGCGAGGTAGAGCTTTCCTGGGGCGTAGGCCAAAGCCGAACCAACTCCCGCTCCCGCCAGGGAGTGGCCGATTTCACTCGCTGCCGGACACGAAGGAGAGTTGATCTCTTCTTCGCCGCCGTGGATCCCGGTCCTCGCCTTCGCCGCCGCGATCGCTGCGTCTGAGCAGAAGGGAACTCCTGCCAGCTTGCCGACCACTCCCGGTGGGAGCTTGATCGAGAAGCGGGTGAACTCCTGTTCGGAATCGGTCCTGAACAACCTCACGTTGAAGGGAGAGAACCTTCCTGCGGCGTTGTTGATGCTTCCTGCGATCAATCCTGGTTTGAAGGGGGGAAGTCCGCCCGAAGGGCACGCTCCCCCGTCGGGGCCCTTTTCGATCTGGAAGGCGCCTGTGGTCTCGATCGCTTCTGCATCGCTGCTTGCCGAGAACGGGGTGAACCTCGCGGTGGTCTTGTATTCGCCGCAGGCGGGTGGGGTTGCCAAAGGTGCCCTCCCCCCTTCGCGGAAGTGCAGCTTGAAGGAGGAGTAAGGCAGGGACGGCAGGTCGTCGAAGGTCGACTTGATCTGGCCGGTGTTGGGGTCGAACTCGACCTTGCCGGCCTGCTTGACCAGAACGCCTCGTTCGGGAGCGCGGGCCACCAGGTAGAGGGCCGCAAGCGTCCCGAAGGGATTGTCATACGGCGCGGCGAGGAAGACAGAGCCTTCGATCGCTTCGTTGAGGATCGGGCTCTTGGCCACCACGCTGCCGAGTTTGGAGGCTTCCGGGCAGCCTGCTCCCGGTGCGGTGCCGATCTGCTCCGCCGCGTACTGGGAAGGAGTGCAGACGCCTGTCCCTTCGGCGAAGGAGGGGTTGACGGTGAAGCCCTCGGGCAGCGTGACCACTGTCTTTTTGGGCTGGGTTTCGGCGATGTTGCCGGGGCTCAAGAGGCCCTGGTTTGGCAGCTTCAGCTCGAAGTCGAGCCCGCTAGGGCTCTGCGCCAGCTTGGTGGAGGGCTGGGAGGCGATCTTTGGTGAGAAGGGCACCGAATCGCAGCCTGTCATCGGCGCCGGTTCGCCGGCGACGTCGCGGAAGACGGCACTCTCGCCGCTGAAGACGCCCGGGGCCTCGGTGGAGTCGACTTCGATCCTCGTCTCAGGCGGCGCATCGCAGGATGCCGGCAGGGTCAGGTAGGGGCGAAGCGGGGCGTCGGATTTGACCCCTCCCGAGGCGCTTTGGCCGCGTTCTGGGGTGTGGCCTTCATCGGCGGGGGTGCCCCAGATCGTCTCGGTAACCGAGAGCACCTCGATGGGGATGTTGGCCGCGGTGATCCGGACCCGGTAGCCGTCTTCGGTCCTCACCGTGGCGAGCTGCAGGGAAATCAGCCCCGCGGCGCCCGCCGAGAAGGCGAGGTTGGTCGCTGCTCCGGGGGGTGGCTCGATGTTGTAGATCGGGCCGGTTGCCTGGCCGACGCCCGGAACCTGCGCGCGCAGGACCCCCAGCTGGGTGGAGGGCGCGCACTGGGCGGTGGTGCCTTCGAAGTCCTGCTGGGAGCAGGTCGGGATGGCCTGCGGGTTGCCGAAGAAGCCGGGCGGCAGGTCGACCACCGCGTCGCGCATCGAGCCGCCGTCGCTTTCGCCGCTTTCGTTTTTGTTCAGCTCGAAGTGGACGTTGAAGGCATAGGGGTGAGAGCCCGCCTGGGTGGCCGCCGTGCCGTCTTTGTTCACGGCGGTGACTTCGGTGCTGCCGGGGACGATGCCGAAGTCGGCCTGGGCTGCGCTTGGCAATACCAACAGCAAGCCGGCGAGGAGGGCAACTGAGAGACGGCGGATCACTTCACACCTCCGCGGTTGTGCTTGGCGGCTCGCTTGTGGCTCTTCTTGGCGTGCTTTCTCTTCTTCCTGTGCTTCTTTGCGTGCTTCTTCTTCGCCTTGCCTTCATCGACATTGCCGGCGCCCTCGAAGGCAGAGGAGGCGGGAGTCGGGTCATTCGGCGGGGTTAGCGCCGGCACGCATGCTTCTCCCTGGCATTCGCTCCTCGCCACTTCGCTTTCGCCCGGGATGCCACCACCTTCGCGGGCGACGTAGAGGTCGAACAGCTGGTCTTTGTCCTTCAAGACGAGCTGATCGCGCGTCGTGAAGAAGACGTTCTTGCCGGTCTCATCGATCGCCAGCAGGTTGGAGTCGACCGGTTCGTGGCCGGCTGAGAGCAAAGAGACGCAGCCGCCTTCGCGTTTGCAGCTGCCGACTCCCTCGGGCTCGTATTGGTAGACGTCTTCGACCCCTTCGTTGGTATCGAAGAGCGAGAGCGAGTCCTGGGTGTCGAAGTAAAGGCGCCCCTCGTCGGTCAGGTAGCGGGGCTGGGGCAGGGAGTCTTCTGCTGCCAGGATCGTCCTCAGGGTCGCCCTGCCGAGCGGGCGGGCGCCCGAGGGGTTGCAGGAGGCGCAGAGGAGCCGGCCCTCGCCACCGTTGGCGGCGGAGTCATAGAGGAACACCTCCCGGTCGGCTTTCCCGGTTTTGGCATCGGCGTTGTCATAGCCGCTCAGCGGCGCCTCAGAGAGGAAGGTCACCCAGCGCCCGTCGGGGCTGGCCTCGGCGGTGCGGACCGAGGGCGAGGCCTGCCAGTCGCCCAAGTCTGGGTTGTCTTCCGCCACCAAGGTGGCGATGAAGGCTGTGGTGGCCCCGTCCCAAGCGTAGAGGTTGGGTTTTCCGGCCTGGGCTTTGGCGCCGTGGTCGTTTTCCTCTTCGCCAGTCAGCACCGCGGTCTCGACAAAGTAGATATGGGAGAGGTCTTCGCTATGGCCGATGATGCCGAGGAAGCCCCCGTTGCCTTCCGTCAGGTCGGTCGATGCCTCATAGGCGCTCGCTTCTTCATTCAGCTCATAGAGCTGGCCGTCTGCGAGCAGCACCTTCGAGCCATCCGCGGAGGCGGTGAGGAAGCAGGCCCGTTCTGCCAATGGGGTGGCTTTGGTGCAGTTGCCAGGACCGGGGACTTCGAGCGTTCGTTCGTCGTCGATGCGGGCGAAGAGCTGCCCGGCTTCTGAAGTCCAGAAGGCGCGTGAGCCGTCTTTGGATATCGAAGGGGCAAAGACCGCGGAGGGCGTGTTGAAATCGCTGCTTTCGAGCAAGAACCCCGAGCCGAAGACGGCCCCGGCGCCCGTTTCGGCGTTGCCGGGCGCGACGTTTACCAAGCTGAGCTGGCCGTTTGCCCATTCATAGAGGTTGTTCTTGGTTTCGCCCCCGTCAACCGCTTCGGGTGCGAAGGGCGTTTCTTCGGTCAGCGCGTCGTTTGCTTCAAAGAAGACGCGGGAGAGGTCGGCCGAGGCGCCGACGTAGTTGAGCCGGAAGCTCCCGTTGCCGATGCCGGGGGAGCGGTTGGGCGGCTGGGCCGAGAGCAGCGGCGAGAACGCCGTGGGAGTGGCGGTCGGCTGACCGTAGAGGTTGGCGTATTCGAGCGGCGCTTCCGGACTGAGCGCGGAGTTGATCTGGAAGAGCAGGCCCTGGGTCAGGCTGGGGTCAAAGGCTTTGTAGCCCTGGCGCGAGCCTCTGCTCGCCAGGGGAGGGCTGAGGCGCATCGTCTGCCAGCCCGTTTTTGCGTCGCGGTGGGCAATGTACTCGTTTTCGATCACCGCCCCTTCGGCGGAGAAGGGGGTCCCCTCATAGACGATCGCCTCCCCGTTGGGGGCGCTCTGCATCGGGAAGTGTTCATAGGCATCGCCCGGCTTGCATTCTTGGCTGCAGCTCCTGGACTGGGGATCGGCCGGCATCACCTGGCCGCCGTTCTTCAGCGTCGGCGAGGCCAGCTCCCAGGCGCGGTTGTCGGGCATGCCCGGCGCTTCGACGGGGAAGGTACGGAAGCTCTGCGCCTCACCGACGTCTTCGCAGACTTTTTCTTTGTCGGTCGGCGAGCAGTGGCTGGTCGCGATCGCCCGATAGCGGTACTCGGTGTCCGGGAAGAGGCCGCTGAGCACCGCGGCGGCGCTGAGCGCCCCCTGGCCGGCACCGATCACGGCGCCTCCGGGCGGCGCTTCTATGGCGCTGGCGAAGCTTTTGCCGTTTTCCTCATAGGCGGCGTCGGTGATGTACTGGAAGGCATAGCTGGTCGTTGATCCCTTCGGGTCGATCTGGGCGTCCACTCGCGCCGAGTTCGTCGTCACCTGTGAGACCGACTCCGATTTGACTTCCGGCGCCACTTCTTTGACCGGCGCGAAGATGTAGCCGAGGGCGCTTTGGCCCGGTTCGCCTTTGCCCACTGCCGGCGTCGCGCCGGGGGCGCCGGCGTAGAGCACCCCCGCCACTCGGGAGGGCTCGGACTGGCGGCTCGGGTTGAAGGCCATCGCGTAGAGATCATCCCTTTGCGGCGCCACTTTGAACGGCGGTTCTGTTTCGGGGAATTCGCCCTGGGCGTTGCAGGGCTCGAGCTGGTGGATCCTCTTGTCCTTGTAGGTGTAGTAAAAGACTTCGCCCGTGTCGCGGTTCACCGTGTAGGCGGAGATGCCGCTTTTTTCGAATTCGAATTCGCAGATCGGGCTCGCTGGGTGGGCGGGGTCGTACTTTTGGATATATTCCGCTTCGGGCCCCGCCACGTACATGTCGCCAGCTGCGTCGGTGACCGGCTCCGTTGGGTAGGGGGTTTTTCCAAGAAACCCAGCCCCTATGTCGTGGCTCTGCCCGGCGTAAACGTAGTGTTCGTAGTCGCCGGGAGTCTGCGGCTTGAAGACCATCAGCCGGTGGTAGAAGTTGTCGAAGGAGTTGAGGTCGAAGACGTAGACTTCACCGGAGTCGTTCACGGCGATCCCGCCTGGGTAATTTGCCCCGTGTACTTTCTCGGGGTGCACTGCCGCGGTTTCACTGCTGCTAGCCAGTTCGGCGAGCCGCGTGATCACTTTCGAGCCGTCGGGGGTGTAGGCGACGATGGTCGGTTCGCCGACCGAAGTTCGGGTACTGAACGCATAGACGCTTCCCGTCGTCTGGTCGATATCCACGTCTACCCTTCCCCGAGGGAAAATTGGTCGCGCCGTGCAATGGGGTTCGCCGGACACTTTGGGGCCACAGCGTTCATATGGGCCTTTTGAGCTGACTACCCAGGCCAGTTCGAATTCTCCTTTGGGGCTGAAGCGGGCAATGCGAACATCCTCTCCCGCTTCGCTCGCAGCGTAGAGGGTGCCTGGGGCGATCCCGCCTGCCCCGTCGACGTTGACCGCCATGCCGCTGACGCCGCCCAGCTGCACTTCTTCGGGGAATTTGCCCGGTTCCGCGGGTGGCGTCAGGCTGCCCGAGAAGATCCCCACCTGCTCATAGGCGGCCGAGGCGTGAGCCGAGATGATGAGGGCGAGGGCGAGGAGCAACGCGGCGACGAGCCCCGACCGTGCCGCGAGGAGGCGGGGCTGCCCCAAATTGTGGTCTGTGTGCTTCATTTGCGTTTGCTCCTCGGTTCCGTGGTTGCGGAGGTAGGTGGCGTCCTCACCTCCGGCCGCATGACTGTGGCCGGAGGTGAGGCAGCGATCAGGAGGTGGGCGCGGTCACCGCCCAGGTGCCGTTTCTGGTGAAGTTCGCTGGCGCTGCGGGATTTACAGGGCTGATCCGCAGAATCGTGCCGGACGGCAGAAACCCTTCTTCTTCGTTGAAGAACGTAAATCCAAATGCATTGAAACCGTCGGATTCTTCAGCCGTGTAGACGCAGAGCACACCCGGAGGAGCGGTTGGTTTTGCGACCGTGCCCGCACAGCCCCCTTCGCCGGGTTCTTCATTGATTTCCACTTCGTCGGTTTCTTCCTGGTTGAGGAAGAAGGCTTCGCCCGGCGCGGCGAGCGGGATCGGGAAGGAGATCGGGATCTGCTTTTCCACAGATGATTGCTCGCTGAACGAGCCGCCCCAGGTGCCCGTCTCGGTCTTCCCGGGAGGCAGCGTTTCGGTGAACCCGCTGAGGCCGGTGGCTCCCGTGGCACCCGTCGGGCCTGTGGCGCCGGTTGTGCCTTTGTTGCCTTGTAGGCCTGTCGGACCGGTCGGGCCGACTGCTCCCGCCGCACCGTTGGCCCCGGCGTCGCCCTTGGCGCCCGCAGGGCCTGCCGGCCCCTGCGGGCCTGCCGAGCCAGCAGGCCCGGTCGCGCCTTTAGGACCCCTGGGGCCCTTCTTGGCTTTGGCCGAGGCGGTCGCCTTGCCGCCGGAGCCTGAGTCAGAGGCGGCGTAGGCGCCGCCGAGCATTGCGAAGACTAGGGCTATCACCGAGATGACTCCCGGGATCCCGAATCGCGTGCATAGCGTCGAGAACATTTAGATCTCTTCTCCTTGTCCCGTGAGCCCCTCTGCCCGCCGCTTCCCTTTGCGGCTTCCTCGAGGCTCGGTTATGTCCCTGTGGTGGTGCTGGCCGTCCTTTCAGGAACGACGAGTAACACCGTAAACGAGGACTTTCATAAAGTCAAGGAGGAGATTTTTGAAAAGAAAGTTGCTTGTTTCAGAGCTCCTCTGTCAGAGCTTCCAACTCAGTTGCGTCCGGGCCCCGGCCTTCAGCGGTCCGCTTCGCCACCAGCGCCGTCATTGCCGCCGCCATCGCCCACGCGGCGTCGAAGGTCGCCGCCTCGTCGCCCCCGCGTAGCAGGGCCGCCAGGCGCTCGATCGCCTCGTGCTGGGCCCGAACTCCCTCTGTCCCGACGGAGACGATCTCGACGCTGAGCAGACGGGCCGTGAGCGGGTCATCCCCCAACAGCGTGGCAGCGATCCTCACCCCCGCCCGCCCCTTCGCTCCCACGTCGACCTCAGCCGCGCAGGCCCCTTCGATCGCCTCGAGCAAGCGCCCGAAGAGCTCGTTGAAGCTGGCCAGCATGCACTCGCGCTTGTCCTTGAACTGGCGGTAGAAGCTGGCAGTGGAGACGCCGGCGCGCTTGGCCACCTCGGCGACGGAGGACTTGGCGTAGCCGCGCTCACCGCAGACCTCGGCCATCGCCGCGATCAGGCGTTCGCGCTGGTTGCGCTCGACCAGCTCCGGCGGAAGTCCGTGCGGGCCGGGCGGCAGCCGCCTCAACCGCTCACCTTGCCGCTGCGGGTGAGGGTGCTGGAAAGCCGGCGGCCGTCGGCGAAGGTCATCGAGGCCCGGGCGAAGGGACAGGTGGCGACGCTGATGTAGCTGCGCTGCTGCCCCGCGAACGCGTAACGCCGGAACAGCGTCAGGTAGATGCCAATGGCGTAGCGGTAGTGGTTGACCGCGTCGGGCAGGTTGCCGGTGAGAACGGTGCCGAAGGTCCCGCTCGTCCTGCGAATGCGGAAGACGATGATGCGGGTGAGCGGAACCGGATCACGAAAGGTTTCCTGCTCGGGGAAAGCGGTCTTGGCCAGGTAGGCGCCATTCCCCAACAGCGCGTCCCCACAAGCGTCCATCGCCCTGCTCGGTGTCGCTGCCACCAGCTCCCAGTAGTGGCATGCAGGCAGGCCACGCGAGTTGAGCGCTCCCCCCCGGTTCAGGTTGATCCCGATCCGCCACAGGGCGGGAGGCCGTCCCCCGACAGCGTTTTCACCGTCCCGGCAACGCTGGTCGTAATCGGCGCGAGTTTCGTGCGCGATAGGGCGTTCGGGTCGATCCCCCCTTCGAAGCGAACGAAGAGGCCGCCACGCTCGGTCAGCTCTGCGCCGGCGGTAGACGCGGCAAACGCAAGGATCAATGTGATACAGGCCAGTACGGCAGCCGGCTTCCTTTTCCCTGTTAGGCACCTCATCCGCCGATTTCAGGTTAGCGGCGAAGCAGCACCGGGCCTGGGGAGAGTTCGGCGGGGGAAGATCGGGTCCTAACTCCCTTTCTCTCTTTCCTTGACTGCACAAGCCTTTTCAACCCGAGCCGAGATCGAAGCCCCGTCGGCGAAGTCAAAGCTCGCCAGCGCCAAGGGGAAGACCGTGCGCTTGGAGCCCTCAGGAGCCGGGCAACCGGCATTGAAGTAGGAGAGCTGTCTGCCCTTGTAGTCGTATTTGCGCTTCAGGGTCAGCTTGATCCGATCGACGTAGCCCCAGTCCCCCAGGGCCTGGGGCAGGGAGGCGGTGAGCCTTGTCCCGTAGGCGCCGCGGTGGATGCGGGAGATCGAGAAGGGGATGACGAATGAGGAGAAGAAGGGGTTGGCGGTGAAGATGTGGGTGAAGATCACCGGCTTGCCCTGCTGGCGGCCGTTGAAGATCAAAAGCCGCCCGTGGGTGCCGTAGGCCCCCTGGTCTGGCAGGACGATGTGGGCCCAGAACTGCCCGGAGCCGATCAGGGCATCCCCGCAGGAGGCAAGTGCCCTTTCGGTCGAGGCGGGCTGGATGCGGGCGAGCGGGCAGGCCGGCAGTCCCTTCGATTGCAAGAGGCCGTGTTTGTTCACCTCCACGGTCATCTCCTGCAACTGGGAGGGGATGCCTCCGTGCGGGGCGGAGAGGTGGCCGGAGACGAAGACCGCGATCGGAGCCGTTCCTCTCCTTGGCAGCTTGTAGGGGAGGACTTGGCTGAGGACGGTGATCCGCAGGTTGCCCTCCTGGACCACGGTGGCGTGGGCCAAGGAGGCGCACGCCAGCACCGCCGCCAAGGTGGCGAGGGCCCCCGCCCGTCTTGCCATCGCCTAGCCGGCCCTGCGCTTGTGCTTGGCCTTGGCCTTGCCCTTGTGAGCAGAGCCCTTGCAGCCCAGGGCGACGACCTCGGGCTTCTTGTCCCACTCCTTGCCGTTTTGGCCGGTGAAGTTGGCTTCTGCTTTGTGGGTGCCTTTGCAGAGGTTGGTCGAGTTGACGAAGAGGCCCTTCTTGCCGCCCAAGAGGCTGATCACGACCCGCTTGACCGGAGCGTCGGGGGTGGCTTCGAAGGTGTTCCTGAGGCGTCCTTTGACCGAGTCGACCTTGCCGTCCAAGACGACGTCGATCTCGCCGTTGTGAAGCGAGGCGACCACGTCTGGCAGTTGGTGTTCGGAGGAGCGCAGGAAGACCGGCCCGACCAGGGGCTCGTCGAGCAGCGGCGTTTCGGCCACCGCTTTGCCGTAGACCGAGCCTGCCGGGCACTCTTCTCCGGGGTGGGTGCCCTGCTTGAACTGCACCCTGGTGCAGATCGTGTTGAAGTGGGCGTTCTCGATGAACTCCGAGGAGGGCAGGACGACCTGTGCCTTTCTCACCCCCGCTTCGCCGATCCCGTTCATCCGAAGGGTCGCCGTCAGGGCCGGATGGGCGCCTCGCCTCGTCCCTCCCCGAAGCGCGAAGGAGAGTTTGGGCTTGAAGGGCAGCTTGGCGCAGTTGACCGCCTGGAAGGGAGTCGAGACCGTGACTGGGCGATCGTCTGCTTCAGAGACGAAGTCAAGGCCCGAGCCCAAGAGGGTCGAGGCGGTCGAGGTCTGTTTGCAACCGGTCGGGTTGAGGACGAATTCGGGGCGGTCGGTGTAGGCGTTGATGTCCCTTGCGTGGACCGGGATGCCCTTGATGATGTGGGGGATCGGGTCCGAGCCGGTGGCGTCGATGAAGACTTCGCCGGTTTCGGGATCGATCTTGAAGGCCTCGCGGATGACCACGGTGCCGAGGTCGAAGGGGCCGACCTTGGCGGCGGTGATCGCGACCAGGCTTATCGCGCTGCCGTGGTAGGGGCCGGCGAGGTAGAGCTTGCCGGGGGCATAGGCGAGGGACTGGCCCACTCCCGCTCCCGCCAGGGAGTGGCCGATTTCAGAGGCAGCGGGACAGGACGGCGCTTCGATCTCTTCCTGGCCGCCGTGGATGCCGGTCCTCGCCTTTGCCTGGGCGATGCCCGACTCAGGGCAGAAGGGAACGCCCGCAAGCTTGCCCACCACTCCCGGCGGCAGCTTGATCGAGAAGCGGGTGAACTCCTGTTCTGAGTCGGTGCGGTTGAGGTCGACGTAGAAGGGCGAGAAGCGCCCGGCGGCGGCGTTCAGGGATCCCGCGATCAGGCCCGGCTTGAAGCGGGGCAGGCCTCCGGAGGGACAGGCCCCGCCGTCGGTGCCGCGGTCGATCTCAAAGGCAGAGGTCGCCCTCAGCGCTTCGGCGTCGCCTTTGGCCGAGAAGGGGGTCAGCTTGGCCGTGGTCACGTAGGTCCCGCAGGCCGGTGGGGTCGCCAAGGGCGCCCTCGCTCCTTCGCGGAAGTGGAAGTCAAAGGAGGAGTAGGGCACCGGGGGCAGGTGGTCGAAGGTGGTGGTGATCTGGCCGGTCTTGGGATCGAATTCGATCCGCCCGGCCTGCTTTACGATCACGCCCCTGGCGGGGGAGCGCAGGACCAGGTAGAGCGCGCTCAGGGTGCCGAAGGGGTTGGCGTAGGG
>JAWVFL010000088.1:0-2962 GCA_033856195.1 Solirubrobacterales bacterium | reverse complement strand
CGCCGAAGGCGGCGATATGCAATCTGATGGTCGCGCGGCCGCAGGCCGCGCACGAGATTCGGAGCTAAGGCCCGCAGGGCCGTGCGACATCAATTCCCGCGAAGGGATATCGACTCGCCCCTCATCCCTCGGCAATAGCAAGGAATGCCTCAGCCCGATCGCGGTCCTTCTCCGCTCGGGCATAGGCACCGCTGCCGGACTCCGACTCCGCAAGCCGCTGCTCGGCATCCGCAAGCTGCTCTTTCAGCGTCCCCGCATCGAGCTCCTCGGGCGCCAGCGCCTCCTCGACCAGCAGCTTGGCGTGGTTGCCGAAGACCTGCAGCCAGCCGTGCGCCTGGGCATAGCGCTTCGTCTCCGAATCGCTCACGTGGAGACGAAGTTCAGCCGGCCGCAGCGCCGCCAGCAGCGGTGCGTGGTTGGCGAGGATGCCGAGCTCGCCGACCGCGGTGCGGGTCGAGACCTGGCGCACTTCGCCGTTGAAGACCTCCCCCTCCGGGGTGAGGACTTCGACGTCGACCATGTGCTCGGCTGCCATGCGTATTCCCCTAGGCCGCCGCGGCCGCTCCGGCGTCGGCGGTCACCTGGTCGATGCCGCCCTTCATGTAGAAGGCGCCCTCGGAGAGGTCGTCGTGCTCGCCGTCGAGGATCTCGCGGAAGCCGCGCACCGTCTCCCCGACCGGCACGTACTCGCCGCCGCGGCCGGTGAACTGCTCGGCGACGAAGAACGGCTGCGAGAGGAAGCGCTCGATCTTGCGTGCCCGCGAGACCGTCTGCTTGTCCTCGTCGGAAAGCTCGTCGATGCCGAGGATGGCGATGATGTCCTGCAGCTCCTTGTAGCGCTGCAGCACCTCCTGGACCTCGGTTGCGGTGCGGTAGTGGTCCTCGCCGACGACATCGGGCTTGAGGATCGTCGAGGTCGAGTCGAGCGGGTCGACGGCCGGGTAGATCCCCTTCTCCGAGATCGCTCGCGAGAGCGTCGTGGTCGCGTTGAGGTGGGCGAACACCGAAGCGGGCGCCGGGTCGGTGAGGTCGTCGGCGGGGACGTAGATCGCCTGCACCGAGGTGACCGAGCCGCGCTCGGTCGAGGTGATCCGCTCCTGCAGTTCCCCCATCTCGGTCTCCAGCGTGGGCTGGTAGCCGACGGCGGAGGGCATGCGCCCGAGCAGGGCCGAGACCTCCGAGCCTGCCTGGACGAAGCGAAAGATGTTGTCGATGAAGAGCAGCACGTCCTGGCCGCCCTGCTCGCGGAAGTATTCGGCCATCGTCAGGCCGGAGAGGGCAACGCGGAGGCGGGCTCCTGGAGGCTCGTTCATCTGGCCGAAGACGAGCATCGTCTTGTCGATGACGCCGGACTCCTTCATCTCGAGCCAGAGGTCGTTGCCCTCGCGCGAGCGCTCGCCGACACCGCAGAAGGCCGAGAGGCCTTCGTGCTCTTCGCCGATCGAGCGGATCAGCTCCTGGATCAGCACCGTCTTGCCGACGCCGGCACCGCCGAAGAGCCCGACCTTTCCGCCCTTGGCGTAGGGCGCGAGCAGGTCGATCACCTTGATCCCGGTCTCGAGGATCTCCTGAGTCGGAGCGAGGTCGGAGGCCTTGGGCGCCGGGCGGTGGATCGGCCAGCGCTCCTCGGTCTGCACCGGCTCGCCGAGGTCGATCGGCTCGCCGAGCAGGTTGAAGATCCGGCCCAGGGTGGCGTCACCGACCGGAACCGAGATCGGGCCACCGGTGTCGATCACCTTGGCGCCGCGCTGCAGACCGTCGGTGGCGTCCATCGCCACGGTGCGGACCCGGTCGTCGCCGAGGTGCTGCTGCACCTCGCAGACCAGCTCGGTCGCCTCGTTGTCGGCGTCACCGGCCATCTCGATCTTCACCGCCGAGTAGATCTCCGGCAGCTTGTCCGGGAAGACCGCATCGACGACGACGCCGGTCACCTGCTCAACTCGCCCTGCGTTTGCTCCGTTGCTCTCAGACATTGGTTCCTTTTCTCGATTCTCAGCTTTATCCAAGCGCCTCGGCGCCGGCGACGACCTCGAGGATCTCCTGGGTGATCTCGGCCTGCCTGACCCGGTTCATTTCCAGGGTCAGGTCGCCCATCATTTCTTCTGCGTTCTCCGCGGCGCTCCGCATCGCGGTCATCCGCGCGCCCAGCTCCGAGGCGGCGGACTCCAGTAGCGCCCGGTACACCGAGATGTTCACGTACTCCGGGATCAACTGCCCCAGCAGCTCCTCGGCCTCGGGCTCGTACTCCCAGACCGAGTGGCTGTGCGCCTTTTCGATCTCGCTTTCCTCGCCCTCCTCTTCCTCCTCGGCGACCCCCTCGCCGATCACGTCGGCCTGTTGCAGGGGAAGCAGCGTCTGCCGCCAGACGTGCTGGGTCAGCGGCGAGACGTAGCGGTTGTAGACCAGCTCGACCCGGTCGAGCTCACCGTCGACGTACCGCGCGGTGAGCTCCTCGCCGATCTCGCGCGCGTTGGCGAAGCCCGGCCGGTCGGTGAAGCCGACGTATGAAGTGCGCGGGTCCTCTTTGCGGAAGGTCAGCGCCGAGACGCCCTTGCGGCCGACGGTGGAGAAAACCGCCTCCTTGCCCTGCTCGCGCAGCTCGCCCTTGAGGCGCAGCCCGTCCCGAATGATGTTGGTGTTGAAGGCGCCGGCGAGACCGCGGTCGCCGGTGATCAGGAGGACGCCGACCCGCTTCTCGTCCTCGCGCTCTTCCAGCACGGGCACGCGCGGGATCCCGCCGGCCTGCTCGGCAGCGCGGCGGGTGAGCTTGCGCATCGACTGGGCGTAGGGCCGCAGCTGCTCGATCCGCTGTTCGGCCCGGCGCAGGCGCGCCGCGGCAACCATCTCCATCGCCCTCGTGATCTTGTTGATGTTCTTGATCGACGCGATGCGATTCTTGACGTCCTTCTGAGTGGCCATGGTGATTCGGTCAGTAGCCGGGGGTGCCCCCATTAGGGGTGGC
>JAWVFL010000087.1:0-24386 GCA_033856195.1 Solirubrobacterales bacterium | reverse complement strand
ATCCTGAGGTGGTCGGCGAGACGCTCTTCCGGCTCGAGGCGGAGGACGACGGGCCGCCGCTCTCTCGTTACATCGAGACCAAGGCGACGCTCGAGCAGTTCCGCGAGTTCGTCGTCCACCGCTCGCTCTACCAGCTCAAGGAGGCCGATCCGCACAGCTGGGCGATCCCCCGAATCGCCGGAGCGACGAAGACCGCGCTGCTCGAGGTGCAGGGCGACGAGTACGGCGGCGGCCGCGCCGAGCGCATGCACTCCGCCCTCTTCGCCAAGACGATGCGGGCGCTCGGCCTCGACGGCAGCGAGAACGCCTATCTCTCCTACGTGCCTGGATTCACTTTGGCGACGGTCAACCTGATGTCGGCGCTGGGCCTGCGGCGCAGCCGCCGCGGGGCAATCGTCGGCCACCTGGCGATGTTCGAGATGACCTCGGCCGGGCCCAACCGCCGCTACGGCAACGCGATGCGTCGCCTCGGCTTCGACGCCGAGGCCACCGATTTCTACGACGAGCACGTCGAGGCCGACGCCGTGCACGAGAACATCGCCGCCTACGACCTGGCCGGCGGTCTCGCCAAGGCGGAGCCAGAGCTGGTGGGAGACATCATCTTCGGCGCCCGCGCGCTGCTCCACCTCGAGGGCCGTTTCGCCGCCCGGCTGCTCTCTGCCTGGGAAGCGGGCGAGACTTCCCTGCGCCGCCCGCTGTGACCGGCGGGGTCTCCTACGTCCTGCCCCTGCGCTGGACGGAACCTGACCCCCGTTCGCCGCGCTATGCGCACACAACGGAGCCCGCGTCCCCGATCGACGAGCTGGCGGAGTACCTGCGCTCGATCGCCCCCTGCGTGGATGAGATCCTCGTCGTCGACGGATCGCCGCAGCCGCTCTTCGAGCGCCACGCCAAAGCGCTCGATGGCGTTGCTCGTCACCTCCGGCCTCACCCGGACCTCGATTTCCGCATGGGCAAGGTCAACGGCGTCGTCACCGGCGTGCGCGAGTGCGGCGGCGAGCTGGTCGTCCTCGCCGACGATGACGTCCGCTACGACTGCGCCGCGCTCCGCCGTGCCGTCGAGCTGCTTGCCGAGGCGGAGCTGGTGCGGCCGCAGAACTACTTCGACGAACTTCCCTGGCATGCCCGCTGGGACACCGCCCGTTCCCTGCTCAATCGCGTCTTCACCGGCGACCCGTCCTTCCCGGTCGGCGATTTCCCCGGCACGCTGGCGGTGCGCCGCTCGGCCTTTTTCGCCGCTGGCGCCTACGACGGCGATGCGCTCTTCGAGAATCTCGAGCTGATGCGGACGATCCATGCAGCTGGTGGCAGCGTTCTCACCCCGCTCGACCTCTATGTAGCGAGGCGTCCGCCGAGTACCGCGCACTTCCGCTCCCAACGCGTTCGCCAGGCCTACGACGACTTCGCGATTCCGGCTCGCATCGGCGCCTTCCTTGCCGTGCTGCCGCTGCTGGCGCTGCTGACACGCCGGGGCCGTACGGGTCACCGCCGTCTCATCGCCGCGGCGCTCGCTTCGATCGGCTTGGCCGAGATGGGAAGGCGAAGGGCGGGGGGCGCCAAGCGGTTCCCGCTCAGTGGCTCGCTGCTGGCGCCGGCCTGGATCGCCGAGCGCTCGCTCTGCGCCTGGCTGGCGCTTGGTGCTCGGTTGCGGGGCGGAGTCCGCTACGGCGAGGGACGACTGCCTCATTCGGCGACGCCCTTGCGGGAGCTGCGCCGCCGCTACTCGAGCTCTGCCAGCGGCTCCGCTTCGGACAGCCGCTCGCCGTCGAGCGGCACGCCGCTCTCGGCCCGGAAGCCGATCGCCTTGTGAGTGCCGTCGCAGAAAGGCCGCGTCTGGGAGCGGCCGCAGCGGCAGAGGGCGACGACCCGGCGGCTCACCTCAATCTCGTTGCCCTCCTGATCGACCATGGTGAAGGGCCCGCGGATCAGGTAGGGGCCGTTGCGGTAGGGCGTGATCTTGGCTCTGGCGTCGTCCACCGGCGTTCCCGGGGTAGATACCCAGGGTGAGCCCTGCTCAAAAGGTGGGACGCCTGAGCCGCACCGATTGCGCCGAACCTGGCCTGCAGCGACGCCGCTGCGGGCGTGGCTTCGTCTATCGCGATTTCACCGGCGAGCGCATCGACGACGAGGAGATCCTGGAGCGGGTCCGCGGGCTGGCGATCCCGCCGGCCTGGCGCGAGGTTTGGATCTGCAGCGACCCGCTCGGCCACATCCAGGCGACGGGGATCGATGCCGCCGGTCGCAAGCAGTACCTCTACCACGAGCGCTGGCAGCGCCGCGCTTCGCAGCGAAAGTTCGAGGCGATGCGCGAGTTCGCCGCCTTGCTGCCGCGTTTGCGCAAGGCCGTGAAGCGCGATCTGGCGCGGGAGGGTGTGCCGAAGGCGCGGGCGCTCGCCTGCGCGGTGCGGCTGATCGACCTTGGCCTCTTCCGCGTCGGCGGCGAGGAGTACGCCGACGCCAACGGCAGCTACGGCGTGGCGACGATCCGTCGCGAGCACGTGGTCCGCGACGGCAACGAGCTCGTCTTCGACTTCCCCGCGAAGAGCGGTCAGCGCCGGGTCCAGTCGGTCCGCGACGCGGCGGCGCTGCGCGCGGTCGAGGCGATGCGGCGGCGGCGCGGCGGCCCGGAGGACCTGATCGTCTTCCACGAGAACGGCGCCTGGCACGACGTCCGCTCCGATGACGTCAACGCCTACATCCAGGCGGAGATCGGCGAGCGCTTCTCGGCCAAGGACTTCCGCACCTGGCACGGCACGGTGCTGGCAGCCGTCGAGCTTGCCGGGGCGCCGGCGCCGAAGTCGCGCAGCGGGGCCGAGCGCGAGATCAAGGCGGCCGTGAAGGCGGTGGCAGCGGCGCTTGGCAATACGCCCGCGGTCTGCCGCGCTTCCTACATAGACCCGCGCCTCTTCGAACGCTTCCGCGAAGGCGGCACGATCGAAGTCGCGCCGCTGCGGGACGGCGCGCTCACTCAGGCGGTGCGGGCCAGAATCGAGCGCGCCGTCCTCTCGCTGATCGTCTAGCGCCCCTGCTAGGAGTTGGCCGGGCTGCTCGCCCTGTCCCAGCGGCTCGCCAGTTTGCTCGCGGCAGCGCGCTCCTCGGCGAGGATTCGCTCGGCGACGCCGAGGGCCTTTTTGTCGCCGGCTTGCCTGGCGACGCGCTTGAGCAGTTCGTAGGCGGCGATCTCGAGGTGCTCGAAGGCGAAGGCAAAGCCGGTGAGCTTTGCCGCGGTGTCGGGCTGGGCGGCGAAGAACGCCCCAACCTGCAGGCCGCCGAGCCGCAGGGCCGCGTCCTTGGCCTTGGAGGGCTTGGCTCCCCGCGCCTCAAGCCGTTCCCTGATCATCTGCTCGTGCTTTTCGCTCTGCCGCAGGTGCTCGCCAAAGAACTCCCTCAACTCTGCGTCCTCGACGATTCGCGGCGCCGTTTCCAGCAACTGCAACCCCTGCTTCTCGATCGCGTGCGCGTCGGCGAGGTAGCGGTTCAGCTGCGAGGAGAGCTCCGCCTCGTCACTGCCGTTCAGCGAGGCGTCGACGGCCGCGTCGAAGCTGGCTTCCAAGCGGTCGGCCATGCGCTGCTCCTCGTCGGCGATCTCGCGGGCCATCGCGGCTGTCGCGTCGTCGCCGGCCTCTTCCGCAGTTCTGCGCAGCAGCTCGTAGGCGGCAATCTCCAAGTGCTCGTAGGAGAAGGCGTGCGCCGTCAGCTTGCCGGCGGTGTCGGGCTGGCTGGCGGCAAAGACGACCATGCCGATTCCGCCCGCCTTGCCGGCCAGGTCCTTGAGCGTAGAAGGATCGGCGCCGTGCGCCTTCAACCGCTCCCGCACTCGGCGCTCCTGCTCTTCGGTCTCGCTCAGATGCTCTTCGAAGACCTCGGCGAGCTGGTCGTCGCCGGCGATCTTTGGCGCTTTGCGCATCTGGATCAGCGCTTGCTCCTCGACCGAGTGGACATCGGCGAGGTGCTTGACAAGCTTCTCATCGGGGCCATGGACCCACTGGCGGCCACCGACCCCGGTTCTCAGCTCGTCGAATCGGCCTCCCAGGCCGGCCGATTCGAGCGGCGGCGTCGGCTTGCCGTTGCCGTTGCGGAGGCCGGCGATCAACTCCGCCAGCGCCTCGATCGCGCTGACCTGAGGCTGCCAGCCCAGCTCCTGCTCGGCTCGCTCAGACGACATCAGCGGCACGTCCAGGGCCATGTCCAACCAGCCGGCAGGCGTCGGCTGCAGGCGCAGGCGCCAAGTCAGGTCGGCGAGCCGCCTCGCCACCGAGACCGGCAGCGGGAATGTGCGCGCGTCGAGCACGGCTGCCAGCTCCTTGCTACCGAGGGGCGGATTGGCGGCGAGATTGAAGGCGCCGCTGACGTCCCGAATCGCGGCAAGTGCATAGGCGCGGCCGACATCGGAGGTATGGACCGCCTGAAAGCGGAGGCCCGGCAGCCGCGGGATCGCCGGGATCAGGCCGCTGCGCAGGAGGAAGCTGGGCAAGAACGGCCCGGCAAAGAGGCGCCGGATCTCCGTTGCGGCCTCTCCCTTGAAGATCAGCGCCGGCCTCAGCCGCACTACTTTGGTGTCCGCCACTCGCGCTTCGAACTCATTGAGCTGCTCCTCGACCAGCGCCTTGTGGCGTGAGTAGAACGAGGTTTCCGTGCCGCCGACCGGCCAGTCCTCGGTGACGGGATGGCTCTTTGGCCCCGGCGCGTAGGCGCCAACCGAGGATGCGTAGATCAACTTGGGCACACCTGCCGCGGCCACCGCCTCGAAGACGCGACGGCTGCCGTCGACGTTGATTCGCTCCAGCGTTTCGGCGTCGTGGGAGGGCTGGATCGCCCAAGCCAGGTGAATGACCGCGTCGGCGCCCTCGAAGACCGGCTCGAGGGGCGAGCTGACGACGTCGGCGTTGACCCACTTCGTCTTCTCGGGTTTCCAGGTAGGCGCCCGGCGCGCCAGCCCGACGACTTCCTTTATCTCCCCACGCTCGGCGAGCGCTTCGATGACGCTTGTGCCGACGTTGCCTGTGGCACCCGTGACAACGACCCTCACCGGTAGTTGCCCTGGCTTTGCTTAGTTATTCCCATGCTTCCAGTTGCCCGCTCCGGAGCTGGCTGAAACGTGTGCCCCCTCCGGACGTGTGCGCTCTACAAGGCGCGGCAAAATGTTTTTCAATCCAAACTTGCTGTGTATCCGGCGCTGATCGTCGGCACCGTTGCCCTCGCGCAGAATGCGCTCGATCTCCTCTAGGGCGCCCTCGCCGCCAAGCTCGCGCGCGAAGGGCCGGATCGAGTCGAGCATCCGCCGCGCCACCTCTCGCGCCGGCCGTGGCGTCTCCTCGTCGAGCAGGATCTCAGCCTCGAGGCCATGGCTGGCCGCCTGAAAGTAGGACTCCTCGAGGGCCTCGCGGTGCAGGCGAGTAGCGCTCGGCTGCTCGATCTCCTTTGCCGCGATCGCCTGGATTAGCACCGCGATCGCCGCCGAGGTCGCGACATCGGTTTGCACGTCGACGGCGCGCACCTCGACCGTGCCGAGCCGGGGGTGCGGCCGGACGTCCCACCAGATGTAGGTGTAGTCGTCGACGCCCGCCGCCGTGGCGAGCTGGTCGGCGACGTCGAGGAAGTCCTCGTAGTCGCGGAACTCACGCGGCACCTGGAAGCGGGGATAGCTTCCTACGACCATGGTGCGGGCGCTGGCGTGGCCGGAGTCAAGGCCTTCCTGGAAGGGTGAGTTGGCGCTCAGCGCCTGCAGGGCCGGCAGGTAGAGGCGAAAGGCGTTAGTCAGCCGCACCGCGGTCTCGGGATCGGGCATGCCGACGTGGACATGGAGGCCGCACGGCGGCGTCCGCAACAGGCTGCCGAGGTCCTTCTGAACCACCTCGTAACGGGGTTTGGCGACCAGGATCGCCTCCCCTGACCGGGCGCTCGGGTGCAGCCCGCAGCCCAGCAGCTCGAAGCCCGCCTCGAGGATCGCTGTCCGCGTCTCGCTCAGCTCGGCGAGCACGGCTTCGCCACCGTCGCAGACGCCGGTCTTCAGCTCTATCTGTTCAGTGAAGATCTCCGAGGAGACCCGCTCGGAAAAAGGCGCCGCGATGCTCTCGAGCACGTCCTCGGCGGCATGAACCAGCTCGCCGGCCTCGTCGACGAGCAGCAGCTCCTCCTCCACGCCTAGCGAGAGCGGCCGCGAGGAGCCGAAACGATGCTCGGCGCGTTTCACCGCGCTAGCCGGGAGCGCCGTTCGGATCCGCGTCGATCTCGGTCGACTCGAGCTCGTCCGCCTCGCCGTAGACGGCGGTGTCCTCCTCTGCCTCCGTCGCTCCCGCGTCGCGAAGCGGGTTGGTCGACGGGTCGCCATGGGAGGCCTGCTCCTCGAGCAGCTCCTCGGCTTCCTCGAAGCCCTCGGCCTGGCCGCCGCCATGCTCGGCGCTGGCTCGCTCAGCCTCGTCCATTCCCTCCATTCCGCTGCGGCCACCTATGCGGGCGGCTTCCGCCGCAGCGGCTTCCTCCTCTTCACGAACCTCTTGCTCGTCGCGCTCCTCGGCCATGGCTCATCGCTGCCCGTTCGGCCGCTCGACTAAACGCGTCCCAAAGTGCGATTTCCAAACCCTGGGTTGGGCTCGGTTTTCTTTTCCAAAAGTCGGGTACCCGGCGCCAATGATCGACACAAAGTCGATTCCCCGACCTGGCGAGCGCTGGCTGAGCTGCCCGCCTTACATGCTGATCGCCCACGTCCTCCGGGTTGAGCGCGGCGCCGATCCGCCGCTCGTCACCTACGAGCTGCAGGACGACGACGGCGTGCTGCTGGAAAGCGTCGAGCACGCTGTCCTCGACGAGGCCTGGTGGAAGGCGTTTCAGCCGATGCACCGGCGCTTCGGCTAAACCGGCAGGCGGCTGGCTCGGGCTCGGCATTGCCCGCGGCGATGGTCAGCCAGGTCGAGAAAGCGATTCTGGAGTGGGCTGAGGCCTCGATCGGGGATGACTTGCGCGCCCTTGTTCTGAAGCCACGGTCAGCGGCACGCTGCGAAGTTTCGGTTTGGTCCCTTCGGGGAACTTGAAGGGCTTGAAGACCAGCGGTGAAGTGACCTGATCGCGCACCTGGCAGCGGGGACAGTTCTCGATCGCAACCGCATGCATGGCGCTGTAGCTGCTGCCGCATTTCTCACATCTGAACATCGGTGAAACCTCCCATAGACAACCCCAATGCCTCTTGGACAACTGGAATGAGCGGTTTCTACCCCCTCTGCCGCAGTGTCTAAACCTGCTTTCCGCCACGAGGCGCTGATTTACGGCGATCCCGAGGAATTCCTGGCGGGCGCCGTTCCGTTCTTGCGCGGCGCGCTGGAGGCGGGCGAACCAGCGCTTGTCGCGGTGAGTCGTCGCAACACCCTGCTGCTCGAAGGCGAGCTCGCCGCCGACGCCGGTGAGATCCGCTTTGCGCCAATGGAGGAGCTGGGGCGAAACCCCGCTCGGATCATCCCTTTCTGGCAGGACTTCATCGACGTAGAGGGTGAGCGCTCGATGCGTGGCATCGGCGAGCCGCTGTGGCCGGGCCGGGGCGCGGCGGAGATCGATGAGTGCCAGCGGCACGAGTCACTGCTCAACGTCGCCTTCTCCCAGCGGCCGTCTCTGTCGCTGCTTTGCCCATACGACGGCGCGGCCCTCTCCGACGAGGTGCTCGCCTGCGTGTCCCACTCCCACAGCAGGGTGACGAGCCGGGGCGCCACCGAACCAAGCAGGGAATACCTGGCCGAGCGCGATTGCTTCGCCGGCGAGCTGCCGGACCATCCCGCCGCCGCCGAGGCGTTCGTATTCGACAGCACCAAGCTGTTCACCGTCAGGCGCTGCGTGGAGCGGGTTGCGGAGGAGGCCGGGGTCGCTTCCCGCCGGGCAGCCGATCTAGTCGCCGCCGCGAGCGAGCTGGCCGCCAACAGCATCGCCCACGGCGGTGGGGTTGGCACCCTGCGCACCTGGCGGGAGCCCGGCAGCCTGGTGGTCGAAATCGAGGATCGGGGAACTATCGAGGAACCGCTCGCCGGCCGGCTTCGTCCCAGCGTGACCCAGGAGCGCGGCCGTGGGCTCTGGCTCGCCAATCAGCTCTGCGACTTGGTCCAGGTCCGCTCCAGCGCGCTGGGAACCACGGTGCGCTTGCAAACGGCGCTCAGCGGGTAGCCGTCGGGTCCGAGACAAGCGAACGAAAGGAGCTAACGATGGGGATTCTGGACAAGATCACCGGCCGCGCAAAGCAGGCCGCGGGAGACCTCGCCGACGATGCCTCGCTGCGGCGTCAGGGCCGGCGCGAGGAGGAGAAGGGCGAGAAGAAGGAGCAACTCGACCACGCCCAGGAGAAGGTCGAGGACAAGGCGACAGAGGTCGCCGACCTCGAACGCAAAACCTGAGGCGCAGCGCCTTGGGCGGCTTCCTCTCGATCTACCTCAACGACCACCTTGCCGGCTCGGCGCTGGGGGTGGAGCTGGCGCGGCGGCTGGCTTCGAGCAACCGCGACAGCGCCGAGTTCGGCTCGGCGCTGGGGCAGGTCCGGGCGGAAATCGAGACCGACAAGGAGACGCTCGAGCGGCTGATGGAGCGGCTGCAGGTCCGCCGCGGAACGGTGAAGCCCGCGGCCGCCTGGGTGGCCGAGAAGCTCGGGCGCCTCAAGCTCAACGGGCAGCTGCGCGGCTACTCGCCGCTCAGCCGCCTGGTCGAGCTGGAGGGGCTTTGCATCGGCATCACCGGCAAGATCGAGCTGTGGGCGGCGCTGGGGAGCACGCTCGGACCGCAGTGGGAGGAGTTCGACTTCGAGCAGCTGGCCCAGCGGGCCATCCGGCAGCGCGAAGCGGTCGAGCAGCTTCACCGCCGTGCCGCCACCCTCGCGCTCTCTGCCTAAGGCTCCTCTTCCTCGCCCGGCCAGGTGCCGGTGACCGAGGCGAAGCCGCTGCGGGCGCCGCGGTCGACCATCCCTTTGACCAGACGGAAGACCGCGCCCTCCAGTGCCAGGGCGGCGATCAGCTTCGGGTAGGAGACCCTGCGGTCCTCCACCTCGGGCGGGTCCTCGTCGTCGATCGCCGCCCAGATCCGCTCGAAGCCCTTCTGGGCGGCGAAACCCGCGGCGAGGCCGGCAAGGATCCCGATCGGGGCGAAGAGCACCTTCACGCTGGCGAGCTACCCGTGCCGCCGCGCCGACAAACTGCGCCTATCGTGGGCCGATGAGCGAGTCGCTGCTCGAGAGCTTCGGCGAGCCGATGAAGGCAAAGCTGACCGAGCGGCCTTTCAGCGATCCGCGCTGGATCTTCGAGCGCAAGCTGGACGGCGTGCGGGCGATCGCGATCAAGCACGGTGGCGATGTCCGCCTGCTCTCCCGTGCCGGCCGCGTCCTCAGCGCCTATCCGGAGCTGCTCGAGGCGCTTGCCGCCGAGCCCGCCGACGAGTTCATCGCCGACGGTGAGATCGTCGCCTTCGAGGGGGCCCAGACCAGCTTCGCCCGCCTGCAGGGGCGGATGCAGATCCAGGATCCCGAGCAGGCCCGCCGCACCGGCATCCCGGTCTTCCTCTACCTCTTCGATCTCGTCTACTTCGACGGCCACGACCTGACCGAGTTGCCGTTGCGCACGCGCAAGTCCTACCTGCGCCGGGCGCTCTCCTTCAAGGGGCCGATCCGCTACACCGCGCACCGCAACGAGCACGGCGAGAAGTTCTTCAGGGAGGCCTGCGAGAAAGGCTGGGAGGGACTGATCGCCAAGCGCGCCGACAGCCCCTACAGGCACAGTCGCAGCGGCGACTGGCTCAAGTTCAAGTGCTCGCGTGAGCAGGAGCTGGTGATCGGCGGCTTCACCCCGCCGAAGGGATCGCGCAAGCACCTCGGCACCCTGCTGGTCGGCTACCACGAGGACGGTGAGCTGCGCTATGCCGGCAAGGTGGGCACCGGCTTCAGCGAGCGCGTGCTCGCTGACCTGGGAAAGAAGCTGGCGGCGCTGCGTACCGACGAGTCGCCCTTCGCTCGCGACGGCCTGCCGCGCGAGGCGCTCTGGGTCCGGCCCGAGCTGGTCGGCCAGTTCGCCTTCTCCGAGTGGACCGGCGACGGCAAGCTGCGTCACCCCCGCTACCTCGGCCTGCGCGACGACAAGCGACCGAGCGAAGTCGTGCGCGAGGCGCCGGCGAGCTGAGCTTGCGCTCCCAGACATTCGTGTTTACCATTGGCCGCTCCAACGGCAGCAGGGCGGGGGGATGGTCGAGGGCGCACGGCAACCAGATGACTTCGCGTTCGCCTTCGATTCCGCGTTCGCGCAGTTGCAGGTGTGCATCGAGTCGGCCTGCGCGACGGCGGGCGGATGGCCCGAGGGGGTCGCGGACGGGATCCGCGCGGCCTTCGAGTGGGTGGCGGCCGAGCCGGCGGCGGCGCAGCTGCTGACCAACGAGGCGCTCGCCGGCGGCAGCGCCGGCTTCGAGCGCTACGAGCGCATGGTCGCCTACGTCGCCGAGCTGCTAGCACCCGGTCGCGAGCAGGCCAGCCACGGCGAGCGCTTGCCCGAGATCACCGAGCGGGCGATGGCCAGCGGGGTGGCGATGCTCGTCGCCCAGCGGCTCTCGCTCGGTCAGCAGGCGGAGCTGCCCGCGATCGCCGGCGAGGCGGTCCAGTTCGTGCTCACGCCTTACCTCGGCAGTGCCGAGGCGCGACGGGTCGCGGTCGACGATTCCGGCTCAGCTTGACATGTGACTAAATAGTCACCTATAGTCTCGGCCATGGACGAGGTGTTCAAGGCGCTTGCCGATCCGACCCGGCGCAGCCTGCTCGACGAGCTGTTCGAGCGGGATGGGCAGACGCTGAGCGAGCTCGAGCGGCGCCTGCCGATGACGCGCTTCGGCGTGATGAAGCACCTGCGCGTGCTCGAGGAGGCGGGCCTGATCAAGACCCGCAAGCGCGGCCGCGAGAAGTTGCACTTCCTCAACCCCGTCCCAATCCGGCTCGTCCACGACCGCTGGGTGAGCAAGTACGCGGAGCCCTGGGCAGCCGCCCTGAGCGGGCTCAAGCACGAACTGGAGGAGAAGACGATGGAGAAGGTTTTCGAGATCTACATCAAGACCACCCCCGAGCGTCTCTGGGAGGCGATAGTCGATCCCGGGCTGCGGGCGAAGTACAACTTCGGGGTTGGCGTCGACTCGGACTGGTCGGCGGGCTCGAGTTACGAGTCCGTTCATCCGACTGCCGGGATCAAGATCGCCGAGGGCGAGAACCTCGAGGTCGAGCCGCCGCGCCGCCTGGTGCAGAGCTTCACCGCGCTGTGGAGCGACGACGTCAAGAGCGAAGGCACCTCTCGGGTGACCTGGGAGATCGAGCCGGTCGGCGACTCCTGCCAGCTGACCGTCACCCACGACCAGCTTCCCGAGGGCGCCAATTCCGAACTGTACGGCGGCTGGCCGATGATCCTCTCCGGCCTGAAGACCCTGCTGGAGACGGGCGAGGAGCTGACCACGCCGGGCTCGCTGCGCTACTCAGGCCAGGGAGGTGAGGCCTGGTCCGTCTAGCCCCCAAGCTCAGACGACGCCCTTGTCAACCATGCTCCGTCCGGTCTCGACGACCGTCTCCTCGACCGGGCGGGGCGACCAGCCAAGCAGCTCCCTGGCCTTCTCACTCGAGTAGGACGACCTCTTGCCGAGCTGGCCGGTGATCGAGCGGATGCCGGGATCGAAGAGCGCCATCGCGCGCACGAGCAGGTCCGGGACTTTGCGGGTGGGCACCTTGCCGGCGTCGGGGCCGAGACCGTGCCGCACCATCGCTGCGACTTCTGCCATCCAGTGGAACTCGGTGACGGCGATGAAGCGCTCGCCGCCCGCCTCGGGCGCGAGCATGGCTTTGATCTCGAGCTCGGCGACATCGCGAGCGTCGACGAAGCTGAAGCCGATACGCGGCACGCCGGGCATCCCCTTCAGCAGCCGCTCGATCGCCTCCAGCGAGTAGGAGCCGTCGCGGCTGAGCAGCGGCCCGAGGATCGCCCCGGGGTTGACGGTGGCGAGCCGCTCGGGTTCGCCCGCCTCGCGCACCAGGTCCCAAGCCGCCTGCTCGGCGATCGTCTTCGAGCGCACGTAAGGGGAAAGACCCGGGTTGTCGAGGTCGGTCCAGTCCTGCTCGGTCAACGGTCCGGCGGCCGAACTGGCGCCACCGCCGATCGCCGCCACCGAAGAGGTGACGACAGTGCGCTTAACGCCGGCCGCCAGTGCGGCGCGCAGCACTCGCAGGGTGCCCTCCCGTGCTGGCACGATCAGCTCATCCGGATCCTTTGGTTGCGCGGGCGGAAAAGGAGAGGCGACGTGCAGGACGTAGTCGCACCCCGTCACTGCCTCCGTCCAGCCATCGTCGCTCCTCAGGTCGGTGGCGAGCACCGAGAGCTTCTCGCCGGCCTGACCTTGCGAGGAGATCGCCTCGCGGACCTCTTGCTCGCGTGAGAGGTCGCGGACGGTGGTCCGCACCTCGTAACCACGCTGAAGCAACGCGACCAGGCACCAGCCGCCGAGAAATCCGGAACCGCCCGTTACGAGGACCGTCTCAGTTGGATCCGGCATCGCCGGTGGAGACTACTTTCCCCGCTAGCCGCGTCGCTCAGCGGCGTTTCACTTTCGCGACAGCCTTCGCCTTGTTGTTTTTGGCCTTGGGGTCAGGCACATCCGAGCGCACCTTTGCCCTGGCCCGCAGCTTGCGCGGCTCCCCGCCGCTGCGAACGACGATCTTCAGTTTCGCCACCGCTTTGGGGCCGAGGGCACCGAGCCGGCAGCTGAACTTCCGCTTCCGCTGTTTCGGTTTCGGTTTCGCGAGCCTGCAGGGGCGCTTGCCGTTCACCTTTTTGCCGACGATCTTGCGGGCAGAGGCAGGAGCGACGCCGTTGACAATCACACCGGTCGCGGCATTGGGGCCGCTATTCGACAGCCGCAGTACGAAGGCGAGTTTGCCGCCCGTATGGGGATGCTTGGGCTTCGGCTTCAGCTTGATCGCGAGATTCGCCGAAGGAACAACGGCAGGCGGTCCTTGGGCAAGCTCGAAGGCGCCGATGTCGCACGCCGATCCCTGCGGTCGGCCGACGCCACGCTGGTCAGTCGGCGGACAACCTTCGTTGGTTCCGGCGTCGATCGCCGGGCTTCCCGCCAGTAGCGCCATCGTGTTGGTCGGGCCGCCGTTGTCGCTCAGTGCAGCCAACCGCGGATCGGTGTTCTGGCGGCTGCCGGCGTCGGTGAACTGGCAGCTCACGTCGCTGGAGATGTTGTGCGAGGAGGTCGCTGTGAGGACGGTGCCGCAATCGGCCGTCGCCGTGCCCGCCAGGTTGCCGGCGACGATCGTGTTCTTCACGTTGAAGGTCGTCACCACGCCGGCGGTCGGGTTATCGATCGTGAAGCCAGCGCCGACGCCGCCGGCAGCGACTGAGTTGCCCGCGATCGTCACGTTGAGCAGGGTCGCCGCGGTGCCGTCGGTCTCGGCCGGATCGATGCCGGCGAGGACGCCGCCACCTTGGTTCATGCCAGGGTTTTCGACCCTGTTGCCAGTGATCGTCGAGTTGGCGATCGCCAGGTCGCCGAGCGCGTAGACGCCGCCGCCGAGACCCTCCGCGGCGCCGCCGCTGACCCGGTTGCCGGAGATCGTGCTGGAGTTGACCGTGACTTTCGTCGCCATGCCGCTCTCCGGGGGAGCCGAGATGCCGGCGCCGTTGAGGTTGGCGACGTTGCCCGCCACGGTGACTCGGTTCAGCGTCAGGCTGGCGGGGCTGCCGGAGGCGACCAGGATGCCGCCGCCATCGCCGGCGAATTCTTCGAGAGCGGCGATCGAGGCGACCCCGCCGGTCACCGTCACTCCTTCAACCACCACTTCCCCACCGCTGAAGCTGAATACGCGCGACGCTCCCTGGCCGTCGATCGTCGTCGTCCGCGCTCCGGCGCCGCGAATCGTCGTCGTCCCGGCGCCAACGCTCAGCTGCCCCAGCGAGAGTCCGTAGTGGCCCGCGGGGATTTCAATCGTGTCGGCCAGGTCGGTGGAGATGTTGGCCGCCGCGACCGCATCGCGCAGCGAGCAGGCAGGTTCCGTCGTGCAGCCTCCGACGATCGTCGTGTCCGCCTCGGTGTTGACTTTGAACGTCGCCGCCGATGCCCAAGCAGGCGCCAGCAATGCCAGCCCGCAGGCCACGCAACTGACCAGGATCGGTCGAATCTGTCTCGGTCCCACAGGCCTGCCTCCTGTCCTTGCGTGAAGGCGACCTCTTACCCAGGGCCCAGCGGCCGCAAACCGGCGGCTAGCTCTTCTTGCGCCGTTCGAGCACTTCGCCGAAGGCCTTCTCGATCTCGGCGGTGAGGGTGAGGCGAAAGGTGGCGTTGAGCGCCTCGGAGGCGAGCGGGCGCAGCCGCTCGACCGCCTCGGTTATCTCGGGCCAGCGCTCTTCGGGCCGGCCGGCTTCGTCGAACGGCTTCCAGAGCTCCTCGACGAAGAGCTTGACGAAGGCGCGGGCGGAGGATTGGGCGTTGCGGGTCAGCTTCTCGATCGCGGCGAGCGCCGCGGCAAGCGGGATGCCCCGGCCGAGCACGTCTTCGGCGGCGCGCAGCAGAGCCGGGCTCGGCGCTTCGTAGCGGTCCTCGCCGAGCGGGATCAGCAGCCCCAGCTTCTGCGCCTTGGCGAGCAGCTTGTCGTCCTCGGTCTCGAAGCGCTCCGCCAGCTCCTCGCGGGTCAGCACCTCGGGCGCCTCGGCGGCGAAGGGGGCGGTGATCGCCTGGCGCAGGCCGACGAAGCGGTCCGCGTCGACGCCGTGCTCGCCGATCAGCCGCTCGATCGCGCTCAGCTTGAAGCCCTCCGCCTGCATCTCCTGGATCAGGCGCAGGCGGGCGACATGGGCGGGGCCGTAGTAGCCGATCCGCGCCCGCACCTCGGGGTGGGGGAGGAGGCCACGCGACTGGTGGTTGCGGATGTTGCGCACTGACATGCCGGTTTCGTAAGCCAGCTGCTCGATCGTCAGCTCCGCCTGCTCGGACTCAGTGACCGGCTTCACATTGCGCGCCATCGCCCCAATGCTACCTTGCCTTTGTAACCTCGTTTGAGGTAACGGTTTAGAGGGAACCAAGAACTTGCCGTCTATCCGAGAGGTATCCAGATGATCTCGACCTTCGCGACACCCGTGCTTGCAGCATCGCCCCCCGCCGGGGGAGCGACGCTGGGCCAGGTGGCGATCGCCTCGCTGGCGGCGACGCTGCTCACCGCCGCGCTTCTCTACATCGGCTTCGGCTACCGCGCCGGCCGTCTCGCCTGGCTTCGCCGCTTCGCCGCTCGCGTCGAACGGTTCAGCGGTTACCCGGCCTGGGTCGGGATCCCGGTTGGGATCGCGACCACCTCGCTGCTCATCGCGCTCTTCGGCATGTACTGGGACATCTCCCTGCACATCGACGTCGGTCGCGACCCTGGGCCCCTCGCCAACCCCGCCCACTACTTCATCCTCGCCGGCCTCTTCGGTATCTTCACCGCGGGCTTCTTGGCAATGGTCCTGCCCGAGGGCAAACCCAGCGAGACCGCGGTCCGCCTCGGGCCCGATTGGCACGCGCCGCTCGGCGGCGTGCTGATCTGCGCCTGCGGCGCCTTCTCGCTGATCGGCTTCCCGCTCGACGACATCTGGCACCGCCTCTTCGGCCAGGACGTGACGCTCTGGGGGCCGACCCACCTGATGCTGATCGGCGGCGCGGCGATGACCCTGATCGGGATCGGGGTGCTCACGGTCGAGGGCATACGGGCGCGCTCGCGGCGCGGCACCGTCGCCGAGCACCGCCAGGTCGTGCTGGCTCGCACGGTGGCGTCAACCGGCGGCCTGCTGCTCGGCCTCTCCACCTTCCAGGCCGAGTTCGACTTCGGCGTGCCCCAGTTCAGCTTCCTCTTCGAGCCGATGATGATCATGCTCGCCGCGGGCGTCGGCCTGGTTGCCGCTCGCCTCTATGCCGGTCGCGGCGCGGCCCTCGGCGCCGTCCTCTTCTTCCTGCTCGCCCGCGGCACCCTGGCGCTGCTGATCGGCCCCGTGCTTGGCGAGACGACGCCGCACATGCCGCTCTACATCGTCGAGGCGCTGGTCGTCGAGGCGGTGGCGCTGCGCGTGCCCAGCGAGCGGCCGCTCGCCTTCGGCCTCTGGTCGGGACTCGGAATCGGCACGGTCGGCCTCGCCTCGGAGTGGGCCTGGTCGCACGTCTGGATGCCGATCCCGTGGCCCTCGGCGCTCTTCCCCGAGGTGGCCATGGTGGGGCTGGCGATCGCCCTGGCGGCATCTGCGCTCGGCGCCTGGATCGGCACGCGGCTCTCGCCCGAGCCCGGCAGGCGCCGGCCTGGCCTGCGCCTGGGCGCCTGCGCCGGGGCGGCGACGATCGCCGCCGCGACCGTCCTTGCCTTGAACACGTCGGCGGACGAAGGCGTGCGAGCGCAAGTCGCGCTGCACGACGTCTCCAGCGGCCCGCAGCGTGAGGTAAGCGCGACGGTCACGCTGACCCCGCGTGACGCCGCCGAGGATGCCGCATGGTTCGACGTCACCGCCTGGCAGGGCGGCGGCTTGGCGGTCGATCCGCTCGAACGCGTCGGCCCCGGTACCTACCGAACCACGGAGCCGATCCCGGTCGGCGGCAACTGGAAGACGATGATCCGCCTGCACAGCGGCGGCTCACTCACCGCGGTGCCGATCTTCCTGCCCGGCGACGCCGCGATCCCCGCTCCCGAAGTCCCCGCCAAGCTCCGCTTCACCCGCCGCTTCGTAGACGAGACCCAGCTCCTGCAGCGCGAGAAGACGGGCGGCGCGCCGGCGTTGGTTGCCGCCGCCTACGCAACTGTCGCCGGCATTGCCTTCTCGCTCCTGGCCCTGCTCGCCTGGAGCCTGCACCGCCTGGCCTTCCCGCCGCGACCGGGCCTGCACCGCAGCCGCCGCAAGGCGCCGGCGAGCTCGACCCCGGCCCTGCAGCGATAGTCATGTTGCCGCTCGCCCACCACAACCTCGTCGTCGCCCTACCAGCCTTCGGCCCGGTGCTCCTGGTCACCCTGGTGCTTGCGATCCACGCCTTTCGCAACCGCGAGGAGAAGCCCAGAAACGACGCTAGCGACGCCCGACATCGTTAGGCGCCGAAACCGCCTTGCCGGCGATGTTCTTGATCCGGGTCCGGTCGCGTTGCGGGAGCGTGCCGGGACGGCCCTTCGACTTCCTCACGAGTCGCCAGAACTCGGCCTGCTCGCGGCGGTCGAGGTTATGCTCGACGCGCTCGCGCCCCTTGTTGCCGAGCCATAGGACAACGGCCCAGACCATCTTCCAGGGGATCCGCTTCCAGACAGCGGGCGCGGCGCGTCGGGCAATCCAGAACGGCATGGCCTCCTCAGCTGCTCCGCGTCATCGATAGGCGCTGCGACCACCGGTTGTCCGGTTGCCGATCACCATCCGGTAGATGAAGAGCAGCAGCAGCGAGCCGGCGATCGCGATCAGCCAGGTGCCGATGTCGAAGAATTCGTCCAGGTCGCCGATGTTCAAGGCGCTGGCGATCAGGCCGCCGACGATTGCGCCGGCGATGCCGATCAGCGTGGTCACGATGAAGCCGCCGGGATCGTCCCCGGGCATGATCAGCTTCGCGATCGCGCCTGCAAGCAGTCCAAGCACTATCCAGCCGATGATTCCCACGAGTCCCTCCTTCTCGTTGGTTTACTCGTCGAGGAATCTGTACCCGCCCTCGTCGAGGCTGAAAACGGCTGGCTCTGAGCCGACTCTAGGATGGGTGCGGCCATGCCCAAAGACGAGAAGCAAGTCAACTGGCGTGCCTGGATGGTCGGGATTGCAATCGCGCTCGTCGCCATCGTCGCCCTGCAGAACTCCCAGGAGGTGAGGGTCGACGTCCTCTTCGTCACCGTCAACGCGCCGCTGATCGTCACGCTCCTGGTAGCCGTGGCGGTCGGTGCCCTGATCGGTTACGTGGCCCCGGTGATCCACCGCCACCGCCGTGACGAGGGTCGCAAGAATCAAGCCTGAGATGACCGTGGACCAGCCGTTGGCCAGGGCGGGGGCGGAGCGCTACTGGTTGATCTGGGTGGCGGTGATCCCGGTTGCGCTCTGGGCGCTCGTCCGCGCCTTCGGGCTGGAGGGCGGGAACCTGCTGACGGCTCTGATGTTCCTCACTCCCTTCGCCGCCATTGCCGCGCTGCTGGTCACGGGCGTCGCCCTTGCGCTGCGCAACTGGGCCGCGGCGGCGATCGCCGCGATCGCCGCCGCTTGCCTTGCGGCCGCCGTGCTGCCGCGCGCGATCGGCAGCGAAACCGTGCCGGCGGCGGGGCACGAGACACTCACCGTGCTCTCGGCCAACGTCTTCCTCGGCGATGCGGATCCCGACGCCCTGGTCGCCTTGGTCGATCGGTACCACCCCGACCTGCTCAGCGTCCAGGAGCTGACCCCGTCGTTCGCACAGGGACTGCGACGCGCCGGCATCGAGCGGCGGCTGCCGCACTCGGTCCTGATGGCGCAGCCCAAGGGCCACGGCGCCGGGCTTTACGCGCGCGATCCGCTGGCCCCGCTGCCAAGCCAGACGCATTTCCTCTTCCGCATGCCGCGCGCCATGATCGTCCTCCCGGATGGCCGCCGGCTGCGCCTCGTCGCTGTCCATCCTCAGCCGCCCAACATGAGCGCCGAGCGCTGGCGGGAAGCGCTCGAGAGCCTGCCCGAGCCGGGAACGGGCATCCCCTGGGTCCTGGTCGGGGACTTCAACTCGACCTTCGATCAAGCCGAGTTCCGCACGCTGCCCGATCGCGGCTACCGCGATGCGGGCGACGCGACTGGCAAGGGCCTCGAGCCGACCTGGCCGGGCCCCGACGAGCTCCCCTGGGGCCTAATCACGATCGACCACGTCCTCGCCGACCGTCGCCTCGGGGTCGCGGAATACGGAGTCGACGACCTGTCGGGCAGCGACCACCGGGCGATCCACGCTCGCCTCGTGCTTCCCTACTAGGCAACGGCTTGCTCGAATAGGTTGCTCTCGTGAAGGCCGCCTTGCCGTTTGTTCTCGCCGTTGTCCTGGTCATCGGCTTGGTACCCGATGCCGAGGCGGGGCGCGGGAAGACCCCGATCTTCCATGGCTCCGCCGAGTCCATCGACGCCGGCACGCGGGCACGGATGACCGGTGTCTCCTGGCATCGAGGCTGCCCGGTCGGCTTTACCGACCTGCGCCTGCTCACCGTCAGCCACTGGGGGTTCGACGGGCGGGGCCACCGTGGCAGGCTGATCGTCAACCGCGATGCCGCTGCGGCGATGCTGCAGACGATGCGCTCGCTGTACCGACTGCGCTTCCCGATCCGCCAGATGCGCCTCATCGATGCCTTCGGCGCCGACGATCACCGCAGCATGGCGGCCGACAACACTTCGTCTTTCAACTGCCGCACCGTCGCCGGCAGCGGCGGCGTCTGGTCCGAACACGCCTACGGCAGGGCGCTCGATCTCAACCCGCTGGAGAACCCCTACGTGACCGAATCTGGCTACGTCTCGCCTCCGGCCGGCGCGCCCTTTGCCGACAGGTCGCGCCACCGGCGGGGCATGATTTATCGCGGCGGGGGCGTGGTCGCGGCCTTTGCGGCGGCAGGCTGGGAGTGGGGCGGCAACTGGCCCTGGCCCAAGGACTACCAGCACTTCTCGGCGACCGGCCACTGATCGCGATCGAGCCTGAGCGGGCAAGTGGGGATGGCTGGCTCAGCCCGGCTGGGGCGCGGGCTGCGCGTCGGCCACGTCGACCGTGTCCGCCGCGGCGTTCTGGCGTCTGGACAGCGCCAGGCAGGGCAGGGCCAGAACCGAGATCCCGGCTCCGATCAGGTAGGAGGGCGCATAGCCCCACACGTCGGCCGCCCGGCCGAGCAGAGGCTGGGTCCAAACCCCACCGGTGGAGGACATCATTGAGTCGAAAGAGAGGATCGTCGCCCGCTGCCGCGATGGGATCAGGCCGTTGAGGTAGGTCTGGCGGATCGGCAGCGTGGCGGCGAACAGCAGCCCCCAGACCACGATCAGCCCGATAACCGCCCAGAAGCTCTCGACCAGCCCGATCAAACCGAGCGCCACGACGCTGAGCCCCGCCGTTGCGATCAGCGCCGAGGTGCGGCGGCGGAAGAGGCGGCGGATGCGGGGAGCCGCGATGCCACCGGCGATCTGGGCGCCGGCGACGATCGCCGCCACCAGGCCGGCGACTTGGTAGGCCTGGGGATCCCCGTAGAGCTCCAGCAGGTAGGGCTGCAGGGCGTAAAAGGCGTAGATGCCGACGCCACCGGTGAAGAGGGACTCGACCATCAACCACTTGACCGCCGGCACCCGCCAGCCATAGTCGATCGAGTTGGAGGCGATCTTCCGCATCTCGGCCAGCGGCCGCCCGCCCTTCTCGGGGGCGAACCCGACGTCGTGCATGAGCCTGAACGCGAGCCCGAACATGACGATCAGGACGAGGCCGCGGAGCACGAACGGCACGCCCAGGCTGGTCTGCCGGGCGATGAATCCCCCCGCGACCGAGCCGATCAGCATCGCCGCGCCGCTGACGATCTGGCCGCGCCCGAAGACCGTCTCCAGCTCGCCGGTGTAGCCGGTCGCGGTGAGCGCGTCGACCAGCCACGCCTCGACTGCGCCGGAGAAGAAGGTGAAGCCGAGGCCGAGCAGCATCGAGGCGATCGCCCACTCCCAGAGCGGCGCCTCGATCTGCCAGAGGAGCACGTAGAGAAAGGTCGACGCCATCAGCGTCAGCGTGCCGAGCAGATACGAGGTGCGACGTCCGACCGTGTCGGCGACGATCCCCGTCGGCACCTCGAACAGCACCATCCCCGCGGTGAAGAAGGCATTCGCCGCAAACGCTTCCAGGTTCGAGAGGCCGGCATCGAGCAGGAAGATCGTGTTGATCCCCCAGATCAACGAAGCCGCCAGCGTGTTTCCAAGCAGCAGGGTCAGGTAGGTGCGCTGTATCGAGCGGGGTGTGGGCATGCCTCGCTAGGTTCTCACTCCGCTCAGCCATAGCCACGCCCTGCCTGGCGTCAAACGTTCGAGGCCAACGTCGAGGGCCGGGCCCCGGTTCTCACGGCGGGCCGCGTGTTTCGTAGCACCGAGTTTTCGGTTTCGGCATTCCCAGGTCTTGTTGCGCTACAGCGAGGCGCCGAGGATTGCCGGATGACTCCAAGAAAGAAGCGCGGCCAGACAACCCAGTACGAAACGCCTCACTGGGACCCACTCCTCAAGCTCCTAGCCGAATATCTCGTCGCCGACTTCATGTGGATGCATGAAGTCGAGCTGAAGGACGGGACTCGCCTGCACGCTTGCAAGAACAGAGAAACCAAGCGCTACCTTCACCTGAGCCCGGATGGCCGCGCGTTCGACTACTGCGGAGAGGACTACTACCGGGAAGTGGAGATCTCGCTGGGGCTGTTTGAGCGCGTCCTTGCCCCAGACAGGCTCCGACCATGCCACGATTGGGCAACTTCCTAGGTGATGGTGCCGCTCTGGGCTCGCGAGTGAACACCATGGAGTTACTCTGCTTCACGATGCCTTCCAAGGACCCTCGCGAGGCCGATGCAACGCTGCTGCGCCGCCTTGCCGTCGAGGAGGCAGAGGCAGAGGCCGGGACTGCCTGAGATTCCAGTGGATCGGCAGCGTTCTTGACGAGCTCTTGCATCGGGTTAGGGGTGTGGGGCTGAGCTGATGTGGGTCCAGAGGGCGATCAGACTGCAGGCGCAGCCGCGCGGCTTTCACCTGGTCACCGCGGAGGTGCTCGATGCCCTCCCCGAGCTGGAAGAGATCTCGGTCGGGATTCTCCACCTGCTGATCCAACACACCTCGGCGTCGCTCGCGTTGAATGAGAACGCCTCGCCGGAGGTGCAGCGCGACTTCGAGGCTTGGTTCGACCGCGCGGTCCCGGAAGGCGCCCCGTACTGGACGCACACCCTGGAGGGCGACGACGACATGCCCGCTCACGTCAAGGCGGCACTACTGGGCCCGTCCCTGACGCTGCCGCTCAGCGACGGCCGCCCCGCGCTCGGGACCTGGCAGGGCATCTATCTCTGCGAGCACCGCGACCGCGGCGGCTCACGCTCCCTGGTCGCCACCGCCTGGGGCGAGCCGACCTAGTCAAAATGCAAGCCCCCGATTAGCAGGACGCAGCGAGCTTCGTTGCGCCAGCCACTATCGATCGTCGGCGAGTGCCCCCGGTTCGGGGCTCGCAGCAAAGGGTTGCTTCGGGCGCAGCTCGGGAGTACCGTCGCCGGCCCGCCCGAGCCAGCGTAGGCCGAGAAGCATGGCGGCGGGGATGACAAGGGCGCCGCTCGCCGCCAGGAACCAGGTCTGGGTCGCGTCGGTTCCGGCCTCGATCGTGTGCCCGACCGCCAGCAGCCAGAAGCCCGCCGTCAGCCGGTGGAGTCGCCGCCAGCGGGCGGCGCCGATGCGATCGCGGAGGTAATAGGTGAGGCCGAGGACAGCCAGGCCGTAGCCGGCGATGATCCCGAGCCCAGTCCAAAGCGGGCGGTAGGCGCTCGCGAAGGGAACGGCGATTCCGGTCAGGCCGGGATTGAGATAGCTGTCGCCGAGCAGCGAGACGCCGTGCAGCACCACCATCGCCAAGGTGGTGAGCGAGAGGGCCTCGTGGATGGCCCGCAGGTCCCGCTTGCTGGGGCCCTTGCGTTTTGCGCTCATCATCAGCCCGAGCGCGACGCTGGCGCTGGCAAGCAGCAGCGCCGCGCCACCGGCGGCGCGGCTGGTGATCCAGAACAGGTAGGGGGCGACGTTCACGCTGTCACCGCGAGCTCGGTCAGCGGTTGCTCTGCAGCGATCACGTCGACCTCGCCGCCGTCGCGGATGACGACGCCACCGTGGGGCAGCCACACATCGGCGCGCTTGGGGCCGGCGAGCAAGGCGGCCTTGGCATGGACCTCGGCCAACAGGGCGGTGGGCGCGAGGGCGGTCGCCTGGACGATCCCGGTGAACGCCGGCTCGCCGCTGGCGGGGTCGAGGATGTGGTGGCCGGCGCCGCCGTCGGGTGCGACCCAGCAGCGACGTCCGATGCCACTGGTCGCCACCGCCCCGTCGCGCAGCTTCAGCTCGTGAACAGGCCCCCCGCCGAAAGGGTCATCGACGCGCACCCGGCGCTCCTGGCCGGCGCGGCCGCCGATGCGGATGTCTCCGCAGCAATCGACCGCGTAGGTCTGGTGTTCGCGAAGCTGATCGGCGAGGAGGTCGGCGAGGAGGCCCTTGGCGATACCGCCGCTGTCGATCTTCACGCCCGGTCGCCGGATCACCGTCGCCTCGGCTTCGTCGACGCCGATCGAGCGCCAGAGACGGTCGGGGTGCGGCGTTCCCGGAGCTCGCTCGGCCCGGCTGGCGAGCGCCTCGGAAAGAGAGATCGAAGGCTCGCCGTCGAGGGACTCCCGGTAGCCGGCGCGCTCGATGTCGTCAAGGAGAGTCGCATCGACGAGGCCGCCGCTGCGCGAGCCGGCACGGCGCACGGCGTCCGCCAGCGCTCGCATCAGCGGCGTCGCCGGAACCTCCCAGCGGGGGTCGTCGTTGAGGCGCGTCAACTCACTCTCGTCGCTGAACCGCGAGAGCCGGCGATGGGCCTCGAGAAGCCTCGTCTGTGCCAAGTCCACAGCCTTCTCTCCGGCAGTCGTGCTGGCGGCGCGAACATGGATCGTCGCGGTGCCCCCAAAGCACTCGAAGCGGCGGTGCGCTTCCGTGCTCACGATTGGCTGGTGGTGACGGGAGCGGGTTCTTCTTCGATGAATTCTTCTTCGACTGCTTCCGCTTCCGCTTCCGCTTCCGCCGGTGCCGCCTTCGCCGCGCGAAGGTTGCGCGCGCTGCTTCCTTTGGCGACGGTCGATGAGGAGTCGCCGAGCACCGGATCGTTGCCGGTCGCCATCTCTACGAAGACGACTCCCCAGAGCAGGGCGAAGCAGATCAGCGAGATCGCGACGGCGCGGGCCTTCAGTCTCCCCGCCCGCTCGCGCTGGGCGCGGATGCGATGCCGGGCCTCTCGCTTGCGCTCGGTCTTCTCAAAAGGATCCATGGTCAAACCTTCGTGGGGGATCGGACGCGCCCGCTAATCCGCAGCCTGAGGTTCTCTTTAGAACCACGGGCCGGCGGCGGAATAGGTGAGGAGCGCGAGGACGGCGCCGGCGAGGATCGCCAGGCCAAGGGTCATCGTGCGGGCGCCGGCGCCCGCCAGCCGAGCCTCGGGTGGGCCGCTGCGTCGCCAGTCGGGGAGCGCGAGCCTCGGTACCTCGAGCACGTGCCCGAGCACGTGCAGCGTCATCAGCGCGACCCAGGCGATGAAGCTCAGCTTGTGGGCGAACTTCAAGGTGTCGCTGGGGGGCCCGGCCACGAGCAGCGCGACACCGGTGCCGAACAGCGCCAGCGTGGTGAACACGACGCCCGGCGCCAGCA
>JAWVFL010000086.1:0-91366 GCA_033856195.1 Solirubrobacterales bacterium | reverse complement strand
GCATCCCCGCTCAAGCCGCTCCTGAAGCACCTTTCGAGAGGAGGCTGGTCACCCTCCAGGCTAATGTCGCGAAGCGGCGATATGCAATCTGTCTATTGCGCGGCGTCAGCCGCGCTGGAGATCCGTCGCTAAGCGCGAAGCGCGTGCGACATCAATTCGACTGGAGGGTGACCAGCCTCCTCGCCGCTTGAGCTCAAGCAGGAGTTGCTTCGGCCGCCGCTGCGCTCTTTAGCGCCTCAGCTCGATCCATGCGCTCCCAGGTGAAAGCATCGCCTTCTCTGCCGAAGTGACCATACGCCGCCGTCTGGCTGAAGATCGGCCGATGCAGGTCCAGGTATCCGCGGAATGCGCCTGGACGGAGGTCGAACTCCGCTTCGACCAGGCGGGAGATCTGGGAGTCGGGGAGCTTGCCGGTGCCGAAGGTCTCGACCATCAGGGAGATCGGGCGGGCGACGCCGATCGCGTAGGCGACCTGGACCTCGCAGCGCTGGGCGAGGCCGGCGGCGACGAGGTTCTTGGCGACGTGGCGAGAGGCGTAGGCGGCGGAGCGGTCGACCTTGGAGGGGTCCTTGCCCGAGAAGGCGCCGCCGCCGTGGCGGGCCATGCCGCCGTAGGTGTCGACGATGATCTTGCGGCCGGTGAGGCCGGCGTCGCCGACTGGGCCGCCGATCACGAACTTGCCGGTCGGATTGACGAGGAAGTGCTGGCGCAGCTCGGCCTCGTCGAAGAGACCGGCAGCCTCGGCGTTCAGCACCGGCAGTACGACGCTCTCCCAGAGGTCGGGCTTGATCTTCGACTCCGACTCGACGCCATCGGCGTGCTGGGTGGAGATCAGGAGCTTTTCGACCCGGACGGGGCGCCCGTCGGCGTAGCGGACGGTGACCTGGGTCTTGCCGTCGGGACCGAGGTAGTCGAGCGAGCGGTCCTTGCGCACGGCGGCGAGGCGCTCGGCGAGCCGATGCGCAAGGTGGATCGGCATCGGCATCAGCGCCTCGGTCTCGTCGGTGGCGTAGCCGAACATCATTCCCTGGTCGCCGGCCCCGGCGACCAGAAGTTCGTCCTCTGTCGACGGCTCGGTGCGCGTCTCATAAGCGGCGTCGACGCCCTGGGCGATGTCGGGCGACTGCTTGTCAAGCGAGACCAGGACCGAGATGTGGTCGCAGTGGTAGCCGTAGTCGCCGTGGTCGTAGCCGATCCCGCGGATCGTCTCGCGAACCAGATCGGGGACGTTGAGGTGGGCGCTGGTCGAGATCTCGCCGGAGACCACGGCCATGCCGGTGTTGACCAGCGTCTCGCAGGCCACGCGGCCCTCGGGATCGTCGGCCATCACCGCGTCCAGCACGGCGTCGGAGATCTGGTCGCAGACCTTGTCGGGATGACCCTCGGTGACGGACTCGGACGTGAAGAGGTACTCGCCCTCGGCGAGTGGCTGGATATCGCTCATCGGCCAAGCCTAAATGGTTGCTTGGAGCAATGGCGGCTCATTGGCGGCCGCGGCGGGTGCCCGAGTGGGGCACGAAGTCGATCACGAGCGGCACGCCCTCGAGCCCGTAGGCCTCGCGCATCCGGTTCTCCAGGTGGTAGGCCCAGTCGCGGTTGATCAGCTTGCGGTCGTTGACCTGGATCGCGATTCGCGGCGGGCGCTCGCCCACCTGGGCCGAGTAGTAGAGGCGGAGGCGGCGGCCGCGCCGGGACGGCGGCGGCGTTTTGCCGACGACATCGGTGACGAAGCGGTTGAGCTCGGGGGTCGGAATCCGCTCGGCGGCACGATCGGCCAGCTCCACCGCCTTGGGCAGCAGGTTGGCGACGTTGCGGCCGCGCGTTGCCGAGCAGGTGACGACGGCGGGGCGCAGGCGCAGCTTTTGCGTGACCCGGGCGCGGGCGTCGTCGATGTCGGTGCGGGTGACGTCCCACTTGTTGAGCGCCAGCAGGGTTGCGCAGCCGGCCCGCATCGCCGTCTCGGAGACGCGCAGGTCCTCGGCGGTGATCCCCTCCGAGGCGTCGCAGACGACCAGGGCGACGTCGGCGCGCTCGACCGCGTGCTCAGAACGCAGCTGGGCGTAGTAGTCGACCGAGCCGGCGACCTTGGAGCGGCGCCGCAGCCCGGCGGTGTCGACCAGGATGACGCGACGCCCGTTGACCTCGATCTCGGTGTCGATCGCGTCGCGGGTGGTGCCGGCACGGGCCGAGACGATCACCCGCTCGGAGCCGAGGAAGGCGTTGATCAACGAGGACTTGCCGGCATTGGGGCGCCCGATCACGGCGACCCGCACGGCATCGGTCTCCTCGCTGGGCGAGGCGTGCTCGCCGAGCAGCTCGACCACGCGGTCGAGCAGGTCGCCGCTGCCGAGGCCATGGCTCGCCGAGACCGGCAGCGGCTCGCCAAGGCCGAGCTGGTTCAGTTCGGCGCTCAGGTGCTCGTCCTCGGGCCGGTCGAGCTTGTTGGCGACGACGAGAACCGGCACGTCGGCCCCGCGCAGCGTCTTCGCCAGCTCGACGTCGCCGGCGCGCACTCCCGCACGGGCATCGACGACGAAGAGCACCACGTCCGCCTCGGCGATCCCGAGGCGGGCCTGCTGCTGTATGTCGCGGGCCAGCTCGGATTCGTCCTCGAGGTCGATGCCGCCGGTATCGAGCAGCTCGAAGGCCAATCCGTTCCATTCGCATCGCACTCGCTTGCGGTCGCGCGTCACGCCCGGCTCGGAATGGGTCACGGCCTCGCGGCCACCGGCGAGCCGGTTGACCAGGGTGCTCTTGCCGACATTGGGGAAGCCGACGATGGCGACGGTTGGCAGCGAGCTCACGACCGACTCACCCCGCGGTGCAACGTCTTACGGCTCCCCGTCGACCACAAAGCGTTGCACCCGGTCATGTGAGCTGCCTTTCGCGGGCAAGGGACTCGATTCGGGCGACAACCTGCTCCAAGCTCAAGCCCGTGGTGTCGATCGTCACCGCGTCCTCGGCAGTACGCAGGGCGCTGTGCTCGCGGCTCTCGTCGCGGCTGTCGCGCTCACGCTGAGCGGCTAGGACGGCCTCCGGGTCCTCGCCGGTCTGGGCGGCCCGGCGGCGGGCGCGCTCTTCGGGCGAGGCGGTGAGGAAGACCTTCAGCGGCGCATCGGGGCTGACCACGGTGCCGATGTCGCGGCCCTCGGCCACGTAGCGGCCCGTCGCGATCAGCTCCCGCTGGCGCTCGACCATCGCCTCGCGCACGCCGGGGTGGATCGAGGCCCGCGAAGAGGCCTCGGTTACCCGTGGCTGCCGGATCTCCTCGCTGACGTCCTCGCCGTCGAGCTCCACCCGCTCCCCGTCGAGCGAAATCGAGACTTCGCGGGCGATCCTCGCCATCGCGTCCCCGTCGTCGAGATCGATCCCGCGTCGCAGCGCTGCCAATGCCACGCAGCGGTACATCGCCCCGGAATCGAGGTAGGTGAAGCCGAGCTCGGTGGCAAGGGCGCGCGCCACGGTGGACTTGCCGGCCCCCGCGGGTCCGTCGATGGCGATGACCATGGGCGGCAGCGTAGAGACGGCGGCCGCTCGCGGCGTTGCGCGCTCAGACGCCCTTCGCTGCCAGCGAGGCAAGGTCCGCCTCGAAGCCCGGGTAGCTGACCGCGGCCGCGTCCATGCCATCGACCTCGACACCCTCGCGCGAGGCGAGCCCGGCAACGGCGCCAAGCATGGCGATGCGGTGGTCGCCGTGGGAGCGGATCGCGCCACCCAGCAGGCCGCCGGTTCCCTCGATTCGCATGCCGTCCTCGCGCGCTTCGACGCTCGCGCCGAGCGCTGTCAGCGCCTCGCAGGTGGTGGCGACGCGATCGGACTCCTTGCGGCGCAGCTCCGCCGCGTCGCGGATCGTCGTCGTGCCCTCGGCGAAGCAGGCAGCGAGGGCGAGCAGGGGCAGCTCGTCGATCGCCAGGGGGATCTCCTCGCCGCCGGCCTCGGTGCCCTGCAGCGAGGAGGCGCGGACTCGGACGGTGCCGATCGGCTCGCCGCCGCGCTCCCCCACCGGCTCGACCTCGATCGAGGCGCCCATCCGCTCGAGGATCGCCAGCAGCCCGGTCCTGGTCGGATTGGAGCCGACCGCCTCGAGCGACACCTCGCTGCCGGGAACGAGCAGTGCCGCGACGATGAAGAAGGCGGCCGAGGAGAAATCGGCCGGGATGGCGAGATCGCCGGGCTCGAGCCGTTTTGCCGGGCGGACCGAGATCCCGCCGCGCAGCCAGGTGACTTCGGCGCCGGCGGCGGCGAGCATGCGCTCGGTGTGGTCGCGGCTGCGGGCCGGCTCGCGCACCCAGGTCTCCCCCTCGGCCAGCAGGGCGGCGAAGAGCAGGCAGGACTTCACCTGGGCGCTGGCGATCGGCAGCTCGTACTCGATCCCGCGCAGCGACGCGGCCTCGATTTCCAGCGGTGGCAGGCGCTCCTCGCGGCAGCTCAAACGGGCCCCCATCTCGCGCAGTGGCAGGACGATGCGATCGACGGGGCGGCGGCGGATCGAGTCGTCGCCGTCGAGCGTCCAGGCGCCGCCCGGCTGCCCGGCAAGCCAGCCCGGCAGCAGCCGCAACAAGGTGCCGGCGTTGCCAACGTCGATCGTCGTTTGGCGCGCCCCGCGCAAGCCGGTGCCGCGGACGCGAATGACTGGCTCGATGCCGTTTGCCCCGACACCATCCACCTCGGCCCCGAGCGCCTGCATCGCGGCCAGCGTCGAGCGCGTGTCGGCGGAGTCCAGGTATCCCTCGATCTCCGTTTCCCCGTCTGCCATCGCCGCGAGAATCCCGGCCCGGTGGGAGATCGACTTGTCGGCGGGGGGGCGCAGGCCGCCGCGCAGCGGGCCGACCGGATCGAAGCGCGTCGCCATTCCTAGGAGCCGTTGCCGACGGCGCTGACCGTGTGGCCCAGCTCGCGCACGAGCGTCGCTGCCCGTTCGGCCTGCTCGTCACCGGCGACCCAGAGGGAGACGGCGCCGGAAGTCATGTCGGGCGCCGGGTAGAGCGCCATGTCCTCGATGTTGACCCCCGCCTCGCCGAGCGCGAGCGCCAGCTCGGCGATCGTCCCCGGACGGTTGGAGACGACCACCCGCAGCTCGCGCAGCGGCCCGCCGGCGAGTTCGGTCTCGAGCAGGCGGCGGCGGTCGGCGCCCGCCCCGGCATGCCACTCCGCGACCGCGTCGCGCTCGCCGGCGCGGATCAACTCGGCGGCCTCGCGCAGGCGCTCGGCGACAGCGTCGACCGCCTCGGCCACGGCATCGCTGTTGCTGGCGAAGATGTCCCCCCAGATCGCCGGGTTGGCGCCGGCCACGCGGGTGGTGTCGCGGAAGCTGGGGCCGACCTCCGGCATGCGCTCGGAGTCGCGGGTCAGCTCGGCCACCGCCTGGCCGACCAGCACGTTGGCGACGACGTGCGGGAGGTGGCTGATCGTCGCCATCAGCCGGTCGTGAGCCTCCGGGTCGATTGCCTGCACGCGCGCTCCCAGGCCGGCGACGGTCCGCTGCAGGCGGTCGTAGAGGAGGCCGCTGGAGCTGGTGGATTTCGGGGTCAGGTACCAGCGGGCGCCCTCGAAGAGATCCTCACGGGCGTTCTCGACCCCCGAGGTCTCGGCCCCGGCCAGCGGGTGACCGCCGATGAAGCGCTCGTCGGCGCCGAGCGCGGCGACGATGTCGCGCTTGGTCGAGCCGACATCGGTGACGACCGTGTCGGGCCCGCAGGCATCGAGCGTCGCCTCCGCCAGCTCGGTGAGACCGGCCACGGGGGCGGCGCAGAAGATCACCTCCGCCCCATCGCAGGCCTCCGCGACCGTCGCGGCTCCCCGCTCGATGACCCCTGCCTCGGTCGCCTTGCTCAGCGTTGCGGGGTCGGGGTCGAAACCGACGACCTCCGCCTCGAGTCGCCGCCGCGCGGCCAGCCCGATCGAGCCGCCGATCAGGCCGACGCCGAGAACGGCGATCCTCATTCGCCGCGCCGGGCCCTTGCCGCCGAGGCGAGCTGCTCCAAGATCGAGACCGTCGCCTCCCAGTCCAGGCAGGGATCGGTGATCGACTGCCCGTAGACGAGGTCGCCACCGCCGAGGTCCTGGCGCCCCTCGACCAGAAACGACTCGAGCATGACGCCGATGATCGCGGCGTTGCCGTCGGCGACCTGGTCGGCGATCTCACCGGCGGCGAGCAGCTGCCGGCCGGGGTCCTTGCCGCTGTTGTCGTGGGAGGCGTCGATGACCAACCGCTCGGGCAGACCGGCTGAGCCGAGCAGCTCCAGCGCTGCGGCCACTCCGTCGGCACGGTGGTTGGGGGCGCCGCGGCCGCCACGCAGGATCACGTGGCCGTCGGGATTGCCGCTGGTGTAGAGGATCGCCGGCGCGCCGGCGTCGTCGATACCGGCGAATGCGTGTGATGCCGCGGCGGCACGGACGGCGTCGACCGCGACCTGAACGTTGCCGTCGGTGCGGTTCTTGAAGCCGACCGGCATCGAGAGGCCCGAGCCGAGCTGGCGGTGGGTCTGGCTCTCGGTCGTGCGAGCGCCGATCGCCCCCCAAGAGACCGCGTCGGAGATGTACTGCGGCGTGATCGGGTCGAGGAACTCGGTGCCGACCGGCAGGCCGAAGTCGAGCACCTCGAGCAGCAGCTGGCGGGCCATGCGCAGGCCTGTGTTGACGTCCAGCGAGCCGTCGAGGTGCGGATCGTTGATCAGCCCCTTCCAGCCGGTGGTCGTCCGCGGCTTCTCGAAGTAGACCCGCATCGCGATCAGCAGGTCGCTGTTCAGCTTGCGCGCCTGCTCCGCCAGCCGGCCGGCGTAGTCGAGCGCGGCCTCCGGATCGTGGACGCTGCAGGGGCCGACCACCACCAGCACCCGGTCGTCGATTCCGTCCAGGACGTTGCCCACTTCGCCGCGCCCGCGCACCACGGCGCTTTCGCGATCCGCGCCCAGCGGCATTTCCTCCAGCAGCCTCTGTGGCGAGACAAGCTCCTCGATCCGCTCGATCCGCTGATCGCGGACCCGGTCTCGAGTCTCTCCCTTCATCCCGATCACCATTTTGCCTTCACCTTCCTCCACGTTCACAAGCCTACTTCCGGTTTCCGCGTCGCACGTACGCGAACGAAACGAGTGGTTCCGACGCCCGGCCAGTTGCTTATCGAGGTGCGGCAGAGCCGCGAGGCCGGACGCCTAGCTAAATCGCCAGAAATAGGAGAAGCGCGCGTGGGCGAGCGTGGCGCCGGAGGCGCTGGTGACGCTCGTCGTGTCGGCTGATTGCTTCACCTTCCCTGACTTTGTAGCAGGTGGTTCAGAGTTAGTCGAGCAACTCGGCCAGGACGGCGAGAAAGCGACCGTTCTCCTCGGCGGTGCCGTAGGAGACGCGGATGTGGCCGGGGTCGCCGAGCGGCGTGCCGGGGCGGACCGCGATCAAGCGCTCGGCGAGGCCGGCGACGACCTCGCCCTCGTCGGCGTCGCCGAGGTCGATCCAGGAGAAGTTGGCGTGGGTCTCGGCCGTCGCCAGGCCGAGCGCGCGCAGCCCCTCCTCGACCCGGATGCGCTCGGCGATCGTGCTCTCGACCCGCTTCGTGACGTCGTCCTGGTGCAGGATCGCCTCGGCGCCGGCGGCCTGGGCGAGCGCGTTGACGCTGAACGGCTGGCGCACGGCGTCGACCGCGGCGCGGAACCTGGGGGCGCCAAGCGCGTAGCCGACTCGCAGGCCGGCCAGGCCGTAGATCTTGCTGAAGGTGCGCAGGACGACGAGGTTTGGCAGCTCGGCGAGCAGGTCGACCGTCGCGTCCGGGTCGTCGTGGGTCTGGAACTCGACGTAGGCCTCGTCGAGGATCACGGTGACGTGCGCGGGCAACTCGGCGCAGAACTCCGCCACCTCGGCGGCCGGCACGTGAGTGCCGGTCGGGTTGTTGGGATTGCAGAGGAGTAGGAGCTGGGTCGCCGCGGTCACCTCGGCCGCCATCGCCCCGAGGTCGTGGACGTCGCCCTCGCCGAGCGGCACGCGGACCTCGCGGGCGCCGGTGAGCGCCGGCAGGTACGGGTACATCGAAAAGGCAGGCCAGGCGTAGAGGATCTCGGCCCCGGGCTCGCAGAGCGCCTCGGCGGCGGCGAGGAGGATCTCACAGGAGCCGTTGCCGACCGCGACACGGGCGGGATCGGTGTCGTAGCGCTCGGCGATGCGGCGGCGCAGCAGCGTCGCGTCGGGATCCGGATAGCGGTTCATCGCCCCGGCGGCGGCGGCGATCGCCTCGACCACCTTCGGGTGCGGCGGGGACGGCGACTCGTTGGAGGCGAGCTGGGCGATGCCGGTGGCAGCAAGCGACTCCGGCGCCTGCCCCGTAGGCACGCCGGCCTGGTAGCCCGGCATGCGGGCGAGCTTCTCGGCAAAGGTCACGGCCATCGAATGGAGTTTGAAGGATTGTGCGGGCTCGGGCACCCACAATCCTTCAATGAACGATTACTGCGCGGCGTGGAGATCCGCGCGTAGCTCTTGGGTAGCGCCTAAGTAGACATGCGACGGCTTGTGTGTCACAGGCGCGTAGTAGTGCACCATGGCCCGGATCACGCGCGGCATCGCGCCGGGCACGTCGATCTCACGGGCGCAGATCAGCGGCACCGAGTCGAGCCCGAGCCGGCGCGCGGCGACGGCCGGGAACTCGGCGTCGAGGTCGCCGGTGGTGGTGAAGAGGCAGCTGACCATCGCCTCCGCACTGAGCTCGTTGCGGTCGAGCAGCTCACGCATCAGCTCCTCGGTTGCACCGACGATCGCATCCGCTTCGTTGGCGTCGGCCTGTACGGCCCCGCGGACCGCGAAGAGTCGCTCCTCGCTCATCGTTTGGAATCTTCCCAGAGCCGGCCGACCTCAACCTCATCGAGCTTGCGCGCACGCCCTTGCGCCAGCCTGCCGAGCTCGATCGTGCCAAAGCGGACCCGCCGCAGCTTCATCACCCTGTTGCCGATCGCTTCCGCCATGCGACGCACCTGGCGGTTGCGTCCCTCGCGCAGCACGATCTCGATCTCGCGCTCGCCGAGGCGGCGGATTTCGGCCGGGGCGGTCATCCCGTCGTCAAGCTCCACCCCGCCCTCCAGACGGCGCAGATCAGCATCCGACGGCGGCCGCCGCAGCTCCGCCCGGTATGCCTTGGTGACGCCGTAGCGCGGATGCGTGAGCCGGTTGGCCAACTCCCCGTCGTTGGTCAGCAGCAGCAACCCGGTCGAGTCCGCGTCGAGCCGTCCCACCGGATACAGCCGCGCGACCGAATCGACCAGCTCGACCACAGCCGGCCGCCCCCCAGGTTCCCGCGCCGTCGAAACCACTCCGGCCGGCTTGTTCACAGCCCAAACCTCCCGCGCCTCCGTCCCAACCAAGCTCCCATCGACCCGCACTTCGTCGCCATCCCCCACGTCCCGCGCCGGATCCGTCACGACCTCTCCCCCCACCGTGACCCTGCCCTTGCCGATGATCAGCTCAGCTTTCCGCCGCGAAGCGACTCCTCCGTGGGCAAGGAACTTGGCGAGCCTCATGGGCGTTCGCGGGACCGGGGGAGGTCCCGACAGAGCCTCCCCGCTGTTGCTCTGGCGGGACCTCCCCCGGTCCCGCCCACCCTCATGGCTCGGATCGCTGCTCCCCAGCCTTAAGGAGCCGCTCCCGCAGCTCCCGCTCATCCTCGGGCGTCGGATCGAACTTCGAAGGATCGGGCAACTGGTCAAGCCCACCGAGCCCGAAGAGCCGCTCGAAGAGCTCGGTCGTCTTGAAGATCGCGGCGCCGAACTGCGAGCGCCCCGACTCCTCGATCAGCCCCCGCTCGGCCAGCGTCTGCACCGCCGACTCGGAGGTGACGCCGCGGATGCGGGCAACCTCTGGCCGGGTCACCGGCTGCAGGTAGGCGACGATCGCCAGTGTCTCGGCCTGCGCCTGGGTCAGCGGCGGCGTGCGTGGCTTGGCGAGCAGGCGCCTGGCGGCCACCTCGCTGGCGGGATCGCTGGCGAGGGCGAAGCCGGCGGCGACCTCGCGCAGCACGACGCCGCGCTTGCCCTCGGCGAGATCCTGGCGCAAGAGCTCGATCGCCTCCTCGATCTGTCCCTCGGTTGCCTCGGCGGCCTCCGCCAGGTCGCGGGCAGGCACCGGCTGCGGCGAGAGGAAGAGCAGCGCCTCGATCGTGCGTGTCAGGTCGCTCATTCACACCACCTCCGCTTCGCTCCCGGCGCGAGGAACCAGAGATGGCTCATTGGGGTCGCTCCGCGATCACTGGACCTCCTCGCGCTTGCGGATCTCGATCGGGCCGAAGGGCTTGGATTGCTCCCACGTCGCCTCCCCTTTGCGATACATCTCGAGCAGGGCGAAGAGCGTGACGGCCTGGGTGAGGCGGTCCTCGCCGCCGAACTGCTCGTCGAAGTCGATGCTGGCATGGCTGCGGAGGGCGTCGCGGAGCGCTCGCAACCGCTTTTCCAGCGAGACGGTCGGGCGGATGTGATCGAGGTTCAGCTCCGGCGGGATCGCCAGCAGGTCGCCGAGGGCGGAGCCGAGCCGCTCCGGCTCATAGACGGCGGTCGCCGCCTCCAGCGCGACCTGGCGCAGCTCGGGCGGCAGCGGCGCCGAGCGGTAGAGGTAGCCGCGCGCCGCCTCGAAGCGCTGCTCCAGGATAGCCGCGGCATCGCGGTAACGGCGGTACTCGAGCAGACGCGCCAGCAGCTCCTCGACCGCCTGCTCCGGGGTGACGTCCTCGAGCCCCTCCTCGTCGCCGGGCAGGAGCAGCCGTGACTTCAGCTCCAGCAGCGAGGCGATCAGGACGAGGAACTCGGTGGCCACGTCGAGCTCCAGCTCACCCTCGCGCTCGAGGTGCTCGACGTAGGCGACGACGACCTCGGCAAGCTCGACCTCGAGCAGGCTGACCTCCTCGCGCAGCACGACCGCCATCAGCAGGTCGAACGGACCGGCGAAGACGTCGAGGTCGAGGTCCAGCTCGGCGACGGTCACACGGGGACCGTAACGCTCGAGAGCGACGGCGAGCTAGGCGGGTCCAAATCCCATGCGATCGCGGACGTCGACCAGCGTCGCCGCGGCGATCACGCGGGCCTTCTCGGCGCCGGCGGCAAGGGTCGCCTCCAGCGCCGCCTGGTCGGGACGCAGCTCGGCGTAGCGCTCGCGGATCGGTGCAAGATGGTCGACGACCGCCTCCGCCACCGCCTTCTTGAAGTCACCGTATCCGGCGCCCTCGAACTCGCGCTCGACCGCGGCCGGATCGGTTCCGCGGGCGACCGCGTAGATATCGATCAGATTGGTGATGCCGGCCTTCCCGGGCGCACGGCGCACCTCGCGGCCGGAGTCGGTGACGGCGCTGCCGAGCTTCTTGCGGATCGCCTCGGGCTCGTCGAGGACGAGCACGGTGCCGGCCTCGGTCCCACCCGTGGTCGACATCTTCCGCTCGGGCTCCTGCAGGTCCATGATCCGGGCGCCGACCTCGGGGATGCGCAGCTCCGGCTCGACCAGGGTCTCGCCGAAGCGCTCGTTGAAACGGCGGGCGATCTCGCGCATCAGCTCGACGTGCTGGCGCTGGTCGTCGCCAACCGGCACCTCGGTCGCCCGGTAGGCGAGCACGTCGGCGGCCATCAGCACCGGGTAGAGGAAGAGCGCCGCGGAGGCCAGCTCGCGCTGTTTGCCCGACTTTTCCTTGAACTGGTGCATGCGGTTGAGGTCGCCGTGGGAGGTGACCGCGGAGAGCAGCCAGGTCAACTCGGTGTGCTCGCGCACGTCGGACTGGCGGAAGAAGATGCAGCGCTCGGGATCGAGGCCGGCGGCGAGCAGGATCGCGGCAGTGTCGTAGAGGCGCTCGCGCAGCTCGGCCGGGTCGAAGGCAACCGAGATCGCGTGCAGGTCGACGATGCAGAAGATCGCCGGGTCGCCGCGGTCCTGGCCCTCGACGTACTGGCGGATCGCGCCGATGTAGTTGCCGAGGTGCTTGCGGCCGGTGGGTTGGATCCCCGAGAAGACGATGGGAGCGCTCACGAGCGGCAGAGCCTAGTTCAGGGGACGGAGGAGGGGTGCCCCTCTCGCCCGTCCAATTGCCGGCCAATGAGGCCGGCAATTTGAGTATCCGCCCGTTCGAGAGGGGCACCCCTCCTCCGTCCGGCTCAAGCGGGTTCGGCCGCGGGCACCTGAGGGCGGTCAGCTTCAGCGCCGTGGCCGCACTCGCCGGCTTGGGCAGAGCCCCTGCTGGGGACAGCTTCTATTTTTCGGCGAGGGTTCTCGATTCCAACGGCGGAGACGGCGCCGCCGACGATCATCAGGATGCCGGCGATGCCGATGCCGAGGTGGAAGGCAGAGGTGGAGGCATCGGCCGAGGCGGTCGTCACTCCGGCCGCTTGGGCGGGCGGCAGCTTGCCGGTTTTGGGCACGGCCAGCGGCTGCGCCTTTGCGTCGGAGATCGTTCGCTCGGCGCGGGGGCCGAGTGGCCGGTCGCCAAGGTTGCCGTCGAGGGTCGAGCCAAAGTAGGCGGAGATCACCGCGCCGAGCACGGCGATCGCCAGCAGGCCGGCAACCCTGGCGATGCCGTTGTTGACGCCGGAGGCGATGCCGACGTGGCGTTCCTCGACCGAGTCGAGCACGGTCGCGGTAAGCGGCGCGACCGTTGCCGAGAGGCCGAGGCCGAAGACCACGATGCCCGGCAGCACGTCGGTCACGTAGTCGCCGCCGCTGCCGACGCGGAGGAGCAGCAGCAGGCCGACTCCGCCGACGATCGGGCCGATCGTCATCGGCAGTCGCGGGCCGGTGCCCGATGCCAGTTTGCCCCAGCGCGGCGAGAGGAAGAAGAGGAGCAGCGAGATGGGCGTGGTCGCCAGGCCGGCCTCCAGCGGCGAGTAGCCCGCCACCTGCTGGAGGAAGAGGCCGACGAAGAAGAGGCCGCCGATCAAGCCCGCGTAGGTCGAGAGCGTGGTCAGGTTGGCGACGGCGAAGTTGCGGATCCTGAACAGGCCGAGGTCGAGCATCGGGTGGCGGGCGCGCATCTCGTGCAGGACGAAGAGCACGAAGCAGGCGATCCCGGCGACGAAGGGGATCCAGACGAGCGGATCGCCCCAGCCGCGTGTCGGCTGCTCGATCAGGGCGAAGACCGGGCCACCGAGCCCGGCGGCAGAGAGTGCGATGCCGAGCCAGTCGATGCCGCGGAAGGCGTCCGGGTCGCGGCTCTCGCGCACGGAGTGCATGGTCAGCGCCACCGTCGCCGCGATCAGCGGCAGGTTGACCCAGAAGATCGAGCGCCAGGAAGTGAGCCCGACCAACGCCCCTCCCCCCGCCGGCCCGAGCACCGTCGCAATCCCGGTCCAGGCGGTCCAGGCGCCGACCGCCTTGCCGCGCTCGGCCCCCTCGAAGGTCGCGGCGACGATCGCCAGCGAGCCCGGCACCAGCAGCGCCCCGGCGACCCCCTGCAACGCCCGGGCCGCGATCAGGATCTCGACCGTGGGCGCGATCGCGCAGAGCGCCGACGTGGCGCCGAAGGCGATCAGGCCAAAGACGAACATCCGCCGACGGCCGAACTGGTCGCCCAGCGAGCCGCCGACGAGGAGCAGCGAAACGAGGGTGAGCATGTAGGCCTCGACCACCCACTGCTGCCCGGCCAGACCCGCATCGAGCCCGTCGGCGATCGCCGGTAGCGCCACGTTGACCACGGTCGAATCGAGGAAGACGACCGTCGAGCCGAGGATCGTCGCGACCAGCGTCAGGCGCTGTTGGCGGGTCACCGGGCGAGTGTACGCGGCGGCCGGGCCGGGGCCGGACGGCTGCAGAGGGACCTCTGCGATGCCTTCGCCCGTACTCATTGCGTGAACCGCAAAGGAGGAGAGATGACGAAAAGGGTGCTGCTGGTCTCCCTGCTGGTCCTGCTGAGCAGCGGAGCTCCCGTGCCGAGCGCCAAGGCAAAGGGGCTCGAGATGGCGGCGCGGAACGGCGTAACGGTCAATGGATCCCCGTATCGCTACGTCGCCATATCCCTCCACACCAGGCCCAAGCTCACAGCAGTCGAGCGGATCGACAGGCGCGACGGCCGGATCGACCGCTGGTGGCAGCTTGGCGGTGACTACGGCGTCCCGGCAGTCGCTTACGACGGCGCCGGGGGAGGCCTCTCCGCGGACGGAGGAACGCTTGTCCTCAGTGACTTCGCGATCGGCAACCCATCTGTCTACCCGCCCAGGACAACTCGGCTCGCGATTCTCGATACCAACCTTCGCCCCCAACGGCACTGGCGCGCTGGGCAGCTCCACTCACGTCATGCGATCACCTCCGTCGAGCTGCGCGGGCACTTCGCCTTCGACGCGATCTCGCCGGATGGCTCGACGATCTACCTGATCCACCACTTCCCAAACGTTTCCGGGCCGTCCTACGTCAGCCACTACGAGGTGCGCGCCTACGACGTGGAGAGCGGCCGGCTCCTCCCCGAACCGATCGTCGATCCCGACGAGCCAGACGAGCACATGGAGGGACTGCCGATCACCCGCGCGATGAGCCCCGCCGGACGCTGGGCCTACACGCTCTACGACGGCAACGGGAAGGAGCCGTTCGTCCACGCCCTCGACACCGTCGCCGGGCGCGCCGTCTGCGTCGATCTGCCCCAACTCACCCATCTGCCGAGGCGCTTCTACTACCTGCTGCAGCTGCAAACGAGCGGGGGCGGGCGCCAGCTCGTAGTGCTACGGCGCAGGCCGGGGCCGAAACCGACAAGCGCGCTGCTGAACGTGGACACGCGCAGCTTTGAGGTCCGCCGGCCCGCGCCCGTGGCGACGACATCGAGCGGAATCGGCGCCTGGCCCCCGATCGTTGCCCTGAGCGCGGTGGCACTGCTGTTGCTGGCGTGGATCGGCAAGCGGCACCGACGCACCGATGGCGCCGGGTCGGCGACGGGACCATGAGGCGGCGGGTTCTCGTCGCGGCGGCGATCGCAGCGAGCTGTGGGCTTGTGCTGATCGCCGTCGCGCGCTCGCTGCCGCAGGCAAGCGGAGGAGTGGACACCAGCGAGGCCCGATCCCGTCCGAAAGGCGCAGAGGGAAAACCCGCCGATCGCCTGTTCGCCTTCACCCGGACGCCCCGCCGACCCGGCAACCTGCTCGAGCGCATCGGCATCGTTGGCCATTCCGCCGGCGGCCGCCCGATTGGTTTGCGCCAGCTGGGCGATCCGGGCATCGCCGGCAAGGTGCTCATCATCGGCTGTATTCACGGCGACGAGTGCGCCGGCAGCGGGATCGTCCCGACCAGCGGCGGCTGCCCAGATCCGCGCTCGAACACCTTCGTCGTGCGCAACCTGAATCCCGACGGCGCCACAATCGGCACCCGCCTCAACGGCCGCGGAGTGGATCTGAACCGCAACTTCCCCTCGCAATGGCGACCGATAGGACGGCGGGGAGACGCTCAGTACTCGGGCCCGCACCCTTTCTCGGAGCCGGAAACACGCCTGGCCGCGCGCATCGTCGAGGGCCTGGCGCCCGACGTGACGATCTGGTTCCACCAGCATCAGGGTGAGCGGCCGCTGGTCCGGGCCTGGGGACGGAGCGCCCCGGCGGGGCGCCTCCTGGCAAGACTCGCCCAGATTCCATTCCGCCCCCTGCCCTGGCCCGCGGGGACCGCGCCCAACTGGCAGAACCACCGCTTTCCCGGCAGCAGCTCCTACGTCGTCGAGCTACCGCCGGGGCCGCTGTCGCCGAACCTCCATTCCCGGCTCAACAACGCCATTATCCGGATCGCGCGCTGGCAGGCCCAGGTGGGCGAAGATTGAGATGTCCCGCGGAAGAGGTGAGGGTTGGGAGCTGAGGAGAGAAGGCTCATCAGGGAGGCGCAGCGCGGCTCTCGAGATGCGCTCGCCGAGCTATATGAGCTGCACTGGCCGCGGGCCCACCGCGCCGCCTACCTCGTCGTCCACGACACCGGGGCAGCCGAGGACATCGCCCAGGACGCCTTTCTTGCCGCGGTCGACAGCCTCGATCGCTTCGACCGCCGCCGGCCGTTTGGCCCCTGGCTGCACCGGATCGTCATCAACCGGGCAATCGACTGGGGGCGGCGTGAAGCGCTGCGGCGCAGCGCCGGAGACTCCAGCGAGCTCCCGGAAGTCGCGGCGCCCGCGGAGGCGATCGGCGGAGAGCTGATGCCCGCGCTCGCCCAACTACCGCCCGAGCAGCGCGCCGTCGTCGTCCTTCGCCACCTGCTCGAGTACACGCCGGGTGAGATCGCGCGGATGCTCGAGCTGCCCCGCGGCACCGTCAACTCGCGCCTGCGCCGCGGCCTGGACCAGCTGCGCGACCTGATCGAGGTGGAGGGATGAACGAGGACCGGCTGCGCGATCTGCTTCGCGAAGAGCCGCTGCCCGGCGCAGCCGAGGCGGAACGGCGCGGACTCGCTCTGGTCAGTCAGGCCCACGCGGAGCGGCGGCCCCTGGGCAGGCCGATGCTGCCGCGCCTCGCGGTGGCGCTGGCCGCCGCGGCGCTGCTCGCCGCCCTGCTCCTCACCCCGGCCGGCGCGGCCGTCCAGGGCTGGATCGACGACGTCTTCACCGCCGGCGTGCGCCACGCCGAGCCGGCGCTGACCGAGATCCCCGGTGGAGGCAAGCTGCTCGTCCAGTCGCCGCGCGGTCCCTGGGTGGTGCAGGCAGACGGCTCGCGGCGCCTGCTCGGGCATTACGGCGAAGCGACATGGTCGCCGCACGGGCTCTTCGTCGCCGCCGCGTCGGGACCGACGCTGAGCGCAATCGAGCCGGACGGGACGCCTCGCTGGTCGATCTCGGCGAGCGATCGGATCAGCGATCCGCGCTGGTCACCCTCGGGCTTCCGCATCGCCTATCGGGCGGGACGATCGCTGCGGGTGGTGAGAGCCGACGGGACGGGGGACGCGCCGATCGGATCGGCAAGCGTCGCGGTGCCGCCGGCCTGGTTCCCACCCGGCCTCCACCTGCTGGCCTACGTCGACGGGGAGCGGCGGATCGTGGTCGCCGAGACCGACACCGCGAGGACGATGGATGCCACCGGCTCCTCACCCGGTGTCGTCGGACTGGACTGGAGCGCGAACGGCCACAGGCTCATCGAATTCTCCAGAGGAGATCTCTGGCTTCGCGACATACGGATGAGCAAGCTTGCCAGCAGCCTCCGGCTCGGCACTGCGCGGCGCATTCCGCTCCCGGCCGCGGGAGTGGTCCGCGCTGCCGCCTTCTCACCGCGTGGGCACACGATCGCGGTCTTGCTGGACCGCTCGCTGGGTCCCGGCCCGCCGCGCAGCGAAGCCCTGCTGATCGACCCGGCCGGCGGCCCGGCCCGCCGCCTCTTCGGCGTCTCCGGCCATCTCACCGAACTCGCCTGGTCACCGGACGGCCGCCGCCTCCTGCTCGTCTGGCCCGCCGCCGACCAGTGGCTCTTCGTTCCGGTCGCGGGAGGCGCTCGCCTGCGGGCGACCGGCGGCGTCTCCGCAGTCTTCTCCCCCGGCCATCCCGCCATGGCCCGCTTCCCGCAGGTCGGGGGCTGGTGTTGCCCGCCCGGGATCGGCGGCGGCTGAGCGCTCAGCCCGACCCGGACTCCAGCTCCCGCAGCTGCTGGGCGGGGGTGAAGAAGTTGCGATACGCAAGGCTCGTGGCAACAAGGCCGGCGATGGCGACGCTGCCGAGCAGGGCGTAGAGGAGGATCAGCTGCAGGCGGACGGCGTCGGTCGGGCTGGCCCCGGCGAGCAGCATGCCGACCATCGTGCCCGGAAAGAAGATCAGGCCCGTCGTCTTGGTCGAGTCGACCAGGGTGATCATCCCCGAGCGCAGGGCGCGGCGAACGAAGGGCGCCGCCGCCTCCCTGCCGGTTGCGCCGAGCGCCAAGGTCGCCTCGATCTTGGCACGCGAGTCCGCCATCTCATCGCCGAGGCGGTTGAGCGCCACCGCCGAGGCCGTCATCGCGTTGCCGATCACCATGCCGCCGACCGGGACGAGGTAGCGGGCCGTGGGTTCGAAGACGCCGAGGGCGACGACGAGGCCAAGCGTGGTCGCCCCTGCCGTCGCCAGCGCTATCAGCAGGGGCCCGAACGCGCCTGGGACCTTCTTCGCCCGGCTGCGGGCCGTGAGCGCCCCGAAGACCACCATCACCGCCAGCAGGCCGAAGACGAGCCAGAGCGTGTCGGCTTCGAAGATCAGCTTGATCGCGTAGCCGATCGCGGTCAGCTGGACGAAGGAGCGCACGGTGGCGATGCCGATGTCGCGCTCGAGATCGGCCTTGCGCCAGAAGGAGACCGCCGCGGCGAGCGCTACCAGGGCCAGCGAGGCCGCGACCTGGCCGGGGCCGAGGTGGATCGAGGTGCTCAAGCCAGCACCTCCTCGATCGGGCCGGCCTCGACTGTCCTGCCGTCTTCGAGCCGGACCACCCAGTCGCCCAGCCTGCGCGCCTGCTCGGGGTCGTGGCTGACGAGGACGATCGAGATCTCGAGCTCGCGGCGCAGCTCGGCGAGGGTTGCCTCGATCGCGTCGCGAGCCGCGTGATCGAGGGCCGACGTCGGCTCGTCGAGCAGCAGGACGGCCGGCTCCTGGGCGAGAGCACGCCCCAGCATGACCCGCTGCTGCTCGCCGACCGAGAGCTTGGCGACGTCGCGCTCGGCGAAGCCAGAGTCGAGTCCGGCGAGGCGGAGGCAGCCTTCGGAGTCCAGCTCCTTGCCGGCGAGCCCGGCCGCGTAGCGCAGGTTCGACTCGACCGTCCCCTCCAGCAGCGCCGGCAGCTGGGGCACCAGCGAGACCTCACGACGAAGGGCCAGCGGTTCGTACTGCTCGAGCGGCTGGCCCCGGTAGGCGATCGTCCCCGTGTCCGGGTCGGCGAGCCGGTTGAGCAGCCGCAGCAGCGTCGACTTGCCGGCGCCCGAGGGCCCGACTATCGCGGTCGCACCCGGCGGGATCGCGGCGCTGACCGAGTCGAGGACGCGGCGATCGCCGCGGGTCAGGCTGACCTTGCTCAACTCGAACAGCACGGGCGGATGATCCCACCGTGCCGGGCGCAAGATGCCTCCCGCGCGGGAGCCGGGTTTGCGGGCTGCGGTGATCGGCTGGAAGAATCGGGGTAGGTGAACGGCGATGGCTAGAGCGATTTGGAGCGGCTCGATCAGCTTCGGGCTCCTCAACGTGCCCGTGAAGCTGTACAGCGCGGTGGCCCGCCGCGGCATCTCGCTGCGCGAGATCCGCGAGTCCGACGGCGCCCGCATCCGCCACCGCCGCGTCGCCGAAGGGACCGACGAAGAGGTTCCCTACGAGAAGATCGTCAAGGCCTTCGAGATCTCGCCGGACCGCTACGTACCGCTGAGCAAAGAGGAGATGGCCTCGCTCGACCCTAAGAAGACGCGCGCGATCGAGGTGCAGGACTTCGTCGACATCGCCGAGATCGACCCGATCTACTTCGACAGCCCCTATTACCTCGGCCCTGCCGACGGCGCCGAGAGGGCCTACTCGCTGCTGGCGCGGGCGATGGAAGAGTCGGGCAAGGTGGCGATCGCCCGCTTCGTCTTCCGCAACAAGGAGCACCTGGCGGCGATCCGATCCAGCGACGGCGTGCTGACCCTGACCACGATGCGCTTCGCCGACGAGGTCGTGCCGCCGTCGGACCTCGACGACGTGCTGCCGGAGGGCAAACCGAAAGTCGCCAAACGCGAGATCGAGATGGCCGAGCAGCTGATCGACTCGCTCACCCGCAGCTTCGATCCGAGCGCCTACCGCGACGAGTACCGCGAGGAGCTGCTCTCGATGATCGAACGCAAGGCGGCCGGCGAGGAGGTCATGGCAGCCCCGCAGGAGGACCGCGAGCCGACCAAGGCACCCGACCTGATGGCAGCGCTGGAGGAGAGCATCGCCGCGGTGCAGGGCAAGCGCGAGAGCAAGCCGGCCAAGAAGCCAGCCGCGAAGAAACGCAAGACGACGGCGAAGAAACCCGCCGCGAAGACCAGCGCCAAGAAAAAATCAGGCTCGCGCGCCAAGGCCAAGTCCTCCAAATAGCCAGTGGCCACCAGCCAGCAGGTCGAGGTCGACGGTCGTGAGCTGAAGCTCACCAACCTCGACAAGGTTCTCTACCCGAAAGCCGGCTTCACCAAGGGCGAGGTCGTCGACTACTACGCCAAGGTGGCGCCGGCGATGGTTCCCCACCTGCGCGGGCGGGCGGTGACCTTGCGCCGCTTCCCGGAAGGGGTCGATGACACCGACGCTGCCTTCTTCGAGAAGCGCTGCCCTAAGCACCGGCCCGAGTGGGTGAAGACCACGCCAGTCGGGGCGAGCACCGGCAGGATCGACTTCTGCGTCTGCGAAGACCGCGCGACGCTGGTCTGGATGGCGCAGCTGGCGGCGATCGAGCTGCACCCCTCGCTCTCGCTGGCGCCCGAGCACGACCGCCCGACGATGCTCGTCTTCGACCTCGACCCCGGCCCGCCGGCCGAAATCCTCTCCTGCTGCCGGGTGGCGCTGCGCCTGCGCGAGCTCTTCGCCCACTTCGGCCTCGAATGCTTCCCCAAGACCTCGGGCTCGAAGGGCCTGCAGGTCTACGCGCCGCTCAACAACGACGAGGTCACCTACGAGGGAGACGACAACGGCGGTGGCACCAAACCACTGGCCCGCGCGATCGCCCAGCTGCTCGAGAAGCAGACCCCCGACCTGGTCGTCTCGAAGATGAAGAAGGTCGAACGCAAAGGCAAGGTCTTCGTCGACTGGTCACAGAACCACCGCCGCAAGACGACGATCGCGGTCTACTCCCTGCGCGCCCGCGAACGCCCCACAGTCTCGACGCCCGTTACCTGGGACGAGGTCGAACAGGCAGTCGAGACGGAGGATGCCGGCTCGCTCGTCTTCGAGGCCAAAGACGTGCTGAAGCGGATCGAGCAGCACGGCGACCTCTTCGCCCCCGTGCTCGAGCTGAAGCAGAAGCTGCCCGAGCTCTAGGCGACCCTCAGGCCGGACCGGCCGGCTCTCGCCACATCTGGGTGACGCTCGGGCCATCCTCGGGCAGCTCGAACTCGCCGCAGACGGTGAAGCCGAGTCCTTCGTAGCGTGGGGTGTTGATCGGGTTGGACGACTCGAGGAAGGCCGGTGCGCCCTCGTCGTCGATTCGCTCCAGCGTGGCCGCCAGCAGCCCGATTCCCAGCCCGTGACCGCGGTGGTCGGGGTTGGTTGCGAGGAGGCTGAGGTAGTAGTGAGGCTCTGCCGTGGGATGGGCGGCTTCGAAGCGCTCGAACGTCTCCAGCACCCTGCCTGCGCCGTCCCCGAGCAGCTCCGCCAGCAGGCTCTCCAAGCGCGCCTCGTCCTCGGGCCGCAGCTCGGGCTTTCCCGGCGGGATCCAGAGGGCAACCGCTGCGCAGTCCCCGGTGAGCCAGGCCGATTCGTAGCCGACGGAAGCTTTGGCCACCAGCCCCCAGACGGCCCGGTGCTGCCCGAGCCGCCGTTCGGGGTCGGGGAACGCCCAGCCCCAAACGGGGTCGGCGTAGAACGCTCGGGCCAGGGTCCCGACCGCGGCGGGGATCTCGTCGCGGGTCGCCACCCTCGCTTCCACGGGGGCGCGGCGGTCCAGCGGCCCCGTCACGGCTCGAGCGGCTGGCGCACGACCGGCTTGCGGGTCGCCTTGACCTCGTCGAGGCGGCGCACCGGGGTCGTGTAGGGCGCCTGCTTGGCGACCTCAGGATCGTCCTCGGCCTCGGCGAGGATCGCCTCGATCGCCTCGGCAAAAGCGTCGAGGCTCTCCTTGGTCTCGGTCTCGGTCGGCTCGATCATCAGCGCCTCCTCGACTAGGAGGGGGAAGTAGACGGTCGGTGGGTGGAAGCCGAAGTCGAGCAGGCGCTTGGCGAGGTCGAGAGTCGCCAGGCCCAGCTCCTTCTTCATCGGCTTGCCGGAGAGGACGAACTCATGCATGCAGTGGCGGTCGAAGGCGACTGGCAGGCGAGCGCCGGCGCGCCCCTCGGCCAGGCGTGCCTTGAGGTAGTTGGCGTTCAGCACCGCGGTCTCCGAGGCCTCGGCGAGGCCGTCGCCGCCGAGGCTGAGGATGTAGGCGTAGGAGCGGACGAAGACGCCGAAGTTGCCCTGGAAGCCGCGCAGGCGGCCGATCGACTTGGGCCGCTCGAAGTCGAGGTCGAAGCTGGGGCCGTTGCCGTTGTCGCCCTCGCGGCGCACCACCTGCGGGCGCGGCAGGAAGGGCTCGATCCGTTCGGAGACGGCGATCGGACCGGCGCCCGGGCCGCCGCCGCCGTGTGGCTGGCTGAAGGACTTGTGCAGGTTGACGTGGACGATGTCGAAGCCCATGTCGCCAGGACGCGAGTGGCCCATCACCGCATTGAGGTTGGCGCCGTCGTAGTAGAGCGTCCCCCCCGCCTGGTGGATCAGAGCGGCGATCTCGGCGATGTTCTCGTCGAAGAGTCCGAGCGTGTTGGGGTTGGTCAGCATCAGACAGGCGACCTGGTCGGGGTCCTCGTCGATCTTCGCCCGCAGATCGTCCATCTCGACGCCGCCGCGCTCGTTGGTGGCGACCTTGACCACCTCGTAACCGGCCATCGTCACCGAGGCCGGGTTGGTGCCGTGCGAGGTGTCGGGCGCCAGCACCTTGGTCCGCTCTTCGCCGCGATCGGCGTGGTAGGCGCGGGTGAGCAGCAGGCCGGCCAGCTCGCCGTGGGAGCCGGCCGAGGGCTGCAGGCTGACCTGGGGCAGTCCGCAGATCTCCCCCAGCGACTCCTGCAGCAGCCACATCAGCTCCAGCGCGCCCTGGGCGCGCTTGGGGTCCTGCGCCGGGTGCAGCCGGGCGTGGCCGGGCAGCGCCGCAACCCGCTCGTTGAGCCGTGGGTTGTGCTTCATCGTGCAGGAGCCGAGCGGGTAGAAGCCGCTGTCGAGGTCGAAGTTGCGCCGCGAGAGCTTGTTGTAGTGGCGAACGATCTCCGGCTCGGCGACCTCGGGCAGGCGCGGCGGCGCGGCGCGCAGGAGATCGGCCGGGATCAGATCGCTGAGTGGCGCCTCCGGCACTTCGGCATGAGGCAGGACAGCGGCACGCCGTCCCGCCTTCGACTTCTCGTAGATCGTCTGCGCGCGTTCGCGCTGCATCGGCGTCTCAACCAATTCCGCCCGCGTGCTCTGCTCTCGCTCGTTCGCGCTCATCATCACCGGCGATCTCGCTCTCTCGCTTCCGCGTCCGCCGCGAACGGCTCGACCTTCATCCCGCCACCGCCATCTCGGCCGCAACCGCCGCTCCCAGCGCCTCGGCCAAGTCGTCAATCTGGGCGCGGGTGCGGCGCTCGGTGATCGCGACGAGGAGGCCGTCCTCGTACTCGGGGTACTCGCGGCCGAGCGGGTAGCCGGCGGCAATGCCGCGCTCGGCGCAGCGCTCGAGCACGCCCTCGACCGGGGCGTCGAGGCGAACCGCGAACTCGCGTGCCACCGGCGCCTCGTGCAGCAGCTCCACGCCCTCGACGGCGGCGAGGCGCTCGCGGGCGTAGGCGGTTCGACGGACAAGCAGCTCACCCAGCTCGCGGAAGCCCTCGCGGCCGAGCCAGGCGAGATGGACCATCGCGCCGAGCGCGTTGAGCGCCTGCGCGGTGCAGATGTTGTGGGTCGCCTTCTCGCGGCGGATGTGCTGCTCGCGCGTCTGCAGGGCGAGGACGAAGCCGCGGCGGCCGTCGACGTCGTCGGTCTCGCCGGCGATCCGTCCCGGCATGCGGCGGATCTGCTCCTCGGTCGCGCAGAAGAAGCCGAAGGAGGGACCGCCGAAGTCGAGCCGGTTGCCGAGCGGCTGGCCCTCGCCGAGGGCGATGTCGGCGCCGCACTCGCCAGGCGGTCGCAGCACGCCGAGCGTCATCGGGTCACAGGCGACGACCAGCAGGGCGCCGTGCTCCTTCGCCATGGCGCCGAGCGCCTCGACCCGCTCCACCGCACCGAGGAAATTCGGGCTCTGCAGGAAGACCGCGGCGGTCGTCTCGTCGACGGCGGCGGAGAGCGCCTCGGCATCGGTCTCTCCACCGCTGAGTCCGACCTCGACCACCTCGGCGCCGTAGCCGACCGCGTAGGTCTCGAGCGTCTCGCGGCTGTGCGGGTGCAGGCCGCGAGAGACGACGAAGCGCTTGCGGCCGGTTGCCGCCATCGCCAGGTAGCCGGCCGAGGCGACCGAGGAGGGCCCCTCGTAGAGACCCGCATTGGAGACGGGCAGGCCGGTCAGCTCCGACATCGCCGTCTGGAACTCGAACATCACCTGCAGCCCGCCCTGGGAGATCTCCGGCTGGTAGGGCGTGTAGGGGGTGAGGAACTCAGAGCGCTGGGTGATCGCGTCGACGATCGCCGGCACGTAGTGGTCGTACATCCCGGCGCCGACGAAGCAGACCTGCCGTTCGGCGTCCTCGTTGCGCGCCGCCAGCGCCGCCAGCCGCTCGAAGACCTCGGCCTCGCTCATCCCCTCCGGCAGTGCCAGGGGACGGCCGAGGCGCAGCGGCGCCGGAATCTGCTCGAACAGATCGTCGACCGAGTCGACGCCGATCGCGGCGAGCATCTCCGCCCGGTCGGCGTCGGTGGCTGAGGTGTAGCGCGTCATCGGGCTAAGGCTACGGAAGCGAGTGGCGGGCCCGCGCTAGCTGTTCTCGAGCAGCTTGCGGTATTCGTCGGCCCCGAGCAGCGCCCCGGTCTCCTCGGGCGAGGTCAGCTTGACCTTGACCAGCCAGCCCTCGCCGTAGGGGTCCTCGTTGATCCTCTCCGGTGTGTCTTCGAGCGAGTCGTTGACCTCGACGATCTCCCCCGACAGCGGCGCGATCACGTCGGAGACCGCCTTGACCGACTCGACCTCGGCGTAGGAGGCGTCTTTGGAGATCGTCGCCCCCACCTCGGGTGCGTCGTAGAAGACGACCTCGCCGAGGCTGTCCTGGGCGTACCAGGTGACCCCGAAGACGGCGTGGTCGTCGCCGTCGAGCCGCGCCCAGTCGTGCTGGTCGTGGTAGAGCAGATCGTCGGGGTAGCTCGCGTCGGCCAACGTCACTTCTCCTTGCGGTAGAGGGGCTTGGAAGCTATCCGGGCGGGGCGATGCTTGCCGCGCACGTCGATCTCGACTGCCGTGCCGGGCTCAGCGAGGTCGGTACGCACGTAGGCCATGCCGATGCCAATTTCGAGCGAGGGCGAGAAGGTGCCCGAGGTGACGGTTCCGACGCGCTCCTCGCCGGAGAGGACCGGATTGCCTTCGCGTGGTATGCCCGCGCCCTCGATCTTGAACGGGGCCAGCTTCTCGGCCGGGCCCTCGCGGCGCATCCGGGCCACCGCCTCGGCGCCGATGAAGCCGGTCACCTCGGCGCAGCACCAGCCGAGCCCGGCTTCGATCGGGTTGCGCTCGGGCGTGAGGTCGTTGCCGTGCAGGTGGAAGCAGACCTCGAGGCGCAGCGTGTCGCGGGCTCCGAGGCCGGCCGGGACGACCCCGGCATCGAGCAGCTCGGCCCAGATCGCGGCGGCCACCTCGGGGTCGATCAGCAGCTCGACCCCATCCTCGCCGGTGTAACCGGTTCCGCAGGCAAAGGCCGGCCGGCCGCCGATCCGCACCGGCGCGATCCGCATCCGCGCCGGCAGCTCGATGCCGAGCGCGCGCATGACGATCGCGCGGGCGTGGGGGCCCTGCACGGCGAGCATCGCGTAGCGGTCGGCGACGTCGCGCACGGCGACGTCGCCAAGCTGGCGGCTCCAGCGCCCCAGCCAGGCGAGATCGGCCGCGTGGTTGGCCGAGTTGGTGACGATCAGGTAGCGATCGCCACCGAGCCGGTAGGTGAAGAGATCGTCGAGAACGCCGCCCTCCTCGTTGCAGAGGCAGGAGTACTGGGCGCCGCCGATCTCGATCTTGGCGACGTCATTGGTTAGAACGCGCTGCAGAAAGGCGAGCGCACCGGGGCCCTCGACCTCGACCTCGCCCATATGCGAGACGTCGAACATGCCCGCGTGCGTTCGCACAGCGGCGTGCTCCTCGCGGATCCCCTCATAGGTGACCGGCATCTCCCAGCCGGCGAAGGGAACGAGCTTGGCGCCGAGCTCGGCGTGCCGCTCGTAGAGGGGGGTGCGTCTCAGTGCCGCGTCAGCCACGCGCGGCAGCGTATTGAAGAGCTGTGGCAAGCTCACCCGTGGAGATGACCGAGACGCCCCGCAGTGAGATCCGCCGGGCGGACGAGAGCGACGCCGCCGACGTCGCCCGCCTCCTGCACGACTTCAACACCGAATACGAGGACTTGACCCCAGGCGTGCCCGCGCTCACCGAGCGCCTGGGAGAACTGCTCGCCGACGGCTCGATCACCGTTCTGCTGGCGGGCGACCCCCCAGAGGGCTTCGCCTTGTTCCGCATCCGCCCCTCCTTGTGGGCGAAGGCCGGCGACACCTATCTCGAAGAGCTCTACGTGGTCCCGGAGCGGCGCGGCCACGGCATCGGCGGCGCCTTGCTGGACGCGGCGATCGAAGCGGCGCGTGAGGCTGGCGCCGACCACTTCGAGTTGACCACGGGCGAAACGGATAGGGAGGCACGAGCTCTCTACGAGAGCCGAAGCTTCACGAATCGCGAAGGCGCCCCCGACGGCCCCCGAATGCTCTACTACGAGTTGGACCTCTGAGGGCCGGTTGTCAGGCCCTCCCGACGAACTCCCGCGAAGCGGCGGCGGGAGGGCCTGACAACCGGCCCACCCACGCCCAAGATCATTCTTTGAGGAACCCCGGCACGTCGATGTCGTCGTCCGAGACCCGCAGTTTGCGGATGTCGGTGTCCTCGGCGGAGATCCGCGGGCGACTCTCGTAACGGCGGCGGACCCGCTGCGGCGAGCGGGCCAGCAGCTCGAAGCCCTCGAAGCCAGTGGCGATGACGGTGACCCGGACCTCGTCTTTCATCGACTGGTCGACGACCGAGCCGAAGATGATGTTGGCGTTGTCGTCGGCCTCGGCCTGGACCAGCTGGGCCGCCTCGTTGACCTCGAACAGCCCGAGGTCCTCGGGCCCGGTGATGTTGAGCAGCATCCCGGTCGCGCCCTTGATCGACTCCTCGATCAGCGGCGAGGTGATCGCCGCCTTGGCGGCATCGAGCGCGCGAGCCTCGCCGGAGGCGGAGCCGACCCCCATCAAGGCCGAGCCGGCGTCGCGCATGATCGTGCGCACATCGGCGAAGTCGAGGTTGATCAGGCCCGGGATCGTGATCAGGTCGGTGATGCCCTGCACGCCCTGGCGCAGGATGTCGTCGGCCTGGCGGAAGGCCTCGAGCACGCTGGTGCGCCGCTCGACGGCCTGCAGCAGCTTCTCGTTGGGGACGATGATCAGGGTGTCGACGTTGTTGCGCAGCTTCTCGATCCCCTCGAGCGCCTGCTGCATCCGCCGTTTGCCCTCGAACTCGAAAGGCTTGGTCACGGCGCCAACCGTCAGCGCGCCGATCTCTTCCTTGGCGATCTCGGCGATCACCGGCGCCGAGCCGGTGCCCGTGCCGCCACCCTCGCCAGCGGTGACGAAGACCATGTCGGCGCCCTTCAGCGCCTCCTTGATCTCGTCGCGGCTCTCCGCCGCCGCGCCAGCGCCGACCTCGGGGTTGCCGCCGGCGCCGAGGCCGCGGGTCAGCTCCTGCCCGATCGAGAGCTTGATGTCGGCGTCGCAGGCCTGCAGGGCCTGGGCATCCGTGTTGACGGCGACGAACTCGACACCGCGAATGCCGGCGTCGACCATGCGACTGACGGCGTTTGTGCCGCCGCCGCCGGCGCCGACCACCTTGATCACCGCGAGGTATGTGGATTCCATCTCCCGATTTCTCCAAGCCCAGTCCCGGTTGGGGCTGGATATGTCCCGGTCCGCCAGGACTGGGTGTTGAGTTGAGCCTTTGTTCCGTCTGACGCTACAGCAATGCTTAAGGGTTCAAGGGTACGTCTTAACCACGGAAATTGCGCTCAACGTAGGGTATTTCAGGGGGTCTGTCAAACGGCCGGGTGGCATCCTGCAAGGCGAATCTCTCAAGGCTAACTTGAGAGTTGGCCATACCTAACCCTGCGGTCGAGGGTTTAGGGAAGCGGCGGAAGCGTATGCCCAGAGCCGCCTACGGCAGGGTGTCGCGGCGCATGCAGGTCTACATAATCAAGGGAAGTGGTTTCCGGGCTGGCGAGGACGGCCGCCGCGGCTCGCCACTTTCGCGCGGCGCCGACCGAGCTGCCGAAGCGCAGTTCGATGCCAGAAGTGAGGTTGACGTCCACCCCGCTTTCGCCGAAGTAGCTGCCTTCGACGTAGGGCAACAGCGCCGCCGGGGCGGCGGCGAGCACGCGCACCTGTTCGAGCACCGGGCCCTGCACGCGGGGGGCTTTCGGCGCCGATTCGATCGGCAGCACCGGTAGGTGGACATCCTCGCCGGGCGGGAACCAGGTGAGGATCGTGCCGTCCTCGGCGACAGCGACCGCGCCTTCGCCGCTGCCGATCGCGGCGACCGGCTGGCTGGAGACGAGATGCGGGGTAACCGTCTTGCCGCCGAAGACGCGCTGGTAGACGAAGGCGACGACGATCACCGCGAGGATCACGATCGCCCCCCGATACAGCCGCCTCACAACGCCCAGCCCTCTGGCCACTCGACCTCGCCCAGCACCTGCACCTCGGGTTCGAGCACCAGGCCGAACTCCTCGTGCACAAGGCGGCGGCCCTCGGCCATCAAGGCGAGGACATCCGCGGTGGTCGCCGCGCCGGCGTTCTCGACGAAGTTGGCGTGCTTCGGCGAGAAGCGTGCCCCACCGTGGTGGAGGCCTTGACAGCCGGCCGCCTCCAGCAACTGGCCGGCGCCGCGGCCCTCCGCGCGTGGGTCGTCGGGGTTCTTGAAGGTCGAGCCGAAGGTCTTGATCCCCGAGGGCTGCGCCTCGCGGCGCTTGCCGCGCATCCCCTCCAGCCGTGCTCGGATCGCCGCTGGCTCGTCAGGACGCAGGCGGAAGGAGACCCGGGCGACCACCTCGCCGGAAGCCAGGTTCGAGCTGCGGTAGGAGAAGCCGAGCGCGCCCGGATCGCGACGGTCGGTCCCCGCCGCCGTGCAGACGTCGACCCACTCGAGGACCTCGGCCAGCTGCCCTCCGTAGGCGTTGGCGTTCATCTTCACCGCGCCACCAGCCGTGCCGGGGATGTTGACGCCGAATTCGATTCCCGCCAATCCCCACCCGGCCGCCTTGGCGGAAGCCGAAGGCAGCCGGGCCCCGCCGCCACAGAGCAGTCCCTCACCCTGGCGCTCGATCATGGCGAGCTCACCGTCGAGCTTGAGGGCGAAGCCGCGGAATCCGTCATCGGCAACGAGCAAGTTCGAGCCCGAGCCGACGACACCCAGCTCAAGTCCCTCGCTCGCGGCCCAGGCGAGCAGCTCCAGCAACTCCGCCTCGCTACGGGGGCGAGCGAACCAGTCGGCGGCGCCGCCGGTCCGCACAGTGGTCAACCGGGCCAGCGCGAAATTGCGCTCCACTCCAGCCGGTGGCGGGCTCACAGCTTCCCCTGTTCCTTTTCGATCCATATCCATGACAAGGAACAGCGCAAGCTCATTGATTGCCTCCGTCGACCAAGGCTTCGCCCAACCGGAAGACGTCGCCGGCACCGATCGTGACCAGCACCTGGTTCTCAATGCCGACCGCGCGATTTTGATCCAGAAGGCGCGCGAGCGCTGGCGCGGCGCCTCCCGCATCCGGCAACCAGAGGACTTTTCTCCCCCCCATCCGCTCCGCCGCGGCCTGGGCCACCTGCAGGCCGCTCACCCCGGCCAGCTCCCCAACCGGCTCCTCGCGCGCCGGGTAGACGTCGAGGACGACTGCTTCGTCGGCCAGCGTGAGGGCAGCGCCGAATTCCTCGGCAAAGGCCTTGGTGCGCGAGTAGAGGTGGGGCTGGAAGACCGCGATCAGCCGTCCGGGCCGTTGCTCGCGCAAGGCTGAGAGGGCAGCCCGGACCTCGGTCGGGTGGTGGGCGTAGTCGTCATATATGCGCGTGTCGCCACGCGAGCCCTTCAGCTCCAGCCGCCGCTTGGCGCCGGGGAAGTCAGCCAGCTCCCCAGCTGCTCGGTCGAGATCGAAGCGAGCAGGCCCAAGCGCGGCCAGCGCGGCGCGGGCGTTGAGCAGGTTGTGATGTCCAGGTACCGCGAGCGGCAGCTCGGCCGGACCGGGCTCGCCAGCATCGAACGGGCGGACCCCCTTTCCTTCGCCCAACTCAGCGAGGCTGCCATCGGCTGGCAAGACGACTCTGTCGGCGGGCGCGACAAACCGGCGGAACGCTTTTCGAAGCTCGCCCACCGAGCCCCAGCGGCTGTGGTGATCCATCTCTACGTTGATGACTACGGCGATCTCTGGTTTCAGATCCAAAAAGCTGCCATCGCTCTCGTCGGCCTCAGCGACCACCCACTCGCCTTCCCCCCACCCAGCATTAGCCGCCTCACCCTGACGTCCAAGGCCCGGCACCTCACCACCAATGAAGAAAGCTGGATCCGCTCCGAGCGCCCGCAGCGCCCAGACCAGCATCGCCGTGGTGGTGGTCTTGCCGTGGGTGCCTGCGACGGCGATCAGCCGCTTCTCCGCACAGAGCTCGGCGAGTAGGGCGCCACGGTGGATCGGCTCGATGCCGCGCTCGCGGGCGAGAGCAAGCTCAGGGTTGTCCTCGCCGATCGCCGTAGAGACCACGACCTCCACTCCCTCCGGCAGGTTGCCGGCATCGTGGCCAACAATCGGGTCCAGACCCGCAACGCGCAGGCGCTCCATATAAGAGGAGTCGGCCCGGTCGCTGCCGGTCACCACGGCATCCAGCTCGGCGCAGACGAGCGCCAGCCCGCTCATCCCGGCCCCCCCGATGCCGATGAAATGCAGCCGCCGCCGAGACCAGTCGGTCAAGAAGGCCTCCGCTGTTCGCTTGCGGTGCATAGTCGGGAAAAGGCACAGCGGAAGCTCATTGGATCGCCGCCAGTACCTCGTCGGCGATTTTCCTCGCCGCGTCAGGACGGGCCAGCGCCGTGGAGGCCGCGGACATCGCGTCAAGCCGAGACCCGTCGCCCAGCAGCGCGGCGACGCGCTCAGCGAGCAGCGCCGCGGTCAAGGCCGAGTCCTCGATCGTCTCCGCGGCGCCCGCTTCCGCCATCCAGGCGGCATTCGTGCTCTGGTGATCAGCGGTGGCGTACGGATACGGGACGAGGATCGCGGGACGCCCCGCCGCCGTGACCTCGAAGATCGAGCCGCCGGAGCGAGCGAGGACGAGGTCACAGGCAGCGAGGACGTCGCCGAGGTCGGGCTCGTAGGAGAGCAGCGTGTAGCGGTCGGCGTTGGCTGCCGACGCCAGCCGCTGCTTCAGCCCTTCGTAGTCGCGCCGGCCGGCCAGGTGGAGCACGTGGAAGTCGCGTTCGCGACCCCACTCGCCCTCGGCAAACGCCTCGATCGCGGCCGTGTTGATCGAGTGGGCGCCCTGGCTGCCGCCCATCACCAGCAGGCAGCGGGCATCCGCGGCTACGTGAAAGCGCCGCCGTGCCCCGGCCCGGTCGGCGCGCAGCACCGCCGCGGGCACCGGCCGGCCGGTGAGCAGATACGGCTCCCCCTCCCTCCCCTCGATCGGGAAGGAGAGGCAGACGCGGCGCGCCCGCCCCGCCAGCAGCCGGTTGGCGAGGCCGAGGTGGCTGTCGGCCTCGGTCAGCACCAGCGGCGTCCGGGTCAGCACCGCGGCCAGGCCGGCCGGGCCGGCGACGAAGCCGCCGCCGCCGAGGACGACGTCGGCATCGCGACGGCGCAACGCTCCCCGCGCGGTTCCCACCGCGGCAACGGCCTCGGCGGCCGCGGCCGCGGCGCGCAGCGGGTTGCTCCGGTCGATCCCCCGAACCTTGAGGAAATCGATCTCATAGCCGGCGGCTGGCACCAGCTCGGCCTCGATCCGCTCACGCGTGCCGAGGAAGGAGACCTCGGCCCCACTAGCCCGAAGCTCGTCGGCGACGGCCGTCGCTGGCACGACGTGGCCGGCGGTTCCCCCCGCTGCCACCACGACTCTGGGCGCTTTTTCCACGGCTAGATCGGCTCCTTTTGCGGGCAGGCGAGCGCCCGCCCTCGACGACGCGCAGTTTGCCAGCGCTGGCGGTCCCCCCGCGGGCGACGTTGAGGATCAGCCCGACCGCGAAGAGCGTCACCATCAGACTGCTGTTGCCGTAGGAGACGAAGGGCAACGGCACGCCGGTCAGCGGCGCCAGCCCCATCACCGCGAAGAGGTTGATCGTCGCCTGGGCGAGGATCAGCGAGGTGAGGCCGGCGACGAGCAGCTTGGCGTAGCGATCCTTGGCCCGCTGGGCGACGCGCAGGCCTGCGTAGCCGAGCAGGGCGAAGAGGCCGACGACGCCGAGGATGCCGACCATGCCGAGCTCCTCGCCGATCACCGCGGAGATCATGTCGGTGTGGGCCTCGGGCAGGAAGCCGGCCTTCCCCACGCCGTTGCCGATTCCGACGCCGAAGATGCCACCGGAGCCGAGCGCGATCTTCGCCTGCGCCGCCTGGAAGCCGGCGCCCGCAGCGTCGGCACCGGGATGAAGGAAGCCGGTGAGGCGGGCCATCCGGTAGGGCTCGACCACGGTAAGCAGCAGGGCGAAGACGCCAAGGCCAAGCGCCACCTTGCCGAGGTCGGCGGGGCGGGCGCCGGCGGCGATCAGGGTCGCCCCGACCGAGAAGGCGATGACCATCGTCGTGCCCATGTCCGGCTCGGCCATGATCAGCAGGCAGGCGGTGCCGACGACGAGCAGGAAGGGCATCAACCCCTGCAGCGAGCGAGCCCGCTTTGGTTCGCGGGCGAGCAGGTCGGCGCCGTAGAGGATCAGCGCCACCTTGGCCAGCTCGGAGGGCTGGAACTGCAGCGAGCCCGAGCCGAGCCAGCGGCTGGCGCCGTTGGCGCTGGTGCCGGCGACGAGGACGAGCAGCAGGAGGAAGAGCGAGCCGACGAGCAGGGCCGGCGTGAGGCGACGAACCGCGATTAGGCCGTGCCGCGCGCTCAGGTGCATGACCACCAGTCCGGCCGCGCCGAACATCAGCGTCCGCTTCAGGTAGAAGGCGCTGTTGGCGAGGTTGCCGTCGCTCAGCACCTGGGTGGTCGAGCTGGCGGAGAAGACCATCACGGCGCCGAGCGCGAGCAGGCAGAGCGTCGCGGTGAGCAACAGGTTGTACTCGGTCGACGGGGCGGCGGCGCGGGAGCGCTTTTTTTTCTTCGCCTTCGTCTTCTTCTTCGCCTTGCCGGCGGTGAGGCCGCCGAGAGTGAGAGCACGAGCGCTCACGACAGCGACTCGACGATCTGGCGGAAGCGCTCGCCCCGCTGCTCGAAGTCCTCGAAGGCGTCGAAGCTGGCGCAGGCCGGCGAGAGCAGCACCGTCTCGCCGGGACGGGCCGCGGCGGCAGCCCGTCGGACCGCGTCCTCGAAGTCGTCGCAGCGGTGCAGGGCGACGCCGGCCTCGATCGCGGGCGCGAGCGCCTCCGCCAACCGCTCAGCCGAAGCGCCGGTGAGATAGCAGGCGACGCATCTCTCGCGCACAGGGTCGAGCAGCGGCTCGTAGGACTCGCCCTTCTCGCTGCCGCCGAGAATCGCGTGAACGCCACCGTCAAAGGCGCGCAGCCCGACCGTCGCCGAGGCGACGTTGGTCGCCTTCGAGTCGTTTACGAAGCGCACGCCGCCGATCTCCGCCACCTGCTCGAGCCGATGGGGAACGCCGGCGAAGCTGCGCAGCCCCTCGCGCACCGCTTCGCGGTCGATTCCCATCGCGAGCGCCGCCGCCGCGGCCGCCATCGCGTTGGCCACGTTGTGCTCGCCGAACAGGCCCAGCTCCTCGACCGCCAGCAGCGGCTCCCCGTCGTAGAAGATCGTCCCCTCGGCGAACGCCACCTCGCAGTCCGGTCCGGCGCCATGGCAGAAGCCGACCCGCCGGGCACAACCGCCGAGATCGACGTCCGCCAAGGCGGGGTCGTCGGCGTTGTAGACGGCGACGTCGTCGTTGCCCTGGTTGGCGAAGATCCGCAGCTTCGCCGCCAAATAGGCGTCGAGGTCGGTGTGGCGGTCGAGGTGGTCCGGCGCAAGGTTGAGAAAGACCGCGCACTCGGGCGCGAAGGCGACGCTGTCCTCGAGCTGGAAGCTCGAGGCCTCGCAAATCACAGTCGCGTCGCTCTCGATCTCCCCCGACAGGGAGGAGAGCGGCGTGCCGACGTTGCCGGCCACAGCCGCCGGCTCCCCAGCCGTCCGGTACACATGCCCAAGCAGCTCAACCGTGGTCGTCTTCCCATTCGTCCCCGTCACCGCGACGAACCGATTGGGCATCGCCCGCCAGGCAACCTCCAGCTCACCAACGAGGTCGATCCCCCGCTCCAGAGCCGCCGCGATCACCGGCGCCTCCCGCGGCACACCCGGGCTCTTGACCACAGTCCGCACCCCCTCGAGGAGCGCCAATCCATCTGCATCCAGAACGACTTCGACACCAACCTCCCGAAGCCCTGCCGCCCCATCCGGATGCCCAGAATCCACGCCGGTCACGTCCTTTCCCCTTTCGGCGAGGAGCCGCGCCACGGCCTGCCCCGATCGGGCCAGTCCCACGACCAGATATGGACCCTCAGGAAGCTGTGGCCGGAGCTTCCTGGGCGGCGGCGCAGTCATCAGACATAGGTTCGCGCTACACCGGCTCGACCCTGTGCGCCAGTGCCTGTCCGGGAGGGCCGGGTGCCCCGCCCGGCGGCTTGTAATTTTTCGCCAATCCAACCTCGGACGGCCCCAGCCAATTCACCGAAAAAGTTGAGCCGGGAGGGCACCCGGCCCTCCCCACCCCAACCGCCCAAACGACTGCAGGTACAGGGTAAATACAATCCCTGAACAAACCGCAGCGACGATCCAGAAGCGGAGCATGATCTTGGTCTCCGACCAGGCCATCATCTCGAAGTGATGGTGCAGCGGCGCCATCAGCAGCACGCGGCGACGAAAGGCCTTGAAGGAAAAGACCTGGATCGCCACCGAGAGGGCCTCGATCACGAAGATGCCGCCGATGATGATCAGCAGCACCTCGGTCTGGGTCATCACCGCGAGGGCGCCGATGGCGCCCCCCAATCCAAGCGAGCCGGTGTCCCCCATGAATATCGACGCCGGGAAGGCGTTGAACCAGAGGAAGCCGATACAGGCGCCGACCAGACAGGCCGAGAGCAGCGCCAGGTTCTGCTGCTCGTTGGTGACGAAGGCGATCGCGGTGTAGGCGAGCAGGACGATCGCACAGGAGCCGGCCGCGAGCCCATCGAGGCCGTCGGTGAGGTTGACCCCGTTCGAGGTGCCGCCGATGACGAGGAAGACGAGGACGAAGTAGAGGACGGGGCCGAGGTCGATTGTCGCGTCGCCGATGCGGAAGTAGAGGATCGGCTCGAGACCGACCTCGTGGCGCGCCACCCACCAGAGGCCGAGCGCGAGGAAGAGCTGGAAGAGCATCTTCCAGCGGGCCGAGAGGCCGAGAGAGCGGCGCTTGACGATCTTGATGAAGTCATCCGCGAAGCCGATCGTCGCGCAGCCCATCGCCACGCCGAAGACAGCCAGGCTCTGCGCGTCGCGATCGGAGAGGACGAGGTAGGGCACGCAGATCGAGGCGAAGATGATCAGCCCGCCCATCGTCGGCGTCCCCGCCTTGGCGTGGTGCTCCTGCGGGCCGTCCTCGCGGATGTGCTGGCCGAACTCCTTCACCCGCAGGTACTCGATGAACTTGGGGCCGAGGAAGATGCAGATCAGCATCGCCGCCATGCCGGCGATCAGAACTTCACCCATCGAGCAGCAGCTCCTCCAGCGTCTCCGCCACGGCCTCGAGGCCGGCCGAGCGCGAGCCCTTGACCAGGATCGTGTCGCCGGGCTCGGCCTGCGCGGCGAGCCATTCGGCCGCCTCCTCGGGGGTGCCGAGGAGCTCGTCCGGGGCGTAGTCGCGCGCCGGCTCGCCGACCCCGACCAACAGGTCGATGCCCTCGGCCCGGGCGCTCTCGCCGATCTCGCGGTGATAGCCGGCGGCCCCGGGGCCGAGCTCGGCCATCTCGCCGAGCACGGCGATCCGTCGTTCCCCCTCGAGCAAAGCGAGGTGGCTGAGCGCGGCGCGCATCGAGACTGGGTTGGCGTTGTAGCAGTCGTTCACCAGGACGATCCCGTCGCCAATCTCGAGGCGCTCGCCCCGGAAGCGTGAGAAGCCTATGTTCTCAGCGCGATCGGCCATCTCTGCGAGAGGCGCGCCGAGCGCGACGCCGACGGCGACCGCCGCCAGCGCGTTCTCGAGGTTGTGTGCCTCGGTGAAGGGAAAGCGGAAGCGGTGGCCGCCGGCCGGCGTCTCGACCAGGGCCTCGATGACGCCATCGCCGACGGCGCTCTCGGCAGCGAAGACATCGCCTCCCGGCCCGAAGCGCAGCAGCCGCGGGGCATCGTCCAGGTGGGGATCGAGCTCGCCGGCCGCCGCCGGCACGACCGCGGTCCCGTCGGGTGGAAGCGCCGCCAGCACCTCGGCCTTCGCCGCCGCAATCGCGGCCACCGAGCCGAGCAGCTCGACGTGGACCGGGCCGACGTTGGTGATCACCGCGACTTCGGGCTCGGCGATCGCGGCCAGCTCGGCGATCTGCCCAGCGCCGCGCATCGCCATCTCCAGCACCAGGACGTCCGTCTCAGCGGGGGCATCGAGCACCGTCAGCGGCAGGCCGATCTCGGTATTGAGGTTCTCCCGGTTGGCGTGCACACGGCCGGGGAGCAGTGCCCTGGTTATGTCCTTGACCGAGGTCTTGCCGACCGAGCCGGTGATCCCGACCACCCGAGCACCGAGCTCGCGACGCCACGCATGGGCGAGCGCTTGGAGCGCGGCGAGCGGATCGGGCACAACAAAAACCCAGGCCCCCTCCCCCTCACGGTCGTACCTTCCGCCGGACAGCGGAAGCAGATGCGACATCTGGGGATCGACGACGACGCCCCAGGCACCCGCCTCGATCGCGGCGCTGGCGAATTCGCCCCCGTTGACATGCTCGCCTCGGAGGCCGAAGAAGAGATCGCCCGGACCCGTATCGCCGGAGCCGATCGTGGCGCGCCGCGGCGAACCCCCTCCACCTTCGGCAGCAACCTCCGCGCCGCAGGCAGCGGCGATCTGCTCGGGCGTCAGATTCAAAGGCGGCGCAGCTCCTCGCGCGCGACCTCGCGGTCGTCAAACGGGATCTTGCGACCGTCCTCGAACTCCTGGCCCTGCTCGTGGCCCTTGCCCGCGATGACGACGGTGTCGCCGGTCCGGGCCTGCTTCAGCGCCAGCGCGATCGCCGCGCGCCGGTCGGGCTCCACCTCGACGTTGGCGCCGTTCTCGACACCCCCGAGGACCTCGGCGATAATCGCCTCGGGATCCTCCGAACGCGGATTGTCGGAGGTGACGATGGCGACGTCGGAGAGCGACGCACCGGCCCGCCCCATCTTCGGCCGCTTGTCGCGATCGCGATCGCCGCCGGCGCCGAAGACCGCGAGCACGCGTCCCTCGCTCAGTCTCCGCGCCGCGCGCAGGACGTTCTCCAGCGAGTCTGGAGTGTGCGCATAGTCGACCAGCACCGTGAAGTCCTGCCCCTCGTCGACCGGCTCAAAGCGCCCAGGCACCCGCTCCGACCGCGCCAGCCCCTCGGCAGCAACCTGCGCCAAGACGCCCATTTCGGTGGTGGCTGCGAAGGCGCCCAGCGCGTTGGCGACGTTGAAGTGACCGGGCAATCTGGTCCGCACCGCGGTCCCGGCGACGCTGAACTCGGCGCCGCCGGCATCGAAGGAGACCCCCGTGGCGGCGAAGTCCGCATTCACCCCCTCGGCCGAAAAGGTCACACAATCGAACTCCTCAGCGAGCCGCCGGCCGTACTCGTCGTCGACGTTGACGACTGAAATCTTGGGGGCCATCTCGAAAAGCCGCCGCTTCGACTGGAAGTACTCCTCCATGTCCCCGTGGAAGTCGAGATGGTCCTGGGTCAAGTTGGTGAACAGCGCCAGCTCGAAATGGATCGCGTCGGCCCGGTGCAGCGCCAGCGCGTGCGACGACACCTCCATCACGCAGGCCCGATCCCCCGCCTCCAGCATCCGCCGAAAAGTCGCCTGCAAATCGATCGCCTCCGGCGTAGTCCGCTCAACTTCCTCCTCCACGCCCCCCACAACCTGCCGCACCGTCCCCAGCAGCCCGGTTCGAAGCCCCGCCGCCTCCAAGACCTCCCGAATCAAGAACGCAGTAGTCGTCTTCCCATTCGTCCCCGTAATCCCAACGACCCGCAACTCGCCCGTCGGATCCCCCCAAAACCGAGCCGCCAAAGGCGCCATAGCCGCGCGCGCATCGGCGACAACTACCTGCGCGACAGGCAGATCCAACTCCCGCTCGACGATCAGCGCAACAGCGCCAGCCCCCACCGCACCCGCAGCAAAATCATGCCCATCGACCTTCTCTCCCGGCACGCAGAAAAACAGCGTCCCGGGCTCCACTTTTCGGCTGTCATAAGCAAGAGACCCCACCTCTACGGCGGTGTCTCCCGAAATCCGAGCCCCAGGAATCTCCGCGACAAGCGCGCCCAATCTCACGCCCGCAAGTCTAGGTAGGGCGCCGGGTGCCCCTCCCGGCGGCTTGTACTTTTTCGGCAATCCAATCTCGGCCGGCCTCCGTCGCCCCACCGAAAAAGTTGAGCCGGGAGGGGCACCCGGCGCCCCCTACTCCTGCGGAACACCAAGATAAGGCAACGCAAACGCCGCGATCCTGCCAAACGCCGGAGCAGCGACCGACCCACCGTAGATGTCCCCCTGCGGCTGGTCGACGATCACCGAGACGAGCAGCTGCGGGTCTTGCGCCGGCGCGAAGCCGATGAACGACGCCACGTACTTGGTCTCGGAGTAAGTCCCGTTTTCAGCCACCTGCGCCGTACCGGTCTTCCCCGCCAGCGTGTACCCGGGCACGCTCACCTCGGACGCGGTACCGCCGGCGGCCAGCACCCCGACGAGCATTTCGCGCACCTGCGCGGCCACGCTCGCATCGATCACCCGATGCCCCTTCGGCTCCGGGACTTCTTCGTCTCCCACTTTCTCGATCAGCTGCGGGCGCCGCAGCATGCCGCCGTTGGCGATCGCCTGGTAGCCGGCCATCATCTGCATCGGCGTCACCGCCAGGCCCTGGCCAATCGGCAGGTTGCCCATCGTCGAGCCGGAGTATTGGTCGAGCTTCGGCACGATCCCCCGCTCCTCGGCCGGGAACTGGACGCCGGTCGGTCGGCCGAAGCCGAAGCGATCGATCCAGCGGCCGAAGCGCTTGCTGCCCAGCTCGAGGCCGATCGTGGCGGCGCCGACGTTGGAGGACTCGGCAAGGATCTGGGCCACGGTGAGCGTTATCGGAGGCCGCGCCTCGGCGTCTTCGATGATGCGGTCGGCAACGTGGAGCTGAGAGGGCAGATAGAAGGACGTCTCCGGCGTCACTTCTTTTTCCTCCAGCGCCGCGGAGACTGTGAACGCCTTGAAGGTCGAGCCCGGCTCGTAGGTGAAGCCGGTCGCCCGGTTGATCAGGTCTTCTGAGCTGGCGCTGGAGAGATCGGTCGGGTCGATGGGCGGCCAGTTCGCCATCGCCAGGACCTGCGAGTTGCGCGGGTCCATCACGATCGCCGTCGCCCCCTTCGGCGCGTACGTTTCGCCGACTTCGGCCAGCACTTCCTCCGTCTTGCCCTCGATCGCCGGGTCGAGCGTCAGCTGGATGTCTTCGCCGTCCTCAGCTTCCTGGGCGGTTTCGAGCCGGATCGGTTCGCCGGTCGCGTCGGTGACGATGCGCCGTTCGCCGTCGGTTCCGCTCAGCACCGATTCCTCCCCGGACTCGAGACCCGTGAGGCCCTCGTTTTCAGAACCAACAGCGCCGATCACCTGTGCCGCCAGGGTGCCCTGCGGGTAGGTGCGGCGGCTGTCTGGGTCCTGCCCAATGCCCTGCAGATCAAGCCGTTCGATCCGCTTCGCCGTGGGCAGGTCGACCTGTTTGGCGAGAACCGAGTAGGTCGTTTCAGCGGTCATCGCGCCAAGCACCTCGCTCTCGCTGAGGTCCAGGATCGGAGCGAGCTTTTCCGCCGCCAGCGCCGGCTTGGTGACTTCCGGCGGCACCGCGAAGACCGTCGCCGTGTCTTCGGAGGCGGCGAGCGCGTTGCCGCGGCGGTCGAGCACGCTGCCACGCAGGCTCGGCAGCGAGATCGATTCGGTCTGCTGGCTGATCGCCTCCGAGGCGAGCTTCGAGCCCTGCACGCCCTGCAACCAGAAGGCACGGGCGCCGATGATGCAGAAGCAGAGGAGAAAGCCGGCGAAGAGGAGGCCGATCCTTCGCTCGATCACCCGCATTCGGACGGGCTCCTAATAACCCGAGCCGGCCGCGGCAAGCCGCTGGGCGGCGATGGCAACGTCCTTGGGCGATGCCTGGACGTAGCCGACCGCATCGGTGGTGGCGGCCGCGAGCCCAAAAGCGCCGGCGTCATGGCGGACGCGACTGGAGCCGGAGAGCTTCGCGTCGCGTCCCCGCATCAGGGAGTTCTCCTCTTCGAGCGCCTGGATGTTGCGGTCTATGTGCCCGGCGGCGGCGGAGAGGCTGAGCGTGATCACGTTGATCGCGACGATTCCGGCGAGGAGCATGCCGAGCACGCCGATCCAGACACGACCGCGGGTCATCCGCACCATCAGGCTCGAGTCGGGAAGCTGGCGCACCGCGGTGGCCGCGCCGGCGGCGATCGGGATCAGCTGACCGCCGGGACGGCGAGCCGGCGCCTTGCGGCGAAGCGGAGCCGTGCGCGCGGGCGCCGCGGCAGCTTTCAGCGCGGGTGGTTTTCTCCGCGCCGGTGCTTTGCGACTCGGCGCCGGCGCACGCCGAGCGGTCGCGGCGGCAGCCATCAGGCCACCTCTCCCACCGGCTCGGAGATCTTGGCGGCGACGCGCAGGTGGGCCGACTTCGAGCGCGGATTGGCGGCGACCTCGTCAGGTCCGGGCGCGACGGCGCGACGGGTCAGCGGCTCGGCTTCGGGCTCACGACCGCAGACGCAAACCGGCAGCTCCGGCGGGCAGATGCAGCCTTTGGCGCGCTCGGCGAGGAACTGCTTGACGCGACGGTCCTCCAGCGAGTGGAAGGAGATCGCGGCGAAGCGGCCGCCGACCGGCAGCATCCCCCACGCCGTCGGCAGCGCATCCTCGAGCGAGTCGAGCTCGCCGTTGACGGCGATCCGGATCGCCTGGAAGGTCCGCTTGGCCGGGTGACCGCGGCCGAAGCGGGCGGAGGCGGGCATCCCCGCCTTGATCGCGTCAACCAGCTCCGAAGTCGTCGAGAGCGGGCGTCGACGGGCGATCTCCCGGGCGATCCCGCCCGCGTAGCGCTCCTCGCCGAAACGGCGCAGCGCCTGGGCAAGGCGGGACTCCGGCCACTCGTTGACGATGTCGGCGGCGCAGAGCTGCTGGCGGGTGTCCATGCGCATGTCGAGGGGGGCGTCGTAGGAATAAGAGAAGCCCCGCTCCCAGGCGTCGACCTGCATCGAGGACATTCCGAGGTCCATGTAGACCATGTCTGGACGCATGCCTTCGCCGCGCAGGGCACGAAGACCTACCGCAAAATCGCTGGAAACGAGGTGGGTCGAGCAGGGCGCCTCCGCGGCAAAAGCCTCATAGCGAGCCTCGACATCGGGGTCGCGGTCGATGCAGACGAGGGTTCCGGAAGGCCCCAGCGCCTCCGCCACGAGCCGCGCGTGCCCGCCGCCCCCGAAGGTGCAGTCAACGGCGATCTGGCCCGTCTGGGGCGCCAGCAGCGCGATCAGCTCGGCGGCGAGGACTGGTTTGTGCTCGGTGGGCATGTAGGCAAGGGTTGCGCGACTTACGTGCGGGCTCGCGGTGGCGGGGGCTGAATGCGCGCGGGCCGCCATCTCACTCAGGCGCTCCGTTCGCGGCAAGGCCCTCGGCGATCTCCGGTGCGGCGGCGTCGAGCTTGGACTCCTGCTTCGCCCACGCCTCGGCGTTCCAGATCTCCAGGTACTCCCCGGCGCCGATCACGACGCAGGGCCCGACGAGGCCGGCGTGCTCGATCAACGGCTTGGGGACGCGGATGCGACCGGCGGAATCGAGCTTCTCGTCGAAGGAGCCGCCGTGGAAGCGCCGCCGCAGGGCGCGGGCATCGCGGCCGAAAGGGCTGTGCGGTGAGAGGAAGCGATCCGAGAGCTGCTCGAACTCCCCGGTCGTGTGCACCCAGACGCAGGGGTCGAAACCCTTGGACAGAACTATCCCGTCGGAGAGGGCGGCCCGGAACCTGGAGGGGACCGTGAGGCGATCCTTTGAATCGAGACTGTGCTCGTAGAGGCCCCGAAATGCCACCGCCGGTTCCTTTCTGTGCGAGCGCTGCGCGTGGACCTGGAAAGAGTTAGGACCGGAGTGATGAGGTGGGAGGAACCTCACCACCCCGGTCCTGGGCTTCAACTCGAGCGGCACAGTAACCCACTTTCCCCCACTTTGCAACACGAGCCCACAATGCAAGCCCATTTGCAACCCCTGCGTTAGGTTGCCGAGGAATGAGCGCCGAGCCGACGAGCCAGCCCGCGACCGCGTCGACCGGATCGAGTCCGGACGACGCCAACGACCTGCGTGGCTTCCACTTCAAGCGCCTGCTCGGCAAGGCGACCACCTGGATCGCGATCGCGTTCTTCGTCCTCGCCGCCGGCATCGCCGGGGCGGTAGCTCTCGGTGCCGCTATCGGCGCCGCGGCGGCCGGCGCGATGCTGCTGCTCTCGCTACTGATCGTCTTCGCGATTGCCGACTCGAAAGCCGAGGACGCCTTCTTCGAGGTCTACGCCAGCCAGAACGGCATGGCGCTCTCCGGCCGCGGACCGCTTCCCCCCGCAACGCCGCTGCTGCGCAAGGGCGATGACCGCTACGCCGAGCGCGCCCTCGCCGGCCCGCTGGCCGATGGCGTCGACGGCGTCCTCGCCCTCTACACCTACGAGGACGAGACCACCGACAGCGAGGGCAACCGCCAGACCAACTACTACCGCTACACGGTCGGCCTGATTGACGTGCCCGAGTGCGTCGCCCACATCCCCGAGCTCTACTGCCGCCGCAAGTCCGGCCTGCGCTCCTTGGAGAAGCTCGAGGACGCCTTCCGCTCGACCGAGCGGGTGAAGCTGGAGAGCGAGGCGCTCGACGAGCGCTACGAGATCTTCTCCGGCGAGGCACAGGACCAGGTCTGGCTACGCCGCCTCTTCTCCCCCACCTTCATCGTCTGGCTCGGCGAGGAAGCCCCACAGAAGTTCGCCTTCGAGCTGGTCGGCGGCACCCTCTGCTGCTTCGTCAACGGTCACAAGAAATCCGCCGCCGACCTCGACCTCATCCGCACGGCCTCAGCCGCCGTGGCAATGCGCCTGCGCGAGGAGGCGCAAGAGACAGGCGCCGCCTCCTCTCCTCCCGCGCGGCCGCGCTAGTCACACCCGGCCAGCGGGCGCGGCCGCCCTCCCCGCGCCCGGCGCCGGCTACATGAACCCTGAGAGCAGGACGTCGGCGTTGGCGATCAGGCCGGCGGTGATCATCAGCAGGACCGAGGGAACGAGGATCAGGGCGACGACCAGCTGGATCTTCGGTGCGGCGCGAGCGGCGCGCTCCTCTACGGCGCGGCGCTGGTCGCGCCTCAGGGCGGCGGACTGACGGCGCAGCTGGTCCGCGAGCGGGGAGCCGTAGCGGCGCGAGCGCTCAATCGCCGCGCAGAGCGTGGCGATCTCGCTGCCGGGGACGCGGGCGCGAAGGGAGTGCAGGGCGACCGAGAGGGACTGGCCACAGGAGAGCTCGGCGACGGTCATCCGCAGCTCATCCGCAAGCGGACCCTCGCCCATCCGCGCTATCTCCGCAAAGCCAGTGGCCGTTCCCCGTCCCGATGCCGCGTCGACGGCGAGCAGGTCGCACGCGTCCGGAAGCGCTCCCAGCAGGCGGCGGCTGCGCAGACGCGCCCGTCGCTCCAGCAGGGCATCGGGGGCGAGGAATCCCGCTGCAGGCAGACCCACCGCTACGAGCAGGGAGATCCGTCCCGGCGCCGCCGGTGCGACCGCGAGGGCGACCAAGGCGCCGCCGCCGACGCCAGCGAACTTGGCCAGCAGAACCGCGGCGAGGGGCAAGCGGCTCTCGAGACCTGACCGCGCGATTCGGTCCGGCAGGCCCAGGCGGAGCGCCGCCTTCGCCGCCCGCCCTCCCCCGCCGAGGCGAACGTTCAATCGTGGAGCCGCTATACCGACGAGGAGCTCACGCGCCGCCGCAGAGGCGAATACGGCGGCGAGCGCCGCGATGAGCCCCGCTGGGCTCACTCGACAACCCCCGAAAGGCGCCGGATCGCGACGAAGCCGGCGAGCTGGAGGGAAACCGCGAGTGCCAGCAGCAGGGCGGAGGCGGGCGCGGCGAGCAGCTTCGCGAGGAAGCCCGGCTGCAGCAACTCGGCGAGGAGGGCGCCGCCGGTCGGCATCGCAACGACGAGGAGCCCGGTGAAGCGAGCCTGAGCAGTCGCGGCCCTGGCGTCTTCGGCGGCCCGGTCCCGCTCCGCGGCCCCCGCAGCGAAGCGGCGCAGCAGGCCGGCGAGGTCGCCGCCGGCAAGGCGCTGGCTGAGCAATGCGGCAGCCAGGGCGTCGACGCGGGGCGAGCGCATTCGCTTCCGCCAGGCTCCGACCGCGGCGAGCGTGGGAGCGCCAAGATCAAGCTCGGCTCCAAGTCGCGCAAGCTCGACTGCCGGCGGGCCATCGAGCGAGCTGGCCGCCGCCGGCAGCGAAGCGCGCAGCGAGCGTCCCGCCGAGAGCGAATCGGCGACGGCAAGCGCCACGTCGGGCAAGGAGCGCTCGACGGCACGGCGATAGCGCCTGCGCCGGCTCGCGATCGCCCAGCCGCCGAGCGCTGGGCCGGCGATTGCGAGCGGCAGCGCCAGCGGGATGCCGCCGACAAACCAGCCGCCGCCTACCGCGGCCGCAGTGCCGATCGCCGCGATCCGCCGGCGCTCGAGCGTGGAGGGCAAGTAGCCCTCGCTGCGGGCCCTTGCCAACGGCTCGAGCGCCTTCCGCAGCCAACCGACCAGGGCCGGGCTCGCAAGCACAGCCTCGCGAGCCGCGACGGCGATCAGTCCCCCGGCAACAGCGCCGGCGAGCGGGACGAACAGCCCCAAGGGATCAGCCATCGCCTCGCCCACACTCGAGCGCGCGAACAGCGGTGACGCCAGCCACGCGCACGACCTCGGCGATCTCCGCAACCCGCCGAGAGCCGTCCGGCCGACGCTCGAGGTGGACGACCAGAGCGATGCCGCGCTGCACCTGCTCGGCGATCGCCTCGTGCGGCAGGCCGACGCCCGCCATCAGAGCAAGCGTCTCGAGCCGACTCAGCGCGTCGGTGGCCGAGTTCGCGTGCACGGTCGAAAGCGCCCCGTCGTGGCCCGTGTTGAGAGCGGTCAGCAGGTCGAGCGCCTCGGCGCCGCGCACCTCGCCGATCACGATCCGGTCGGGGCGCATTCGCAGCGCGTTGCGGAGCAGGTCTCGCACCGTCACCTCGCCCTTTCCCTCGACGCTGGCCGGCCGGCTCTCCAGACGCACGACGTGGCGCTGTTGCAAGCGCAGCTCCGCCGCGTCCTCGATCGTGACGATCCGCTCGCCCGGATCGATGAAGCTGGATAGCGCGTTGAGCAGCGTCGTCTTGCCCGAGCCGGTGCCGCCGCTGACCACGACGCTGCGCCTGCCTCCGACGGCCTCGTTCAGCAGCTCGCACTGGGCGGGGCTCAGCGTGCCCAGGTCGACCAGCTCGGCCGGACCGGGTCGCTGGGCGCCAAACCGGCGGATCGAAAGCGCCGGGCCGTCGACCGCAAGCGGCGGGATCACCACGTTGACGCGCGAGCCGTCGGCGAGACGAGCGTCGACCATCGGGCTCAGCTCGTCGATCCGGCGACCAAGTGGGGCGAGAATGCGCTCGATCGCGTTGCGCAGCTCCTCCTCGTCCGCGAACCGCGTGTCCACCGCTTCGATCCGCCCGGCTCGCTCCACATAGACGTCGTCCGGTCCGTTGACCATCACCTCCTCGACCGCCGGATCGGCAAGCAGATCCTCCAGCGGACCGAGACCGACCGTGTCCCGCACGATGCGATCCGCCAGCTCCGCCCGATCCGCGGAGGGGAGCAGGGCCGCCTCTTCGTCGACCAGGGCGCGTACCTCATCCGCCAGCTCGACGGCCGGTGAGCGGCCGGCGGCTGCCTCCGCCCGGCGTCGCTCGATCAAGCCAAGGCGCAGCTCGTCAGCCAGGGAGGCGAGGTGGTGCTCCCGGGCCCGCACGAATCAGCCTTCGGGAAGGAGGGTCAGCTTACGAGCGAAGCTTTCGGCGGCGATCAGCCGCAACGCCTGCCGTTTCGTCAGAGCCAGGGTCGCGGCGGAGGCGCCGCCGGGGCCGGGGCCGTCAGAACCCGGGCCCAGAGCGAGCAGCGGGACTTTCGCTACGGCCACGTAGGTGCGCCCGGGGCCGGCCGCGCTTGCTTCGGTGGTGACGACGACGTCGACCTTCGCATCCCGATCCGGGGTGCCGGTGGAAAGCAGAGCTTCGGCGCCGCTGACGGAAATTTCCACGGGGCGGCGCTGTGGGCCGACGAGGGCGACTGCTCGGCGCCCGTGCGTCGGGGGGTGAAGTTGCTCGGCCACCAGATACGACCCGGCGGGCAAATCCGTGGTCGGCATCAGCCCGATCGCTTCCGGCGCCATCCGCAGCGCTCCCGCCGGCACGAACCTGGCCGGTACACGCCGCTGCGCCAAGGCACTCTCCATGTCTTCAGGCCGCAGTGGCCTTCCGCCTTTCAAGCCGCGCACCGCGACGACGACGGGACGCAAAGGGCCATAGCCACGCGCCACGCGTGAGCCGTAGCTGTCGGCGAAGGCAGCCGCCAACGCCGCGGCCGCCCCCGCCAAGGCGAGAAACGCGACTGCCCGGGTGCGCCGGCTCACGCGGCCAGTCCGGTCTCCGGCTCGGCCAGCGGCAGCTCCAGAACCGCGAGCGAGCCCCGCTCGGAATGGCGCAGGGCGAAACGACCACCGTGGTCGGCGGCGACCCGCCGGACAACGGTCAAGCCGTGTCCATGTCGTTGCTGGCCGGACAGGCGAGCAATCACCTGAGCAGGACTGTTGCTACGCGACCGCGGTCGGGTAGCGCGCCCCGAATCGACCACCGCGATTCGAAGATGACCCTCACGCAACCGGCCGGCCACGACGATCGTCGGCCCGCCGTGGTCGATCGCATTGACGATCAGGTTGTCGAGAGCCTGGCCGAGAGCGTGGCGATCGCCACGGAGCAGAGCGTGGCCCGCGTTCCACCGCATCTCGAGCGATCCGTCCGCGAGTTGAACCCGTGCCTGCCAGCGAGCCACGGCCGACTGGATCAGCGAAGCTCCGTCAACCGATCCCCACACGGGCGTTGGCGGGCCGCCGTTGATCTCGCGGTCGAGCCGTTCGAGCGCGGTGGCGGCAAGCTCCATCGAATCGCGGCCGTGACCAGGTCCGCCGATCCCCGGGCCGGCCGCGAGGGCGACAGCTTGCAGCGGCCGGCGCAGCTCATGCAGGGCCTCGTTGAGGGCTATGCGACGTCGGCCGGCACGCAAGCTCTGCGCAGCGACGGCTGCCGCCATCGAGAAGACAAGAGGCCAACCGGCGACGATCTGAGCCAGCTCGGTCATCCGTCGATCAGGCGGTAGCCGTAACCCCAGCAGTTGACGACATAGCGACCGTGCTCGGGGTCGAGTTTGCGCCGCAGCCGGCTCGCGTGCGAGTCGAGCGTGCGAGTGCGTGAAGGCGTGCGGTAGCCCCAGACGGCCTCCAGCAGCTCGCGCTTGGCGAAGACGCGAGAGGGATCGCCGGCGAGCACCCGCAGGAGTCCGAACTCCTTACTGGAGAGCGCGACCTCGCGCTCTCCCACCCATGCCTTGCGTCGCGCTGGGTCGACGATGATCTCGCCAACCCGAAGCGGACCCTGCCGCCCGCCGGCGCCGCGACGGAGCACCGCGGCTATGCGCGCTCGAAGCTCGGGGTAGAACAGCGGCTTGACGAGGAAATCGTCGGCGCCGCTCTCCAGCCCTCGCACCCTGTCCTCGTCAGAGCCGTGACCGGTGAGGACGATCACGGGAAGACCCGGGTCGAAACGCGAGGTGACCCCGTCGGCGGCGCGGATCTCCCGCAGCACGTCGAGTCCCGGTGCATCCGGCAGGGAGAGGTCGAGGAGGAGCAGGTCCGGATGGTTGAACCTGCAGAGCCGCAGCGCGTCGGAAGCGCTCGGGGCGGGCAGGACTCCGAAGCGGTCGGCGACGAGGTTGTCGCAGAGCAGCTCGAGCGTCGGCGCGTCGTCCTCGCAGACCACCAAGCTCGCAATCTCTCGTCGCTGGGGAAGCATTGGCCGGCCTAAGACGCGAGCGCAGAAAACTCTCCCCCCTGCGTGGCGGGAACCTCGAGCACAGCCGCCGCCCCTCCGCAAAATGCGACCCGCCGCGGCCGCAGGGCTTGGCGAACGGCGATGACCGCGCCGCCGGCGTCGAAAAAGCAGAGGTCGAGATCGAAGCGCATGCCGAAGGTGTGAACGCAGCGACAGTGGGGAATCAGGAGTCCCATGCCGGCCCCGTCGCGATCGAGATACGCGAGACCGAGCAGACGGGAGCACAAGCTGGTTGCGACCGGCACTTCGAAGCCGAGCACACGATCGACTCTCAAACCACGAAAGCGCGAAACCGATTGGTCCACGCGACGAAAAGCCAAACGGGCCACCAGGTCCCTCCCCGCCGCTCCGCTGAGTTCGCGTTTGTTCGCCCATACAGCGAAGAAACACGAACTCAGCGGCTAGCCTCTCGCGATGGGCACGAATGGGAAGGTCACGGTCTTCGGGCCGCATCCGATGCTCTCGGTCACGGTCGAGGCGCTGACCAGCGACGGTGGCGACGACATCCACCTGCACGCCGCCGGGCAGGGCGTATGGGTGGCCCGGATGGCGGCCGAGCTGGGCGCAAATCCGATCCTCTGCGGCTTCATCGGCGGTGAGAGCGGCACCGTGCTGCGGCCTCTGCTCGAAGAGATGGAAGTCGAGATGCGCCTGATCGAGACCGCCGAGGCGAGCGGCGCCTACCTGCATGACCGCCGCAGCGGCGAGCGCGTGCCGATCGCCCAGGCCGCCGCGATGCCGCCGTCCCGGCACGAGATCGACGAGCTCTTCTCGACCACCGTCGCCGCCGCGATCGACTCCGGCGTGCTGGCCCTCTGCGGCCCCTTCCCCGGCGAGGCGCTGCCGCTCGAGATCTACGGCAACCTGGTCACCGACGTGAAGGCGAACGGGACGCCGGTGGTCGTCGACCTCTCGCCGCCACGGCTCGACAGCGCCCTGGAGGGCGGGCCGGACCTGGTCAAGATCAACGACTGGGAGCTGGCCAAATACATCGAGGGGCCCGTGGATACGACCGAGCGGATGCGCGCCGCCGCGCAGAAGCTGCTCGACGCGGGCGCCGGCGCCGTGATCATCACCCGCGCCGAGGAGCCGGCGATGGTGCTGCGCGAGGAGGACGGCTGGGAGCTGGTGCCGCCGCGCTTCGAGCGCGGCTCGCGCGAGGGCTGCGGCGACTCGATGATGGGCGGCCTCGCCGCCTGCATGGCCGCTGGCCTCGAGTGGGAGGAGACGCTGCGCACCGGCGCCGCGGCCGGCGCCGCCAACTTCCTCCGCGCCGGCCTCGGCAGCGGCTCGCGCTCGGTGATCGAAGACCTGGCGCGCAAGGTCGAGCTGCGGCCGCTCTGAGGGGCCCGGCTTGGCAGGGGTTCCGCTTAACTTTTTCGGTGAAGACGCGGCTGCTGGCGCCGCGAGGAAGTGCCGAAAAAGTACAAGACGCTCCACCCCTGCCAAGCCGGGCCCCTCACCCTCAATATGGGATAGAAAGCTCCTCCGCGTCAACGATCGCTTGCGGCGCGATGTCACGCATCCACTCCAGATGCGGTGCCACCGACTCGATCCGCTCCAGCCGTTCGAAGGCCTCGCGCATGTGCACGGGGCGGCCCCCGTGCGAAGAATGGGCGTCGCTGCTGAGCACGTGGACCAGGCCCGCTTCGGCCAGCATCCGCATCCCGGCCGCGGTGTGCTCGCGCAGGAAGAAGTCGGCCGTCGCCTGTACCAGCGCCCCGTTCGCGATCAACGCCGCGATTCGCTCGTACATATCGGCCGAGAGGTGTCGCTCGGGGTGGGCGATCAGCGCCCGGCAGCCGCGCTCGGCCAGGTGGGCGACGCCGGCGATCAGCGTGTCGCTGAGCGGGCCCGGCGCCGGCTCGAGCAGGATCCAGCTCCCTCCGCCGAGTGAGACTCGTTCGAGCTCCTCCTCGCTCAACCCCTCGACCGCGGTCTCCGCCACCTCGCCGCCCTGCAGCACCGTCACCGGCACGCCCTCGTCGCGCAGCGCAACGTTCAGCTCCTCCACCCTGCCGGCGACCTCCTCGATGCGGACGTCGTGGTCGTGGCGAATGTGGGGCGTCGCGCAGATCCGCTCGATGCCATCGTTCACCGCCTGCCGCCCCATCGCGAGGCTGTCGGGGAGGTCGAGTGAGCCATCGTCGACTCCGGGCAGGATGTGGCAGTGCAGGTCGATCACTTGGGGGCCCGGGAGGGTAGCCCGGGAGCGCCGCGGGCCGCTCAGGTGCAAACGCTCTTTCAGGCACGGGCGGAGGAGGCATGGGACTACGATGACCGGCATGATCCAGCACCTGCTCCCGCTGGGCTGGCGCGAGTAGTTGGCTTCAACTCATGGACAAGAAAACGACCCGCCGAGGGAACTACGAGTCTGGCTCCGATTACGTGCTCGAGTACGGGGAGCTTCGCTTTGCCTTCAACGAGGAGGACTTCGGCCAGCGGGTCGAGCAGGCCGCGGTCAAACTCGGCTTCGTCCACCAGGGCCTCAGCCAGGAGGAGCTCGACGACCTGCTCGATCTGGCCGTCAGCGGCGAGATCGCCGAGCCCGCCTCCCGCCTCGGCGAGCACATCAACGAGAACTGGGACGACCTGGTCGGCCCCGCCAACCGCAGCCTCGTCCACTGGCTGCGCCGCCTCGTCTTCCGTGGCGCCTGGCTCGACCAGCGGGTCAAGGAGGGCGAGCTCGACGTCGTCTTCGACGAGCGCAACCAGACCTTCGGCTACGTGCAGCCGGATCGCAGCTCCGAGCTGATCGAGCTGTCTAAGGAGCCGAGCTGGCGACGTATTGCGTATCGGCGGTAGCCGGGCTCAGGCCAGGGGTTTCGCTTAACTTTTTCGGTGGAGACGCAGTTGCTGGCGCCGCAAGGTAGCGCCGAAAAAGTACAAGACGCTCCACCCCTGGCCTGAGCCCGGCTCTCAGGACGAGCGCTCGAGAGCCGCCACTACGGTCAGGGAGCCATTGGCTTTTACGGCCAGGCCGCCGTCGAAGATTGCTTTCGCTGTATCGGCATCCTCCAAACGACTCAGGGAGTCGACTAGGAGGATTACGTCTTCGCCGCTTTCAGCGCGACGAGACGCTTGCGCTAGGGCATCGCTCGCGTGGCGGGCCTGGGCGGCGACGACCAGCTCGGCGTCGGGCGCCTCGCGCTTCCAATCGGCCAGCTCCTCGGGACTGGGATCGACGAGGAGGGCGATCGGGTCGGGACCATCGGAGGCGCCGCCAACCTCGCTGGCGATCTCGCGCAGGAGCGACGTGCAGACCTCGCGGCTCTCGCCGTAGACGAGCGCCTGGCGGCCGGGGGGCGGCAGCAGGAAGTCCTGAACGCGCAGGCCCTTGCTCTTGCGGCCGAAGCGGCGACGCCGGCGGCGGCGTTTGGGGCGAGCGGCAGCATCGGCGGCCGGCGCTGGCGCTGGCTCCCCGGCCCGCTCTGCCGGCGGCGACTCAGGGGCGGGTGGCTTGGGTGTGGCCGGCTCGCGGGCAGCGCGCTCGGGCCGGCGCTCGGCGGGGGCGCCCTCTTTCCTGGCCGGACGCTCCCGACGCCGACGCGGTGGGCGCTCGGGCCGATCCGGCCGCTCACGGCGAGGCCTCTCGCTCTCCTGCGCCGGCTTCCCGCTGGCGAGCTTCTCGATCAGCTCGGCGCGGGGCAGCATGCGGTAGCGCGGAACGTCTGCGTCGGCAGCGAGCGCGTGCAGCTCGGCGAGGTGCTTGGACTCCAGTTCGGCCTTGTTCATCGAACCTCCAGGGGTTCACGCGCAAATCGCCCCGGACTCGAACATCCGGATACCACCGTGTCGATTTGCGCGTTCACGGGCGGCAGGTTATTGGAGCGACTCGACGGGTGAGCCGGCGGGGTCGATGCCGGCCTCCACGGCGGCGGCCGGCCAGGCCTCAGCCGCGCGCTTGACCTCGCGCCGCGACCAGCCCAGCTCGGCCCCCATCGCGGCGGCGACCGCGCGAGCCGCGGCGCTGTCGCGCAGCTGCGGAGCCGCCAGCAGACCGAGTCGGGTCCGGCGCAGGAGGACGTCGGCAACGCTGCGCGCCTGCTCGTGGCGGGCGGCGATCACGGCCTCGGCGAGCAGGTCGGGACGACCGGGGACGATCGGCTGCGCCAGCTTCGTGTCCTCGCGGGCAAGGGCGAGCACCTGGCGGGCGGCGTGGCCGTAGCGGAAGGCAAGCTGCTCGAGGGCCTCCTCCCCTACCCCGTCCGGCGCCTCGAGATCCTCCGGCCGCGCCTCCATGCCAAGCGGGATCTCCGCCGTGTGGCAGGGCGCTTCGCGGGCCTCGCGCTCGACCAGCCGGTCGACTGTCTGCTTGGCCATCCGCCGCCAAGTGGTCAGCTTGCCGCCGGTGATCGTCAGCATCCCCGATGAGGTCTCGTACAGCTCCGCCTTGCGCGAGATGTCGACCGACTTCTTCGGGTCCCCGGTGGCGATCAGCGGCCGCACGCCGGCGTAGGCGCCGACCAGGTCTCCCACTCCGAGCGAGGTCCCGAAGAGCTCGTTGACCGCGTCGAGCAGGTAGGCGATGTCCTCGCCGCCGGGCCGGGGATGGTCGATGTCCCCATCGAAGTCGTTGTCGGTGGTGCCGATCAGCGTGCGCCCGTACCAGGGCAGGGCGAAGATCGCGCGGCCCTCGCCGGCCGGGACGATGCAGGCGGCGGACCCAGTCGAGAGCACGGCGCGGTCGACGAGGACGTGGGTGCCGCGACTGGGCGAGATCCGCGGCACGTCCTCCTCGTCGATGACCTCCTCCGGCCGGATGCGGTCGGCGAAGACCCCGGTCGCGTTGATCACGCTGTCGGCCCTGACCTCGATCCGCTCGCCGGACTCGGCCTCGACGAAGGCGACGCCCGCGGCGCGGCCCTCGCGCTCCAGCACCTCGGTCACCTCGGCGCCGTTCAGCATCGCCGCGCCGAAGCGCTCGGCCTCCCCGAGGATCGTCAGCGTCAGGCGCACGTCGTCGGTCTGGCAGTCGTAGAAGAGGTAGGCGTTCTTGGGGTCGCGCGGCTCAAGCGAGGGAATCAGCGCCAGCACCTCGTCGCGGTCGATCGTGCGGTGGCGATCGGGGGACCAGTAGTAGTCCTCGTCGGCCTCCTTGGAGGAGCGCATCTCGCGGCGGCTGCGACCGACCCGCGTCGTCGCCATCACGTCGTACATGTTGAGGCCGATGCCGAGGCGGCGGTCGCGGCGGTCGTCGCCAAGGGCCGGGATGAGGAAGGGCGTGGGATAGACGAGGTGCGGGGCGAGCTGGACCATCAGCTGGCGCTCCAGCAGCGCCTCGCGGACCAAGCCGAGGTCGAGGTTCTGCAGGTAGCGCAGGCCGCCGTGGACCATCTTCGAGGAGCGACTGGAGGTCCCTTCGGCATAGTCGCCGCGCTCGAGCAAAACCACCGAGTAGCCGCGCGAGGCGGCATCGAGGGCAACGCCGGCGCCGGTGATCCCGCCGCCGATCACGACGACCTCGAAGTGCTCGCCGGCAATCGCCTCTATTGCGGTGGCGCGGGAGAGCATCAGTCGAGGAACTCGGTGGACTGCTCGATCGGGGGACGCTCGGGAGGATTCTTCTCCTGGCGCGGATGCCCGAGATGCAGGAGGCCGACGAAGCGCTCGCCGTCGGGGAGGCCGACCACACGGCGACCCTCGGGGGAGCGCAGCAGGCCCGGGGTACGCCAGTAGCCGGCATAGCCACGGGCGTGGGCGCTGAGCAGGACGATGTAGGAGGCGACCGCGGTGGCGTGCAGGTCCTCCTCGTTCTGGATCGGGTCGGCGCCGAGGGCACAGGAGACGACGACCAGGGTCGGGGCGCGGTCGAGCTTCGCCGCGCCCTCGGGGCCGGCCGCCTCCTTCAGCCGCTCCCGCGTCCCTGGTCCGAGGACGCGAAAGCGCCAGGGCGCCGTGAGGTGATGGTTGGGCGCCCAGCGGGCGAGGTCGAGCAGCTCGAGGATCTCCTCACGCCCGAGCGGCGCGGGCCCAAAGGCCTTGTGCGTGCGACGGGTCCGGATCGCGGTGTCGACGTCCACGCCTGGAACATAGCCGCCGTATGGACGAGACCTGCATTTTCCATGCATGACATGGGAAATCGGCGTCTCGTCCGGCTACCACGCGAAACGACGGCCGAGCCACCAGGGCAATCCGATGGCGAGAGCAGTGGCGGCGACGCCGATGCCGATCGGGACCCACGGCGAGGGCGCATCGCCGGCGGTGCTCACCGGCTCGACTTCTTGGCCGGAGGTCGGCGCAACCGCTTCCGGCTCACTTCCCTCGGGCGCCGCGCCACCGCTCTGGGAGGGCGGTCCAGGGACGGCGCCGGTCGCGGGGGGCGCGATCGGCACACCGGCTCCGCCCGTCCCCGCGCCCTTGGAGGGCGGCGGTACCGATTCGAAGCCAGGCGACGGGCTCGTGCCGCCCGCGGGAGGCGGTGCGGCCTTTGAGGGAGACACCGTGGTCGGCGTCAGTTCGCGCGGCGGCGGTGAGATCGGGAGCGAGTCGCCGGCGACCGCGACCAGCGCCTGGCCGGTCACCCAGACCGGTGTCTGGTCGCTGGATTCCGAGTAGCGGTAGTGGCCGTCGTCAGCCTGCCTGGCCGCGAGGTAGTCGAGCGCGCTGCTGCCGCTGGCGCTGATCGTCGCCGGGTCGGCGCCGACCCCGATCATGCCCTGCACCGCCCATGCGGTCGACTGCGAGTTGACGCCACCGGCGGCGCCGAGGGCAAAGCCGCCGTCGGGGCGCTGGTGCTTGCGCAGGTAGGAAAGACCGTCCTGGGCCGCCTGCGTGTCGGGCAGAGCCTGCATGACGGACCCGGTGACGTCCGCGTTGCTCGGCTGGCCCGGCACGTCCCCCCAGCCACCGTCCCCGTTCTGCACCCCCGCCAGCCACGAGATAGTGCCGTCGAGGCCGCCGTCAGCGCCTGCCGCGCGCAGGGCTATGACGCTGAAGGAGGTGGTTCCCGGCCAACCGACGTAGGAGCCGTTGGCGGCGCGCCGCTTCAGCAGGGCGCTGACCAGGTCGCGACCGCCAAAGGAGCGGGGATCGGCGCCAGCGCCCTCGAGGGCGACGATCGTGCGGGCGATGTCGCCGGGACTGCTGACTTCGTCCAGGTGCCCGCGCAGGAAGTCGATCGGGCTGCGGCCCGAGCTGATCACGTCGAACGGGTTGCGTCCCGCCGCCTCCAGGCCCAGCATCGCCCAGCCGGTCAGCGCCGCGCTCGAGTCCCCACCGGGCGAGGAGCCAAACCCGCCGTCGCTGTTCTGCGCCGATTCGAGCCAGTTCGCTGCCCGGTCCGTGTCGGCTGCCCGCGCCGAACCGGGAACGAGCGCGGGCAGGATCAGCAGGGTGGCGAGGATCGTCGCCGCGAGCGCCGGCGTGCGCCACTGGAAGCGCTGGCGGAAGCGAACCAGCATTCGCACCATCGCCGGTCCGGCGATCAGGGCGAAGGCGACGTTGCCGGCGGCGTGGGCAACGTCGAAGGGGATCGCGCGCGCCTCCAGAGTCAGGAAGCGCTCGAACGAGAGATCTCCGCCGTAGGTCGCCATGAGCGAGAAGTTCAGCAGCAAACCGTAGGCGATGCCGGCGACACCGCAAACCGCGGCAAGGCTGAAGCGACCCGCGTTGCGGACCCCCAGCGCCAGCGCGGCCCCGAACACGCCACACATTCCCCACCCCGCCATCTGCCATGGAGTCCAGGGCCCCTGCCCGAACCAGAAGTTGGAGACGAGGCCGGCCAGCGCCCCGACCGCGAAGCCCGGCGCCGGCCCGAGCGCGTAGCCGGCGAAGACGACGATGTCGGTCGTCGGCTTGACGTTGGGAAAGGCGGCGAAGGCGATGCGACCGGCGATCGCCAGAGCGGCGAGCGCCGCCACCAGGGCAACGACCTGCGACGGCGGCCGCGAGCGCTCATACCAAGCAAAGCCGCCGAACAGCACGGCGGCGAGGATCACAAAGCTGGTCAGCTGCCAGGACATCAGCTGCCCTCTATCTCGGCGTGGATCGCCGCGGCGCCCTGCTCGGGTGTGATCACGCCGGGCAGGTCGAGCACGCGGGCGACCTCGGTGGCGAAGTACCAGCCGCCAGACAACACCTCCGGCGTGGGTCCATCAGCAATGACCACACCGTCGCCGAGAAGTACAACCCGCTGTGCAAATGCCGCGGCGAACTCGACGTCGTGCGTTGCCACAACCAGACCCGCTCCCTCGTCTGCCAGGTCATCGATCAATCCAGCGAGGTCGTCCTTGCGATGGCGATCCATCCCACGGGTCGGCTCGTCTAGTGCGACGAGTCCCGGCAATCGCTCACCGCTTATGCGGCCCGCCAGTGCAATCGCCAACGCCAATCTCTGGCGCTCGCCCCCAGAGAGATCACGCGGATCGACATCCACCGAATGCTCCAAACCGACGACTCGCAAAGCGGTGAGCCCTTCATCCCCAGAAAGCTCGTCGCCCACACGCTCCCTGACAAGGAAGTCGCTCGGGTTCTGCGTCAGCAGGGCGATGTCACCTGGCATCTCGATCTTGCCGCGGACTGGATCGATCAGACCCGCGAGCGTCTTCAGCAGTGTGCTCTTGCCTGCGCCGTTTCGGCCCATTAGCGCGAGCCGTTCGCCTTTTTGAATCGCCAGGTCCACCCCACGCAATACGTCGCGCGCTACCGCTTCGCCGCTGGACATCTCCACCCAAAGGTCTCGTACATCGAGCACTGTGGCCGGAGGGGAGCCGGACCCCCTCCGAACGGCTTGTACTTTTTCGGCAATCCGCCCACGGCCAGCCGCCCGCTCTTCACCGAAAAAGTTGAGAGAGGAGGGGGTCCGGCTCCCCTCACTGCCGATCGCAGTCGAATCGAGAATCTTCCGAGCGTCGCGGACGCCTACTGGCAGGGGTTCGATGCCGCAGAGGGAGAAGAGCTTGGCGGCGGGGGTCTCCAGGGCTTGGTCGGCGCCCTGCGCCCAGGTGAGGAAGTCACGTGGAGTGCCGTCGAAAGCAATGGAGCCCGTGGTCATGGCGATGACTCGGTCGGCGGCAGCTAGGCAGCGCTCTAGACGGTGCTCGGCCAGAAGCACTGTGACCCCCCACTCCTCGTTCAAGCGGCGAAGGAGCCAGATCAGCTCGTCACCAGCGACGGGGTCGAGCTGCGAAGTCGGCTCGTCCAGGAGCACGAGGCGCGGGCGGGTGACCAAGGCCGCGGCCAGAGCTACGCGTTGAAGCTCTCCACCCGAGAGGGTGTCCACCGCACGGTCGAGCAGATGTGGGATGGCGAGGGCAAGAGCTACCTCCTCCACGGCGCGGGCTCGTGAGGTTGGTGAGTCGCCGCGCATCTCGAGGGGAAGCTCAATCTCGGCGGCGACCGTTGTGGAGACGACCTGGGTCTCGGGGTCTTGGGCGACGTAGCCGACGGCAGCGGCCAGCTCGCTTGGACCGGAGGCGATGGCATCGATGCCGGCCACTTCGATGCGGCCGTCGATTTCTCCGCCGTGGAAATGTGGGACGAGGCCGCAGGCGGCTCGCAGGAGGGTTGACTTGCCGCTGGCCGAGCGGCCGGCGAGGAGGGCGAACTCGCCCGGAGACAGGGTGAGAGATACGTCGCGCAGGGCGGGAGCGGCGCCGGGGTAGGCGTACGTGAGCGCCTCAACCGTGAGGGCAGGGACGGCGCGCGTCGGAGCCGCCAGGTCAGGCACCAGGGACCTCTGGGGTGCGAATTCGGGCAACGACGGTGAACTGCATTAAATTCTTCCCCCAGCAGGTAGAGAATTTGATGCAGTTCGGCGATTCGCGGCGAGGGAGCCGTGTCGGGGGCGCCATGGGGCGAGGCCGCTGAGTAGGACCACGGCGGCGACGGCGAGAGTTGCAGAGCCCGTGCCGACCTCGATCGTCGGGTATTCGGCAAAGGAGTCCGCGCCCAGGGCCTTGCCGGCGATCGCGGCTGCGAGCACGGCGACGCCCGTCGCGTAGAAGCGGCGGTCGTAGCGCGATCGCGAGCGGCCGCGGCCCGGGGTGAAACGCGTTCTCCACCCATGGCGGGGAAAACGCGTTACACCCACCCTTGCGGGTGGCGTGCCGAGGGAGTAGCCGCGTAGCTCCAGGGTGGCGGCGACGTCGACGGCGCGGTCGAGGGACCCGGCGAGCAGGCGGCGCGCCAGGGGCGCCTTGCCCACCGGGGCCGCGCCTGGGCCGCGCAGGCGGGCGGCGTCGCGCAGGCGGGCCGCGTCGGCGGCAGCCACCGGCACGAGGCGGGATACCAGCGTCGCGGTCAAGGCCGAGCGGCCGGCGATCGGACGCAAGGCCCGCAGCACCCGGTCGGGGTCGACGCAGGCCGAGTAGACAGCGAAGGCGACCATCACGACAGCGGCGCGCAGGCCGAGAACCGCGCCCGATACGATCGCCTCTGCGGTCACGATGTCGCTCACCCAGGGCAGGTGACCCAACCGCACAAGCACCGTTTCCCCCCTGCTGACCACGACGGCGTTGACGGCGACGATCAGGAAGGCCAGCGTCAGGCCCATCCAGAGGCCGGCACGAACGGCGGCGCGCGCGCGCGCCAAGCGTCCGGCCACTACTACGGCGAGGCCGGTGGCCAAAAGCACGATCGGGTTCGAGTACAGAAAGGCGACCGTCGTCAGCGCGCCGAGATACGCCACCGCCGCCCCTGGAGAGGTGGTCTGCAGCGGACCGGGCCTGGGGATGTAGGCGAAGGGCGACCTCATCGCAGTGGCAGGGGCGTCTCCCCGCCGCCGTCGACGACAACCGCGTAATGGTCGCGCAGCGTATCCGCCTCGAGCAGTCCGGCGGCAGCCCTGACGCCTGCAGGGGATGTTCCGGTGATCAGCCAGGCAGGCGGCTCGCTTTCGCGACGCGTCGCCGCCACCAAGCCGGTGTTTGCGCCGAAGCGACGACCCGTCCCGCCCCGTTCATCGAAACCCGTGAGCGCGCTGCCATCGGGGCTGAACTCAGCGAAGACGCCGCTCACGGTGACGCCCCGCTCGACGAGCTCCGCGTCCCGATCGTCACGCAGCCGCGCCCACGTCCCGACGAGCACCCTGATCGCGTCAGAGGCGTCGGGGACCAACGTCGCGCCGGCGTCGCGCAGGCGTCGCCGCACCTCCGCGCAGGCCGCACCGGGTTCGAAGCAGAAAACCGCAGTCGGATGAAGATCCCCTTCATATCCATCAAGGAAGGGCTGCGGCCAAGAACCAACCGCGGCGGCCACCCGCTCCCCGACCGTCCAGTCCCGGTAGTCCCACCAAATCGCCTCGCCGCCGTCGAGCTCGTATTCGGCGGCCCCCAAGGGAGACCAGAGGCCGTTGACGTAGAAGAACCAGTCATCGCCCCCGGCCCCCCCTCCTTCAAGACCATCGATCGACTGCACGAAGCCGCCGCCATAGCGGGTGCTGATGTCGACGCTGCGTTCCAGCGCTCGCATCACGGTGTCGGATTCGGTCAGGTCGCCGAGCTGGCGATGAAGCACGGGCACGGTCCCGTAGTCCCGCGTAACCGTCAGCTCGACGACGCCGACATCGCTGCCGGGACCGAGGCCGCAGCCGGCAGCCGCGAGCGCCGCCGAAAGCAGCGCGATCGCGACCGCCGTGCCGCGGCGAGGGGTCACTTAGCTGGCTGGGCGGGGCACTTCCCGTCCACGCATACCGGCGCGGGGCTGGACGGCGTTTCCTTGCCGTGCTTGGCGACCAGGCTGGATGGCGCGGACAGCGTCACCGTCGCGTGGCCGGCCGCATCGGTCGGACCGGACGCACCGCTCACGGTCGCTCCAGCGGCCGGTGACTTTTTGCCTTTTTCGTCATAGGAGACGACCGTGACGGTGAATGGCACGTTGGCCTGCGCATCGGCCGGCGCGCTCAGCGCCAGCTCGTTCGGGTACGGGTAGGCGCCGTAGCCCCAGAGCACGTCGTCGCCGGCGCGCACCTTGACGCTTTCGCCCCCGACCGACTGGGCCTTGTGGTTCAGCTTCAGGTACCAGCTGCTTTTGCTGGTCGCGGCGGTGCCGCCGACGCTGCAGATGCCGAGCCCGAATTCGTCGACGAAGTGGTCGGTGATCAACAGCGGCTTCAGCGCCGCGGTGAACTGCGCGGCACGAGTGAGCATCCCCAGCGCCGTCGCCCCCTTGAGGGTCATTTTCTGGCCGCTGCCGCCGGTGCCGGGACCGAAGCAGGTTGCCTTCGGGCTCGGCTTGACCGAGACCTGACCGCCGACCCCAAAGGAGTCTTCGGCGAGGGTCTTGCCGTTCTTGCCGACGACGCGCAGGTCGGCGACCGGCCCCTTGGCGGTCGCTACCGCGGCGAAAGCAAACAGAGAGATCAAAGCCAGCGCGCACGCAGCCGCCAGCCGGAATGAAACGAGTCTTGGCATTGAAGCCGCCCTTTCCTCGAGGGTCGTCATGGCTGGCCGGGGACAGGTCTCCTGGCTTCCGGGGTTCGTCCGTCGCGCCTTCCCGGAGACTCAGTGTCCTCCCCAGTGGCTGACGCTCGTGCGCCTGCGACGTCCTTGACCCGGTCACAGTGGCGGGACCGCGCCGGTTTCGCACCGGACTTCCCTTGACCACCGACCGTATTTACGCGGCTGAGTCTATCCGCTGAACTTTCGTCCAGCGGTCTTGGCCCCATGCGGGTCGCTGGCTAGGGTCGCGGCCGCATCGTTTCTCGGACCAAGGGAGGAGAGATATGAGACGGGGAATGCGGCTGCCGTCACCGGCATTGGTGGTTGCGGGTTTAGCGTTGTTCGTGGCACTGGGTGGGACCGTCTACGCGGCCAAGAAGGCGCGCATCGACGGCAAGGCGGTGAAGGTGAAATCGCTGCCGGGGAACCGGTTGAAGGTACGGTCGATTCCGGCGAACCGGCTCAAGCCTGGCGTGCTCAAGGGCGCGCTCGGCGTCCAGGCGGGGCAGATCACCGGCGCCGAAATCGACGAGCTGACCTTGGGCCAAGTGCCCGAGGCCGCGCACGCGCTGAGCGCCGAGGTGGCGCAAAGTGCCGTCGATGCGCAGACGGCGGTCAACGCGGTGAATGCGGTGAACGCACAGACGGTGAACGGTCACTCCGCCGGTTGCATGCCTGGCACGCAACTATTTGCCGGCGCCTGCTGGCAGAGCTTCACCAGCGAAACCGCGGTTAGCGCTCCCGCGGCGGCGACTTCGTGTGCGGTACAGGGTGGAACGCTGCCCGAGGCACTGCAGCTCGCTGCGTTCTCTCAGCAGCCGGGTGTGGTGTTGGATGGTGGTAAAGAGTGGACTAGCGACCTGACCAACATGACGGGACCCAACGAATATGCCGTTGTCATGGTTTCGGCGGCGGGAGTTGTGGACTTCACCGTTTCAACAAGCGCACATAAATTCCGCTGCGTAATCCCGCTCGTCACCTGACGGCGAGCGGGACACCCGCCTAGGTTTCGACCATGCCGTGCTCGAGCGCGTAGCGGACCAGCTCGGCACGGCTGGTGAGGCGCAGCTTCTGCTGGATGTGGGCGCGATGGCTCTCCACGGTGCGGATGCTGATGTAGAGCTGCTCGGCGACCTCGGCGTTGGTGTGGCCGAGGGCGATCAGCCGTAGTACGTCGCGCTCGCGCTCGCTCAGCTCGCCGCCGCTCTTGCCGTCTTCCCCGGCCGCCAAGCGAGCTCCGAGCGCGGGCTGGAGGTAAGTGTCACCAGCCGCGGCGCTGCGTACCGCCTGCACCAGCTCGGCGTCGGCGGCCTCCTTCAGCACGTAACCACGCACCCCCGACTGCAGGGCGCGGCGGGCGAAGGCCGGCTCGTTCTGCATCGTCAGCACGACGATCTCGGTCTCCGGCGAGGCCTCGCGGATGTCGGGAACGGCATCGAGGCTCGCCCGTCCCGGCATGTTCAGGTCGAGGATCAACACGGTCGGTTTGTGGCCACGTACGTAGCGCACCGCGGTGTCCGCGTCGCCCGCCTCGGCGACCACCTCGAAGCCGGGCTCGGCGTCGAGCAACAGGCGCAGTGCATTGCGCACAACGGTGTGGTCATCGGCGAGGACGATGGTCGTCGCCCCGGTCTCTTGCGTGCCGTCGGGCGCCGCGTCGTCCTCCACGACAACGAGGTTACCTGCGCCTGTAGCGATACGAGTGGAATCCATACCTCCATGTAACCCGCACCGGGACCTCGGAACATCGGGGTTTTCCCGCGAACATCTTCACTTGACGCACTTTGAGTATTGGACGGTTTGCGCTATAGGATGAGTCAACGTCCCATCGTCGGAGGTGGAGCAGCGCGTACATGGCACAGGGGTATGACAGCGGCGCTTTGGACGAGCCCCGCCTGCGGGAGCTGATCGACGTCGGACGCAGCCTCGTCGCCGAGCTCGACCCCGAGGTCATATTCCGTCAGGTGCTCGAGGTCGCCTGCGAGCTGACCGGCGCCCGCTACGCGGCCCTGGGCGTCCTCGACGAGGACCGCCACGAGCTGGAGCGCTTCATCACCCACGGCATCGACGAGGAGGCGCGGCGGGCGATTGGCAACCTGCCGCGCGGGCGCGGCGTGCTCGGCCTGCTGATCGAGCAGCCGCGGCCGCTGCGCCTCGGCGACGTCGGCCATCACCCTCGCTCCTACGGCTTCCCTCCCGGCCACCCGCCGATGACCAACTTCCTCGGCGTGCCGGTGATGATCCGCGGGCACGCCTGGGGCAACCTCTACCTGACCGAAAAGGAGAGCGGCGACTTCGAAGAGGCCGACGAGCAGTCGGCGATGATCCTCGCCGAGTGGGCGGCGATCGCGGTCGAGAACGCCCGCCTCTACCGCAGCGTGCAGAGCCGCGGCGACGAGATGGAGCGCGCCGTGCACCGGCTCGAAGCGACGACCGAGATCGCCCGTGCGGTCGGCGGCGAGACCAACCTCGACCGCATCCTCGAGATCGTCGTCAAGCGCGCTCGAGCGCTGGTCGAAGCGCGATCGCTGCTGATCCTGCTCTCCGAAGGAGACGAGCTGACCGCCGTCTCCATCGCCGGCGAGCGCGCGCGCGGCATGGCGAACGCGCGCATCCCGATCGCCGGCTCGATCCCCGGCAGGGTGCTCGAAGAGCGCTCTCCACGGCGCAGCCACGATCTCGATCCGAGCCTGATGGCACGTCCCGGCAGCCAGGAAGCCGGCGTCACGTCGCTGCTCGTGCCGCTCATCTTCCGCGGCCGGGCCCTGGGCGTACTCGTCGCGCTCGACCCGCTGGGCCGCGACTCGGGCTTCAGCGACGAGGACGAGACGGTCCTCCTTTCGTTTGCGGCCAGCGCCGCCACCGCCGTGGCCACCGCCCAGTCGGTCGCCGAAGGGCGAACCCGCGAAAGCATCGCCGCGACCGAGCGTGAGCGCGGCCGCTGGGCACGCGAGCTGCACGACGAGTCGCTGCAGAGCCTCGCCGGTCTGAGGGTGCTGCTCTCCGCCGCCCGGCGCAGCGATCCCGAGGACCTCGATCGCCTGCTCAGCCAGGGCATCGAGCAGGTCGACACCGCGATCGCCGAGATGCGCCGCCTGATCGCCGACCTGCGTCCGAGCACGCTCGACGAGCTTGGCCTCGGCGCCGCCCTCGAGACACTTGGCGAACGCACCGCCGCTGCCCACTCGATCGCGCTGGAAATGAACCTCGACCTCGACTGCGAGGCCGGCCGCAACCAGCACCGCTTGCTCGGCGAGATCGAGGACACCGTCTACCGCCTCGTCCAGGAGGCGCTCAACAACGCGGTGCAGCACGGCAAGACCGAGCGTGCCCGCGTCGAGGTCAGCGAGGACGGCGAAACGCTAAGGGTGCGCGTCTCCGACGAGGGCTGCGGCTTCGACCCGAAAGCCTCGACGCAGGGCTTCGGCTTGGTCGGCATGCGCGAACGCGCCGAATTGGCCGGCGGCACGCTGAATCTGCGCAGCGCCCCCGGCGAGGGCACGACGATCGCCGCCGCCATACCGGCTACCCATCGCGACGACGGTGCCAAAAACGCTGCCTGAGGTCCTGAGGCCAAGTAGGTCAAGGACGCAGGGAGCGCGGCGTGCTCTGCACGCGAGCGACCGAGGACGCAGAGATATGCCGGCCTCAGGACCTCAGGCCCCGAGCATCGCTCGGTAGAAGGAGTAATCGCGGCGATCGGGGCGCAGGTTGGAGGCAAGCGCGAGGTGGTGGCGGGCGCGCTCGGTCTCCCCCGTCTTGGCCAGGGCACGGCCGAGGCAGAAGTGGGCGTAGTCATTGACCTGGTGACGCTCCACCACCGCCTTGAACTCGACCGCGGCCGCGGCGAAACGGCCGGAGCGGAAGTAGGCGCGGCCCAGCGCCTCGCGTACCGAGGACTTCTCCGGGGCACGCCGGGCGGCCTCCTCGAGCGGGGCCGCCGCCTCCTCGAAGTCCTCCTCCTCGAGCAGCTCGATGCCGCGACGGTAAAGGGTGAAGGTGGAATCCGCGTGTGACTCAGCGGGCATCGGTCAAGTGTAGGAGGCAGACGGGCTCGGCTCGACCCCCCGCCGCCGCGACAGGTAGGCTCGCGCGCGGGATGGGAAGGCGCGGGCAGTGAAACTCGTGATCGGCATCGTGCGGCCTGAGAAGGCGAACGACGTGCTGGAGGCGCTTTATCGCGCCCAGGTTCGCGGTGTCTCAATGAGCCGCGTGCAGGGTCACGGCGGCGAGCTGGAGCGGGTCGAGACCTATCGCGGCACCACCGTGAAGATGGGCCTCGCCGAGAAGGTGCGCTTCGAGATAGCCGTCTCCGACGAGTTCGCCCAGCCGACCGTCGACGCCCTCTGCGAGGGGGCGCGTACCGGCGAGGTCGGCGACGGCAAGATCTTCGTCCTCCCCCTCGATCAGGCGGTCCGCATCCGCACCGGCGAGACCGACCACGGCGCCGTCACGCCGGTGGACAAGTGAGCGTCATGGCGCTACTGGCCGCGGTCTCGCAGGTCGACACGGGCGACACCGCCTGGATGCTGGCCGCGACCGCGCTGGTGCTGATGATGACCCCGGCGCTGGGCCTCTTCTACGCGGGCCTGGTGCGCTCGAAGAACACGCTCAACACCTTCATGATGTGCGTCGCGGCGATCGCCATCGCGATGGTCACCTGGGCGCTGGTCGGCTACTCGCTGGCCTTCGACGGCACCGGCGATTTGATCGGGGGCTTCGGCCACGTCGCCCTGCAGGGCGTCGACTTCCTGCCGCGCAACGACGAATCGACCATCCCCCACCTGCTCTTCATGGCTTTCCAGGCCACCTTCTGCATCATCACCGTGGCGCTGGTCTCCGGCGCGGTAGTCGAGCGGATGCGCTTCGGCGCCTTCCTCGTCTTCGCCGCGCTCTGGTCGGTGCTGGTCTACGCGGTGCTCGCCCACTGGGCCTTCGGCGGCGGCTGGCTGGCGGAGCGCGGCACGCTCGACTTCGCCGGCGGGGTACCGGTCGAGATGGCCTCCGGCTTCTCCGCCCTGGCGGCCGCGCTGGTGGTCGGCTCGCGCAAGGACTACGGGCGCCAGGCGCTGCTGCCGCACAACGCGATGTACGTGCTGCTCGGCGCCGGTCTGCTCTGGTTCGGCTGGTTCGGCTTCAACGGCGGCAGCGGCTTCAACACCGGCGCCAACAGCGTGCTCGCCTTCACCAACACGCTGATCACGCCGGCCTGCGCGCTCGTCACCTGGTTCGTCCTCGACCTGATCCGCGGCCGCAAGGTGACCGCGATCGGGGCCGCCACGGCAATCATCGTCGGTTGCGTATTGATCACCCCGGCGGGCGGCTTCATCAGCCCCGGCTGGGCGATGGTGCTCGGTTTCCTCGGGGCGCTGCCCTGCTACGCGGTGATCGTCTGGCGCCCCCGCACCCGGGTTGACGAGACGCTCGACGTGCTCGCCGCCCACGGCATCGCCGGCTTCACCGGCATCCTCTTCATCGGCCTCGTCGCCCAGATCGGCTGGAACGGTCTCGCCGACGGTCTCTTCTATGGCAACGCCGACCAGCTGCTCGACCAGGCCCTGGCGGCGATCGCCGCCCCCGTCTACGCCTTCACCGTCACCTACGTCCTGCTCAAGCTGATCGGCGCGGTGATGCCCCTGCGGGCCTCCGAGCACGACGAGGCGGTCGGCATGGACGTCACTTACCACGGCGAGGAGGCCTACGTCACCGGCGAGGGCGCGATCCTCGTCGTCCCCGAGGACGGCATCACCGCCCCCGTCCCGGTCGCTGACCCGGGCTAGACCCGAGCTGCGTCAGCCTCGACCACGACCGCCTTGCCGTGGCGGATCAGGTCGGCGGCCCGCTCCGCGATCGCGATCGTCGGGGCGTTGGTGTTGCCGCGTGGCACCTTCGGCATCACCGAGGCGTCGACGACGCGAATGCCCTCGAGACCCTCGACGCAGAGCTCGGCGTCGACGACCGACCCGATCGCGCAGGTGCCGACCGGGTGGTAGATCTCGAAAGTGGTCTGGGCGATGTGGGCGCGCAGTGCGTCCTCGGAGTCGTCGGCCGGAGCGGTGAAAGGCTCGGCCGCGTAGGGGCTGAAGGCTGGCTGGGCGCAGATCTCTTCCGCCAGCCGCATCGCATCCATCATCCGTGCCATGTCGGTCTCGTCCTCGTAGAAGTTGTTGCGCACGATCGGCTTCGCGGTCGGGTCCGCCGAGGCGAGCCGCACCGTGCCGCGACCCTTGGCCGTGAGCAGGCAGGGCGAGACCCAGACACCATGCGCCTGCGGGTCGGCCATCCCCTCGTCGACGATCTGGATCGGGGCGACGTGGAACTGGACGTCGGGCGCCTCGGCGTCGCTGCCGACCCTGGCGAAGCCACCCGATTCGGCAAGGTTGGACGCGAACGGCCCGGTCTGCGCCGCCTCGAACTCGGCCATCGCCGCCGGCTCCAGGGCCAGCAGCAGGCTCTCCGGCTCGGGGGTGGTCCAGACGCCGTAGGCAGCGGGATGATCGCCGAGGTTCTCCCCCACCGCCGGCTGATCGAGCAGCACCTCGATCTCGCGCATCGTCAGGTGCTCGGCCGGGCCCACACCGGAGAGCATCAGCAGCTGGGGCGAGTTGTAGGCGCCGCCGCAGAGGATCACCTCGCGCTCGGCGCGCAGCTCCTGCGACTGGCCCAGCTGGCTTGCCTCGACCCCAACCGCGCGCTTGCCCTCGAAGAGCACGCGGTTGACGTGCATGTAGGGCATCACCGTCAGGTTCGGCCTCTCGCTCGCCGGGTGCAGATAGGAGACGGCGGCGCTCGCTCGCATGCCGCCGCGCTGGGTCACCTGGTACATGCCGACGCCGTCCTGCTCGGCGCCGTTGAAGTCCTCGTTGCGGGACAGGCCCGCCTCGATCCCCGCCTCGACGAAGGCGGGTGAGATCTTGTTGCCGGAGCGTTGGTCGGACACCGGCAGCGGTCCCCCGATCGCGTGCCAGTCCGAGGCGCCGCGCTCGTTGTCCTCGGCCTTGAGGAAGTACGGGAAGAGATCGTCCCAAGCCCAGCCGGGGACCCCCCACTCGTCGTAGTCACGGCGGTTGCCGCGGATGTAGACCATCGCGTTGAGCGAAGAGGAGCCGCCGAGCACCTTGCCGCGGGGCAGCGAGATCTGGCGACCGCCGCAGTTGGGCTCGGGCGCCGAGTGGTAGTCCCAATCGATCTCGGTACGGGCGAGCTGCAGGTAGCCGAGCGGCACGTGGATGTTCTGGTTGGCGTCGGGAGGACCAGCCTCGAGCAGCAGGACGCTCACCTCCGGGTCCTCAGAGAGTCGCGCCGCGAGCACACAGCCAGCGGAGCCCGCGCCGACGATCACGTAGTCGTACATGCCACTCCTTCCCGTAGGTTCGCCGGCACCCATCCGGCTTTGACGAGTGTACGCCCGCGAGGCGAGGATGCGAGCGATTTCGTGACTGGCTGCTACGGTGAATGGGTCGGGTTTGGCGCAACCGCCACCCGAGAGGTTCCGTTTCCTCCGTGCGCTCAGTGCGTTTTGGGGTCGCTGGATCTCCCCAAAACGCTCAAGAAGGAGCCACAACAATCGTGTCATTTGCCGATCTCGGCATCTCCAAAGACGTGGTGCGCGCGCTTGCAAAGCGTGACATCACCCAGCCTTTCCCCGTCCAACAGCTGGTCATCCGCGACGCGCTCGCCGGCCACGACCTGCTCGTCCAGTCGCCGACCGGATCGGGCAAGACCCTCGCCTTCGGCATCCCGCTGGTCGACCGGATCAAACCGGGCAGCAAGGGCCTCTCCGCCCTGGTGCTGGCGCCGACCCGCGAGCTTGCAAGCCAGATCGTCGACGAACTGAGCTCGATCGCCCGCTCCCGCAACCTGCACATCGCCGCCGTCTACGGTGGCGTCGGCTTCGGCCCACAGGTCAAGGCTGCGCAGCGCGCCGACATCATCGTCGCCACCCCGGGCCGGCTCGAGGATTTGATCGCGCGTGGCGCGATCAACCTCAAGAGCGTTCGCATCCTCGTCCTCGACGAGGCCGACCGCATGCTCGACATGGGCTTCAAGCCGGCGGTGAGTCGCATCGTCGCCCACACGCCAGCGCAGCGCCAGACCCTCTTCTTCTCGGCGACGCTCGAGGGAGCGACCGGCAAGCTCGCCTCGGCCTACACCCGCGATCCGCGCCACCACACCCATGCAGCGCCAGAGCGCAGCAAGGCTGAGATCGAACACCGCTTCGTCCACGTCGACTCCCAGGCAGCCAAGCTCGACCATCTGGCCGGTGCGCTGGGTGGGCCCGACGGCGGCCGCACCCTGGTCTTCGTCCGCACCAAGCGCGGCGCCGACCGGCTGGTCAAGCGCCTGCGCAGTCGTGAACTCGAGGCAGTCGCGATGCACGGCGACAAGAGTCAGGGCCAGCGCGAACGGGCGCTCGCCCGCTTCGAGCGCGGCGACGTCGAAGTCCTGGTCGCCACCGACGTGGCCGCCCGTGGCATCGACGTCGCCGATATCGCCCACGTGATCAATTTCGACGCCCCCGGCGACCGCGATTCCTATGTGCACCGGGTCGGTCGCACCGGTCGCGCCGGACGGCGGGGCGCCGGCACCAGCTTCGTGCTCACCGAACAGGCGGCCGAGATGCGCCGGATCGCCCGTGAGCTCGACCTGATCCGCGAGTTCGACCAGAGCCTCGGGCACGTCAAGGGGCCTGAGTCCTCATCCAGCGGAAAGCCCGCCGCGAATCGGAAGCCCGCTTCGGGACAGCGCTCGCGGCGGCGTCGCCGTCGCAAGGTGCCCGCATGAACGGGGAGCAGAACGTGGCGACGAAGTGGACCTGCGGGGGCTGCGGCGTCAGCGCCAGTCGTATCGACGGGGGGCCCGTGCCACTGCCCGACACGTGGGTGAACTCGGCCGATGGTCTCTTCTGCCTGGTCTGCCGGCGCCAGCGTGCCGCAGAGGCGGCACTCGACTCCGCGCCCAGCGACAGTCCTGTCGCGGCGCGGGCAAAACTGCGCCGGGCCGCCCTGATCGAGTTCGAGGTCAGCCGCACGCCCGAGCACGCCGACGGGATCATCGCCAGGGCCTGCCGGACGTCCGTCTCGGCGGTCAGCAGGGCACGCCGTCGTCTCGAGATTCCCGATCCTCCGCCGCCATCGAAAGCGTCGCGGGCTAAGCATCGGGCCGCCGCCGGCCGATAGAGGAACCGTGGCGGCGTTAGCGTGCAGATAGGGATCGGGCTCGCCGTAGCCGCGGCGTTGCTGACGAACCTCGCTTCGCTGCTCAAGCACCGCGGCTGCCACCGCGCCGCCCCGGTCCGCATCGCCGAACCGCTGCGCAGCGCCCGCAACCTCGCTTCCTCGCCCTGGTTTGCCGCCGGCTGGGGAGTCGCCGCCGTGGCTTGGCTGATCCACATCGCCGCACTCTCGCTCGCCCCGATCTCGATCGTCCAGGCCGTGCTTGCCGGCGGCGCCGTCACCCTCGCGGTGATGGCGCAGCGCCTCTTCGGCGACGCGGTCGAGCGGCGCCAGTGGTTCGCCCTGCTGCTCGGCGGCGCCGGCCTCGCGCTGCTGGTCCTCACCGTCCCCCACTTCACCGGCAACCACTCCGGCTTTGAGATCGGCGCCATGCTCGGCTTCGAGGGCGGTCTGGCGCTGCTCGCCTCCGGCCTGGCCCTGGGCCACCGCTCAGAGCGGCTGGCCGACCACGGCGAGGTCGTGCTCGCCGCCGTCGCCGGCATCCTCTTCGCCCTCGCCGGCGTCGCGATCAAGGGTCTTACCGGGGTTGGAGAGGTCTCGATCGCGGTCCTCGCACCCTGGATCGCGCTGACCGCCGTTGCCGGCATCGGCGCCCAGTACGCGGCTGCCGCGGCGCTTCAGCGCGGTGGCGCGATCGAGACGATCGGGCTGATCGGCCTCGTCGCCAACGCCGCCCAGATCGCCGCCGGCGTCCTCGTCTTCGGCGACCCGCTCTCGTCGAACCCGCTCGGCCTGGCCCTGCAGGCGAGCGCCTTCGCGATGGTCTGCGCCTCCGCCCTTCTCATCCCCGCCCGGGGCACCAGCGCGCAGCCTCTTCCGGCCGCGCTCTAGAGACAGCGCCGGCACGGCGAGCCCCAGTGCCCGCCGCGCCGTGCTTGATAGGCGTCCTTCTACCGCCGCCCGTTCAGCAGCCGCTCACCTTGAGCGGCAAGTGGTTGTTCTTGACCTTCTTGCCGTTCTGTCCTTTCAGGCTCATCACCGAGGACAGCGGGCCTTTGCACAGATTCCTGGAATTGACCAGGAGACCCTTTTTCGCGCCGCCTTCCATGCGCAGGATGAACTTGCTCACCGGCACGTCGGGCGTGTTGTTGAACACGGTCTTGATCCCCCCGTTCTTGGAGGTGATCACGCCGCGCAGCTGGATGTTCACCTGACCGCGCAGGTCAACGAGCAGGTCCGGCAGTTCGTGGTCCGAGGAGACCAGGTACACCGGTCCCTTCAGGGCCTTGCCGAGCAGCGGGCTCTTCGCCTGTGCGTGTCCGTAGATGGCCGCCTTCGGGCACGTCTGGGAGGCCAGCTGCGGCCTCGTGCAGACGGTCCTGATGTTCCCCTGGTCGAGGAACAGCGCGTGCGGCAACGCCAGGGCGCTGCGCAGCACGTTGGCGTCTTTGGAGCGGCCTTCGAGGATCGCCCGCAGCTTCGGGTGCTTGCCGCGGGTGGTCGTGCCTTTGCCGCCGAACAGGCGGGTGTGCAGCTTCGGCTTGAAGCTGAGCCCTTTGCACCCGGTGGCCTGGAAGGGCGAGGAGACCGGGTAGGAGCTCCACGCCGCCGGGCTGGTCGGATCGGCGCCACCGCCGTTGATGAAGCCGGTGGTTGCCTGTTTCGCACAGTTCGTCGGGTTGTGCATGAACTTCTTGCGATCGACGTTGACGTCGATCGAGCGGATGTCCAGCTTGACCCCTCCGAACACATTGGGGATCGCGTCGGAGACCGCGTGGACCTGAGCGGTTTCCGGGTTGACGAACAGGGCGACCCTGACCACTACGGTGCCGAGATCGAACGGTCCCGCAATGGCTGGCGTGACAGTCACCAGCGAGAGCGGAGCGCCCTTGTACGGCCCGGCGAGGAAGGCCTTGCCGCCGATCGTGATCGGACTCGATCCAGTTCCGCTCCGGGTCGATGCGGCGCCGATCTGGCTCGAGCTGGGACAGCCCGAGTTGGCCTGCTCGGCGACGCCACTACTCGTCTCGGCCGCCGCGATCTCGCCCTCTGAGCAGTACGGGATCCCGGTCAGGTTGCCCGCGTGCCCCTTCGGCAGGGTCACGTCGACTCGCTTGACCTCCTGCTGACCATCGGTGCGACCGATGTTGACCCGGAACGGGCTGTAGGCGTTTGCTTTCTCGCTATCCGATTTGGCCGTGTAGGTCGGGACGAACGGCCGTCCGGCCAACGTGGTCGGGCAGGCGCCACCGCCCGGGGCGGCGGAGGGCGTGAACTCGCTCGACGGGGTCTTGGTGGATTTCGGCGTCGACCACGGTTCCATCACGCTCGTCGTGGTTGCCGCCGAACAGGTTGGCGGGCTGCTGAGCACGCCTTTGGCGTCGTCGAGGTTGATTTTCACCGAGGTGAACGGCACCTGCGGCGTCTCGGCGAACGTCGTCGTCAGCTGACCCGTTTTCGGGTTCGCTTTGGTGTTGCCGATCAGGCGTGCTGAGATCCCATACTGGGCCGACTCGGCGAGGACGAAGATGCGGAACTCTTCGCCGGACTCGGGATTGCGGCTGAGCTGCTGGCCGAGGTAGGCAGTGCCTTTCAGCGTGCCCGCGGGCAGCGGCGGTGTCTCGACTTCGACCGATCCGATCCTCGATGCTGCGGGACAAGCCACGGGGTTGCGCGTGCCCTTGCCGAACTCAGCGTTGGTGCACGACTGCAGGCCGTTGGCCGCGGAGGGATTCAGCCCCATCCCCTCCGGCAGGGTGATGCTGGCGTTACGCAGGTGCGATTGACTCTGTTTGTCCGTCGGTTTAAACGGCAGAGTGGTCTCAATCGTCGGCGTCGCTGGCGAATCGACCTGTGTCGTGCCGGGCGCAACATTGAGCCCCGGTTCGAAGGGCACGCTCGCGCATTCGGTCTGCGTCAGGCCTTCCGGCAGGGAGAGGTCCGAGGCGAACGGAGTGGCGCTTGCCGGGAAATCCGCTTCTTCTTCCCCAGGCGGGGCCGGCTCGGCCCGCAGGAACGTCGTGTAGATGCCCTCATACGGGGGCAGCTGCGAGCTGAAGCAGGTGGTCGGGTTGGTGACGTAAGTGCCGTCGCTCCCTTCAGTGGTTTTGTTGCCGAAGTTCACCAAGCGGCTCTTCCAGCTTCGAGTGCCGGGGTTGGGCGTCGGCAGGTGGATCGTGAAGCTCTCGTGGTAGTCGCCCTCCCAGGCGACTTCGGTGTTGAGGTAGACGATTTTTTTGGCGCCTGGCCCACCGATTTTGAAGCCGAATTTGGCTGGTTCGCCGAAGTCCGGGACCATGTTGTAGAGGGGCACCTGGGTGACACCCGGGATGGGCGCGACTTCGGCTCCGTTTGCTATGACCTTGAGAGTCAGGCGCTCTTCGCCAACCTGGCTCGAAGACGGGCAGCCAGGAAGTTCGGTCGGACCAACCGGGGTGTCGAACTCCGCCTGCGTGCAGCGGGTCAGCGTCGCCTGCGGGTTGACGGTCAGGCCGGGCGGAAGATCAACGCGAATCGTTTTCACTGGCCCGATTGGGCGGAATGCAAAGACGCCTGGAGAAACTTCAAATTCTTCCTGCTTGACGATGTACTGCGTAAAGCCGATCGGCGGGTGGCCGGCGGCCACTCGGAAGAACCTGGTAACCGGGTCTTCCGGCTTGCACTGGTTCCCGATCGGATCTTCGGTACAGACACCGGCCTGCCAACCGTCGTTGACAGTCGGTGGGTCGTTCTGCGGTTCGATGATGTCTCCGGTGTCGGCCTGTACGACCGGCACCGCAGCTACAAGCCACAGGGCCATCACCGCGCTAAAAGCGATCAAGCGCCTAGCCATTCGTCTCTCCTCATTCGCATTGACGTAAACCCAGTCCCTGCGCATGGCGCTAAATCTCTCCGCGCCTCTACGGTACCTACCGGTACCCGTCGGTATCAAGGGGGTAAACCCGCAGAAGCGTGTCGATGACATCGATCAGTGTCATCGTCGCTGTTCAAATGGCTTCAGCAAGCCATCGCGGGTCGCTGGGGAAGCAATAGGATTCCCCTTATGGCGCCGGCTCAAACCGAACATCTGCCTCATGTCGACGAGCACTCGGTGGTGATTGAGGCAGATCCCGATGTCGCTTGGGACGCATTGCTGCGGGTTGCCGACCGCTCATTTGCCTCCGCGGGCCGAGCTTCGCGTCTCCTTGGCTGCGCCGACGTAGCCGCTTCGGGGCCGCGTCCCCTCGCTTCCGGCTCGACCTTGCCGGGCTTCCACGTCGAGACCGCCGAGCGCCCGCGGGAATTGGCCCTCGCCGGCAGGCACCGGTATTCCGACTACGCGCTGATCTTTCGACTTGACGACGACGATCGGAAAGGCACCAACCTTCGTGCCGAGACCCGTGCGGCATTTCCCGGGCTCAAGGGCCGCGCCTACCGGGCCCTGGTGATCGGCACTCGCGGCCACGTCCTCCTCACCCGCCGCCTGCTTGCCCGCGTCAAGCACCGGGCGGAAAGACCCTTGCCTTAAGCGGTTCGGCCAATCAAGACGATGCCTGCGATCGAGGCGGTGGCAAGCAGAGCCAGGGCAATATCGGTCCGGCGCTCGTTGTCTCTCATCGCATACTTGGAACACAGTCGCCCAAGCGACGATGCTGTCCTGCGAATGCCGTCACCGTAGACGCTTGCACTCTGGCCCAACGGGTAAAGCCAGGGCATGGCTACTACTGCGACAGACGGATCTGAGAGGACAGACAAACGATCGCGGGCGCTTGTTGTCGCCAACGAAACCGTTACTGGCGCCGAGTTGAGGGACGGACTTCTTCATCAGCTTGAGAACCGCATCGATGAGGTCTTTGTTGTCGCTCCAGCGATGCCGAACTCTGGCGTCAAGTACATGCTCGGGGACGTCGATGGCGCGATTCAGCCAGCCGAAGAGCGGCTGCGGCGGACCCTCGAGGAACTGCGCGGCGCCGGCATCGCCGCCGAGGGCGAGGTCGGCGACTCAGATCCGCTTCTAGCGATCCAGGACGAGGTGCTCAAGTTTCACCCCGATCAAATCATCGTCGTCGCGCACCAAGACAGCGACGGCGCGTTCCCTGAGAAGGGTTTGCTCGAGCAGGCAGAACGGGATCTCGAGATGCCCGTCACCGAGCTAGTCGTCGATAAAGCCGCCGAGCCTCACGTCCTCGACGTCGAGCACACGCAAGCTGGGGCTGGTCGCAAGCGCGGCTGGCGTCCATCGGGAAACTGGCCGCCGCTCAGCGCCCGCGACGTGTTTGGGATCGTGGTCGCGGTCATCGGGACCCTGCTGCTGGGCGTCCTCGCCACCAAGGCCGTCGGTGACGCGAACGGCCACGATCTTGAGGAAGGTCGCCTCGGCGGAGCTGCCGCCGCAACCGTCTTGATCGCCACCGGGATGGCGCTGCTCAACCTTGCCCACGTCGTCGGCCTCTTCCTCTTCCAGAGTGTCGGCTATGAGGGTATGTGGAGCCGCTTCCTCGCCCGCATCAGCCTCTTGGGCACGCCGGTCGCTCTCGTCGCGGCGGTCATCTTGATCTCCATCTAATCGTCGAGCTTGTCCCGCTTCGGCGCCTCCCAGCGGTCCTCAGCCTCGGGATCTTGCGATGGGTGCGGTTCGCTCGTGCTCGTGCTTCCGGTGGGTGGATGAGGCTGCTCACCGAACGGCCGGCCGTCCGGGTCGGGCGGATCGCGCGGGTCCTCGCGCTTGTCGTATGGATCGGGCCACTCGGTTGGATCGGGATCCTCGACCGGGTTGCTGAGCACTTTGTGCGGATGAGAATCCTCGGAAAGGTCACCGGGTTCGCGTGCGGCCTTGTCTTCGGGATTGCCTGGGTTGGAATGGTTTCGTTCCATGTGCGGTTCGATACCCCGTGCTTCGCAGGCGAAAACGGGTGAACCAAGCACACATCCCTGAGTTCAGTGTTTCAACGTTCCGAATAAACGGGTAAGCGAGGGAGGTGCCTCGAGAGACAAAGCCCAGGACAACCTTGCGGCCGCGCCCCACGCCGTCGCTTGCGCGGACGATCGAAGCAATGAGGGCGATCCGTGCCCGTACGATCCGGGCGGAACTCAGTTCGGCGATCGACAGGGCTCGCGGCGCTGAGCAAACCGCCTGACCCCGCGACACAGGCGCCTTAAACGTGATCGCGATCGTCGCGGATACCCATATGCCGAAGGGTCGGCGGCGGCTTCCAGAGAGGTGCATCGAGATCCTGACCTGTGCGGAGGCTGTGATCCATGCCGGCGACCTGACCAGCGCATCCGTGCTTGAAGAGCTCAAGGTTCTTTGCACGACCGTTCATGCGGTCTGCGGCAATATTGACGAACTGTCGCTACAGAGATCGCTGCCGTCCACGCTGGAAATCGAGCATTGCGGGCGGACGATCGCCATCACTCATGACGCGGGTGCGACGCAAGGCCGTCTTGCCCGGCTGCGTTCGCGCTTCCCACAGGCCGACGCGGTCATATTCGCCCACAGCCATCTGCCCCTGCATGAGGAGAAGAACGGCTTCCAGATCTTCAACCCGGGCAGTCCGACCGAGCGGCGTCGCGCGCCTCGATGCTCGATGGGACTGCTCAGCTGCGAGAACGGGCGGCTCGTTTTCGAGCACGTTTGGCTTTGACGGCCCGCTGATTCCGTGGGACCGCCTCGGAGACGACCGCGCCGGTCAGCGCCTTGATCTGGCCCTCGAGGAATTTCGCCATCCGTTCCTCCTCGCGCCTGATCCCCCTGGCAAGTTTCGCCGTCTCAGCGTCGCCGACTTTCTCCGCCAGGATCTCGATCGCCAGGTAGGTGGCGATCTCCTCGTGCTCGTTGAAGTACTCGGTCTTGGCGTTCTTGAGCATCTTCTCCTGCTCGCCCGTGCCGCGCACCGCATGCAGCGGGCCCTTCGCCGCGGCCATTGCCTTACCGACCGCGGTCTGCGCCTTCTGCCCCCCGCCGCCCAGTTTTTTGATCCGGCGCTCGACGTCCTTCGCGTGACGTTTGGTCTCCCGCAAATGCTCCCGAAGGCGCTTCTTGTAAGGCGCCCTGGTCGTCATCGCAATGTGCGTCTGTAGAGCGGTCTCCAGCTCCCGCTCCTTGCCATAGGCCTCGCTCAAGTACTGGACCAGCTTCGCGTCACGCTCGTTCAAGTCGGCCATCGTGCTTCCTCCGTTCATTGGGGTTCTTGTGCGTAGCGGCGAGAGTTACCCGAACGCCCCTCAATTCGAAACCCCGTCTTCGTAGCGTGCCACCATGCCCATGAGCGAGACAGACCCTCATATGAGAGATTTCTAATAGTGAATCGTCAAATTTTTATCTCCTGCGAAAAGGATGGTGTGGAATTCGCCCGCGCCCTGAAGGAGTGGCTTGCGGCGCGCGAGATCGGAGCCTGGACTCCCGAGGACTTCGAGGTCGGCGAGAATCTGGCGGAGCGGCATCGATTGGAGCTGAACCGGGCGACACACGCGGTGATCGTTCTCACCGACACCCCGCCCTCGTCCTGGCGGCGCTTGGAGTGGAGCGAACTGCTGGAGCGGCGCTCGATGGATCCGCACGTGCAGTTGATTCCCGTGCAGCTCGGCCATCGGCCGCCGCCGCCGTTTCTGCGTGACACGCTCGCGGCTGATGCGTCGGGTGGGCGCGATGAATGGGAGCGCGCAATAACGATGGTCTTCGAGTCGCTGGAGGGCCGCCGACGCATCCAACGTGAGTACACGTCTGGGCTCAGCGAGCGGCTGGAGCAGGACCTTCAAACGGCAGCCGAGCAACCGCGCGAGGAGGGGGCGCTGCGAGTAGAGCTTGCCGCCGCCGAACGCGCGCTCGACCGGGGTCGCACCACGGGGGACGGACAGCGGCTGGCCGGGCTGCTGGGCAGGGTCGGCATGCTCCGACTGCACCTCGAGGACGCCGAGGACGCGATCGAGCCACTCGAACTCGCCCGGCGGCTCCTGGTCGAGAGCCCCGCCGTCAGCCCGCAGGAACGGGTATCCACCGCCTACTGCCTCGGCGATGCGCTCAGCCGGGTCGGCAGGGTGAACGAGGCGGCGGCGCTCCTTCTCAGCGCCACGGGAGAAAGTGCTCGATCGGACGTCGATGAGTTCACCACAGCCGCGCTCGCGTTCCGGGCCGGGCAGGCGGTCGAGGGCACCGGCGACAGCGAGTCCGCGCAGAGGCTCTTCGACTACGCGCAGGGCCTGGCCGAGCCCCTGCTGGGCCCGGACCATCCCACGGTGGCGGCGTATCGCAAGGCGGCGCGACAGCAGACGTGAGCGCGCCGGTATCGACGTTTGCCGCTTTGCTCGAAAGCGCCAACGCGCGTCAGCGCAGCGTGTTTATCAACTGCCCCTTCGACAGAGGCTTCAGCGATGCCCGTGCGGCGATCGTCTTCGGCGTCGTCTGCAGCGGCTTGCTGCCCCGCACCGCGGATGACCTCGGACTCGTCGGTGTACCGCGGATGACGAGGATCCTGCGGGCGATGAGCGACAGCCTCTACTCGATTCACGACCTCTCCCGTTGCCAAGGGGAAGGCGCTTTCAACCTGGCTCGCTTCAATATGCCGCTCGAGCTCGGCGTGGCGATTGCCAACGGCTACGCGACGACGAGCTCCGAAAACGATCACCAGTGGCTGGCCCTGGCCCCGGAGGTACACCCCTACAACCAGTTCGCCTCAGACCTCGCGGGCTATGACCTCAAGCGCCACGATGGCAAACCGACGATCGTCTGCACCCGAGTGATGTCCTGGCTGCAGACCCTCGAACACGCCGTGGTGGCGCCGCCACTGCCCGAGGTATTGACAGCGTTGCCGAAATTCCTCGCCGCGTACCGCCAATTGAACCTCGAATGGCGTGACGAACCCGACTGGATCAAGGTCTGGCACGCGGCGGCCAACGCCGTCCCCGTCTAGCGGGAGCCGAACTCCTCAGGCCGCCGGCGCCGGGCGGGCGGTGTCGATGCGCAGGACCCGCCAGCCTCGCGCCCTGGCCAGGGCGACCAGCTCCTCAGTGTGGTCGACCTTTCCCCCGCGAGGACTGCTCAGTGCCAGCAAGGTGACCCTCTCCCCCTCTTCGGCGAGCCGCTCGGCCCGCTCAACGATCGCCGCTGTCACGGCGCGGTAGGAGGCGTCGGCATCTTCGACGCGCGCCACCTCGGTCACCGTCACCGCGTGGTTGTCGAGCATCCGGTCGAACCGCTCGGGCCAGGGCGCGCCCTTGTCGTCCACCGATTCGCTCCGGAAACGGTCCCTGTCGCCCGCGAGCAGGACCTCGATTCTGGCCCCGGCCTCCAGCGCGGCCTCGGCGGTGAGCAGGTCGGCCCCGGCGGCGGCGCTGCCGATCGCCAGCCGCGGCCCCAGCTCGGCGACCAGCCCGCGCGCCTGCTCGGCGACGGCGCCGACGTTCTCTTCGGGGAAGGCATCGCTGCCCGGTCGCCGTCCGGCAAAGACGAGTATCACGTCGCCATCATCCCGCTCTCAGTCAGACCGGTGCCTCTCCGTGCGATCAGAGCTCAGCCGGTCGAATATCCGCGGAGAGTACCCCCGCGTGAGCATGGCGTCCTCGTACTCCGTCAGGATGCCCTCGAAACGTTCGGTGAGCATCGCGGTCGGCTCGTCGACCCTCGAATACGGTCGCGCACTGCTTTCGAATAGTGAGGCCTCGCGTTTGATCGCGTTGGCGGCGCGGGCATGGGCCTCATATCGTTTGTCAAAGGCAAGCATGCGGCGAAAGAAGTCGACAGCGGCGACGATGATGACGCCGATGAGCAGCAGCGGCAGCACCTCGTTCGCGAGGCTGATCGACGATTCCGGTTCGACCGATTCGACGATCCAGTAGATGGCCGCGCCGACAACCGCGGCGACCGCCAGGGCCACCTCGCCTACGAGCAGGAAGGTATTACGTGCCCTCGACCGGCGGGCCATTTCCCCATGGGCGCTGGACTCTCGGCGCATCAGCCCGAGGACTTCTTCGGACCTCTCGTCGTCGCGTGGGTGGATGCTCGGGGTCGCTTCCTTTTCGAACTTCCAGGGACCCTTCGGGTTGAGCAGGGCCCGGGCGAACTGCTCGTAGCTCCGCCGCAGCGAGAGGCGGTGGGGTTGCTCGTCGCGCACAGCCACCTGCTCGCCGTAGGCGTAGCGGGCGGCATGCTGAATCTGGACCTCGTCGAAGTACTGCTCGAGGGGGCATGTGGGAAGGTCGTAGACCTCCTCAAAGAGCTGCTCGAACTGACGCTGGTACCCGAGCTTCGTCCCATCGTCGTCGCCGTGGCGCCACCGGCGCCGCAGCTCCTCCTCACTCATCTCGACTCGGGATGCAAGCGGGAAGACGATCAGGGGGCGCAGGTCGGCAGACTGGCTGCGGTAGGTGGTTGCACGCTGGACCAGGTCGACCACGCCGGTGAGGCTCTGCTGATTCGGGGTGAACACAACCACCAGCCGCTCCGGCAGCAGCGACGTGCAGACATCGCCGGCATCGGAGATGCCCGTTCGCGAATCGATCAGGACGTAGCTGTAGCGGGAGGCAAGCTCGTCGGCGAAAGCCTTGAACACCATCGGAGCGGAATCGAAGAGGGCGGGCCAGTCGAAGTCACTGACCCGCATCCGGTAGCTCTCGTCGAGGTAGCCGGCCCTGATCAGGTCGAGGGAGGGCTCGGCGGTGGGGACGATGAAGCGGTCGAGGTCGAGCTCCCTCACGAGCGCGGGCATCAGCTCTTCGGACAGGGCGGGCGCCTTGCGCACGAGCGCGTCCAGCCCTTCGAAGATCTCGAGCACCCCAGGAGTCTTCGCCGCCGGGGAATCGGGCAGCTCCAGCTCGGGAAAGAAACTGCACAGGCCGGGCGCCTCCAGATCCCAATCCAACATCAGGACCCTGCCGCCGTCGGTCAGGTCGCGGGCGAGTTTGACGCCGGTGTTGGCGAGGGCCATCGTGCGCCCGGTCCCTCCCTTGTAGGAATAGAACGTGATCACTTTCCCCTCTGGGCTCATCGGGCATCCTGCTCCTGAGGGGGAGGATCCGGCCTTCCCGGGAACCCCTGCTTCGGGGCGACGACGGCGGGAATCTCCTCCAACTCAGGGATCGAAAACTGACTGCAGTCCTCGGTCAGACCGTTGCCGAGCTGGAAGACTTCCTCGATGAAAGCCGCGCGCTCGGCGATCTGATCGATGAACGACTCGTGCCGGATGATCTCGCTGTTCGAGGTCGAGAAGCGGCTGAATTCGAGGCAGTGGACCTCTTCGCCGAGCCCGTTGGGGAGCCGCTCCCGCTCTCCGCGCAGGATGATCGGAATGATCATGCCTTTGTGCGGTTCCAGCCCAATGTCCGTCAAGCGTCGTTCTTCGAGGATCTGCATCGCCCGGAACTCGCGCTGGCAGTAGGGGCGCCGGAAGTACTGGGGCACGTAGACCATCACCCAGCAGGCGCTGGCGCAAAGCGCGCGAGCGAGAGCTAGGTTGAATTTTTCGCCACCCTTGAGGCGTTCCTCATCCAGGTAGACGGTGTCCTTGACGAAGTCGCCGATCAATGGCTCGAGCTCGCTCCGCAGCGCTTTCGCGAGCTCGTCGACGAATTCCCGCATCAGGGCCTCTTTGGCGTGGACGTGGCTGATGAAACAGCCGTGCTCGAAAGCCATCAGTCCGCTTCCACCCGTCCGTAGCGGAGGTAGAGGCGGTCGAGCAGCCGCAGCTGGACGAAAGCCGGGATAGAGGCGAGCACCAGGACGAGGCTGGCAACAGACCCGAGCACGGTGCCGACCAGGTCGAGGCGGGGCGCCAGCCATTTGGTCAGACCGAAGACAATCGCGACCACCGCGGCGATCGCCAACAGGGCCCCCGGAGTCAGGATCGTTGCCCCGCGCCCGAGCCAAAGCAGGACCAGCAGCGCGAGGCCCCCGAACGCGACCGAGGCGAGCCCGGCCCATTTCAGCGGCGGGTACAGCTGCCAAACCTTCAGCCAGCGTCCGGCACCGACCGCGAGCGCTCGCTGGAGCCGCCCGTGGCGCGGGTCCGACTCCTCGAGCGCGCCGGCGACTGCGAGGAACTTCCAGCGGTGCGGAGGAGAGTCGTCGACCGGGAATCCCGAGATGGCGCGATCGAAGGAACGCTCGGCCATCCGGTAGCCGCTCAGCATCAGCGTGTAGGCCTCCATGTCAGAGAAGCCGTCGAGGTCGGTCCTGATCCCGGCAAGCAGGCGCTGGATCTCGGCGGGAACGTCATGGCCGGTCTCGCGGCGGTCGTGGGTGACGTCGTCCGCGGGGTCGTAGAGGTCGCGGCAGCCGATCCAGTTGGTGGGCGGCTCGCTGAGGCCCTTGCGCAGATGGATCATCATCACCCCGCGCAGCGCAGATGACGCGTGACGCGCGATCAGGTCGCGAAGCTGCGCCTCGCGGACGCGAGCGCTGAGGATGCTGCTTGCTCGCAGGGGCACGGCGATCGGCCCGCGGCCCGGCGCCTCCTGCAGTTTGATCTGGCCGCTGGCATCGCTGACGATCATCACGCTGCACTCCTGCTCGATCAGACTGGCGATCCCCTGGTTGTCGTGCACGCCCCCGTCGACCAATTCGACGCTCATCCCCTCGTAGAGCTTGTCCAGCACCAGCGGCTCGAACAGGCCCGGCACGCAGGCCGACGCCGCCACGGCGTCACCAAGGCGCACCCGCTGCCAATCCTCCGGCGCATCGTCGTAGTACATCCGCCGCAGGCGGGTGTTCGGGTCGATGTCCTCGTCGACGACGGCCGGCGGCTCGCCCATCCAGCTCGCCGTGAACTGCCAGTTATGGCCCGTGTTCAGGGTCGAGGCGTTGAGGACCAAGATCGGCACCTTGCAGCGCCGCCGCCAGTTGTCGCGCTTGGGGTTGAACCGGCGCTCGCTCCCAGTCTCGGCTTCGGCCTTCTCGAGCGGTTGCACCAGCAGGTCGGTCATGTGGCGGGGCCCCTTGTTGCCGTCGCCGACCCGGGCGTATAGCCGCCCTTCGTACTCTTCGCCGGCGCGGCGGGTGCGGGTCCAGGTTGGATCGAAGGCGGACTTCAGATTCGATCGCGCGTTGCCGACCACGCGGGTCCGGATGTTCTCCTGGACCCCGGCGAGGAAGTCGCGTTCGATCCGCTCGACGATCTCAACGTAGTCGTCGCGGCCGATCTCGCCCTCGGGCTTGCCTTCGAGCAGATGCTGGACCTCGAGGTAGTAGTGGGCGCCGACGATCGAACCGCCGGAGACGCAGGAGAGCACCTCCACGTGGCGCAGCATGTCGAGCTCGGCGAGGCGGGCAAGCAGGCCGATGTGGAAGAGCGAGGCGCGGAAGCCACCGCCCGAAAGGGCGACCCCGACCTTGCCGGCGGAAGCCGTCGTCATCGCCTCCGGGTAATCGCCGAGCAGGGCCCCGAGCGCTTCGCGCGCCTCGGGCCTCAGTTTGTCGTCGGAGTCGCGAGCGCGCAGGATTGCCAGCGCCCCGATCTGACGCGCCGTTGACTCGATCATCCACCCGGGCGCGCCAAGCTCGACGCAGGAGGCCAGCCAGTCCTTGGCCTCGCCGTAGTGGCCGAGGCCGAAGTGCGCTTCGCCGACGGTCGCCCGCAGCCACCAATCGTGTGTCTCCCCGGCTTTAGCGGTGAGAGCGGCGACGACTGCGAGCCGGATCTCGTCGGCCTCCGCCCGCCGCGGAGCATCGCCGGCGTCCGAGTCGGCGCCCGACGAGCCAGGCTTGGTCGTCTCGGTGTCAGCCAGCAGATCGAGGACAAAGGCGGCATTGATAGCCGTGTAGCCAAGATCGTCGAATCCCTGCTCGAAGCCCCGGTGGTAGTAGTGGAGCGACTGCTCGAGCTCGGCGACGCGCATCGTCGTCTCCCACCTCCGCTTGTGGATCGCGCCCGCAATTCCCAGGGTCTCCTGGTTGACGGTGGTGGCCAAATCCTCGCCTTCGGCAAGGATCTCGAGCGCGCGGGCGAGCCGGGCGGAAAGGGGGATGTCGGGGTCCTTGTAGGTGCAGACCGCGTGCTGCTGGCGGGCAACGATCGCTTCCTTGCCGGAGAGACTGTCGGGCGGAACCCGCCGAAGCAGCTTTCGGGCCAGACCGAACTCCAGAGCATCTCGCAGCCCCAGGGCGAGGGTGAGCATCTCCCGGCCTGAGGCTTTCGACTCCTCGCGCAGCAGCTCTCCAGCCCGCTTGGTCCATGCGTCAAGCTCGCATTCGACCTCCGAAGCCACCTCCCGGTTCCCGCCATTCACCTTGGCGCGACACTACTCGATTTAGTCAATATTGGCGAATTGAATTGACTTGTTCGATTCTCACTACGGATCGGTACGGGCCTCGCGCAACAGCTTCAGCCAGGCGCCGGCCTTCTGGTAGATCGACTCGGGGTGGCGGCTGCTCATGGCGTGATCTTTGTCGAACGTTGTGAGCTGGAGCCCTTGCAGGTTCGCGTTGTCGGTGATGCTCGACGACAGATTCTTCTCAACCAACGGCATCAGCGGCTTTCCCTGCCCCTGCATGAATCCCCACTCATGCGCCAGGTTCGCCGAGAATGCGGAGAGCTCGTCGTCACCGGGCATCGATACCACCAGGACGATGGCGGCCTTGCTGGCCCACATCTTTGCCTTCACGGCGTCCGGTACCGTGCGATCGGCGCCTGCTTCGGGCAAGGCTTCGACGGCGATGAAGTCGTTGTCTTCCAGGACGTTTTCAAGCTCTTTCACCACTTCATCGTTGTAGTGGCTGGTGGAATCGACAAAGCGCCTCGAAATGAAGATCGGCCACTTGCCTGCCGGCAGGTCCTTTTTCACAGAGCGGATTGCAGCCCCCAGCTCTTTCGAAGGCCGTACTGCTATCTCATCGGGACGCCGGGGGTAGAGAACGGAATCCGGATCGATCGGCCCCGAGATCTTGGGAGTTACCATCAGCATGGGTGGTAGCCCGTTGAGCGCATCTTCGACTCGAGTTTCCACCTCCTCAGTCGCGGCCGACTCGTCGGTTGGCTCGACAACGACGACAATCTCCGCCTGCGCCGGCGATGTCGGCCCGCGACGCAACAGCGAACTGAGGATGTTCAGCTTGTTGCTGGCCAGGGCATTGGCGACCACTCCCATCGTCCCGGGTCGATCCGCATGTTTGATGCTGACGGTCACAGCACCTTTGCGTGGAAACACATAGCGAAGGATCCGCCGGTCCGTATCGGCCGATATGACCGCCATGCTGAGGTCGTGCAGGTGGGCTTCCGTGGTCTCGATTTCCTGATCCTCGACGGCTTTGCGCCACCCCTCGACGTGTAGCCAGCCGTGCTCGATTCGTCCCACGCTTACCCAGGTCCACTCATTGTCGTTTTCGTGAATCTGCCGGTCGTCCGGAGGTTCAAACCCCATTTCCTCCAGTTTTTCCTTGAGCCGGCCGGTCTCTTCATCGACCATTTTCTTGACCTCGTCTTCGTCCTGATCGAGGTGAAAGGGCTCGAGCACCAGGCGAGCGTCATGCCGGGAGCCCGAGTCCACCGTGACTGCCTCTGCGATGACTATGTTCAGCGGCGGAACCTGGCTGTACACGTCGGCAAGGACCCCGGGCTCGTCCTGCTTCGAGGCGCTGATCTCAGAGACGAAAGGCCATTTGGCCGGGTCCACCACGGAGATCAGAAGATCGCCGAACGGTCGTTTTTGCCGCGCCTGGAGCGCCACATACACCGGTATGCCGGAGGTGAGCCCGAGCGGCGCCCGGTGGTACCAGGGAAGCGGAAGCGCGGAATCAGGCAAAGCGACCAGCTGGTTGGTCAAGATGTACATGACGCGAATACTAGATGCCACCCGGTGGCAGGCAGGCGGTATTCGAGAAGGTCTTAGCCATTTTCAGCACCCGTGCGCGCTGCCTTGGCGCCAGCATCGGGTGATTGCCCTTCATCACGAAATAGCGGAGTCGGACCTCCCCCATCGCCAGGTCTTCACCGCTGACCCGAAGGCGCAACATGCGGCGCAGGTAGGGGGTGAAGCCGTTTCTACCGCCAACGGGGTAGTTGGCCAGGGCCTTGAGCTTCGGGGAGGCCCAGCGGCGACCCAATCGCTCCTGCTGAAAGACAACAGCCGTGCTGTTCGTCTGGCTGTAGTAGCCAAGTTCGAACGCGATGTTCCCGTCGGCTCTCGGACGAGTGCCGGGCATCAGGCAGGTCTGCACGTCACCGAACGAGATCCCACTGGTCGTAGCCGTAAGGACCACGACGAGGCGGTCGCCATCGAGCGGGTCCGGGGTTGACGATCTGGCTTCGATGTGCACTTCTCCGGCTGCGGCAGTGGGGAGGCCGAAGCGGAAGTGGTAGAGGCCGTCCGGGTCCGGCCCCTCCCTCGCCACGAGATGTGGCTGGCAAAGTTCAATCGGCCCCGGAAAGGAGCCGGTGTAGCAGTTCATCAGGCCAATGGTGAGATGACTGTCCGGCGAGAGGAATTCGAGGTCGGTCGGCAGCGGGCGGACCGTGGGGCCGACGAAGGTGATGTGGGAGGCGGGCGATGCCAGCTCCGCCGTTGCGGTTTGCTGTGCCGTGGCAAGCGCGCCCACCGAGACGGTCGTCATAAGCAGGTACTTCACCCAACGCCCGGGCCTCCTGTTACCACTCTCCATAAGCACGTCTCAGGATATATTGAGCGAAGGCGATGCGGAAGATCATGGCGATGCTTGTGGTGGGCCTAGCGGCCGGATCGGTTCTCACAACGATCGCCCCTGCCACGGCGAGTGCGGGGTTCTGCACCGAAGGGACAGCTCACGATTACGCCAAGCCGCTCAAGCGGCTGGCGGAACTGCGGGCTGCGCCGGTGACAGAACGCCTCCCCTTCGGGCCGGCGCGGGTCTTTTTCAACCACTCGTCAAGCGGCCCCCTGGTTGTGGGAGACGGCGAAGTCGGATACACCCTCTCCTACTCACCCTACTTCCCGGGTCACCATCTGAGCCCCCCGCTCAACTGGATCGTGGAGGCGCGCTATATGCGCGTGGACCAGCGGGGCAAGACCACCCGAGCAATGGGCCACATCATGCGCCGGATCAACCGTCTCCGAGCCGACGAGGACAAACCATCGGGAAGGGTGGACTTCCTCTTCAAGGCCGGCAAACCGTCCCTGTATCGACTTGAAATCACCTTCACCGATCTCTCGGGCAAGCGACTCGCCCGCTACGGCGAATACCTCCGCGTCCTGAAGCCCAAACTGGACGCCCGCCTTGCGCTGAACGGCGCGGCGTTCAGGCCGGGTGAACGCGTCACGGCACGTCTGGACAACTACGGCACAACGACCCTGAGCTTCGGGCTGAGTCGCTCGGTCGAATACTTCGGTGGCACGGCGTGGATCGAAGCCCCGAACAGCGCACAGGGACCCACAGCCGCAATCGGTTTGGGACTCGGGCCTGGGGCATCGGCCCAGTGCTGGAACTTCACAATCCCACCCGATGAGCCGCCAGGCCAATATCGATTCGTCGTCAGGGCCGACTCTTCTTCGGACTCGCGCCAGGGCGAAGCCAAGAGCCTTACTCTCGGGTCGGAATTCCAGATCGTCCCGCCAGGTTGAAGTCCGAAGAAGGCAGCAGGGCGATGATGAGTACTTGGGCAACATCGAGGATTTGTTTGCCCTCTGCATCCGTGACAATGTCGTTTCCTGCAAGGCCTCCGAGAAGAGGATCGAACGCCCGTAGCGAGCGCCAGCATGGCCGTCAGCACTGTCGTCAGGTCACTGTCATCTGCACCAGACGTCGACTACGACACCACCTTCGACCACCGAGTCGTGTTGCTGAATCAGTCCATCGTCAGTCAGCGCTCGAAGGTCACCGAGGGTCGTCGGGTTGGGCGCAACACGGCTAACCGGGATCGGCTTTGAGACGAGCCATACCGCTACGGGGATTCGAACCCCGGTTTCCGGACTGAGAATTGGAAGTTGCCGGACTAGGGCATCGGATACCGCCCGTTTAAGCATCGAGCAGGCGAAGCGTGCGGTCTAACACCTCTGTCACCTCGGGCCTGGCAGCAAACGGGGCCAGGTGAAGTGCTCTTCCCAATCGGGGTCGAGCTCGGTGAGCACGGCGACAAGATGGTCGGCCGGGTCGGTGTCCGCCTCCGCGTCCCCGATTCCCGACCCGGAACGTGTAACGCTGCCGCTCCAAGACCGGGATCACGGTGTAGCGGCGAGCCAGTTGGGCGAGGAGCGCGGAGCCGCCTGGGCTCGGGTCTCGCCGCTCTATCAGGACAAACGGGTGGAAACGTTCCTGCCAGAATCGCGGCGCCATGCCGCCGGAACAGCTCGCCTCCGACAGACCGCTCACGGTGAGCCCCCGTCCTACGGGCGATTCCCCGCGCTCGATCTTCATCCGCTTCCTCAAGTTCGGCTGCCTCGCCTGGGGTGGGCCGGCGGCGCAGATCGCGATGATCAAGCGCGAGTGCGTCGATGAGGAAGGCTGGATCAGCGAGGCGACGTTCAAGAAGCAGCTCGCCGTTTACCAGATCCTCCCCGGCCCGGAGGCACATGAGCTGTGTGTCTACTTCGGGCGACTGCGGGGCGGCAAGCTCGGTGGCTTCCTCGCTGGGCTCGGTTTCATGCTGCCCGGCTTCATCCTCATGCTGGGCCTCTCGATCCTCTACGTCGAGGCGAACTTGGCCGGGCACCTCGAGGAGCTGTTCTACGGGTTGACCGCGGCGGTGGGCGCCCTCGTCGCCCGCGCCCTCGTCCGGCTCTCTAAATCTTTCATCAGCGACGTGCCGCTGGCGCTGATCGCGGCGGCGGGGTTGGCCCTAACCCTGTTCCTCGATGCCAGCTTCGTCATCGTCCTGCTCGGAGCCGGCATCGCCTACGAGCTGTGGACGAACGGACGCCGCTGGACCCATAGGGCCAACTCATTTGCAGTCGGCCCGCTCGCCGTCGTGCTCGTTGTGGCCGGGGCGATCACGGTCTCGCTGACGGCGGAAATCTTCTTCGAGGGACTGAAGGCGGGACTGCTGACCTTCGGCGGCGCGTTCACCGTGATCCCGTTTCTCCAAGAAAGCGCCGTGGGCAGCCACCACTGGCTCACCGACAGTCAGTTTGTGGATGGCCTGGCGATGGGCGGCATCCTGCCGGCGCCGCTGATCATCTTCTCCACCTTCGTCGGCTACATCGCCGGCGGGCTGACCGGCGCCCTGGTGATTACCCTCGGCATCTTCCTGCCGGCCTTCGTCTTCCCGATATTCCTCCATCGCCAGCTCGTCGCCGTCGCCGAGAATGAGCGCCTCCACCCCTTCCTGCTCGGCGTCGCCGCGGGCGTGATCGGGCTGATCGCGGCGGTGACGGTGACGATCCTCGAAACCAGCGTGGTCGACGTCTACACGGCCCTGATCGCGCTCGGCGCCTTTGCCGCGCTCCAGCGCTGGCACTCGAAACTGACCGTCGTCTATGTAATGGCGGCGGCCGGGCTAATCGGCGTAGCTCTGCAGGCTACGGTGGCCTAGATGCCTTTGGGTCGGCGGGCTACGTTCCAGCTGCCCTGCGGGAGCGCCCTGGGGGATCATGATCTCGGCCGCCTCGTCCGGGGTGACGTCCATGTCCTCGTCTGCGATCACATCGGAGCGGCGAAGCGCCCGCTTGGTTTCAGGACACGCGCCGCCTCTGCCAGCAGGCGCGGCTTGCCCCGGAGAGGTCCTAACGCTTCAACGGTGAGCTTGCCTTCTGCCCGCCACCAGAGGAGACGCGGCCGGCGAGACGGTCGAGCGCCCCCGGGATGCGAGTCAGCGCCGAGAGAACCGCGTCGAAATTAGCCTTCGCGGTGTCGGTGTCTTCGCCCACGCCCCAGGCCGTGTCGTCGCCGATGCTCAGCTTCACGTAGGAGATCGCCTTCGCATCGGTCCCGTCGCTGAGCGTCTGCTGTTGGTAGTCGCGAACCTTGATCGCTACGTCCAGCAGCTGCTCGATCGCGTGAGCGAATGCGGCAATCGTGCCGTTCCCCTCCCCCGCGATCGGCACCAGCTCACCCCCGCACTGGAGCGTCGCCTCAAGCGCCGAGATGTGGTCCTTGTCGTTGCTGGTGACGGCATGATTGACCAGCACCGCGTCGGGATGCCCCATGTACTCGAGGCGGAACAGCTTGATCAGCTGCTCGGCGGTGATTTCGGCGTTGGACGCATCGACTTCCCGCTGGACGACACGGGAGAACTCGATCTGCAGCAGGCGGGGAAGTTCTAGGTCGTGCTCGGCCCGCATTATGTAAGCGACGCCGCCCTTGCCCGACTGAGAGTTCACGCGCACGGCCTCGTCGTAGTTGCGGCCGACGTCCTTCGGGTCGAAGGGCAGGTACGGCACGTCCCAGATCGCATTCTTCGGATCCGGCAGCTCCTGCATCGCCTCCATGCCCTTCTTGATCGCGTCCTGATGGGAGCCCGAGAACGCCGTGTAAACGAGATCGCCGACGTAGGGATGGCGCTCGCCGATCGGCATCCGGTTGCAGAATTCGACGTCCCGGCGAACCTCGTTGATCCGCGAGAAGTCCAACTCGGGGTCGACCCCCTGGGTCATCAGGTTCAGCGCCAGGGTGACGAGGTCGACATTCCCGGTGCGCTCACCGTTGCCGAACAGAGTGCCCTCGACCCGTTCGGCCCCGGCCATCAGGGCCAGCTCCGTCGCGGCGACCGCGGTGCCGCGGTCGTTGTGGGGGTGCAGGCTGACGATCACCGAGTCGCGGCGGGAGACGTTGCGGCAGAACCACTCGATCACGTCGGCGTGGAGGTTCGGAGTCGAGAGCTCGACAGTGGCAGGAAGGTTGAGGATCAGCTTGCGCTCCGGCGTCGGCTCGAAGACGTCCATCACCGCCTCGCACACCTCCAGCGCGTATTCCGGCTCAGTCGCGGTGAAGCTCTCGGGCGTGTACTCGAAGCGGATGTCCTGATCGGGCCGCTGTTCGGCCAGCTCCCGGCAGAGCTTCGCTCCCTCGACGGCGATTTCGCGAACGCCGGCGCGATCCAGCTTGAAGACGACCCGCCGCTGGGTGGTCGAGGTCGAGTTGTAGAGGTGGACGATCGCTCGCGGCAGCCCGTCGAGGCTCTCGAAGGTCTTGGCGATCAGCTCCTCGCGCGCCTGCGTCAGGACCATCACCGTCACGTCGCTGGGGATCAGTTCATCGGTCGCGAGGATTCGCATGAACTCGAACTCCGCCTCTGCCGCGGCAGGAAAGCCAACCTCTACCTCTTTCAGGCCGACGCGGTTCACCAGCACATCGAACAGGCGTCGCTTGCGGTCCGTGTCCATCGGCGGGTCCAGCGCCTGGTTGCCGTCTCGGAGGTCAACGCTCGCCCAGACCGGCGCGGCGGTGATACGCCTATCCGGCCAGGTCCGCTCCGGTAGCTCGACCCGTGGGTAGGGCGCGTACTTATGGAATGGCATCGATGACACAACTACCTCCTGCTCGCAATTTCGCTTCCTCTCCGTGCTGTTCTCGCGGCTCAGCGGCCGCCACGCGTTATTCCCCCCGAGGGGGGAGGAGGAGAAGAAGTCGAATTGACGAG
>JAWVFL010000085.1:0-52802 GCA_033856195.1 Solirubrobacterales bacterium | reverse complement strand
GTGCGGCCGGTCCACTACCTAGGCATCTTCATCCCGATCGCGGTTGCGCTGGAGTTCGCGCACGCCGCGCCGCTGCTCGTGTTCAGCGCAGCCGCGCTGGGCGTGATCCCCACCGCCGCGGTGATGGGCGAGGCCACCGAGCACATCGCCGCGCAGACCGGGCCCGGCATCGGCGGCTTCCTCAACGTGACGTTCGGCAACGCGCCGGAGCTGATCATCGCCTTCTTCGCGCTCAAGGAGGGCCTCCAGGAGGTGGTGAAGGCCTCGATCGTCGGCTCGATCATCGGCAACATCCTGCTCGTGCTCGGCGCGGCGATGCTCTTTGGCGGCCTGAAACGCGACAAACAGACCTTCAGCCGCACCGGGGCCAGCGTGCAGACCTCGATGCTGTTGCTTGCCGCTGCGGCGTTGCTGATGCCGGCGATCTTCGAGCTTGTCGAGGGCAAGGGCCTGCCCTCGCCGGGCGCCGAGACCGTCAACTATGGCTCGACCGTCGAGCATCTTTCGCTGGCGGTGGCGATCGTCCTCATCTTCACCTATGTCACCGGCCTTTTCTTCTCGCTGAAGACTCATCGAGCGATCTTCAACCCCGAGTACGGCGACGAGGACAGCTTGGGTTGGTCGACCCGCAAGTCCGTGCTGGCTCTGGCCGGCGCGGGGGTGCTGGTCGGCCTGATGTCGGAGGTGCTGGTCGGCTCGATCGAGGAGGCATCGCAGGCGGTCGGGCTCTCCGAGTTCTTCATCGGCGTGATCGTCGTCGCCATCGTCGGCAACGCGGCCGAGCACTGGGTGGCGGTCCTGGTGGCGATGAAGAACAAGATGGACCTCTCGGTCAACATCGCGATCGGCTCGAGCGCCCAGGTGGCGCTCTTCGTCGCTCCGATCCTCGTCCTCGCCTCCTTCTTCATCGGCCCGCATCCGCTGGCCCTCGTCTTCAACGGCTTCGAGCTCGGCGCGATCCTGATCGCGATCCTGATCGCCAACTACGTCACCCAGGACGGCGAGTCGACCTGGTTCGAGGGCGTGCAGCTGCTCGCCGTCTACGCGGTCTTCGGCATCGCCTTCTACTACGCCTAGGCTGTCTGCGTGGCGGACGCCCTGCTCCTGCTGGTCAGCTTCGCGGTGATCCTCGCCGGGGCGCTGCTGTTCACCAACGCGGTCGAGTGGATCGGGCACAAGATGGAGCTTGGCGAGGGCGCCGTCGGCAGCCTGCTGGCCGCCGTCGGCACGGCAATGCCAGAGACGCTGATCGCGATCGTCGCGCTGCTCGATGCCACCGAGGGAGCGGACCAGGTGGCGATCGGAGCGATCGTGGGCGCTCCCTTCCTGCTTGCCACGCTGGCTATGGGCCTGGTCGGACTCTTCGCATATCTCTACCGGGGGCGGCGTGAGCAAGGGGTCGAGCTGGACGCCCACAGGCCGACGCTCGAGCGCGACCTGCTCTTCTTCCTCGCCTTCTTCGCGCTCGCACTGGCCCTTTCGTGGGGCGCGCCGGATGCTCTGCGCATCCCGATCGGGATCGCCGTGATCCTCGCCTACCCGCTTTACATCTGGCGCACGCTACGCAGTGCCGGGGCGGTTCAAGACGAAGAGACGCTCGCGCCGCTGGTCTTCGAGCGGCGCGAGGAGCGCCGCCGCGATCCCGCCCTCGCCCTCTGTGTGCTCCAGCTGCTGGTTGGCCTCGGGGCGATGGTCGCCGGCGCCCACCTCTTCGTCGAGTCCCTGCTCCACATCGCTGAGAGCCTCGGTGTCGAGGCTGTCGTCCTGGCGCTCGTCCTCGCCCCGCTGGCGACCGAGCTGCCGGAGAAGGTCAACAGCTTCTTCTGGATTCGCGACGGCAAGGACTCGCTGGCGCTTGGCAACGTCAGCGGCGCGATGGTCTTCCAGTCGACGATCCCAGTCGGCATCGGCCTCGTCTTCACCGACTGGGACCTGAGCACGAACGCGGCCGTCTCCGTTGGCCTCGGCCTCGCCGGCGGCCTGCTCGCCTACGAGGCCCTGCACCGGCGCGGGCGCTTCGAGCTACCCGCGGTGGCAGGGTGGTTCGTCCTCTACGTGGCCTTCATCGTCTTCGTCGCCGGGGGCGCCTGAGGCGCTAAACCGTGGCGAGCTCGGCGAGGGCCTTCAGCACGACGTCGTCGTGCGTTTTCGGCGACACCTTCGGGAAGACTTTGGCGATCTTGCCGTCGGCGCCGACGATGAAAGTGGCGCGCTGCACGCCCATGTACTTCTTGCCGTACATCGACTTCTCGACCCAGGTGCCGTAGGCCTCGGCGACGGCGTGGTCGGCGTCGGCCAGGAGGGTGAAGTCAAGGTCGAATTTGCGCGCGAACTTGTCGACGGCATCGACCTTGTCGGGGGAGATGCCGATGACGCGGGCTCCGGCCGCCTTGTAGTCGCCGCTGCGATCGCGCACGCTGCAGGCCTGCGTCGTACATCCAGGGGTATCCGCCCGCGGGTAAAAGTAGAGGACGACGGTCTCGCCGCGTAGGTCGGAGAAGCTGACCTCGTTGCCCTCCTGGTCGGGCAGGGTGAAGTCGGGCGCGCTCGCTCCCGCTTCGAGCATCTACTCGAGGTCCTCGCGGCCGGGGTCCTGGCCGTCCTCGTCCTCGTCGAGCTCGTCGTCGCCCTGCTCCAGTGCGGTCTCCGAGATCGAGCCGGTGGAGCCAGGGTGGTAGCTGGTCTGGAAGCTCTCCAGCACCCGGTCTCGCCCGTCTTCGTCGACCGGGACCTCGTCGGAGATGCGCACCCACTCGGCGCCCTCGTAGGCCTCCATGTTGAAGACCTCCTGGTCGAGCGAGGTCGAGTCGTCGACGACGACCAGCACCTCGGTCTGCGGGTTGAAGTAGGTCCCGGGCTGCATCAGCAGCTCCTCGACCTCGTAGAGGTTCTCCTCGGCGGCGCCGGCCATCAGGCGCCCAATCCTATGAAATCGGCGACCTGGCGCTCGACCTCGGCCTCGACGTCGAGCGGCTCCTCGCCGCGGCGCATTCGCCGTTCGTTGCGGGCGACGACCAGCTCGCGGACCTCGGCCCGCAGTTTCTCGTCGAGATCGCGTTTCTTGCTCGTCTTGCCGCTCAGCTCGGAGTCGAGCAGGGCAGTCATCTCGGCCTCGACGTCGAGCGGCTCCTCGCCACGCTGAGTGCGCCGGTAGGACTTCGCCTCCAGCATCTGCCGAGCCTCGGCAGCCTGGATCGCCAGGTCAATCTCCGGCGAGGGCTGGGCCATTCGCGGTGGTGGCATCGAGTGCATGACGCCGAAGCGGCCTTTGCCGAGCTCTTTCCAGGCTGGTCCAGAGCGGGCGAACGAAAAAGCCGCGATCGGGAGGACGAAAAGCGTGATCGCGGCAAGCACGTAGCCGCTCTGCAAATAGGTCAGTGCCGTCGGCCAGACCACCGCCCAAGGGTAAGGGCTTTCGCTCTGCCGCCGCTATCCGGTACCCTTCGGGCTTGGTTGACTGACCAGTCAATCGGTGGTCGTCGCCCCGTGGCGAGGCCGCTTTCCAAGGCTTACGCAACGACCAAGAAGGAGCCTCGACCAGTGGTTGACTTCACCCTCACCGACGAGCAGAAAGACCTGCGCGAGCTCGCGCACAACTTTGCGGAGAAAGAGATCCGCAGGGTCGCCTGGGAGTACGACAAGGACGGCACCTGGCCCCAGGACATCATCGACCAGGCCTGGGAAGTCGGGTTGATGAACACCCACATCCCTGAGGCTTACGGCGGGCCCGGCCTCGACTACCTCTCCGGCTGCCTGATCGAGGAGGAGATGGGCTGGGGCTGCTCGGGCATCGGCACCTCGCTGATGGCCAACGGCCTCGCCTCTGCGCCGATCACCCTCGGCGGCTCCGAGGAGACCAAGAAGAAGTACCTCGGCATGCTGACCGAAGACAAGAAGCTCGCCTCCTTCTGCCTCACCGAGCCCGACGCCGGCTCCGACGTCAGTGGGATGAAGACCAAGGCCGTGAAGAAGGGCGACAAGTACGTCATCAGCGGCTCCAAGTGCTTCATCACCAACGGCACCTACGCCGACTGGTTCACCGTCTACGCCAAGACCGACCCCGAGGCCGGACATCGCGGGATCAGCGCCTTCGTCGTCGATGCCGACCTCCCCGGGGTCAGCGTCGACAAGAAGGAGGACAAGATGGGTCAGCGGGCCTCCAACACCGCGACCATCTCCTTCGATGAAGTCGAGATCCCGGCCGAGAACCTGATCGGCGAGGAGAACAAGGGCTTCAAGCTGGCGATGATGACCCTCGACCGCACCCGCCCCGGCGTCTCGGCGATGGCCGTCGGCATCGGCCGCGCGGCGCTCGAGTACGCCACCGAGTACTCCAAGGAAAGGGTTCAGTTCGGCGTGCCGATCGCGATGCACCAGGCGATCCAGTTCATGATCGCCGACATGGCGACGAAGGTCGAGGCCGGCCGGCTGCTGGTCTGGAGCTCGGCAGTCATGCTCGACCAGGGCGTGCGCAACAGCAAGGTCTCCTCGATGGCCAAGCGCTTCGCCGCCGACTCGGCGATGGAGATCGCTGTCGACGCCGTGCAGGTCTACGGCGGCTACGGCTTCATCAAGGAGTACCCGGTCGAGAAGCTGATGCGCGACGCCAAGATCATGCAGCTCTACGAGGGCACCAGCCAGATCCAGCGCCTGGTGATCGCCAAAGAAGTGCTGCTGCCGCGCGCTGTCGGGGAGCCCACGCCCGAGGCCGAGGCGAAGGCCGCCAAGGAGTCCGAGGGCAGCCAGTCCGAGCAGGCAGCCGCCACGGTCTAGTCGCACCACATCGCTTAGTAGGGCAGGGGCCCTAATCAGAGAGCCGCCGGGCAAAGTGTCCGGCGGCTCTTTTTCTGAGTGGCCGCGGCGGCTAAGGTGGACCGATGATCGACCGGCGACTAATCCATCTCGCCTCCGATCCAGTTCGGCTCCAAGCGCTGAATTTCCTCAACGAACGATCCGCTGGTGCAAGTGAGGTGGCTGAGGCGCTCGAGGTTAGTGAGAGCACGGCTGGTCGCCACTTGGATGAGCTGCATGACGCGGGCATGATCGAGGTAGTCGGCGAGGTGCTGAACCGGGGTGCTGTCGAGCCGCACTACCGGGCGCTCGTGCGCACGCTGTGGGACGACGAGGAGTGGGCGACCTTCAGCGACGAAGAACAGAGGCGGCTGACGACCTGGATCATCGACATGATCGACGCGGACGCTCGCGATGCGGTCGAGCAGGGGACTTTCACCGCGCGCCAGGATGCCCACGGGAGTCGCACCATCCCCCAGGTCGACGAGCAGGGCTGGAAGGATCTGTGCCGCATCCACGCCGACGCCCTGCAGGCCGTCTTTGCCGTTGAAGCAGCCAGCGCGGAACGCCTTGCCGAGAGCGGCGAAGCCGGCTTCCCGGCGCTATCGGCGATGCTCTGCTGCGAGCTACCCCCGCGCGACGGCCGGACGACCTAGGCGACGCGGCTGCCCTGGCGGGCGGCCTTCTGGCGCTTCAGCTTGTCGAGTTCGACCTTGCGCAGTCGCACCGACTCGGGCGTGACTTCGACGCACTCGTCCTCGCGCAGGAACTCGACCGCCGCTTCGAGGGAGAGTCGTTTTGGCGGCGCCATGCGCTCCAGCACATCGGCGCTGGCCGCCCGCATGTTGGTCTGCTGCTTCTCCTTGGTGGCGTTGACGTCCATGTCCTCGGCACGGGCGTTCTCGCCGATGATCATCCCCTCGTAGACCTCCTCGCCGGGCCCGACGAAGAGAGTGCCGCGATCCTGCAGTCCGATCAGCGCGTAGCCGGCGGACTTGCCGCGCCGGTCGGCGACGATCGAGCCGGTGGGACGCAGGCGCAGCTCTCCGGCCCAGCGCTCCCAGCCCTCGAAGACGTGGTGCATCACGCCGGTGCCGCGGGTCTCGGTGAGGAACTCGGTGCGGAAGCCGATCAACCCACGCGCCGGCACCAGGTATTCCATCCGCACCCAGCCGGTGTCGTGGTTGGCCATCTGCTCCAGGCGTCCCTTGCGCCCCGCCAGCAACTGCGTGATCGTGCCGACGTGCTCCTCAGGAGCGTCGATCGAGAGCCGCTCGACCGGCTCGTGCAGCTTGCCGTCGATCTCCTGGGTGAGCACGCGCGGCTGTCCGGCGGTCAGCTCGAAGCCCTCCCGCCGCATCAGCTCGAGCAGGATGACGAGCTGCAGCTCGCCGCGGCCCTGCACCTCCCAGGCATCGGGGCGCTCGGTGTCGCGGACGCGGATCGAGACGTTGCCGACCAGCTCCGCATCGAGCCGGTCGCGAACCTGGCGGGCGGTCAGCTTGCTGCCCTCGGTGCCGGCAAGGGGAGAGGTATTGATCCCGAGCACGATCGAGAGCGAGGGCTCATCGACGGTGATCACCGGCAGTGGCCGGGGGTCCGCCGGGTCAGCCAGCGTCTCGCCGATCGTGACCTCTTCCATCCCGGCGACGGCGATGATCTCGCCGGGTCCAGCTTCCTCGGCGGGCACCCGCTCCAGTGCCTCGGTGATGTAGAGCTCGGAGACCGTCGCTCGCTCGATCCTTCCGTCCGCCCGGCACCAGGCGATCTGTTGGCCGGAGCGGATCGTGCCGTTGTGAACCCGGCAGAGTGCCAGACGCCCAACGTACGGAGAGGCGTCGAGATTGGTCACGTGGGCCTGCAGCGGATGATCCGGGTCGTATTCCGGCGCCGGAATCTTCTCCAGCATCAAATCCATCAGCGGCTTGAGGTCGCTGCCCTCTGCTCCCTCCTCGAGTGAGGCCCAGCCGGCCTTGGCGTTCGTGTAGACGATCGGGAAGTCGATCTGGTCGGAGTCGGCGTCGAGGTCGAGGAAGAGCTCGTAGACCTCGTCGACGACCTCGCCGATGCGCGCATCGGGCCGGTCGACCTTGTTGACGACGAGGATCACCGGCAGCTTCGCCTCGAGCGCCTTGCGCAGCACGAAGCGTGTCTGGGGGAGGGGCCCCTCGGAGGCATCGACGAGGAGCAGCACCCCGTCGACCATGGTCAGGCCGCGCTCGACCTCGCCGCCGAAGTCGGCGTGCCCAGGCGTGTCGACGATGTTGAGCTTTACACCGCCGTAGTCGACAGCGGTGTTCTTGGCGAGGATCGTGATCCCCTTCTCGCGCTCGAGGTCCATCGAGTCCATCACTCGCTCCGCCACGTCCTGTCCCTTGCGGAAGGCGCCGGACTGCCAGAGCATCGCGTCGACCAGCGTCGTCTTGCCGTGGTCGACGTGGGCAACGATTGCGATATTGCGTAGGTCGTCTCTGGTGGCCATTGGGCTGGGGAAGGATAGGGCGCGCAAAGAAGAGGCCCGCCTTGCGGCGGGCCTCGTACTGCTCAAGAGCGGTGCAGCGACTAAGCGGTCTGCTGAACGCTCGCGGCGGCGGGGCCCTTGGGGCCTTCCTCGGACTCGTAGCTCACCTTGGCGCCCTCAGCCAGGGACTTGAAGCCCTCACCGAGAATCGCGCTGTGATGGACGAAGACGTCCTTGGAGCCGTCGTCGGGCGTGATGAACCCGTAGCCCTTGTCGTCGCTGAACCACTTGACTGTTCCAGTCGGCATGTAATTGCCTCCACTTCATGTGCTGCGAACGCGGAGGCTTCGGTAAAGCAACGACGCGAGCGCTAGACACGACTTTTGCCAGATATCTATCCGACCTAACGCGGGGGACCGTAGCAGGGATCGAGCTCTGGGCGCGGCGCTCGGATCGCCGTCCAGGCGTGTTTGAGGATTGAGGCAGACCAGTCGATACGGTGACTCAGATGACGCGCGCGCACACTTCCCGCGGCCGGGTGGGTGGTCTTTCGATCGTCCTCTTGCTTGGGGCGATCGCAGTTCTGCCGAGTCCCGCTGCGGCGATACGCGGTTCAGGCAACCTTTCACCGCGGCTTGCCAAGCTGGCCTCTCCCGTGCTGCGTGACGCGCCGCCCGGCCGCCAGGCAAGGGCGCTGAGCCTCTCGCCCGACGGTTTGGTGCGTCGGGGGCGCCGCCTGCTGGTGGACGTGCGCTTCGATGACGACGCGATTGCGGCACGCGACGAGCTCAGGGACGCCGGCGCCAAGACCGTCGCGGCCAGCGGTCGCTATCAGACGGTCACGGTTTCGGCCGCGCCTGCCAGCCTGCGTGCGATCGCCCGGGTGCCGGGGGTCGAGGGCGTAACGCCCGTGTTCTCGCCGGTGACCGCGGCGGCCTGCCCGTCGGGCTCGGTCGTCTCGGAGGGGGACACGCAGCTGCAAGCGAAAGCAGCGCGTGAAGCCAACCCCGGTGTCGATGGATCTGGGGTCACCGTCGGCATCCTCTCTGACTCGTTCGATCAGGCCACCGAAGGTGGCAACGGCGATCCGATCGCGACGAAAGCCGCGGACGACGTGAAAAGCGCCGACCTGCCCGGGGTCGGCAACGAATGTGGGCACACCATCCCAGTGGCGGTGCTGAGCGAAGAGAGCAACGCTTCGGAATCCTCTGACGAGGGCCGGGCGATGACGCAGATCGTCCACGACTTGGCGCCGGGCGCGGACCTCGAGTTCGCATCGGCCTTCAACGGCGAAATCGCATTCGCCAACAGCATTCGGAAAATGAGGGAAGCCCCGAACGTCGCCGACGTGATCGCCGACGACGTCTTCTATCTCGAAGAGCCCTTCTTTCAGGACGGTCCGGTCGCAGTCGCGGTCAACGAAGTGACCGAGGACGGCGCCACTTACTTCTCCGCCGCGGGCAACGACAACCTGCTCGACGAAGAAGGCCACGACATCGCTTCTTGGGAAACCCCGGAATACAGGGACGCGGGGAGTTGCCCGCCTTCCGTTCAGGCGGTCCCCGGCACCAACGCCTTTCACTGCCTCGATTTCAATCCCGGCTCGGAAACCGACAAGACCTTTGGTATCGAGGTAGAAGCCGGCGAAACGCTGACCGTAGACCTGCAGTGGGACGAACCATGGTTCGGGGTGAGCACCGATCTCGACGCCTTCCTGCTCAATGCGACCGGCGGGCGAATCGCCGAATCGACAGAAAACAACAGTGAAACCCCGGTCGAGGTGCTCGAATGGACGAACTCGAGCAGCAGCGATAGAACTGTCCAGCTCGTCGTGAACCGATTCTCGGGAGACGACCCGGGGGTCAAGTTCGCCCTGATCCAGAACGGCGGTGGCGTCTCGGCCACCGAGTACCCGCGATCGAGTGGCGAAGACGTCGTCGGGCCGACTATCTTCGGGCACAGCGGCTCGGCGAGTGCAATTTCGGTGGGTGCAGTCTTCCGGGAAGACGTCAAAGGCAAAGCAACGCTTGAGCCTTATTCGTCGCATGGCCCGGTAATTCATGACTTCGGGCCGGTGGAAGGACCCTCACCGGCCGCTCCGATCCCGCGGGAGACACTCTCCAAGCCCGATCTGGTGGCGACGGATTGTGGCCAGACGACCTTCTTCGCATTTCTCGACAAATTGGGATTCTGGCGCTTCTGCGGCACCTCGGCTGCAGCTCCCCATGCGGCAGCTATCGCTGCCCTGATGCTTGATGCCGAACCGGCCACCGATCCCGAAGGCCTTCGAGGTGCCCTGGTGGCTAGCGCCAAAGCGCTAAGCGGCTACGACTCTTGCGAAATCGGCGCCGGTCTCGTCGAAGCCGTCGGCGCGGTCGAAGAAGTCATCGCCAAAACGGGCGCGGTCGGACCGGTGTGCGAACCACCTGAATCTGAAGTGGACCCGGAGGAAGCCGCGGCCCCCGGCAACTGGGGGACTGAAGCTCCGCCGGCCCCCCCGGCTGTGACGACCACCCCGCCTGTGTCGCCCACTACGCCCGAAGTCCCGAAACCCGCACCCGCGCCTCGTACGTTCTTCTTGCAGCGGCCGAGCAAGATCATCCTGACCCGACACCTCCGGGCGAGGGTCGTCTTCCTCTTCGGCTCCAACGCAACCGGGGTCTCCTTCGTTTGCCGCATCGACGGCGGTCTCTTCCGTCCTTGTCCCGAACGCTTGGCGCGGCGCTTCCCACTCGGCTGGCACACGGTTGAGGTGGCGGCCCGCGACGCTGACGGCATCGGCGATCGAACGCCGGCGCGCTACCGCTTCAAGGTCAAAAGAGTCCGCTGAAGAGGTCCAGCTGGGTGCCGAAGTAGACGGAGATCGCGGTGATCGGCAGGTAGCCCACGGCGGTTGTCCAGAGGAAGCGCCATGCCGGCACGCGTGCGGCCCCTGCCGCGTAGGAGACGAGGCTGAAGGGAAAGATCGGGATCAGCCGCGCCGCGATCAGGATCTTCGCGCCGCCGCGCTCGATCCGGGCCTCGGTGCGCTCGAAGCGCTCGCTGCCGAGCCAGCGGTCGAGCAGCGGCCGCGCCACGGAGCGGCCGATGGCGAAGCAGACGAGCCCAGAGAGCAGCCAGCCGAACATCATCAGCAGCAGGGCGGGGAGGAAGCCATAGACGAGGCCGGCCGCCGCGTCGACGATCTCGGCGGGGTAGAAGATGACCGCGTGAACCAGCGCCAACACCAGGATCAGCAGCGGCCCAGCGATGCCGAGGCTCTCGATCTCGCTGCGCACCGTCTCGGCGTCCCCATGGATCGCCGCCACCGCGGCGTCGTGCAGCGCCGGGATGGCGAGGACCAGGCCGGCAAGCAACGCTACGCCGGCCAGGGTGATGCCGATCTCGGCCAGGGGTGGGCGGCTATCCACGCAGGCGCTCGGCGAGGCCGGAGTACCGGCCCCCGCCGTCATCGCGGCGCACTGCCGCCGCCAGCACGGCACGGTCGCCGATCAGAACGCAGCTGCTGCGGGCGCGGGTGATCGCCGTGTAGAGGAGCGGTCGGGTCAGCATGCGCGAGTGCGAGCGGTGGCAGACCCCGACCACGACCGGTACCTCACATCCCTGCGCCTTGTGCACGGAGATCGCGTAGGCGAGCCGCAGCGTCGCCGTCTCGCCGTAGGGGATCGTCAGCGTCTCTCCCTCGTCGGTGTCGACGACGATCTCTTCGTCGTCTGGATCGTCGGCGCGGAGGAAGACGATCGAACCGTTCATCAGGCCCAGCTCGTGCGAGTTGCGCGTCTGGATCAGACGGTCGCCGACGCGGAATCGCTCGCCCACGGCACGCTTGCCGTGCGGGTTGAGCTCCGCCTGCAGGCGCTCGTTGAGCGCATCGATCCCGATCGCGCCCCTGTACATCGGCGCCAGCACCTGCACCTCGCGAATCGGGTCGACGCCGAAGCGGTTCGGCGCCCGCTCGGCGACCACCTCGACCACCGTCTCCAGCGCCCGCTCGGGGTTCGGGCGTTCGATGAAGAAGAAGTCGTGGTCCTGGTCGGGGCCGGGGCTGAGGTGGGGCTCGCGGCCTTGGTTGATCTCGTGGGCAGCCGTGGTGATCATCGAGCGCGCTGCCTGGCGGAAGATCTGGGTGAGGCGGACGACCGGCGTGATCCCGGAATCGATCAGGTCCTCGAAGGGCTTGCCAGCCCCGATCGGCGGCAGCTGATCCGCGTCGCCGACGAAGACGACATGGGTCGATTCCGCGAGCCCGTCCAGCAGCACCTCGATCAGGCGCAGGTTGAGCATCGAGGACTCGTCGACGATCACGAGGTCCGCCGGCAAGGGATGGCCGGGCTTGAATGCCGGCTCGCGGCCCGGGCTCCACTCGAGCAGGCGGTGGATCGTCTGCGCCGCGTGTCCGGTTGCCTCCTCGAGCCGGCGCGCCGCGCGACCGGTGGGGGCGCAGAGAGCGATGCGCAGGTGGGCGCTTTCGGCCTCCTCGACGATCGCCCGCGTGCAGGCTGTCTTGCCGACGCCCGGCCCGCCGGTCAGCACCGAGATCCGTGCCTCGAAGGCGCCGCGAACCGCCGACCACTGCTCGTCGGTCAGCTCGGTCTCCGCCTGGTCGCGCGCCGGCGATTCGCCCGGATCGTGATCGAGGTGGGCAGGGGCGGCGCTTCTCGCGGCGAGCGTATGGGCGACGGCGAGCTCGCTGGCGTGGGTCAGCTTGCGGTAGATGCACCCCTCGTCATCGATCAAGCCATCGGCTTCGCAAAGCACCTCGGGGTCGGGGCCGAGCCCGAGCAACTTGGCGGTGCGCGCGGTCAGCTCCGCGATCGGCAGGTAGCTGTTGCCCTGCTGTTCTGCCTCGCTCAGCGCGTAAGCAGCGGCTGCCTGGGCGCGGCGACTCGACTCGGGTGGCACGTCGGCCGCGAGGGCGATCTTGTCGGCGCGCACGAAGCCGACGCCGTCGACCTCGGTCAAGCGGTATGGATCCTCGTGCAGGACCACCATCGAGCTCTCGCCGAAACGAGCGTGGATCGGCGCCGCCAGATGAGCCAGGCCATGGGGCGCGAGCTGCACGTGCAGCTCGCGGATGGCACGGCTGGCGTGCCAGGATTCAGCCGCCGCCGCCGCCTGATCGATGCTGACGCCACGCAGCGAGGCAAACACCGCCTGCGGGTTGGCGCCGATCGCGCCGAGCACCCCTTCGCCGTGCTCGTCGACCAGTCGTTCCGCCCGCGCCGGGCCGATATGCCGCAAGGAGGTCAGATAGGCGATCTGTCCCTCGCGGTCGGCGGGATCGAGTGGCAGGGCACCCTGGGCACGGAGCTGGCGCCCATAGCGGGCGTGGGTCTGCCACTCGCCGCTCACTTCGGCGCGATCGCCGACCCCGAGATGGGCAACCGGGCCGACCAGCGCGAACCCCTCGCCCGACTCCGCCTCCTGTACCTCCAGCACCGCGTAACCGTCGTCCTCGGCGCAGAAGATGACACCGAGCACCTCTACCGTCGCCGAGTAGGCCGCCGCATCGGCGTCGAAGAGCGTGGCAGTGCCGTTCACACAGCAAAGCTAGCCGGAGTCAAGGCGGCAGACGGTCGCCGCTACCCCGCATTTTCCGCTGGTCTTAGGACCAAGGTCCAATTGTCGGGACGCCTTTCTTGGCGCATCCTGGGTCGGCAAACAAGAAAGGAGCAACGATGATCAAGCGAGCCGCACGCATAGCCGGACTGTTGGGAGTTGCCGGTGCCCTGGCCCTTGGCGGTGGGGGCGTCGCTCAGGCCAAGCACGGTGCCGATGACCCGCCTGGGCAGCACCAGGAGCACGCCAACGGCGAGGTTCACCATCACCACAACGGTGCTCATCACGGGCGCCATCATCGCCACGGCCACGACGATGGCCCGAATCACACCTGATCTGCCCCCTGTTGACCGTCTTCCGGATCGGCGATGACCCCGCGCTGACGGGCCCATAGAGCGGCCTGAGTTCGGTCGGTCACGCCGATCCGGTCAAAGACGCGCGTCAAGTGCGCCTTCACGGTCTTCTCGCTGATCTCGAGCCGCTGAGCGATGCGCTTGTTGGGCAGGCCGGCGGCGACCTGCTCGAGCACCTCCCGCTCGCGCGTCGTCAGATCCATCTCCCCGTTCCCCGAACGATCGTCGAGCACCACGCTTGCCGCCTTGGGGGCCAGCGGCGACTCGCCGCGGGCAGCGGCCCGCACGGCGGCAAACAGCTCCTCCGGGGCGGCGTCCTTGAGCAGGTAGCCGACCGCACCGGCGTCGAGTGCGCCGAGGATGCGATCTCGCTCCGAGAAGGCGGTGAGGATGACGACCCTGGTCGCCGTGTCTTGGGCGAGGATCTCGCGGGTAGTGCTGATCCCGTCGAGGCCCGGCATCGAGAGATCGCAGAGGACGACGGTGGGTTCGAGCTCGCCGGCAAGGGCGACGGCGCTGGGGCCGTCGGCGGCGGTGCCGACGACCTCGATGTCATCGGCCCCAGCGAGCAGTTCCACCAAGCCCGCCCTGACCACGGCGTGATCCTCGGCGAGCAGCACGCGGATCACTGCCGCACCACCGGGGAGTCGACCCGGACCAATGTGCCCTGGCCCGGCGCCGAGTCGATTTGCAGGGTGGAGCCGGTATCCCGTGCCAGCTGCTGCATCAGGTCCATGCCGAGATGCCCTTCACGAACATTGTCGCCATCGCCGTTGGCGGTAAAGCCGATGCCGTCGTCCTCGACGGTGAGGACGACGTGCCCGTTGCTTTTGCTCGCACGCACGGTCAACTTGCTTGCCCCACTGTGCTTGATCGAGTTGCGGATCGCCTCGCGGGCGATGCGGAAGAGCGCCGCCTCCTGGTCCGGATCGAGGCGGAGATCGGAGGGGATGTCGACATTGGCATCGACTCCCCGACCGGCTGACTGCGAAGCCAAGTCCTGGATCGCCGCCGCCAAGCCCGCGTCGCGCAAGCGTGGCGGGTAGATATCGACCAGCAGGCTTCGCAGCTGCCGCAGGCCCCGGCGAGCCTGCTCCGCTCCCCGCTGCAGGTCCTCGGTGCTCTCGCTGTCGGTCTGTCGGCTGCGGTCTGCGGCGGCGGCGAGCGAAAATGAGAGGCCGGCGATCTCCTGCACGACGCCGTCATGCAGGTCTCCCGCGACGCGGCGGCGCTCCTCATCGGAGGCATCGACTGCCTTTTGCAGCAGCGCCTCGCGCTCCCTGCTGTCGCGCCGGATACGCCGAGCCATCGACGACGCAAGTGGGATCTGGACCAGCTCGAGCACGATCAGGGCGGCGATCAGCGCCGGCGCGAAGGCCAGCCAGAGGTCCTCGCCACTGGCGGCGATCGAGTCGAACTGCTGGTAGGCCTCGAAGAGGAGGGGCTGCCCGCCGGGGCCATGAAGGGGCATGTAGACCTCGAGCAGCTGGCCTTTGCCACGCTCGAAGCGGTTCTCTGGCCGGCTCAGGTCGCTGATGTCGGACTCGACCGCGCCGGTGTGGAACGTCGCCAGATCGTCCCTGCCCAGTTTGTAGCGCTCACCGATCAGGCGCGGCTCGTCCGAGTAGACAAGGCGTCCCGCAGGCGTCCAGAGCTTCACCCGTTCGATCGGGTCGAGGAGGACGCGGCGTTTGACCAGGCGATCGAAGCGTGCGATCGCCGCGGGTTTTCCTTCGAGCAGTTCCTCGCTGATGTTGGGCTCGACGATGCCGGTGCCGACGATGCGGGTGAGGCTGCGGGCGTTCTTCAGCGCCTCCGAGGTCCCCGTGTCTCGCATCACGAGGAAGCTGATCACCCCGACGATCGCCAGCGCCACGAGGCCGGCAACGGCGAAACGTGCCACCGCGCCACCTACGGTTGGGTCGACCCTGCGCTTGCCGGCCATCGCTTGAAGGTAGCGATGGCGGCCCCTGCGCCGGTACGGTGCGGACATGGAGGAGGCTGTGCAAACGCCCAACGGCCTCTGCGAAAGCTGCCTGCACCAGCAGCTGGTGCCGAACACGCGCGGGTCGGTCTTCTCGCTCTGCCAGCGCTCGCGCACCGACCCGCGCTACCCCCGCTATCCGCGGGTACCGGTGCTCGCCTGCCCCGGCTACGACCCGCGCCGGGACGACGAGTGAATCCTGGCCTGGGTCAGGCTGCCATCGGGTCCGGCTCGCCGAGCTTGGAGATGTTCGGCGCCTCATAGGTGCCGCCGGGGACGCCGCCGATGATCAGCACGCGAACTCCGTCGTCTCCGGGCCAAACCTTTCGCTTGACGCCCGAGGCGACGCGGGCAATATGGTCGGGGTCGAGCGGGAAGCGCTCGCCTTCGATCTCGATCTCGGCGCTGCCGCGCAGTGCCGCGTAGACCTCCTCCTGGCCGTCTTCGGCGTGGTCGTGCTCGGGGTAGTTGTCGAAGCTTGGCGGCAGGTCGATCACCTGGATGCCAAAAGATTCGACTCCCAGTTCGGCCCTGACCCGCTTGAAGGCGCCGAGATAGACGGCCTCCATGTCATCGATCTTCTTCACCGCGTGTCCCGCCATCGTGTTCCTCCCGAAGTCGTGTTGTGGGCCCTTGAGCCAGCCCTGTCGCGGAGCCTAGCTTATGTACGAACGTTCGTGCTTTTCTGTAGGCTGTGCAGGTGGCAGCAGCAGCAGAGCCGATCGCCTTGGCGGAGCGCGACACCCGCAAGGGTGCGATTACCCGGGCGACGATCCTGGCTCGCGCTTTGGATCTGGCCTCGGTCGACGGTCTCGAGGGCTTGACGATCGGTCGCCTTGCCGCCGAGCTCAAAATGAGCAAGAGCGGAGTTTTCGCGCACTTCGGCTCCAAGCAGGATCTGCAGCTGGCGACGGTCGGGGCGGCGGCCGAGCGTTTCCGCACGGCGGTAATCGAGCCGGCGCTGAGTGCTCTCGACGGCGCCGCGCGGCTGCGGGCAATGGCCGATGCCTATCTGGCTCATCTCGAGAGTGAGGACTACTCGGGGGGATGTTTTTGGGCCGCCACGTCGGTCGAGTACGACGATCGGCCGGGACCCGTCCGTGACGCGATCGCCGCCGCACTCGATTCCTGGTTCGGCGAGCTGCAGCGCCAGGCTCAGATCGCCGGCTCGCCCGATCCCGGCCGTTTCGCCTTCGAGCTGTACGCCGTGGTGATGGGGGCGAACTCCCGCTACCGGCTGAGCGGCGATCGCACAGTCTTCGCCTACGCGCGCGACACGATCGCCCGCCTGCTGAGCGAGCTGCCCTCATGAACGGCGGGCAGCGCGTCAGCGAGACGGACGCGGCGGACTTCGCCGCTCGCTTCGCCGACTACTGGCGCGCGCCGACGCCTGAGCGGCTCAGCCTTGTGCTTGCCGATCGGGTTCGCCTGGTTGCCCCGATGACCCCGGTCACCGACACGCTGGCCGAGGGACAACGCGCCTTTGCCGGGCTGTTCGAGCTGATTCCCGACCTGACCGGCGAGATGCACCGCTGGGGCGCCACCGAAGACGGTGTGCTGATCGAGTTCACGCTCAGCGGCAGCGCTGGCGGCAGGCCGATCGCCTGGAGCGCGGTCGATCGCTTCGTCCTCGGTACCGAGGGGCTCGCCACCGAACGCGTCACCTACTTCGACTCGATGCCTATCGCCCGCGCCGCGGCCGCACGGCCGCGCGCCTGGCCGGCCCTCCTGCGCAGCCGCCTGCACCGCTAGGGCGTTAGCCCCGAGCGCTCAGTCGAGCAGGCCGACCTGGCGCAGGATCGAAATGGAATCCGAGTAGACGTCCTTGCGCTTGATCAGCCCGCCCTCGAAGGGGATCACGTCAACGCCGTTCCAGCTCACCGTGCGGCCGCTCGGCGGCGCCTCGATCTCGCCCCGTTGCAGCGTGTTCGAGTGCGTGGCGGTCGCGGTCCACTCCTGCGTGATCACGCCTTCGCGCACGTAGAGGCGCCGGGTCTCGAACTTCATGTCGGGCCAGGACTCGAAGATCTTGGCGATGTGGTCCCGCACCTCCTCACCGGTGGCCGTCTCGCCGGCCGTGTGGTTGGCGAAGACCATGTCCGGCGCGTGCATCGCCACGATCGCATCGAGGTCCTGCGCGTTCCAGGCGTCGTTGTAGCGCCCGATCGCCTCGGTCAGTGCTTCGATCCCGTTGCGCTCGCTCACCGATGTCACTCTAGCCCGAAAATCTCCGCGGAACGGATCGCAACGCGTGCCGGAGTCGCTTCTTCGCGCATGACTATCGTGCGGGGGCTGAAGTCTCGCGGCAAGCTGGTTCGGGTAGAGGGGCTCGACCAAGGACTTTGGAAAAGACACTCCAGGGCTGAGGAGGACTGCAATGGACGTAGCGATCGGATTGCCCAACGCCGTGCCGGGAACCACGGGCGGACAGCTCGTCGAGTGGGCGCGCCGCGCCGACGCACGCGGCTTCTCCACCTTGGGGACGATCGACCGCGTCGTCTATGAGAATTACGAGCCGCTCACCGCGCTTGCCGCGGCGGCCGCTGTCACCCAGCGGATCGGACTCTGCACCTCCGTACTGCTCGGGCCCCTGCGAGTGAACGCCGTCGAGCTCGCCAAGCAGGCACTCAGTCTGCAGGCGCTCTCCGGCGGCCGCTTCACGCTCGGTATCGGTCTCGGCGGTCGCGATGACGACTATGAAGTGAGTGGTGTCGAGCTCAGCGGTCGCGGCCGCCGGCTGGACGAGATGCTGGAGCGGATCAAGGACGTCTGGTCGGGGAACGAGATCGGACCAACTATCGAGGGTGCCCCGGGGTTGATCGTAGGCGGCCACGCCGATGCGTCCTTCGCTCGCGCGGCGCGCTTCGCCGACGGCTGGATCGCCGCCGGCTCCGGGCCGGAACAGTTCGCGGAGGGTCTCGAGAAGACGAAGGCCGCCTGGTCAGAGGCCGGACGAGACGGAGATCCCCGCACCATGGCGCTCGCCTATTTCTCTCTGGGGGATCACGCCGAGGAGGAGGCGCGCGCCTATCTCACTCACTATTACGCCTGGCTTGGCGACGAAATCGCGGAGTTCCTCGTCGCCGGCGCTGCCAAGGACGCGGGGACCGTCAAGCAGTACGTCGCGACCTACGAGGCAGCCGGCTGCGACGAGTTGATCCTCTGTCCCTCCTCCGGGGATCCGGATCAGGTTGACCTGCTCGCTGATGCGGTCGGGTTCTGAGCGCGGAAACGTCATGCTCTGCGGGCATGGCCGACGACCTGCCCATACTTCTCTTTGCCTCTACGGGGCAGCTCGAAGACTGGCTGGAAGAGCACCACGCGAAGAGCGACGGGATTTGGCTGAAGATCGCCAAAAAGGGTTCGGGCGTTGACAGCGTGAGCTATGCCGAGGCCCTCGAGCTGGCGCTCTGCTTCGGCTGGATCGACAGCCAGAAGCGCGGCTTTGACGAGAAGCACTTTCTGCAGCGCTTTACGCCGCGGCGGCCACGCGGAAAGTGGTCGCGGATCAACCGCAAGAAGGCAGAAGGACTGATCGCCTCCGGAGCAATGCAGCCCGCCGGCCTGACAGAGGTCGATACGGCGAAAGCCGACGGTCGCTGGGATGCTGCCTACGCTGGCCAGCGAACGGCCGAGGTGCCCGACGATCTGCGGCGGGAGCTGGACCGCAACGAAGCCGCCCGGGACTTCTTCGCCAAGCTCGACAGCGCCAACCGCTACGCGATCCTCTATCGCCTAGAGGACGCGAAGAAGCCCGAGACCCGCCGGCGGCGCCTGCAGAAGTTCGTCGCCATGCTGGAGCGCGGAGAGAAGATTCACGGCTGAAACGCCGATCGGGCGCTCTGCAGTCCGAGGGCCGCTCGCTCCAGGTAGGCGTAGGTGCCGTTCTCGCGCAGTTCCCGAGCCGCCTCGACGGCCGCGCCAAGGGCGGCGAAGGCGAAGGCGCCACCGACCGAGATGCGCCGGACTCCGACGGCCGCCAGTTCATCCACGGAAGGGACTCCCGGCCGGGCCAACACGTTGACGGGATGGTCGACGGAGGAGACCACTTGGCGGATGTCCTCCAGGTGGGAAAGGCCAGGGGCATAGAGCACGTCGGCCCCCGCCTCCTGGTAGGCCTGCAGGCGAGCGATCGTGTCCGCGAGGTCGGTGACGCCATGCAGGTAGTTCTCCGCCCGCGCAGTGAGGACCAACCGGAATGGCCCGCCGTGCGCGACCTCTGCCGCGGAGGCGATCCGTTCGCGGGCAGTGTCGATGCCGTAGATCGGTGTGTCCTCGCGGCCGCTGTAGTCCTCGATTGAAGCGCCGGCAAGACCGGCGTCACGCGCCAGGCGCAAGGTCTCGGCGACCCCGGCGGGATCGTCGGCGAACCCGTTCTCAAGATCGGCGGACACCGGCAGGTCGGTTGCCTCGACGATCGCGGTGGCGCTCTCAATCGCAACCTCGCGCGTTATCGATCCGTCCAGCTGTCCCAGTGTCGCCGCCGAGCCGCTGCTCGTCGTCGCCAGCGCCTCGAAGCCAAGCGACGCCAGCAGCTTCGCTGAGCCCTGGTCCCACGGATTTGGCAGCAGCAGCGGCCGTTTCCCTTCGTGCAGCGCCAGGAACCGTTCTGCCAGGTCGGCTTGTCCGCTCATCTCGCTTGCGAATCTACTCCCGCCCGAGCGCTCGCTGGGGCTCCGTACACTCGGCCGGTGGACCGCGCCCTTCTCGACAGCACTCTGGCCGCCGCGGGTGAGCCTGCTTACCGTGCCTCCCAGGTATGGGAGTGGGTGGCGCGCGGCGCGCGCGGCTACGAGGAGATGACCAATCTGCCGGCGGCGCTGCGCGAGCGGCTGGCGGCGACGGTGCCACTCTCCACGCTGGAGGTGAAGACCGAGGCGAAGTCCGACGACGGCACGGTGAAGGCGCTCTTCCATACCGCCGACGGGCGGGCGATCGAGGCGGTGCTGATGCGCTACCGCGACGGCCGCCGTTCGGTCTGCCTCTCATCGCAGTCGGGCTGCCCGCTGACCTGCTCGTTCTGTGCGACCGGCAAGATGAAGTTCGGCCGCAACCTCAGCGCCGACGAGATCCTCGACCAGGCTCTGCACTTCCGCCGCATCGAGGCGATCGACCACGTCGTCTTCATGGGCATGGGCGAGCCGACGATGAACCTCGACGCCGTGCTCGCCGCCTGCGAGCGGTTGCCGGAGCTCGGCGTCAGCCACCGCCGCACCGCGATCTCGACCGTCGGCTGGGTGCCCGGCATCGACCGGCTCGCCGAGTGCGAGATGCCGGTCAGCCTGGCGCTTTCCCTGCATGCCCCAAACGACGGCCTGCGCTCCGAGCTGATGCCGGTCAACGACCGCTATCCGCTGGCCGAGGTGCTGGCCGCCTGCGAGCGCTACCGGGCGCGCCGCCGTCGCAAGGTCTTCGTCGAGTACGTGATGCTCGACGGCATCAACGATCAACCCGAGCATGCCCGCGAGCTCGCCGCGCTGCTCGACCCGCGCGCCTACAAGGTCAACTTGATCCCCTACAACCCGACCGGCGCCTTCGACGGCTCGCCGCCCGAGCAGATCGAGCGCTTCCGCGCGATCCTGGCCGAGCACCGCCTTACCGCGACGGTCCGGTTGACGCGGGGCCGCGACATCGACGCCGCTTGCGGCCAGCTCGCCGCATCTCGCGCATAACGAGCGAACTGCATCAAATTTCCGGTCAGGCAGGCAGGTAATTTGATGCAGTTCGGCTGTTTGGCCAGTCAGCCAACTACGATTCGCTTCTTGCCAGCAGGAATTTCCGCCAAGCACTCCACGCGCGTTGAGCCGCCCAAGCAGCTCAGCGCCAACCCCGTCGTGCGTGTTCTCGATGACGTTCGGGCCGAGGCCCGCGTGCGCCGTCGTGGCGCCTATCCGCCCGGCCCCCAGCAGTTCAGCTTCGCCACGACCCTGCAGGCAGCTCGCGATCCGCTGCCGCTGCTGCTTTCGCTCTACGAGGAGCACGGCTCGATCTTCAGCGTCCGCCTCCTGCACAGCCCCGTGATCTTCATGCTCGGACCAGAGGCGAACCACTTCGTCACCGTCGCCCACCCGGAGAACTTCCACTGGCGCGAGTCGAGCTTCGGCGACCTGATCCCCCTGCTCGGCGACGGCTTGCTGACGATCGACGACGCCTACCACGACCGCGCCCGCGAGATCATGATGCCCGCCTTCCACCGCGAGCAGGTAGCCGCCTCTGTGGAGGCGATGGTCGCCGAGGCGACGCCGGCGATCGGGCGCCTTCGCCCAGGCCAGGTCGTCGACGTCTACGACTGGATGCGCGGGCTGGCGATGCGCATCGCGATGCGGGCACTGCTTGGCCTCGACCCCGACGAGGCCGGCAAGGGCGCCGCCGCCGCAGAGCACTTCGAGCGCGCGCTCGGCTTCTACGGCACGGACTTCCACCTGCGCTTGTTGCGCGGCCCCGGCTCGCCCTGGTCGAAGATGGTGCGCTCGCGAGCCGTGCTGGACAAGATCGTCTACGGCGAGATCTCTCAGCGGCGCACGGTTCCCGACGAGAGCAGGCTGGACATCCTCAGCCTGCTGGTCGGTGTGCGCGACGAGGCGGGGGAGGGGTTCACCGACAAGGAGATCCGCGACCAGGCGATGACGCTGATGTTCGCCGGCCACGACACGTCCACCTCGACTCTCACTTTCATGATGCACGAGCTGGCGCGCCGCCCCGATGTCGTCGCAAAGCTCTGCGAGGAGCAAGACCGGGTACTTGGCGGGGACGTTCCAGATATCGAGAAGCTCGAGCGCGAGATGCCCTACCTCGACATGGTGCTCGACGAGGTCCTGCGTCTCTATCCCCCGGCTTGGATCGGCCCACGGCGGGCGGTGCGCGACTTCGAGTTCGGCGGTCACAGCGTCTCCCGAGGCGCCTACGTCAACTACTGCAGCTGGGCCAGCCACCGCCTCCCCGAGGTCTTCCCCGAGCCGGAGGCGTTCATTCCCGAGCGCTTCAGCCGCGAGCGCAAGGCGGCGCTGCCGCGCGGCGCCTACGTTCCCTTTGGCGGCGGCCGGCGGATCTGCATCGGCAAGCGCTTCGGCCAGACCGAGGTGAAGCTGGTGGCGACGATGCTGCTGCAGCGCCTCCGCCTCGACGCGATGCCGGGCCGCACGATGACGATCCGCCAGATGCCAACCCTTTCGCCACGCGGCGGCCTGCGGATGCGAGTGCTGCCGCAGCAGTAGCCTGCCCGCAAGATGCGGGCGCTGGTCATCTCCGATACCCACTTCGGCGCCTGGACGGGGCGAGACCTGCTGCGGGAGGAGTTCTTCCTCGAGCGCCTGGCGCCGCAGTTCGAGGACATCGACGAGCTGGTCTTCCTCGGTGACCTCTTCGACTTCCTCTTCGGCTCGGTTGGGGAGGCGATCGATGCCTCTGCGGGTCTACTCGACCTGATCGCCGCCAACCTCTCCGGCAAGCGGCTCGTCTTCCTCGCCGGCAACCACGATCACCACCTCGTCCACCGCGACGCCGAGAACCGGCTCGAGGCACAGCTCGCCGCGGGACACTCGCCACTGCTCGGTGGCGAGCCGGCTGACAGCGGACCGCCTGGGCCGGGTTACTTCCGCTCCTTCCTGGCCCGCCGCCTGCCGGGCGTCGAGGTGGAGATCGCCTACCCCACATACGATCTTGCCGGAGTGCTCCTCACGCACGGGCACTACCTCGACCCGCATGCTCGCCTGTCGGGCTCACGCGGCGATCGTCTGCTGACCCGAGTGCTCTGGGGAATCGCTACCGGTGGCCCCGAGGACCCGAAGACGATCGCCGACTACGAGTCGACGATCACCCTGCTCACCGAGTGGCTCTATGTCGCCGCCCAGATGCCGCACGGCACCCATGCACAGCAAAACGTCTTTCGCGCCGTGCAGCGGGCGGGGCGCATTGCCTCGACCTTGGGTTTGCCGGTCCGGGGTGCAAGGCGGCTCGCCGCCGAGCTTCGCGACCGCGGAGTCGGCGAGGGCCCGGCCGATAGCGGCCTGCCCAGCGAGCAGCACTTCGATTCGGTCGTCCGGGCCGAGGCCGCACGCCAGCGCCGCGAGCAGCCGGCGCCGCAAGCCGCCTGGCCGCACCCTGCCTACCCGGCGGCCTCGGTGATCTCGCCGAGCGACCCCTCCGAGCAGGCGCTCGAAGCGTTCGCCAAGGTGGCGGCGAACCTGGGCTGGGACAAGCAGGCCGAGCGCATCGTCTTCGCCCACACCCATCAGCCACTTGCAGACGTCCACTGTGGCAACGGATCGCGCACGCGCTACTGGAACACCGGCTCCTGGATCTACGAGCCCGACCTGTCCTCGCGCCAGGCCTATGCGCGCTACCTGCGCTACGCCTGGCCTGGCACCGCGGTGATGATCGACGACGAAGAGCCCGAGCCTCGCCTGCTCGAGCTCCTTGCCGACCTCAACCCGCTTGGCGGCGGCCCCGGGCTGCCCCAACCGCCGCCTTAGCGGTCGACTACTTGATGAACAGCATCTCCTCGTACTTAGGCAGCGGCCAGAGGTCATCGGCGACGACCTTCTCCAGCTTGTCGGCTGCCTCGCGCACCGCGCCGCTCTTGGCGAGCTGCTCGTCGCGGGCGAAGAGCGCCAGCTCCAGGCCCTCGAGGTCGACCGGCTCGGCGTTGGCCTTTTCGAGCGCGTCGAGGGCGGTCGAGAGCTCCTCGATCAGGCCGCGGACCTCACCCTCCGGGCTGGAGACACCCGCCTCGGATATCAGCGCCAGGTGGCGCAACGCCGCCGGCAGCAGCATCGTCTTGGCGATCGAGAAGGTCGTCTCGGCCTCGATGTTGGCCCGCAGCGCGTACTGCTCGACCCAAACCTCGAAGCGGGACTCCAGCTCCCGCTTGGAGAGCACGCTGTATTTCTCGAAGGCGGCGACCGAGTCGTCGGCCATCACCTCGAGCAGCGCATCCGGCGTCGTGCGCAGGTTCTTGAGGCCACGCTGCTCGGCCTCGGCGTGCCACTCCTCGGAGTAGTTGTCGCCGTCGAAGCAGATCTGCTTGTTGGCCGTGTAGGACTCCTTGACGACCTCGATCACGGCCTCGGCGACATCCATGCCGCCGCTGGTCTTGCTCTCCAGTTTCTCGGAGAGCTCGTCGATCGCCTCGGCAGCGATCGTGTTGAGCACCGTGTTGGGGAAGGCGAGCGACATGCTCGATCCCAGCGCCCGGAACTCGAACTTGTTGCCGGTGAAGGCGAACGGCGAGGTGCGGTTGCGGTCGCCGCCGTGCTTGGGCAGTGGCGGAAGCACCGTCGCCCCCAGGTCGAGGAAGGAGGCGGGCGTGTGCGGGTCGCCTTCGCCCGTCGCGATCGCCTCGAAGACCTTGATCAGCTCTGAGCCGAGGAAGATCGAGATGATCGCCGGCGGCGCCTCGTTGGCGCCGAGGCGGTGGTCCTGGCCGATGTCGGCGGCCGAGGCGCGCAGCAGGCCCTGGTGCTTGTTCACCGCCTGGATCACCGCCGCGCAGAAGAAGAGGAAGTGGACGTTGTCGGCGGGCGTGTCGCCCGGCTCCAGCAGGTTGCCGCCCGTGTCGGTGGCCATCGACCAGTTGTTGTGCTTGCCCGAGCCGTTGATGCCGGCGAACGGCTTCTCGTGCAGCAGGCAGACCAGGCCGTAGCGGCGCGCGACGTTTTCGAGGACCCGCATCGAGAGCTGCTGGTGGTCGGAGCCGACGTTGGAGTTCTCGAAGACCGGCGCGATCTCGTACTGGCCCGGCGCGACCTCGTTGTGGCGGGTCTTGACCGGGATGCCGAGCATCCGCATCTCCAGCTCGGACTCCATCATGAAGGCGAGCACGCGCTCCGGGATCGTGCCGAAGTAGTGGTCGTCGAGTTCCTGGCCCTTGGGCGGCTTGGCGCCGAAGAGGGTGCGGCCGGTGGAGATCAGGTCGGGGCGCTCGAAGAAGTACTGCTCGTCGATCAGGAAGTACTCCTGCTCCGGGCCGACTGTGGTGAAGACGCGTTTGCTCTCCTTGTCGCCAAGCAGCTCCAGCGCTTTGATCGCCGAGCGTGAGAGCGCGTCCATCGAGCGCAGCAGCGGGATCTTTGCGTCGAGCGCCTCGCCGGTCCAGGAGGCGAAGGCGGTGGGGATGCAGAGCAGCGAGCCGTTCGGGTTCTCGAGGATGAAGGCGGGGCTGGTCGGGTCCCAGGCGGTGTAGCCACGCGCCTCGAAGGTGGCGCGCACGCCGCCGGTGGGGAAGGAGGAGGCGTCGGGCTCGCCCTGGACCAGCTCTTTGCCCGAGAAGCCGGCCAGCGCCTTGCCTTCGTCGCCGGAGGGCTCGAAGAAGGAGTCGTGCTTCTCCGCGGTGGAGCCGGTTAGCGGCTGGAAGACGTGGGTGAAGTGGGTGGCGCCCTTCTCCAGCGCCCAGTCCTTCATCGCCGCGGCGACCGCGTCGGCGATCTCCGGATCGATGCCTTCGCCGGCTTCGAGCCCGCCCTGCAGCTTCTCGAAGACCTCAGCCGGAAGCCGTTCGCGCTGCACCGCGACGGAGAAGACGTTGGCGCCGAAAGCTTCGTTCTCGGGCAGGGTCAAATCGATTGCGCCGAGGGCCTCACCATTGGAGCTCCACTGCGCTGCGGTCACGTTCTGCTGGCGGATACGGGTCATCGCTCTGGTCGTCCCTCGCTTGGCGTCGCGCCCTCTCGGCGGGCGCGGTCGGTTACCGGTCTACTCCCTTTGGAAGAGCCAAAAGAGCCTAGTACTCATGGCTCGAAGATGCCTTTGTACTCGGGTACAAGGATCACCAAAACGGCTTGTACCGCCTGTCGGCGATCTAGGAGAGCGGAACGGCCTGCAACAGGCCGAGCGGGTGGCGCAGGCGGAAGCCACGGCCCGAGCGCATGTAGTCGCTCCAGCCGGGGCCCGTGCGGTCGCCGTCGTCGGTCATCGAGGTGTCCCAGCGCAGGCCGGCGATGACGGCGAAGACGTGCTCGTGGTTGGCGTAGATCCGCACCCAGCTGCCGGCCCCGCCGCCACCCCAGCGCATGAACCCGGTCGAGTCGAGCGGCCCCTCGAGCAGGCCGGCGGCGTGCATCACGTAGCTGACCGAGCCCGAGCAGTCGTAGCCGCGCGAGCGCCAGTCGCGGTGGCCGCCGCCCCAGCGGTAGGGCCGGTGGCGAATCCGGTTTGCCGCCTCGATCATCGCCCGCACGGCAGGCGGCGCCGAGGCCGAGGCTACGGCACGCCCGCCTGGCAGCAGCGTCGCCTCCGGCACGGCAGCGCCGGCGCTGGATACAGCGACCAGCAGGCAACCGCAGATCGCGAGAAGGATCGAACCCCGCCTCAACATGAAATGCGGTTATCGGCAGAAAACGACCCTGCCTGAAGGGGGTATCTGAGCTTAGGGGGTCCTATGTGGGGGGTTAGCTCAGACACGCCCCCGAAAAGGCGTCCATATAGCCTTCTGCGGCCCCCGACCTGAGGAGTTTCAAGCGATATGTTCGTATCGAAGGCCGCCGTCGTCGGCGGCGGCACCATGGGCGGTGAGATCGCGCAGGCGATCGCCGCAGCCGACATCCCCGTTGTCGTCAAGGACATCGACCAGAAGTTCGTCGACGCGGCGGTCGAGAAGGCGCGCGCCGTCACCGAGGGCCAGCTCTCCCGCTTGGTCAAGAAGGAGAAGCTGACCCAGGAGCAGGCCGACGCCCGCCTCGCGGAGGTGATGGGCCTGGTCACCGGCACCACGAGCTACGAGGAGTTCGGCGACGTCGACTTCGTCGTCGAGGCGGTGCCGGAGCGGATGGAGATCAAGCAGGCCGTCTTCCGCGAGCTCGACGCCGCCACCCCCGGTCACGCGATCCTCGCCTCCAATACCTCCTCGCTCTCGATCACCGAGATGGGGGAAACGACGCTGCGCCCCGACAAGGTCGTCGGCTTCCACTTCTTCTACCCGGCCTCGGTGATGCCTCTGGTCGAGGTGATCGCCGGCGAGGACACCTCCGAGGAAGCCGTCACGGTCGCCTACAACTTCGCCCAGGCGATCAAGAAGCAGCCGATCGTCTGCGGCGAGGTGCCCGGCTTCGTCGTCAACCGCATCCTGATGGCGACGATCGGCGAGATCTGGCGCGCCCAGGAGGAGCAGGGTCTCTCGCTGAAGGCGATCGACGAGGCGATTGCCGCCGCCAAGGTGGCGCCGATGGGCCCCTTCTTCCTCACCGACCTGCTCGGTCTCGACACCGTGCTGCACGTCGCCGAGCATCTGGGCGAGTCATACGGCGAGACCTTCTACGTCCACCAAGGGCTGAAGCAGCTCGTCGCCGACGGCAAGCTCGGCGCCAAGTCGGGTGGGGAGGGCTTTTTCAAGGACGGCGAGGAGAACGTGCCCGGCGACGCCCAGCCGGACGCGGAGGAGCTGGTCGCGCTCTTCACCTGCCGGGCTCTGATCGAGTCCTGCCTGCTGGTCGAGGAGGGGGTCTGCTCGGTCCGCGACATCGACCTGGGGATGATGGCCGGCGCCGGCCTCGACCCGCGCCGGGGCCTGTTGCCGCCTTTCTGGAAAGCCGATATCGAGGGCCTCGACGCCGTGCTGGAGCGGATGGAGGGGCTGCAGGAGCGCCACGGCGATCGCTTTGCTCCACCGCTGCTGCTGCGGCGCCTGGTCGCCCAGGGCCGCCTCGGGATGAAGTCCGGCCAGGGCTTCTACGCCTACCCGCAGCCCGACGAGGGCGAGCAGGCGGAGACCGTCAAGCTGGAGACCCGCGACAACGTCGCGATCGCCTGGCTCGCCAACGCGCCGATAAACGCTGTCTCACCCGACGTGATCCGCGATCTGAAGACGGTCTGGGAGCGGGTCAAGTCGGCCGACGGGGTCGGCGCGATGGTGATCGCCTCCTCAGTCCCGGTCGTCTTCTCTGCCGGCGCCGACATCAAGGCCTTCACCCAAATGGACGAGGGCGGCGGCGAGGAGCTGATCAACACCGCCCACGCGCTTCTGCGCGACTTCGGCCAGTCCCGCGTGGCGACGATCGCCGCCGTCAACGCGATCGCCTTCGGCGGCGGCTGCGAGGTGGCGATGGCCTGTGACGTGCGGATAGGGGCCGAGGCCGCCGTCTTCGGCCAGCCTGAGGTCAAGCTCGGGATCATCCCCGGCTTTGGTGGCACCCAGCGCCTGCCGCGCCTGGTCGGCCCCAACAAGGCCCTGGAGATGAACCTGGTGGGTGACGCGATCCTCGCCGGCGAGGCACTCGAAGCGGGCCTCGTCAACCGCGTCGTACCAGACCACGAGCTCTTCGAGACGGCGCTGATGTGGGGTCGCAAGCTGGCCGCCCAGGCCCCGCTCGCGGTCGAACAGATAAAGCTCGTCTCTAACGCCGGCGACCTCGACCAAGGCATCGAGGCCGAGAAGCAGGGCTTCGCCACCGCCTTCCGCAGCGAAGACGCCAAGGAGGGCATTGGCGCCTTCCTCGGCAAGCGGACGCCGAAGTGGAGCGGCAGGTAGACGTCGCGACGGCCGAAGTGGAGCGACTCGCGGAGCTGATCCGCGAGTCGTCCCGCACCGTTGCCCTGACCGGGGCGGGGATTTCGGTTCCCTCCGGGATCCCCGACTTCCGCACGCCCGAGACGGGGCTCTGGGCCGAGGTCGACCCGATGGAGGTCGCCCACATCGACGTCTTCGAGCGCGATCCGGCTCGCTTCTGGTCCTACTACCGGCCGCGCTTCCAGTCGCTGGGGGACAAGCGACCGAATGCGGCACATGAGGCGCTTGCCGAGCTGGAGCGGCAGGGGCTGATCGAGGCCGTGGTCACCCAGAACATCGACCGCCTGCACGGTGCCGCCGGTTCACAGAACGTGGTCGAGGTCCACGGCTCGATCGAGACCTCGTCGTGCCGGCGCTGCGCGGCCTCGTACGGCCTCGATGAGATGGGCCCGCTCTTCGACGCTGACGGCATTGCGATTTGCGCCGGCTGTGCCGGTCCGGTCAAGCCCGACGTCGTGCTCTTCGGCGAGATGCTGCCGGAGGGCGCGATGACGCGCGCTCAGGACTTGGCGGACGGCGCCGAGCTGCTGATCTGCATCGGATCGTCGCTGGCCGTGTTCCCCGTGGCCAGCCTTCCCGCCGTGACCCTCGAGCGCGGCGGCAAGCTCGCCATCGTCACCAAGGGCTCGACGCCCTACGACGGCGATGCCGCCGTCAAGCTCGAAGGCGAGGTCGACGCGGAGCTACGCGCCCTCCTCGCCGCACTCGCTTAGCCCGCGCCGGCAGCGGCTGGCACAGCGGCCGGGCGGATGCTCTGATCGGCGCAGCCCGCAGCGATCGCTAGAAACTGGGGCTCGTCGTGGCCCACGCTTCGGGCGCAGAGCCTCCTTGCCTTCATGCCGCAGGCCTGGATCAGCTCGGCGCCGGTGCGCCCGGCGACGGAGACGCGGATGCAGCCGGGCGCCGGTGGCGGCTGACTGTCTCCGGCGGTGGCGAGAATCAGCGCCGCCAGTGCGACGAAGGTCACTACAACGCCGGTTATGACGACGTTGCGCTCCCGCTTCGTCAACCGTCGCAGCGGCGTGTTGACGCGTTTGAAATGTCCTTCGAGCGGCATCACGCGCAGATTAACGGCTCATTCCGGGACCTGAACCGCCAATCTGGCGAACCTCCAGGACCGATCTTTAGACAGCTGTACGAGGTGATGGAGGCGTGCCGGCGGCAGGCTTACGGCAATTCATTGGGCGCTTTGTGCCGGCGGCAGCATTTGTGATCGGCAGCCCTCGAGAAGAAAGGAAACACCGGATCTATGGAATGGTTGAGCGAAGGCGCCAACTCATGGCAGCTCACCGCCGCGACCCTGGTCGGCCTGATGAGCATTCCGGGGCTGGTCGTTCTCTACGGCGGCGTGATGCAGAAGCGCTGGTCGGTGAACTCGATGATGATGGCCTTTGTCGCCTTCGCGATCGTGCTCATCCTCTGGTGCCTGTTCGCGTTCAAGATGGCATTTGGAACCCCAATGCACATATTTGGGGCCAGCGGCAGCAGCTTCCTGGCCAATATGTGGGGCCAGCCAGGTTCGATCTTGAGCAGCGCCAGTGAGCTCGGACACGGCCATATCCCCCTGCTGCCCGTGGTATCCGAAGAAATCGAATTCCCGCAGTCGACGCTCGCCTATTTCCAGATCGTCTTCGCCGCGATTACGCCACTGCTGATGCTGGGGTCGGTGCTGGGGCGGATCAATTTCAAGGCCTGGATCCCGTTCGTCGCCCTCTGGACCGTCCTCGTCTACACGATCAACGCCTTCCTGATCTGGGGCGGTGGCTACTTCGCCCAGCACGGTGCAATTGACTTCTCCGGCGGCTACGTGATCCACCTCGCCGCGGGCGTCTCCGGCTTCGTGGCGGCGTGGGTTATCGGCCCGCGCCTGCAGCGCGACCGCGAGGTCGATGCGCCGAACAACCTGGCGATGGTCGCCGTCGGGGCCGGCCTGCTCTGGCTGGGATGGAACGGTTTCAACGGTGGTGACTGGTACTCCGCCGGTGCGATCGCCTCCGCCGCTGTGCTCAACACCAACCTCTGTACCGCCGTCGCCTTCCTGGTCTGGGTCGCTTGGGACTACGCGACCGGGCGCAAGCCGAGTCTGATCGGCAGCGTCAACGGCATGATCGTCGGCCTCGTTGCGATCACCCCTGGAGCCGGTTTCGTCAACGGCTGGGGCGCGATAATCATTGGTGTCACCGCCAGCACGTTGGTCTACTTCGCCCTCAACTACCTGAGCAGGGTGAAGCCATTCCGCAACGTGGACGACACCCTCGGCGTCGTCTACACGCACGGCTTCGCCGGGGTCGCCGGCGGCCTCCTTGTTGGCATCTTCGCCAACAATGCTATGGCGGAAACCACCCTTGCCGGCACGATCTCGGGAGGCGGGCTGCACCTGCTTGGCTGGCAGGCGCTTACCGCCCTCTGGGTGATCGTGTTCTCGTCCATCGGGACGTTCATCCTCCTCAAGCTGGTCGGGCTTGTGGTACCGCTCCGTATGTCCGATGAGGAAATGGAGATCGGCGACATCGCCGTCCACGGCCACGAGGTCTACCCCTCGGACGTTCCGTCGCTCGGTTACCCCGATGGGGTCGGCACCGCCCCAACGGCGCCTGCCCCGACGGCAGGAGGCGTCTAGCGGACGGCCGGGCTGCGGCTGGCAGCCAGAACGAGGAGACAGGAACCGCCCCCGCGCTCTCCCGGGGGCGGTTCCACGTTCGGGGGTCAGTCGGCCTCTTTGCCGTGGGAGCGAGCCACCTCGCGCAAGGTGTCGAGCAGCGTCGCCACCGCCGGCGTGACGGGCGCGCCGCGGCGGGTCGCCGCGAAGACCGTGCGGACAGGGCTCTGCGGGTGCAGGGCGCGGATGCGGATGTCGCTGCGCACCGCGGAGAGAGCCAGCTGGGGGATCAGCCCGACGCCCACACCCGCGGCGACCAAGCCCTGGACCGTCTGGTAATCGTCGCTCTCGAAGGAGACCCGCGGCTCGAAGCCCGCTGCATGGCAGGAGCGGACCACGTGCCGAGCGCAGGGTCCGCTGACCGCGGTCTGCACCCAGGACTCCTCACGCAGGTCCTCGAGGCGGACCTGGCGCCGGCGCGCCAGTGGGTGGGCGGTGGGCAGGGCGAGGTGCAGTGGGTCCTCGAGCAGCTCGAAGCGGCGTATCCCTGCGCCGAGCCGTTCGCCGACGCCCTCGAATTCGTAGAGCAGGGCGAAATCGAACTCGCCTGCGCGCAAGCGTGGCGCCATCTCCTCGGGCTCGCCCTCGGCGAGGGTGACCTCGACACCCGGATGCCCGGCGTTGAACCCGGCTATCGCCAACGGCAGCAGAGTGGCCCCGGCGCTCGGGAAAGAAGCGATGCGCAGCCGGCCGGCGCGGCCGCCGGCGATCGCGGCGAGCTCCGTCTCGGCGGCTTCCATCCGACCCAGGATGCCCTCGGCATGAGTGACCAGAGCGGCTCCGGCAGCCGTCGGCCGCACGCCGCCCCGGTCCCGCTCGACCAGCGTCGTGCCCACCTCGGCCTCGAGGGTGGCGATGGCCTGCGAGACCGCTGACTGCGAGTAGGAGAGCGCGTCGGCGGCTGCCGAGAACGAGCCGCTGCCGACGACCTCGCGGAGCACGTTGAGCCGGCTCGTATTCAACATAAGCAAAGCTTATCGAGCACATAGGCATTGACAGTTGTGATGATTCAAGGAGAGTGGGAGTATCGACAGAGCTTCAGCCTGACCTCTATCGCCCAAGGAGCAGCCGATGGCACCTCGCATAATCGTTTCCTACGACGACACCGACAACGACCGCGACGCGCTTGCCCTCGGTCGCCTACTCGCCTTCGCCGGCGGCGAGCTCTCGCTCGCCTACGTTCGCCACTCCCAGGGTGGGGCGCTAGAGGCGAAGGAGGCCGAGGACCTGCTCGCCCGCGGCGCCGAATCGGTTGGCGCTCCGGACATGCCACGTCACGTGGTCGTCAATCCCGGCACGAGCGTCGGTCTCGCCGAGCTGGCCGAGCGCGAGAACGCCGACGTGATCGTCTTCGGCTCCGAGTACCGCACCGCGCCGGGTACGGTCAAGCCCGGCATCCCGGCTCACAAGCTCCTGCTCGGTGGGCCGGCGGCGATCGCCGTCGCCCCTGCTGGCCTGCGCGACAACCCCTCGGTGAGCATCAACACGATCGGCGTCATCGACGAAGGCGATCCGGCCGCGCGGCAGACAGCCGAAAGCCTCGCCGCAGCGCTTGGGGCCACGGTGGCGGAGCGTGCGGGTGGCGGTCACATCGACCTGCTCGTCGTCGGCTCCCGTCCGGAGTCCCCCGTCGGCAAGGTCACGCTCAGCGCCGCCAGCGACTACGCGGTCGAGACCGCGAACTTCCCGGTGCTCGTCGTCCCGCGCGGCAAGGCGGTCAGCTTCGCGGCGGGCCAGCCGCAGGCCGCCTAAGCACCAGGATCACGGCCGCGACCTCCGGGTCGCGGCCGTCGATCCGCTGCCGCGCCTCGCCCCAGGCAACCGGCGTCGCTCGCCGTCCGTCGAGCATCTCGCTGACGGCAGCCTTGGGACTCTCCGTTTCGACGACGAATGCGTCTGGGTGCGTGGGGACGGGAGCGGCGGCAAGCTCGCGCTTGGTGACGTTCTCCGAAGCGCGCTCGGCGTTTGCCCAGCCTTGACCAAAAGCGAGGTCGGGACCGCTGAGATGGGGTCCCTCGAGAATCTTCAGCTGGCAGTCGGCCGGCTGCCAGTCCTGTTCGCCGAGCTCGATCGACAGATCCTCGAGCCAGGGCGCTATCACTTGTGCCAGCAGCAGCGCGCGGCTGAGATTGAAGGCGCGGGCATGATCGATGCCGCTGCTGAGCTCGACGTGAAAGGGCACCGAACAACCATATGCTCAGGGCGATGGAGACGCCTCTGCCCGCCGCCGTCGTCTTCGACAACGACGGCCTGCTGCTCGACACGGAGTCGGTCTGGACCCGGGCGGAGCAGGATCTCTTCGAGCGGCGCGGGCTTTCCTTCACGCCCCACCACAAGCGCGAGCTGGTCGGCGCCTCGGCGGAGATCGCCGGCGGGATCCTCGAGCGGCGGCTGGACGAGCCCGGCCGGGCCCTGGAGCTGATCGAGGAGCTCAACGAGCTGGTCGTCGCCGAGCTCGAGCATGGGGTGGAGGCGATGGTCGGCGCCCGCGAGTTGCTGCGCCAGCTGCGACAACGGGGGACCCCAATCGGCCTCGTCTCCAACTCCCCGCTGGCTTTTGTTCGCCGCTCACTGGAGATCGTCGGCTTTGCCGATCGCTTCGACGTCATCCTCAGCGCGCACGAAGTGGCGGCGCCGAAGCCGGCCCCTGACCCCTACCTCGAGGCATGCCGTCGGCTCGGGGTCGAGCCCGGCCCCGCCGTCGTCGCGCTCGAGGACTCGCCTACCGGAGTCGCCGCCGCCCGCTCCGCCGGGTTGACCGTGATCGGCATTCCCTCCCTGGAAGGAATCGAGCTGGCAGAGGCACACGAGATCGCCGAGTCCCTGCTCGACGCCGCTGTCGCCCGCCGTCTCGCTCTCTAGCCGCTCAGCACGCGGCGGCGGCGCAGCACCCGCTCGGCCAACGTGAGAACCTCGCCGAGGCCCTCGGCTTGATCCTCGTCGAGATCGCCGTTCAGAGCGGCGTTAGCCAGCTCGCCCGCCTCGTGGCGCCGAGCCTGCAGCGCCGCCATGTCCTCCTCGTGACTGGGATCGGCCAGGGCGCCACGCAGCTCGACGAGGAGCGCCTCCAGGCCCACCCGCAGCTGCAGCGCCGCCTCCCGATCGCGGCCCGCGGCGAGGTCCGCGCGGGCGCGCAGCAGCAGCGTCTCGCAAGCGTCCAACTGCTCGCGGCCGCCGAGCACGGCGGCGAGGCGTTGCTGGGGTCGCAGCTCTTCGTCGCGCTGTCGGCGGTTCGAGGCCGACCCCTGCCCGAGGTCCACCTTGTGTGCGGCGGTGAAGATGCCGTCAACGAGCTCCTCACCGCTGCCGTAGCCGATTCGAACTGTGACCGCCCGTCTGGGATCGGCGGCTTGCGGATGTGGATCTCCACTGGCGACGGCATGGGTGTGCAGCGCCGCGTTGAGATCGTCGATCCCTTCCTCGACCAGCCGATCCACCGTCTCCTCCTCGCCGCTTGCCGTTCTCAGCCAAGCCTGCGCGGCGCCATCGTCCTCAAAGGCTTCGAATGCCCGCACCGCGGTGATTCGGGTCAGAGGCAGCTCCGGCGGAAGTTCGTCAACTCGCGCCTCGCGTGGCCGGCGACGCCGGCGCCGGGCGGGAGGAGGCGCGGCCAGCGTCTCGACTACGAGCACGCGCTCGCCACCGTCGTCGCGGACCACGAAGCGGCCGTCGCCGACGGCGAGCGTGCCGGCAAACTCGAACTGCGCGAATCCGAAGAGGCGGGTCAAAGACCCAATTCTGCTGGAGTTATCAGTCGCCGGCGCTCGGCTGACCGGTGCCGCCGCTTTTTGCCTTGTCCTTCGCTTTGGCGTCGGGCACCGAGTAAGGCGACGGCGTCGTCTTGACCTGGGGGTTCTCGATTTCGCCGAGGCGGTGGGTCAGGCGCTGCCACTGGTCGGGTTTGAGCAGCGCGTTGTACTGCTGGTCGAACGGGCCGCTCAGCGGGCTGAAGCCGACGTGCACGTGGTCGTAGTGGTCGGCGAGGGCGAAGCTGGTTTCGCCGGGCAGATCCTCCAGCGAGATCACCTGGTCGGGGTGCATCGTGCCCTGCAGCGCCAGCACGGTGCGGATCAGCTCGTCGGTGAGCGTGCCGGGGCCCTGGTTCCCGGTGACGGGAACCCCGTTGATCACCGCGATGTCGACCGCATCGCCGGTTGAGTGCTCGGATACGTAGCCGGAGGCGGTCATGATGCTGTGGCCGCACTTGAGCGAGGTGATCGTCAGCTTGTAGCCCTTGGAGACGAGGTACTCGAGCATCGCCAGCACGCGCCGGTCGATCTGCCCGGTGGCGATGTCTTCGCGGCCGCATTCGTAGATTTCGAGCGCTTCGTCGGCGAGCGCGCGCTTCGCCAGCTCCTCCTTCGAGAGCAGCAGCACCCCGGCGCCGCTGAGGTTCTGGGCGAGCGGGTTCTTGCCGTTGGCGCGATAGATCGCCGTCGCCTCGAGCAGCTTCCAACCGTCGAGGATCGGCTTCGGGTCGATCTCGGGGGCGCCCCGGCCGGCGGGCCGGATCGAGAAGTTGACGTGAGGGTCGGTTCCGTCTTCAGAGCCACCGATGCGGGCCAGCACGGTGCCGGCTATAACCTTCGACCCGACCTTGAGGGTTCCGTCATCGACGGTTGTCGGGCTATCGACTTCGGCGGATTCATCGCCACCTCGATCGGTGCTGGCCCGATCGGGCAAGGCGTAGAGGCGGGGCCGCAGGTTCTCGCTTTCGAGCGGCAGGCGCCGCTCTTTGCCGGTCGGCATCACCACGGTGCGATGGTCGCGCACGATCTCGCCGAGCTCTGCGTAGGTGTAGCGGTTGCCGTAGGCGTCCTGAAGGACGATGTACTTGCCCAGCTTCCCCGAGCTGCCGGTCTTCTCGATCACGCCATCGTTGACGGCAACTACCGGCGCGCCTTCGCCGGCGAAGATGTTGATCCCGCGCCGGGTCGGCGAGGAGGAGATCACTTCCGAGGCGTCGCCGTAGGCCTTTTCGGCGCCGGGAGCGGATCGCTTCAGCGCTTCGCGGGCGGAAAGGTCGTCGGCATAGCTGGCGTCGGCGGCGACCGGGAAGTGCGCTCCCTCGGTGAGGCCGGTCAGGGAGCCGACCAGGTCGGCGGGGAGCTTGCCGTAGGCCCGGGCATAGCCGAGGACCTCCTGCACGTACCAGTCGGCGTGGTTGTAGGCGAAGATCGCGCCGTAGAGGTCAGCGCCCCCGCCGCTGAGATTCAGGTAGTGCGCAGCCGCGCAGATCGCGTCGACTGGGTTGTAGGGATCCTTGCGACCGTCACCGTTGGCGTCGAGGCCGAACGCTTCCCAGCTCGAGGGGAGGAACTGCATCCAGCCGATCGCACCGGCGCTGGAGGGCCCCATGTTGGTGCCGAAGCCACTCTCGATCTTGTTGATCGAGGCAAGCACCTCCCAGGGAATCCCGTACTCGGTGCCGCAGGCCTGGTAGATCGGCAGCAGGAAGGGCGGGATCTCGAAGGAGTCGATGACGAAGTTGGGAACGCCGATCGGGGCCGGGCCGAAGGGGGCGATCGTGGTGGTCGGATTGGCGTCGGTTGGCGTGCCGCCACTGGTGTACTGCGAGCCGCCGCTGTTGGCGTCGGTGTGCAGCTGGACGCCGCCGGTCGCGCTCGGGGCCGTCGCTCCGCCGCCTGAGTTGCCGCCACCGCCACCGCTCGTGTCGCCGAGGTTTTCGTTGTGGTGCACGCCGGCGCCGGCAGCGGCGATCGACGACCCGCTCTCAAAGCCTCCGCCCTGCTTCGTCGGTTCGGTGGGCGCGGGGGGAGCCTCGACGCTGCTGTTGGTGGTCGTGCCCGCCGGCGCCGGCGCTTCCTCGCTGGGGTCGGCGGGCGATTCGCAGTCGGGGTCGTCGCTGTCGAGGAGCCCGTCGTTGTCGTCGTCGATTCCGTTCGAGCAGGCGGGCAGCGTTGCGGCCGGGACCGTGGGGATGGTGGAAAGCGGCGTGGTCGTTTCCGCGCTCGACAGTTCGTCGGCTCCGGCGAAGCCGACTCCGAGCGCCGTAACGACGCCGAAAACGGCCAGAGCGGTGGTCAGTGCAAGCTTGTTTCTCATACGACGGCGCCCCTATCCCCGCCAGCACGGATCGTGCAGTTCATGCCGGCCCTCTCCCTGCGCAACAGGCTCGCCCAAGCTACTTGCTCACAAAGGGGTGCGCAACGGCTCGCCGCCGCCCCCAACACGCCCTTAATCAAGGCTGCCCCTACGCGCATCCGTGAGAGGATTTCAATTGAGCCGGATGCGCCGGTTAAGCTGCTGTCAACGAGAGAAAGCGCGATGAGAGGGAGCAGAACGGCGGCGATGAGCACTGAATACGACGATCAAGATGGCCTGCGGGCGCGCAGCGAGCAGGCGATCGGCGAGTTCGCCCAGGCGCTGCTCGACAGCAACGTGCTCGAGAATGCCGTGGCGGCGGCCTTTGGCGCCCGGGAGAAGGCGCTCGAGGCTCAGCATGCGGCGATGAGCGCTCTCAACCTGCCTTCCGCCGGTGACCTCGAACGGCTGGAGCGCCGCCTGCGCTCTTTTTCGCAGCGCCTGGAAGAGGTCGAGGATCAAATCGACCGGGTGTCCCGCGATTTGAGTGACATTCGCCGCAAAGTCGCCGCTCTCGATCGCGCTGAGAACGAAGTCTAAGCCTAGACCTTAGCCTGAGAGTACGGCGAGGGCGACCCTCCCGGCACGCCTCTCCAAGTCTTCCAGCGCCTCTTTCTCCAAAGCTCCTGCCCCCGCGGCACACTCGCTGACAATCAACATCGCCGCCGCCTCTACTCCCAGCAATCGTGCCTTGGCGAGGAGCGGCGCCGTCTGCATGTCCGCCGCCACGGCTCCCGCCGCCCGCGAGGCTTCTTCAGGATGGGCGTCGACGCTGACGATGGCGGAGGCGGTGCGCTCCTCCTCGAACTCGCTCAGCAATCGCTCGCACAGCTCTCGATCGGGTTTGACGGCCGCGTCCTGCTCGACGCCAAACGCCGCCCCGCTTCCCCCCGCTGCGATTGCCTCTCCGACGACGAGCAGGTCACCCGGCTTGCAGCCGCGGCCCAGACCGACGCAGGTGCCAACGCGCACCGCTCGTTGGACTCCCATCTCGGCGAGGTCGCCCAGCACCAATGCCGCGCTGGGTCCGCCGATGCCGGTCGATTGGATGGTCAGCGCGTCGCCGGCCGGAGTGCTCCCGTAGTACCCCCAGAGTCCGCGGGCGTGGTTGCTCATCCTCGGCTGCTCGAGTAGCTCCTGCGCCAGCAGCAGCGCCCGGCCGGGATCGCCGACGAGCACGGCGTCGGGCGCGGTCGGAGCGGTCGGTCGCAGCCGTCTGGGCATGGACGGCGGACCCTAGCCGCCTCCGGACGCGTAAGCATGGGCGCGTGATCGCCGGTTGTGATGAGCGCCCATGTGAGAGCCGAGGAGGCGGCGCCCGTCGATCCACTCGCGAGAAAGGCAGGTCGCGCTTTTTCTCCATCTGTCTAAACACGGCTCGCGATCGCGTCCATACCGTGGCTCCCTCGTCCAAATGCGACCGTCGGGGCGTGTCCTAGGCGGGCTAGGAGGAGTTACCGATGAGAAAGAAGATGGGCATCGCTGCGTTCACAGCGGCGCTCGCCGCGCTCGTTGCGCTGGCTCTGCCCGCCTTGGCTTCGGCGCAGAGCCTCGCCGAGGTAGCGGGTGCGGTTGAAGAAAAGGCGGCCGAGCTGGACATGGTCTGGGTCGCGGTCGCGACCGTCCTCGTCTTCCTGATGCAGGCGGGGTTCATGTTCCTCGAGGTCGGCTTCTCGCGGCAGAAGAACGCGGGTACCGGCGTCGCCAAGATCTTCGTCAACCTCGCCATCTGCACCCTGGCCTGGTGGGCCATCGGCTACGGAATCGCCGAAGGCGGCGGCAACGACTTCTTCGGCACGAGCGGTTTCTTCTTCCACTTCGATCAGACGATCGGTCAGGGTGAAGAAGCATTCAACGTCGCCGGTCCGGACGCAATGCTGATGCTCTACGGGCTTGCCTTCTGCGCGGTCTCGCTGGCGATCGTCTGGGGGACCACCCTGGAGCGGATCAAATTCGGCGCTTACGTCGTCTACGCGATCGTCTTCGGCGCGGTGATCTACCCGCTGGTCGCCCACGCTGTCTGGGGCGGCGGCCTCCTCTCCGACATCGGCGGCAAGCCGGTGATGGACTTCGCGGGCTCCTCGGTGGTCCACCTGACCGGTGCGGTTGGCGCTCTCGCGGCGCTGTTGCTGCTCGGCCCGCGTCGTGGCAAGTACGACGCCGACGGCAACCCGCGGGTGATCCCCGGTCACTCGATGCCCCTGGTCGGCCTCGGCGTGATCATTCTCTGGATCGGCTGGTTCGGCTTCAACGGGGGCTCGACCTTCGAAACCGCCGGCTCGTTCTTCGGCGAGGTGATGCTGAACACCCAGCTCGCCGCTGCCGCCGGCGTGATCGGCGCTTCCCTGGCCGTCTACCTGAAGAGCCGCACACTCGACGTCGGCATGGCCGGCAACGGGGCGATCGCCGGACTGGTCGGGATCACCGCGCCGTCGGGCTTCGTCGAGTATTGGGCGGCGCCGATCATCGGCTTCGTCGCCGGCCTGATTGTGGTCTTCGCCGTGCTGGCGGTCGACAGGCTCCTCGACGACCCGGTGGGGGCGCTCTCGGCACACGGCCTGGCCGGGATCTGGGGCACGCTCTCGGTCGGCATCTTCGGCTCGGCCAGGTTGGTCAGCGAAGGCGCCGCGCCGGGGGTCTGGTACTCCGTCTTCGGGGACGTGCCGTTCAGCTCCTCGCTGGGGCAGCTCGGAGTCCAGGGCCTGGCCGTGCTCTTCACCTTCGTGGTCGTCTTCTCGATCTCGATCGTGACGTTCAAGCTGATCAAGTCGACGATCGGGCTCCGCGTCTCCGAGGAGGAGGAGGATGCCGGCCTCGACATCAGCTCGCACGGGATGTACGGGTATCCGGAGCAGTTCATTCCGCAGCCCGAGTACTCGACGGGCTTGCCAAGGACGTTCGGCGAAGTCGGTGCGGGAATCGCCGCTCCAGCCCCAGCCCAAATGACAGCCGCCGAAGACGCGGTAGGAGGGTGAGCGCATGAAGAAGATCGAGGCCTTTATCCGTCACGAGGCGTTCGAGCCGATCAGGGCCGAGCTGCTCGACAAGGGATTCCCCTCCCTGTCGATCGTCGAGGCCAAGGGCTCCGGACGCCAGAAGGGGATCGTCGAGCGGTATAGAGGCTCGACGCTCACGGTCAACGTCCGGCCGAAGCTGAAGCTGGAGGTCGTCATCGAGGACAAGGACAAGGGCCTGGTCGTCGAGACCATCCTCCGCCATGCCCGTACGGGCGAGGTCGGCGACGGAAAGATCTTCGTCCTTCCGGTCGAGGAGGCGATTCGCATCCGAACCGGCGAGGACGGGGAGCCCGTCCTGCAGGCGCACGAGGAGCCGGAAGTAGCGGCTTAGCGCGCCCGCAAGACAACCCATCCCAATGACGAGCGGGGCGGCTGATGCTGTCCCGCTCGTCGTCTGACCCCTGGTCGGAATAGCCTCGGAGCTGCTCGATGGCGGCAGACGAACGGATATCCCTGAGCGAGGCCTCGCGCCGCGCCGGCGTCTCGATGAGCACCCTGAAGCGCTGGGCCGACGAAAAGGTCCTGCCGGTGCGCAGGGGGCGCTGGACGGCTGCCGTAGCTGCCCAGGCTCGGGTCGTCGCGCGCATGCGGGAGCGCGGCCACTCGCTCGAGGACCTGAAGCGCGCGGGGCGCGAGGGTCGGCTTGCCTTCGGCTTGACCGAGGACCTCTTCCCTAAAGCGGAGGAGCAGGCGACGGTCGAGGAGGTCGCCCGCGAAACCGGTCTCGAGCCGGAGCTGGTCGAGCGCATCCTCCTCATCCTCGGCACGCCGCTGGGCCAGGAGCGCTTGCTTAGCCCCGAGGACGTTAGGGCGCTGCGCCACTGCGCGCGCGTCCTTGCCGCCGGCTTTCCGCTCGTCGCCTTCCTCCAGCTCGTGCGGGTCTATGTCCAGTCGCTGCGGCGGATCGCCGACGCCGAGGTGCGCCTCTTTCACCTCTACGTGCACGAACCGCTGATTCGCGACGCGGTGCCGGAGCTGGAGATGGCCGAGGAGATGGGTCAGCTTGCCGGTGACATCCTCCCCCTGGCGGCGCCGCTGACCGAGTACCTCCACACTCGCTACCTCCGGTTCTTCCTCGAGCAGGACGTCGTCGGCCACATGGAGAGCGACCTGGGGATGGCCGCCTCGCAGGTGCATCACGTCCCGGTCACGCTCTGCTTCATCGACCTCACCGGCTTCACCCGTTATACGGAGGAGGAGGGCGACATCGAGGCGCTCGACGTGATCGAGGAGTTCGTCCGCCAGGTCGAGTCGACGCTGCCGCGCGAGGCGACGATCGTGAAGACGATCGGCGACGAGGTGATGGTCGTCTCCCCCGATGCCGGCTCGCTGACCGAGTGGGCGGTCGGGTTCCTGACCCGCTTCTCGCGGCGCCCGCAGCCGCGGGTCGGGATCCACAGCGGCGACGCGGTCTACCGCGACGGCGATTACTTCGGCAGCCAGGTCAACCTCGCGCACCGGATCGTCAACCGTGCCCTGGCCGGCGAGGTGCTGATCACCGACCGCGTCGCCGAGGCGGTCAGCGGGCGCGAGGGGCTGGTGCTGGAGCCGATCGGCCAGGTCGCGCTGAAGGGCTTCCCGGTCCCGACCGAGCTGTTCGTCGCCCGTGCCTCCGCTTGAGGAGAGCCTGCTCGGGCGGGTCCTCGAAGGCGGTTTGATCGACCCACCGGCGCCGCTGGTCGCGATGCTCTCCGGCGGTCGCGACTCGGTCTGCATGCTCGATCTCGCGGTCCGCGCCCGCGGGCCGGAGGCGGTCCGCGCCCTGCACGTCAACTACGGCCTGCGCCCCGAGGCCGGCGCCGACGAGCGGCACTGCGCGGAGCTTTGCGCGGCGCTCGGGGTGGAGCTCGTGGTCGAGCGCGCGGTGCGACCGGAGGGCGGGGGCAACCTGCAGGCCTGGGCCCGCGACCGGCGCTACGGGGCGGCCGCCCGCCTCGCCGATCCGCAGGCGGCGACGATCGTCACCGGCCACACCGCCGACGACCAGGTCGAGACGATCCTCTACCGCCTCGCCTCCTCGCCGAGCCGCCGGGCACTGCTCGGGATGCGCCGCCGCGACGGCCTCCTGGCGCGACCGCTGCTCGACGCCAGCCGCGAGGAGACGACCGCCTACTGCCAGGCGCGTGGTCTCGCCTGGCGCGAAGACACGAGCAACGAAGACCCCTCTTTCGCCCGCAGCCGGGTCCGCCATGGGCTGTTGCCGGAGCTCGAGCGGGTGCACCCGGCCGCACGCGCCAACGTTCTGCGCACGGCCGAGATCCTCCGCGACGAGGCCGAGGTCCTCGACGCTCTGGTCGCCGCCGAGCTGCGCGGCGGCGACGGGGTGGGGCGTGGGGAGATCGCCCTTGCCCGCTTCCGCGAGCTGCCCCCGGCGCTGCGCCGGCTCGTCCTGCAACGGCTCGCCGACGCGGCGTTCGGCCGCCCGCTGGCCGGCGCCGCTCGCTTCGCCGAGCAGGTCGCCGGGCTGCGCCCGGCCGGGGGCGCCAGGCTCGACCTCGGCGGCGGCGTGCGGGCGGTGGTCGAGCACGGGGTGCTGCGCACCGAGCGCGATGGTTAGTCTGCCGCTCGGTGACTCCCCCGGAACGCGGAATCGGCGAGACCCTGGTCGCCAGAGACGAGCTGCAGGCCCGGGTCGCGTCTCTTGGCGAGGAGATCAGCCGCGACTACGCTGGCCGCGAGCTGATCCTGGTCGGGGTGCTGAAGGGCGCGGTGCTCTTCCTCGCCGACCTGATGCGGCACATCGACGTTCCCTGCGAGATCGACTTCATGGCGGTCTCCAGCTACGGCTCGCAGACCGACTCCTCGGGCGTGGTGCGGATCCTCAAGGATCTCGACGCCCCGATCGAGGGCCGCGACGTGCTGATCGTCGAGGACATCATCGACTCCGGCCTCACCCTCCAGTACCTGATGCGCAACCTGCGCGCTCGCGGGCCCGCCTCGCTCGAGGTCTGCGCGCTGCTGACCAAGCCGGAGCGGCTGCGGGTCGACCTTTCGCCGCGCTACATCGGCTTCGAGATCCCCAATCGCTTCGCGATCGGCTACGGCCTCGACCACGCTCAGCGCTACCGCAACCTCGATTACGTCGCCGCGTTGGCGGACTAGGCGGTAAAACCGCCCTGGTACGCTGATTTTTACCCTTGAGGCGTTTCTTCAAAAGCGCGGCATTTCCGATCCTCCTGGTCGTCATCCTGGCGTTCATCGCGCAGCGCGTGATCACCCAGGACAACGGCCCGCCGGCGCCGCCCTACAGCGATCTGATCAACCCCACCAACGGGCTGATCGCCAAAGACCAGGTCGAAAAAGTCACGATCAACACCAAGGGGAACTCGCTCGACGTCGAGCTCAAAAACGGGGAAAATTTCTCCAGCGGCTACCCGCTCGACACCGAGCAGAACCTGACCGACCTGCTGGTCGACAACAACGTCGAATTCAAGGTCAACGACTCCAGCGGCTCGGGCCTGCTCTCGCTGCTCACCTACATCCTGCCCTTCGTCCTCTTCCTCGGCTTCTGGATCTTCCTGATGAACCAGATGCAAGGCGGCGGCTCGCGGGTGATGAACTTCGGCAAATCGAAAGCGAAGCGGATGTCCGTGGACGCGCCGAAAATCACCTTCCGCGACGTCGCCGGCGCCGACGAGGCGGTGCAGGAGCTCGGGGAGATCAAGGAATTCCTCGAGAACCCGAAGAAATTCCAGGCGCTGGGGGCGCGGATCCCGAAGGGCGTCCTGCTCTACGGCCCTCCCGGCACCGGTAAGACGCTGCTCGCCCGCGCCGTCGCCGGCGAGGCGGGGGTGCCCTTCTTCTCGATCTCCGGCTCGGACTTCGTCGAGATGTTCGTCGGGGTCGGCGCCAGCCGCGTCCGCGACCTCTTCGAGCAGGCCAAACAGAACTCCCCCTGCATCATCTTCATGGACGAGATCGACGCCGTCGGCCGCCATCGCGGCGCTGGCATGGGCGGCGGTCACGACGAGCGCGAGCAGACGCTGAACCAGCTGCTGGTCGAGATGGACGGCTTCGAGATGAAGGACAACATCATCTTGATCGCCGCCACCAACCGGCCCGACATCCTCGACCCGGCGCTGCTGCGGCCCGGCCGCTTCGATCGCCAGATCGTCGTCGACCGGCCCGACCGCAAGGGCCGCAAGAAGATCCTCGAGGTGCACACCCGCGGCAAGCCGCTGGGCCGCTCGATCGACCTCGACACGCTGGCCGGCCAGACCCCCGGCTTCACCGGCGCCGACCTCGCCAACCTGATCAACGAGGCGGCTCTGCTGACCGCCCGCTCGGGCAGCCGCGAGATCACGATGAAGGAGCTCGAGGAGGGGATCATGCGCGTGATCGCCGGCCCCGAGAAGAAGACCCGGGTGATGAGCGAGAAGGAGCGCTTGATCACCGCCTACCACGAGATGGGCCACGCGATCGTCGGGCATCTCCTGGAGAACACGGACCCCGTCCACAAGATTTCGATCATCAGCCGCGGCCAGGCCCTCGGCTACACGATCAGCCTGCCGACCGAGGACAAGTTCCTCACCACCCGCGCCGAGCTGACCGACACGATGGCGATGACCCTGGGCGGCCGCGCCGCCGAGGAGATCGTCTTCGGTGAGATCACCACCGGCGCCTCCAACGACCTCGAAAAGGTGACCGAGACGGCGAAGCAGATGGTGATGCGGTTCGGGATGTCCGAGCGGCTCGGCCCCCGCGTCTTCGGCCACGATCGCGGCCAGCCGTTCCTCGGCCGCGAGTTCTCCTCCGAACCGGACTACTCGGACGAGATCGCCCGCGAGATCGACGACGAGATCCGCCGCATCGTCGAGAGTGCCCACCAGACCGCGCGCAAGATCCTCAGCGACAACCACGACGACCTCGAGCGGATTTCGAAGCTGCTGCTGGCGCGGGAGACGATCGACGCCGACCAGTTCGTCGCTCTGCTCGAAGGCAAATCCGAGGACGAGGTCTTCGTCGACGACGACGAGCCCCCGGCCGAGCCGGCCGACCCGGAGCCCGAGCCGGAAAAAGCCGCCCGCGAGGGCGCTCGCCCGAATCCGCGCCCGAGGCCGGGTTTTGCCGGCGGCGACGCCAGCTAGCCCCTAGCTCGCCGATGGCGAAATTGATGGGGGTCGTGAACGTGACCCCCGACTCCTTCTCGGACGGCGGTCTCTACCTCGATCCCGGAGCGGCGATCGCTCACGGCGAGGAACTGGTCGCAGCCGGCGCCGACATCGTCGACGTCGGCGGCGAGTCGACGCGCCCGGGGGCGGAGCCGGTCGGTGAGGCCGAGGAGCTGCGCCGGGTGTTGCCGGTTGTCGAGGCGCTGGCGGGGGCGACGATCTCGATCGACACCTACAAGGCGGTGGTTGCCGCGGCGGCGCTCGACGCGGGGGCGACGATCGTCAACGACATCACCGCCCTGCGCGGCGACCCGGAGATGGCGGGGCTCTGCGCCGCGCGCGAGGCGACCGTGGTCCTGATGCACATGCGGGGGGAGCCACGGACGATGCAGGACGCACCGGCCTACGACGACGTTCTCGTCCGCGTCAAGGAGTTCTTGGCGGAACGGATCGAGGTCGCGTTGGCCGCCGGCATCGCCGCGGAGCGGATCTGGGTCGATCCCGGGATCGGCTTCGGCAAGACGACCGAGCACAACCTCGAGCTGCTGCGCCGGCTCGGCGAGCTGAAGGAGCTCGGCCAGCCGCTGGTGATCGGCACCTCGCGCAAGGGCTTCATCGGCCGCCTCGACGGCTCGGCCGCGGGCGAGCGGCTCGGCGGCACGATCGCCAGCACCGTCCTCGCCGCCGCGGCGGGGGCGGACGTGCTGCGGGTCCACGACGTCGCCGAGGTCCGCCAGGCCCTGGCGCTGGCCGACGCGGTGCTCGGATAGGTTCCAGGAGCGATGGAGGGACACGGCCACGAGAACGGGATCGAGTCGAGCACCGAGGTCGAGTTGCGCGGCCTCTCGATCTACACCCACCACGGCGTCAGCGAGGCCGAGCAGGAGGTCGGTCAGCGGCTCGAGTTCGACATCTCCTTCGACGTTCCCGACTGCGACGCGGTCTTGACCGACCGCCTCGAGGACACGGTCGACTACGCCCAGGTCTGCGACATCGTCGCCCTCGCGGCGACCGAGCGCAGCTACCGCACGCTGGAGCGGCTGGCGCAGGTGGTCGGCGAGCGGTTGATGGAGCGCTACGGCTGCGAATCGGTCCGCGTCCGGGCCGCCAAGCCGGAGCCGCCCCTGCCGCTGGCGATCCAGGAGGTGGCGGTCGAGGTCACCCAGGAACGCGCCGGCGACGAGGACTCCGACCCGCCCGAAGGCTAGGCGCTTGCGCGTCGGCTACCTCGGTCTCGGCTCCAACGTCGGCGACTCGGCGGGTCATCTGCGCGCCGCGGTCGAGCTGCTCGGCGAGCGCGGAGTGGAGGTCGAGGCTGTCTCCTCGCTCTACGCGACCGAGCCGGTCGGCGAGATCCTCGACCAGCCCGACTTCCTCAACGCCGCGGTCCGGATTCGCACCGACCTCGAGCCCGAGGCCCTGCTCGACGCCTGCAAGGCGGTCGAGGCCGAGCGCGGCCGCGCCTTCGACCTGCCCCGCCACAGCCCCCGCCCGCTCGACGTCGACCTGCTCCTGCTCGGCGACCTCGAGCTCAGCAGCGACCGCCTCACCCTGCCCCATCGCGAGGTGACGACGCGCCGCTTCGTCCTCGCGCCGCTGCTCGAGCTCGAGCCCGAGCTGACCCTGCCCGACGGCACTCGCCTCGCCGCCGCCCTGGCGGCGCTGCCCGAGGACGAGCAGCGGGTCGAGCGCCGCGGCTCGCTGTAGCTGGCTAGGCGGCCGCCGGCTCGCCGCGCAGCGGCTCGAGCCAGGCGGGCGGGAGGATCGCCGGCATCCTGCCGGGGTAGTTCGGGACGACGCGCTTGGCCAGGGCTCCGGCCGGACGGTTCTCGATCGCCGGGCGGAGGTCGTCGAGGGTCATCGCCAGGCCGATGCTGGTCGCGATCTGGAAGTCGGCGGCGTTCAGCTGCTCGCCGCCGATCGTGCCGGCGGCGATCAGGTCGTCGACCTTCCGCAGCAGAGCGGGGAGTTCGGTGAGCGCCTTGCGCGCGTGCTCGTCGTCGGCCTCGTTGAAGCGGGCGGAGAGAGCGACGATCGGGGCCGCCGTCTTCACCGCCAGCCCGATCGGCATCCCGATCTTGGCGCCCTCGGAGTAGCTGCGCAGCGGCGCCTTGTCGCGCTTCATCCCCCACCAGAGGATCTGGCGGATCGGGTGCTGCAGCTCCTCGTCGCCGAACCGCTCGGCCTCCTCGACCGCGGCCCGCTGTGCCGGGTCGCTGGGGAAGAGCGGCGGCTGCGGGCGCAGCCGCTCGAGCTCGCGGGCGATCGGGCGGGAGCCCTGGACCTTGCTGCCCTCGATCTTCAGCGCCGGCACGGTGACGCCGGGGAAGCCGGCGGCGCGCAGCACGCCCTTGGAGATCACCGGCAGCAGGTCGGTGCGCTTGTAGGGGATCCCCTTGTGGTCGAGCATCAGCTCGACCGTGATGCTCGGGTGCGAGGCGGGAATGATGAAGAGGCGGGCGCTCATTCGACACGATCCTATGCAGAAGTCAGCCGGGACACCACCCCTTTGGGGTCCCGCCTCGGCCGCGGAGGTGCGGCGCCTGCCCTCCTCAGGCGATAATCAGCCGATGCTGCTCGCGGTCGACATCGGCAACACCCAGACCCACCTCGGCGTCTTCGAAGCCGACCAACTGGTCGAGCACTGGCGCTTCCAGACCCGCTCGGGCGCGACCGGCGACGAGCTCGCCGCGCGGATCGACGGGCTCTTCGCGCTCTGCGAGATGTCCTTCACCGAGGTCGACGCGGTCTGCGTCTCCTCGGTGGTGCCGCCGCTCGGCGCCCAGTTCGAACAGCTCACCGAGCGCTACCTGGAAGCCGACTGCCTGACGATCGGCCCCGGCCTCAAGACCGGGATGCCGATCCGGATCGAGAATCCGCTCGAGGTGGGAGCCGACCGGCTGGTCAACGCGATCGCAGCCTATGACCGCTTCGGCGAGGCCTGCATCTCCGTCGATTTCGGCACCGGCATCAACATCGACGCCGTCTCCGCCGACGGCGAGTACCTCGGCGGCGCGATCGGCCCCGGCCTCGCGCCTTCGCTCACCGCCCTGATCGACCGGGCGGCGCGGATCAGCCGGATCGACCTCGAAGAGCCGCGGGAGGCGATCGGCCGCTCGACCCGGGCGGCGATCAACTCCGGGTTCATCTTCGGCTTCGCCGGCCTGATCGACGGCATCGTCCGCCGGATCGAAGAGGAACTGCCGAACCCGCGGCTGCTCGCCACCGGTGGCTACGCCTCGGCCGTGGTCCCCTTCACCGAGACGATCGACGAGGTCGACGACCTCCTGACCCTGACCGGGCTGCGCCTGATCCATGAGCGCAACTCGGCCTGAGCTCACCGAGCCGTTCGAGATCGGCGGCATCCCGAACGCCAACCGGGTCCTGCTGGCGCCGCTGGCGGGGATCGGCAACTGGTTCGTGCGCCTGCAGGCCAAACGCCACGGCGCCGGCCTCGCCGTCTCCGAGATGGTCTCCAGCTTCGCCCTCCACTACCGCAACGAGCGCACCCTGCGCGACCTGATGCGGATCCACCCCGACGAGCACCCGGTCTCCGTGCAGCTGTTCGGTCACGACGCCGAGGTGTTGCGCTCGGGGGCGGAGATCGCCGCCGCCGCGGGCGCCGACCTGATCGACATCAACATGGGCTGTCCGGTGCCGAAGGTGCGCAAGACCGGGGCCGGCGCGCAGCTGCTGCGCGACCCCGAGCTGGCCCTGGCGCTGGCCCGCGGGGCCGCCGAGGGCAGCGGCCTGCCGGTCACCGTGAAGCTGCGCTCCGGAATCGAGGCGGGAGATCGCTCCGGCTTCGAGCTCGCCGTGCGGCTCGCCGAGGAGGCCGGGGTGGCGGCGATCGCCTTCCACCCGCGGGCGGCGACCAAGGGCCACAAGGGCCAGCCCGACTATGCCCTGACCCGTGAGCTGGTCGAGCGGGTGACGGTGCCGGTGATCGTCTCCGGCGGGCTCAGCAGCGCCCCGGCGGCGCGGGCCGCCTACGAGGAGTCGGGGGCCGACGCGGTGATGATCGCGCGCGGCTCGCTCGGCAATCCCTGGGTCTTCGAGGAACTGACGGGGCGCCGGGTGGAGCCTCCCTCGCGCGAGGAAGTCGTCGCCGAGCTGCTCTGGGTGATCGACCGCGCCGAGGAGCATCTGGGGAGCGAGCGGGCCGAGCGCTACCTGCGCAAGTTCTACCCCTGGTACAGCGAGCGCCTCGACGCCCCGGCGGCTCTGGTCGACGAGCTCCACCGCAGCGCCGGCCTCGATCGCGCAAGAATTTTGGTCCGGTCATTGACCGCCCAAGACGGCTTCGTTGGATCCGCCTGATAGCCCGCTTGGTACCCCCGCTATAATCCCGCGACTCTTAGCCCAGGTGCGGCGAAGTTCGCGTCCCCGTCGGGACGTTTTTTTCGCTCAGGGCGCACCCGAAATAGGGCTTCCCCGAACCCAAAAGCGAGGTAGTGCAAGTGAGTCGCCAGGCGGTCATCACCCCCGAGGGTCTCGAGAAACTGAAAGAGGAGATCGAGCAGCTTTCCACGGTCAAACGCCGTGAGGTCGCGGCGCGGATCAAGGAGGCCCGGGAATTCGGCGACATCTCCGAGAACGCCGAATACGACGACGCCAAGAACGAACAGGCGCTGCTCGAGAACCGGATCGCCCAGCTCGAAGAGCGGCTGCGGCGCGCGACCGTGATCGACGAGAAGTCGCTGAGCACCGACGAGGTCGGGTTCGGCTCCGTCGTCCACGTCAAAGACCAGAAATCCGGCGACTCGCAGAAATTTCAGATCGTCGGCTCGACCGAGGCCAACCCGCTGGAGCACAAGCTCTCCAACGAGTCGCCGATCGGCAAGGCGCTGATCGGGAAGAAGCGCAACGACGTCGTCGTCGTCGAGCCGCCGCGCGGGCCGAAGAAAAAATTCAAAATCACGAAGATCGAGAAGGCTTGAGCGAGGAGCGCTCCGACCTCCTCCGCGATCGGAGGGACAAGCTTCAGCGGATCACGGACGCGGGGATCGATCCGTTTCCCCACGAGTTCGCCCAGCGTGAGGAGATCGCCGAGGTGCGCGCTGCCCACGAGGGGCTGGCGCCGGGAATCGAGACCGAGTCGCGCCACCGCGTCGCCGGGCGGCTGACCGCCCGCCGCGGCCACGGCAAGGCCTGCTTCCTCGACCTCCGCGACGGCAGCGGCCAGATCCAGCTGCACGCGCGCGAGGACCTGCTCGGCCCGGAGGCCTACGCGCTGCTGGTCGAGCTCGACCTCGGCGACATCGTCGGCGTCGAGGGCACGGCGATGGCGACCCGGCGCGGCGGCGAGCTATCGCTGGCGATCGACCGCTGGCGGCTGCTCGCCAAGAGCCTGCGGCCACCGCCCGACAAGTTCCACGGCCTCGAGGACACCGAGACCCGCTTCCGCCGCCGCGAGCTCGACCTGATCGCCAACGAGGAGAGCCGGCGGCGCTTCCGGATCCGCGCGAAGACGATCACCGAGCTGCGGCGCTGGCTCGACGAACACGCCTTCGTCGAGGTCGAGACCCCCGTCCTGCAGCCGCTCTACGGCGGCGCCCTGGCCCGCCCCTTCGTCACCCACCACAACCAGCTGGACCGCGACTTCTACCTGCGGATCGCCACCGAGCTCTACCTCAAGCGCCTGGTGGTCGGCGGCCTCGACCGGGTCTACGAGCTCGGCAAGGACTTCCGCAACGAGGGCGTCTCGCACAAGCACAACCCCGAGTTCACGATGCTGGAGTGGTACGAGGCCTACGCCGACTACGAGAAGACCGCGCACGACCTCGAGCTGCTGGTCTCCGAGACCGCCGAGCGGGTCCTCGGGACGACGGTCGTCAAGCGCGGCGAGGTGGAGATCGACTTCAAGCCGCCCTGGCGGCGGATCACCCTGCGCGAGGCGATCCTCGAGCGCTCCGGGGTCGACATCGCCGAGCACCGCGACCGCGAGGCGCTGGCCCGGGCGATCGGTGGCAAGGTGGACCCGGAGGAGGGCTGGGGCAAGCTGGTCGACGGTCTGCTCTCGCGCGACGTCGAGCCCGGCCTGATCCAGCCGACCTTCGTCGTCGACTACCCGGTCGAGCTCTCGCCCTTCGCCAAGGCGCACCGCTCCGAGCCGGGCCTGGTCGAGCGCTGGGAGGCCTTCGTCGGCGGCGTCGAGATCGCCAACTCGTTCAGCGAGCTGAACGACCCGGACGAGCAGAAGCGGCGCTTCGAACAGCAGGCCGCCGAGATCGCCCGCGGCGACGACGAGGCGCAGCCATACGACGAGATCTACATCGAAGCGCTCGAACAGGGCATGCCGCCGACCGGCGGCGTCGGCCTCGGCGTCGACCGCCTGGTGATGATGCTGACGGGAGCACCGAGCATCCGCGAGGTCCTGCTGTTCCCGGCGATGAAGAGCTAGGTCGGCAGAGGTAGCGGGCCTAATCGCGGGCTTAACCGCTGCTTTCGGGCGAAATTGGGTCTCTTTGTGCATGAAACCCCGCTCTTAGCGCATGAGTGGCGCACCGAGCCGGACTGACGCTCTCGGTAGAGTTAAGGGACACAAGGGCACCTTCCGATATCGATGGGTGCCTACCGGTAGTAACTCGGGCCACCCGGGTTCGACCAAGAAGAGGTTTCTTTTGTTCGAGCGATTCACTGAGCGAGCTCGTCAGGTCGTCGTCCTAGCGCAGGAGGAGGCCCGGACGCTCAAGCACAACTACATCGGCACCGAGCACATCCTGCTCGGTCTCCTCCGCGAGGAGGAGGGGCTTGCCGCGCGCGTGCTCGAGTCCCTCGACATCACCGTCGAAAGGGTTCGCTCGCAGGTCGTTCGCATCGTCGGCTCCGGCGAGGAGGTCACCTCCGGCCAGATCCCGTTCACGCCGCGCGCCAAGAAGGTGCTCGAGCTGGCGCTGCGCGAGGCGCTCTCGCTCGGCCACAACTACATCGGCACCGAGCACATCCTGCTCGGCCTGGTGCGTGAGAACGAGGGCGTCGCCGCCCGCATCCTGCTCGACTTCGACGCCGACTCGGACAAGATCCGCAACGAGGTGATCCGCATGCTCTCCGGCCCCGGCGGCCGTCGCAGCGGCAGCGGTGGCGGCGCCGGCGGACAGGGCGAGGGCAAAAAGTCTTCGAAACTGCTCGACCAGTTCGGTCGCAACCTGACCCGCCTCGCCGAGGAGGGCAAGCTCGACCCGGTGATCGGTCGCGAGACCGAGATCGAGCGGATCATGCAGATCCTCTCCCGCCGCACCAAGAACAACCCGGTGCTGCTGGG
>JAWVFL010000084.1:0-4729 GCA_033856195.1 Solirubrobacterales bacterium | reverse complement strand
CGAGCGGCTGGCGCCGCTCTTGAGTGTTTTGGGAGGGGGCATCTCGCCCCTCTCGAGACGGGTTGGCTAGATTCCGGTTCATGAGTGATGAGACACGCGAGGTTTCTCGCGAGGAAGCTAAAAAGCTGGTTGAGGATGGGGCGCAGCTGGTTGATGTGCGCGCTGGGCATGAGTGGGAGATGGGGCGGATCGAGGGGGCTACTCATTTGCCGCTGGCCGAGTTGGCTGAGCGGGTTGGGGAGATCGACAAGGATCGGCCAGTTGTTCTCTACTGTCGCGGCGGCAACCGCTCGACCATGGCGGCCGCGGCGCTGGCTGACGCCGGCTATGACGCGGTGAAGTTGAGCGAGGGGATCGTCGGCTGGTCCGAGGCGGGTCTTCCACTCGCGCCAGAGGGTGGCGCGGTGGCCGAGTCCGGGGAGGCCGCATCGATCCTCCACGCCCGTAAAAGACTGCCTCCAGAGCTGACCAAGCCTTAAATACCCTAATCCCTGTCAGGTTTTGCTATTTTCCACAGGGTGGAGGTAGCCGTAGACCAACAGAAGGAGCAGCGGGGCAAGGGCCGCACCGGGACTCTGGAGAACCCGGAGACCTACCGCAACGTCCCCGGCCACGTCATCCCGATCATCGAGCGAGAGTTCGACGACTTCGACAACGAAGCCGAGACGTTCCTCGCGGGCAAGATTGCCGAAGAGGAGTTCATCGGCTTCCGCCTCAAGCAGGGCGTCTACGGCCAGCGCCAGCCCGACGTGCAGATGGTGCGGGTGAAGCTCCCCTTCGGCGGCGTCACCCCGCAGCAGATGGAGGCCTTCGCCAGCGTGGTCGAGAAGTACGCGCCCCTCGACAAGGGGCACATCACCACCCGGCAGAACATCCAGATCCACCACGTGCCGCTGCGCGACATGGAGTCGCTGCTGCGCGAGATCTCCGAGGCCGACCTCTCCTCGCGCGAGGGCTGCGGCAACACGGTGCGCAACGTCACCGGCGATCCCTGGGCCGGTGTCGCCCCCGACGAGATCTTCGACCCGACGCCCTACGCCGGCGCTTACGCCCGCTACTTCGTCCGTCATCCGACGACGCAGCTGATGCCGCGCAAGATCAAGACCGCCTTCAGCGGCTCCGATGAGGACCGCGCGATCACCGGCATCCACGACATCGCCTTCCTCTCGCGCGAGCGCGACGGGCTCAAGGGCTTTGAGATCCGCGTCGGCGGTGGCACCTCGATCATGGCCCGCGTCGCGCCGACGCTCTACGACTTCGTCGAGGCCGACAACGGCGACTACCTCAAGGTCTCCGAGGCCGTGCTGCGCATCTTCGACCGCCAGGAGTGGCTGCGCGCCAACCGCGCCCGCGCCCGGATCAAGGTCCTGGTCGACAAGATCGGCATCGACGCCTTCCGCGAGCAGGTCGACGAGGAGCTCGAGGGCGACTGGACCGAGGAGCGCGACTTCGACGTCGAGCGGCTGCGCTTCGACGACGACGAGCAGGCCAACGCCCCCGCTGTGCCGCCGACCGCGGCCTCGCCCAACGGCGACCGCTCCCAGTTCGACCGCTTCGTCGAAGGCAACGTGCAGGCGCAGCGCCAAGAGGGCTTCTCTGCGGTCGAGGTGAAGATCGAGCGCGGTGACCTGACCCCGGAGCAGTTCCGCGGCCTGGCCACGATCATGCGCGAGTTCACCGGCGGCTACGCGCGCAGCACCGTGCAGCAGAACCTGGTCCTGCGCTGGGTCCGCGACGAGGCGCTCTACGGCCTCTGGCAGCGGCTCGGTGAGCTCGGACTCGACGAGGCCGGCGCCGACGAGATCACCGACGTGGTCAGCTGCCCCGGCACCGACAGCTGCAAGATGGGCATCACCAGCTCGATGGGTCTCAACCGGGCGATCAAGGAGCGTCTCCAGGCGATGGAGATCACCGACGAGCTGACCCGGCGGATCCACATCAAGATGAGCGGCTGCCCGAATGGCTGCAGCCAGCACCACATCGCCAACATCGGCTTCTACGGCGCCTCGCTGAAGGTTGGCGGCCGCCAGATCCCCGCCTACATCCCGCACATCGGCGGCACCTACGAGGGAGGCGAGGTGATCTTCGGCACGCGGCTGAAGTCGCGCCTGCCCGCCAAGCGCGTGCCCGAGGCCGTTGAGCGCTGGGTCCGCCTCTATGAGGCGGAGCGCTCCGGCGACGGCGAGGAGTTCAACGCCGTCGCCGAGCGGATCGGCGCCGCTCGCTTCGAAGAAGAGGTCAAGGAGCTGACGATGCCGGCGGAGTTCAGCCTCGAGACCATGCAGCAGTTCATCGACTGGGAACGATCCAGCCCCTACAAGGTTGAGAGGGGCGAGGGCGAGTGCGCGATATGAACCCAGTCGCCGATCCACCCAAGATCTCCGATCCGGAGGCGATCGCCGTCGAGCTCGAGGACCGCTCGGCCGAGCAGACAATCGAGTGGATGTTCGAGACCTTTGGCGAGAGCCACTACATCGCCTGCTCGTTCCAGAAAACGAGCTCGGTGACCGCCCACCTGGCGACCAAGGTCAACCCGCAGGCGCGCTTCTTCTACCTGGACACCGACGTGCTTTTCCCGGAGACCTATGAGACGCGCGACCGCTTCGCCTCCTCGCTGGGGATCGAGTTCGACCGCTTCCACAACCTGACCCTCGAGGAGCAGGCCGCCCAGCACGGCGACGAGCTCTGGAACCGCGATCCCGACGCCTGCTGCGGATTGCGCAAGGTCGAGCCGATGCGCCGGGCGCTTTCTTCCGTAGACTGCTGGCTCGCCGGCGTCCGCCGTGAGGACTCAGCCAGCCGCGCCAAGACTCCGAAGTTCGGCTGGGACAAGCGCTTTGAGCTCTGGAAGCTCAACCCGCTCGCGGACTGGACCGAGCGCGACGTCTGGAACTACATCCATGAGCACGACCTCCCGTACAACCCGCTCCACGATCAGGGCTACCCCTCGATCGGTTGCACCCACTGCACCAAGCCAGTCGGTGTGGGCGGTTCGCCCCGCGACGGCCGCTGGGCGGGACTCGAAAAGTCCGAGTGCGGGATCAACTAGCGGCGCCACGCGCCTGAGATAACCCCTTTCGTATCCCTTCCCCAACCGATTGGTGAGATTCAACGCATGAGCGAGACGATGACTGAGCTTTCCCTGACACTTGACGAGCGCCACACCGCCGACTTCGAGATGATCGGCAACGGCGGCTTCGCGCCGCTGGCCGGCTTCCAGGGCTCCGCCGACTGGGAGCGCGTCTGTTCTGAGATGCGCACCACCGGCGGCGACTACTGGCCGATCCCGATCACCCTGGCGACCGACCTCCAGTGCGAGGTCGGCGACGTCGTCTCGCTCTCCAGCGACGAAGGCAAGCCGCTGGGCCGGATCAAGGTCGAGGAGATCTGGGAGCGCGACGTCAAGCGCGAGGCCGAGCAGGTTTACGGCACCACCGACGAGGCTCACCCCGGCGTCGCTGCGATCTACGAGGAGGGCAACCGGATGATCGCCGGCCCGATCGAGGTCGACGCGCTGCCGGATCACGAGGAGGCCTTCATGCGCCGCTACAAGACGGCGGCGGAGCACAAGGCCGACTTCGAGGCGCGTGGCTGGAAGAAGATCGTCGCCTTCCAGACCCGCAACCCGATCCACCGCGCCCACGAGTACCTGACCAAGGCGGCGCTTGAGACCTGCGACGGGCTCTTCATCCACCCGCTGATCGGCAAGACCAAGGCAGGCGACATCCCCGCCGACGTGCGGATGCGCTGCTACGAGGTGCTGATGGAGAACTATTACCCGAACGACCGGGTGGTGCTGGGCGTGAAGCCGGCGAAGATGCACTACGCCGGCCCCCGCGAGGCGGTCCTGCACGCGATTGTCCGCCGCAACTACGGCGCCACGCACTTCATCGTCGGCCGCGACCACGCCGGCGCCGGCGACTACTACGGCACCTACGACGCGCAGAAGATCTTCGACACGATCGACATCGACGAGCTCGGGATCGAGCCGCTGATGTTCGAGCACACCTTCTGGTGCAACGAGTGCGAGGGCCTTGCTTCCAACAAGACCTGTCCGCATGACCAAGAGGCGCGCCTCTTCCTTTCCGGAACCAAGGTCCGCGAAATGCTCGGCAACGGCGAAAGGCCGCCGCACGAGTTCTCGCGTGACGAGGTCGCTGACATCCTGATCGACGCTTACAAGGAGGACTGACGAGCATGGCTGGCGAGAAGGGCTTCACCCTCTGGTTCACCGGACTCTCCGGTGCCGGCAAGACGACAATTTCACGGCTGCTGGAGGGCCACCTGCGCGAGCGCGGCTCGAAGCTGGAGATCCTCGACGGCGACGTCGTGCGCGAAAACCTCTCCAAGGGCCTCGGCTTCTCCAAGGAGGACCGCGACACCAACATCCGCCGGATCGCCTTCGTCGCGGACCTGCTGTCCCGCAACGGCGTGCCGGTCATCACCGCAGCCATCTCCCCGTATCGGGAGATCCGCGCCGAGGCGCGCGAGCTGATGGGCGACCGCTTCATCGAGGTCTATGTCAAGGCTTCGGTCGAGGCCTGCGCCGAGCGCGACGTCAAGGGCCTCTACGCCAAGGCGTTCTCCGGCGAGATCAAGGAGTTCACCGGCGTCTCAGATCCCTATGAGGAGCCGCTCGACGCGGAGGTCGTCCTGGAGACCGAGTCCGAGTCGCCCGAGGAGTCAGCGGGCAAGCTGGTCGCCCTGCTGGAGGAGCGTCAGCTCATCC
>JAWVFL010000083.1:0-6963 GCA_033856195.1 Solirubrobacterales bacterium | reverse complement strand
CCCCCCCCCCCCCCCCCCCCCACGACAGGACCCGCGCGCCACAGCTGCTAGAGAACGGGCAAGAATTGTTCGATCTCGTAAGGAGTGACCTGGAGGCGGTAGTCGTCCCACTCCTGCCGCTTGATCTCGACGAAGCGGCGGAAGGTGTGCTCGCCAAGCGTGCGAAGGACCAGCTCCGAGTCGGCGGCGACCTCGATCGCCTCGCCCAGCGTCGCCGGCAACTGCTCGATCCCCTGGTGGGACAGCTCCTCGGGCGAGAGGTGGTAGAGGTTCTGCTCCATCGGCTCGGGCAACTCGTAACCCTTCTCGATCCCTTCCAGGCCGGCCTGCAGCATGCCGGCAAAGCAGAGGTAGGGATTGCAGGCAGGGTCGGGGCAACGCAGCTCGGCGCGGGTGGCGCCCTCCTTGCCGGGGTGGTAGAGCGGGACCCGGATCAGCGCCGAGCGGTTGCGACGCGACCAGGCCAGGTAGACGGGAGCCTCGTAGCCCGGCACGAGGCGCTTGTAGGAGTTGACCCACTGGGCGAAGAGCGGTGAGATCTCGCGCGCGTGCTTGAGCTGGCCGGCGATGAAGGCCTTTGCGGTGGCTGAGAGGAAATACTGGTCGTCGGGATCGAAGAAGGCGTTCCCGCCGTCTTTGGTCAGCGACTGGTGGACGTGCATGCCGGAGCCATTCTCGCCGAAGAGCGGCTTGGGCATAAAGGTCGCGTGCCAGCCGTACTTCATCGCGTACTCCTTGACGACGATGCGATAGGTCATGCAGTCGTCGGCCATCGCCAGCGCGTCCTTGTAGCGCATGTCGACCTCGTGCTGGGAGGGGCCGACCTCGTGGTGGGTGTACTCGACGTGGATGCCCATCTTCTCCAGGGCCAGGACCGTGTCGCGGCGCACGTCAGAGCCGGCGTCGAGCGTGGTCAGGTCGAAGTAGCCGCCCTCGTCGAGCCCCTCGGGGACGCCATTCGGCGGCTTGGCCGAGCGGAAGTAGAAGAACTCGAGCTCGGGGCCGATGTTGAAGGCGTCGAAGCCCATCTCCTCGGCCCGTTTCAACGCCCTCTTCATGATCCAGCGGGGGTCCCCCTCATACGGTTCGCCGCCGGGAACCTGGATGTCGCAGAACATCCGCGCCACGGCGTTTTCGCCCTCCGGCCGCCAGGGGATCAGGGCGAAGGTCGAGGGGTCGGGCATGGCGATCATGTCGGACTCCTCGATCGGGTTGAAGCCGGTGATCGAGGAACCGTCGAAGCCCATTCCTCCCTCGAATGCGTCCTCCAGCTCTGAAGCATTGATCGAGAAGCTCTTCAGCTGGCCCAGCACGTCGGTGAACCAGAGCCGGACGAAGCGGACGTCGGCGTCCTTGACCAGCTGGGCGACGTCAGCGGGGCTCTGCGGTTGGTCTGCCATTCACTGCCTCCTGGGGTCGCGCTTGTCCGCTTCGAGCGCGCAACGATAGGCCAAAGCTCCGTCGCGAACCGGCACGCGACGGCGGGCAGTGAACCGGTTGGGTAGAAGCAACCGTATTCGGGTAGAGAGCGGTTGCTTTGAGGCAGCTTGCAGGGCGACCGAAAAGCAGGTATAACTTACGAGACGTAAGTAACTGGCTGAAAGTAAAGTAAAGGCCAACTAAAGGCTCTATAAAGCGGAATTTCCCCAGATAGAGCCGGAGGCGGATGCAACGTGACAGTTAAAACAGACGTGAGCAGGTTCCAGATCCACGACGAGCTGACGGCGCCTGACGAGAGCGCTCCCCTGATCAAAACGATCCAGGCCACGGGTGGCGCGGTAACGAAGTTCGTAGGCGTGCTCGCTGGCGCGCCGGCCGTTCTGCGCGCCTACACGCGGATGCGCTCGGAGCTTCGCGGGGGGGTTCTGCCCCGAGCGACCCGCGAGCGGATTGCCCTAGCGGTCGCCGAGTACCGCGATGACACCTACAGCATTGCCCAGCACGCGAAGTCGGCGCGCAGCGCCGGCCTCGGCCTCGACGAGGTCTCCCGAGCCCGCAGCTTCAACTCGAACGACCCCAAAGAGGCGGCGCTGCTCGAGTACCTGCACGGCGCCCTCGAGGCAAACGGCCATCCCCCGCTCCATTTGCATGAGGAGGCACGGGAGATCGGCTGGAGCGACGAGGAGCTGCTCGAGGCGGTAGCGCACCTAGTGCTCAATGAGTTCCAGAGCCTGATCGCTGGGGCGGCTGAGCTGCCCAAAGATCAGAGCGGGCCGCGGGTTCTTCCCTCGGTGGCGTAGAAAGGGTTCGGGCACCCCTCCCGGCTCAACTTTTTCGGTGGATTGGCTGGGCCGTCCGAGGTTGGATTGGCGAAAAAGTACAAGCCGCCGGGAGGGCACCCGAACCCTTTCCCAGGGGACTAGTCCTCTACGACGGTGACCGTGTAAAGCAAGCGCGCCGTGGCATAGCGGCAGCCGTATTCGGCGCGGGCGCCTACCTTCTCCTGGGGTTCGCCCTGGCGGACGTCGGTGGAGTCGATGCACTTGCCGGCTTCGCGGCTGGCGCGCCAGGCGTTGCTCGAGGGCTGGCCCTGGGCAAAGGCGGGGGCCCAGGTGGGGACGGTGAGGCCGACTATGTCGCCTGCTTTTACTCGGAGAGAGGCGCCGAATTTGACGGTTTGGCCTAGGTAGGGACTGAGGACGTGGATCGAGCCTTGGGCGCGGAGGGCGTAGCGGGGCGGGTTGGTGCCGGCTACGCGGCGCAGGATCGCCAGGCGCGCCTCGGGTGGCGTGCCGAAGAAGCCGTTGAAGAAGGAGCGCTGGCTGCTGGTCGGCTGCGAGAGCGTCAGCGTCCAGGACTTGATCTTGCCGTCGCGGCGCACGCGGAAGGGCAGCGAGCCCTGGCTGGTGCTGACCTGGAAGCCGGTGACGCTGCCGATCGCCTGGCACGGCGACTCGGGGCAGGAGGGGTCGGGCATCGTCGCGGTGTTGCCGAGCACGACGGTCGTGTGCTGGGTTTCTTCCGTGGCGGCGCCTGCGCTGCCGGCAAAGACGACGAGGAGCATCAGCAGCCCGGCGTAGACAGCTGCTTGCAAGAACCTCGACATACAAATGCTCCTCTCGTTGGAAACCTGCCCGTTCCGGGGCAGATTTACCATCAAACCGAGAAATCCTGCTTAGTCGCGGCTAGTGGGAGTCGCCGACGGCGACGGCGTAGCGGACCTGCCCCACACCTTCGAAGTCGAGCGCGAGGCGGGCGCCGTTGGTGAGGTCGAAGTCGTTGCCCGGCGTGTAGGGGCCGCGGTCGATCACCTTCGTCACCAGCGAGTGGCCCTGATAGTTGAACTTGACGGTCGTGCCGCAGGGCAGCGTGCGATGGGCGACGCCGACAGTTCCCGGCCGCAGGGTCTGGCCGCAGGCGGTGCCGTTGCCGTAGAGGCCGGGCCCGTACCAGGTGGCGCCGGCAGAGCGCATCGGGCTGCTGAAGACCAGGCTTGCCCCACCAGGCGTGGTGCCTTCGTGGGCGGGTGCGCCGGCTCCGCCGGTCTGCGCCTCAGCCGCCAGGGGCGCCAGAGCCAGGGAGAGCAGCGCCGTCGCCAGGGATATCCGGCACAGCCGTCGGCTCACGTGGGCGCGCGCAGCGTGCCCTTGCCGTGAATGATCTTTCCGCCCATGGCGGTTCCCGCATGTCTTCATAGCTCTTTACGACGCTTACGGGGTTAGCTGACGGGCTCGCGCTGAAAGAGCTGCGCTACGCGGCAGATGCCGGCGATTCGCCCCAACAATTGGGTCCCCCGCTCTTCGCGATATGTAGGCGAAGATTCAGCGGAAGTTGGCGGAAGATTAGCAAATGCTAAGACGGAAACTTGTGGGGGCATGGAAAAGGCCCCTTTGCAGGGGCCTTTTCGTTAGCGGGCCTGTAAGCCGGATCCTGTCGTGAGCGACTATCTGTCTCACCGGGGCCGCAGCCCCAGGGGCCGCCGAAGCGGCCTGCGGCCTACCTGGACCTCGCCGGGCAGGGTCGACGGTCCTGCTTGGCCTTGCACCTGGCGGGGTTTGCCTGGCCGCCGCGTCGCCGCGACGCCGGTGCGCTCTTACCGCACCATTTCACCTTTGCCTGTACGCGACTCACGTGTGGTCGCGCCATCGGCCGTGTATTTCTGTGGCACTGTCCCGCGGGTTTCCCCGGGTGGGCGTTACCCACCGCCATGCCCTGTGGTGTCCGGACTTTCCTCGAGGGGTTTTCTCTCCCCCCGCAGTCGCTCGGCCCGCCCATCGATGGTAGCGCGGCGGCCTAGGCTTGAGACATATGCATCGAATATGAATATCCTGCGCCGCGATGCCGGTTGCCGTCGTCACTGGAGCAGGCGGGGGCCTCGGCCGCGCAATCGCCCTCGAGCTGGCCAACCGCGGCTACCTCGTCCAGGTCACCGACCTCGATCCCGATGCGGCCGCCCGCACCGCGGCCGAGCTTGGTACCGGCGCCCGATCGTCGGCCCTCGACGTGCGCGACGAGGCCGCCTGCCGGGCGCTCGCCGGGGAAGCCGCGATGCGTGCGGGTGCGCTCGACCTATGGGTAAACAACGCGGGCGTCCTCGCCACCGGGCTCTCCTGGCAGCAGGATGAGGCGACGCGCCGGACGATGCTCGAGGTCAACGCGCTGGGGACGATGAACGGCACGGTCGCCGCCCTGGACTCGATGATCGCCGTCGGCCGGGGCCACGTGATCAACGTAATCTCGCTGGCTGGCATCGTTGCCGCGCCGGGAGAGGTCAACTACTCGGCGAGCAAGCACGCGGCAATGGCCTTCACCCTCGGCACGCTCTTCGACCTGCACCGCTCCGGCATCGAGGGGATCCAGCTCTCCGCCGTTTGCCCTGACGGCATCTGGACACCGATGCTGGAGGACAAGCTCGACGACCCCGACGCCGCCGGATCCTTCTCCGGCCGCCTGCTTACGGTCGATCAGGTCGCCGCCGAGATCGGCAAGCTGACCGAACACCCTCGCCCGATTCTGATCCTGCCGCGCTGGCGTGGCCTACAGCTGCGTCTCCTGGCCCTATTCCCCCGCCTCACCCTGCGCCTGCTCCCTTGGGCTATGCGCGACGCGAGGCGCAAACAGCAGCGCTACAAGAAGCGGATCGAAGCTGGCAAGTGGCCCTGACGGCCCAGGCGCCGTCATGCGGCGTCCTCGGTCGCTCACGTGCAGAGCACGCTTCGCTCCCTGCGTCCTTGCCTGACGGCGCCTGGGCCGTCAGATCTTTCGAAAGACTCCCACCACTTTGCCCAAGACGGTTGCCTCTGTCGTGCGGATCGGCTCCATCGTCTCGTTCTCGGGCTGCAGGCGGATGTGGTCGGCTTCGCGGAAGAAGCGCTTGACCGTCGCCTCTTCGCCGATCAGGGCGACGACGATTTCGCCGTTGACCGCATCGTCCGCCGGACGCACGACGACGTAGTCGTTCTCGAAGATGCCGGCGTCCTTCATCGACTCGCCGCGCACTTTGAGGATGTAGTCGCCGTCCTCACCGCCGATCACGTCGGGCACTTCGATGTATTCCTCGACGTTCTCTTCAGCGACGATCGGCTCGCCCGCGGCGACGTGGCCAACAAGCGGCAGGCCATTGCCGGGCATGATCGTCTTCTTTGCCTTGTCGAAGAGCACCTCGATCGCCCGCGGCTTCGAGGGATCGCGCCTGAGCAGCCCGATCTTCTCCAGGTTGGCCAGGTGGGCGTGCACGGTCGAAGACGAATGCAGTCCGACCGCTTTGCCGATCTCGCGCACAGTCGGCGGGTAGCCGGTCTTGGCGGCGTACTTGCCGATGAAATCGAAGATCTCCTTCTGCCTTTTGGTCAGATCCAGCTCCATGCCTAACTCCCCTCCCTACAACACCCGGGTATCGATCCGTTCGAACACTTGTTCGCAACCTTACCGCCAGACCCGGATGCCCGCAACCAAAAGCCCCGGAATCGCCAAACATCTAGAATCGTCGCCCCTCGAGCGGCTGTGGCGGAACTGGTAGACGCGCAAGGTTGAGGGCCTTGTGGGCCTAACGGCCCGTGGAGGTTCGAATCCTCTCAGCCGCATCCATATCGCCCTGCAAATCAGGGCTTTTTCCCTCAATAACCGCACCCCCGCGAGCTCTGCTCGCGGGGGACTGCGGACCGTTTGCGGACCTCTACCTGCACGCCGGGCGCAACTCCCGGCGTGAAGGGTCGTGGCCGCGGCGGGTGGCGTCGCATTCTCCGCGTCCGTGTATTGGATGTGAGGACCGCGCTGCCGCAATTTCCGCAGAGGCCGCCGAACCGGCACGCCTGGGGCTGATGACCGATCAGCTCCGGGATGCCGACTTCGTCGCGAGGCGCCTGGGCGTCCCCAGGACCTGGGTCTACCAGGCAGCACGCCGAGGCGAGCTGCCCTCTGTCCAGTGCGGGCGCTACCGGCGCTTCGACGACCGGGACATAGATAGGTACATCGAGGAACAGCGTGCGGCAGAGGGGTCCTCCGCAGAAAGGAGTCCCCATGATTGAACTATCGACCGATGCGCTGTCGCAGCAGCGCCAACGGGCGATGTCGGCACTGTGCCGACTCATCGCCCGCATCCGCCAAGACTTCCTAATGCGATGGGCCGTCATTCGACGCGGGCAGGCGTCGTGCTCGAGATGCGGGCATGTGGTGTCAGAGCCAGACCTCAGCGTCCACGATCTCGGCCGGATCCTCGCCGCGGCTCGCTCTCTCGGCGGCCGCTACGGATCGATCGACAGTGCGCTGCTCGAGGCCGCCACCACCAGCAGGCGGCTGCGCTTGGGTGAGCTCCTGGCGCTGCGCTGGGGAGATATCGACTGGACGGCAGGCACGGTCAACGTCGAGCGGGTCTTGCGCGAGACGGAGCTCGTGCGTCCGAAGTGCGGAGGTGCCCGCGAGGTGCGGCTCGCGCCGCACACCCGCCGTTCACTGCGCCGCTACCGAGCCTCGCTTGACAGAGGCGAGGCCAAGGATCTGGTTTTCCCCGATCCGAGCGGAAGG
>JAWVFL010000082.1:0-36387 GCA_033856195.1 Solirubrobacterales bacterium | reverse complement strand
CCCCCCCCCCCCCCCCCCCCCCCCCCCCCCCCCCGCCCTCCCCTCAGTCAAGAATGTCGACGATAACCCGTCGATCGAGCCTTACAGCCGCAGCTTTAGCAATCGTCCTGATCGCGTTGGCCACCCGCCCGCCCTTGCCGATTACGCGTCCCAGGTCCTCCTCGGCGACGCTGATCTCGTAGACGAGATCGCCTTCCTCTTCCAGCTCCTCGACGACCACGGCGCTTGGGTCCTCGACCAGCGATCTGACGAGGAACTCCAGAAGCTCGGTCACGGCTAGTTGCCCGAGGCGGGAATGCCCTTGGTGCGCAGCAGCGTGGCAACGGTCTCTGACGGCTGGGCGCCGTGCTCGAGCCAGTGGCGCGCACGGGCCTCGTCGAGCTCGATCGTCGAAGGCTCGGTCTGCGGGTTGTACTGACCGATCGTCTCGATCGTGCGCCCGTCACGCGGAGAGCGCTTGTCGGCGACGACGATCCGCCAGATCGGGTTCTTCTTGGACCCGACTCGTCTGAGTCTGATTCGTACAGCCATGAGCCGCGAGAGATTAGCGCCTTCGGACCTTGGGACGCGGCGCTCCTCCGGTCATCTGCGCCAGCTGCTGCGGGTCGGGCATCTTGCCGGAAGCGACGTGGCGCATCATCTTGCGCATCTGATCGAACTGCTTGACCAACTGGTTGACGTGCTGCACTTTCGTTCCCGAGCCGTTGGCGATGCGCTTGCGACGCGATCCCTTGATCAGGGCCGGATTGGCTCGCTCTTCCGGCGTCATCGAGAGGATGATCGCCTCGACCCGATCCAGCTGGCCCTCGTCGACGTCGGCGTTCTTCAGCTGTTTCATCGCCCCCATGCCCGGCAGCATGCCGAGAATGCCGCTGATCGGGCCCATTTTGCGCACCTGCCTCATCTGCTGCAGCATGTCCTCGAGGGTGAACTGGTTCTTCTTCAGTTTCTGCTCGAGATCGAGCGCCTGCTTCTCGTCGATCTGCTGCTCGGCTTTCTCGATCAGGCTGAGGACGTCGCCCATGCCGAGGATGCGCGAGGCCATCCGGTCGGGGTGGAAGCGATCGAATGCCCCGAGCTTCTCGCCGGTGGAGGCGAAGAGGATCGGCTTGCCGGTCACCGCCTTGACCGAGAGGGCCGCGCCGCCGCGAGCGTCGCCGTCGAGCTTCGACATCACCACGCCGTCGAACTCGGCCGCCTCGGCGAAGGACTCCGCGACGCCGACCGCGTCCTGGCCGGTCATCGCATCGACGACGAGCAGCACGTCGTGCGGCTTGATCCGCTTGCGAATTCGCGCCAGCTCGCCCATCAGGTCCTGGTCCACGTGGAGGCGGCCGGCGGTGTCGACGATCAGCACGTCGCGGCGCTCCTCCTTGGCGCGGTCGAGCGCCCAGGCGGCGATCTCGACCGGGTCGGCGTCGGTGCCTTTCTCGTAGACGTGAGCGCCAACCCGCCCGCCGACCGTGACCAGCTGCTCGACCGCGGCTGGACGGTAGACGTCGCAGGCGGCGAGAGCGACGTCCTTTTTGCCGGACTCGCGCAGGAAGCGGGCGAGCTTGGCGCAGGCCGTCGTCTTGCCGGAGCCCTGCAGGCCGGCCATCAGGATCACCGTCGGGCCGCTGGAGGCGAAGGCCAGCTCGCTGCCGGTCCCGCCCATCAGCCCGGTCAGCTCCTCGTTGACGATCTTGATCACCTGCTGGCCGGGGTCGAGGCTGCCGAGCACGTCGGCGCCGAGGCAGCGCTCCTTCAGCGTCGCGGTGAACGATTTAACGACTTTGAAGTTGACGTCGGCCTCCAGCAGCGCGAGGCGGATCTCGCGCATCGCCGCGTCGACGTCGGACTCGCTCAGTTTGCCGCGCGAACGAACGTCGGAGAGCGTCGCCTGCAGCCGGTCTGAGAGCTGGTCGAACACTGCGCTGAGCTTAGGGGCTCAGAAGGGCGTTGGCGAAATCAGTGGGGTCGAAGGGGCGTAGGTCCTCGAGCGTCTCGCCGGTACCGATCAGCTTGACCGGGATGCCGAGGTCATCGGCGATCGCGAGGACGATGCCGCCCTTGGCGGTGCCGTCGAGCTTGGTCAGGACGACGCCGTCGACCGCGGCCGCCTCGGCGAAGACCTTCGCCTGGCGCAGGCCGTTCTGGCCCGTGGTCGCGTCGATCGAAAGCAGCGTCTCGTGAGGGGCGCCGGGGAGCTGCTTGGCGATCACCCGCCGCACCTTGGCCAGCTCGTCCATCAGGTTGCTCTGCGTGTGCAGGCGCCCGGCCGTATCGACGATGACGACGTCGGCGCCGCGGGCACGGGCGGCCTCGATCGCGTCGTAGGCGACGGCGCCCGGGTCGGCGCCCTCCTCGGAGCGAACCAGTTCCGCTCCGGCTCGATCCGCCCACTCCGCCAGTTGCTCGGCTGCGGCCGCACGGTAGGTGTCGCCGGCAGCAAGCACGACCGAGAGGCCGAATTCCTTTGAGAGGTGCCAGGCAACCTTGCCGATCGTCGTCGTCTTGCCGGTGCCGTTGACGCCGACCATCAGCAGCACCGCCGGTTCGCCGCTGAGGTCGATCGGCGCCCGCGCGGTGGCGGCGACCTCGGCGAGGATCTCGATCAGGCGAGCCTGGACCGCATCGCCGTCGGCGGGGACGCTGCCCGCCTCGACCTCGTGCTCGAGCCGTTCGACCACCTTGGCCGTGGTCGGGGCACCGGCGTCGGCGAGGATCAGCGCCTCCTCCAGCCGCTCCCAGGTCTCCTCGTCGATGCGGTCGAAGAAGCTGGCCGAGATCTCCTCGGTTAGTGCTTGGCGGCTCTTGGAGAGGCTCTCGCGCAGACGGCGGAGGACGCCGCGGCGTTCCGTCTCGCCGTCGCCCTCAGGCGAGAGGCTCGGCGCTGCTCGCTGCCCGAGGTCGAGAATCTCCTGCCAGCTCGTCGCCATCGACCGGGGAGGCTATCCCGGCGGCGACACGGAGCTCTGCCACGGCCGTCTCGATGTGGTCGCCGATGCGGTCGATGTCCCCCATCGACTCGCGGTCGCCGAGCAGGCCGAAGCCGATCGCGCCGTTGTAGCTGATGATCGCGATCGCCAGCGCGTGGCGGCGGGCGAGGAAGCCCACCGGGTAGACCTCGACCAGCTCGCGGCCGCGCACGTAGAAGGGAATCTGCGGCCCCGGGAAGTTGGTGACGAGCAGGTTGAAGAGCCGGGTCGAGAAGTTGATCGCCGCGGTCGGGCCGAGCAGCAGCGGCGGCGCGAAATCGCGGAACCAGTCGTTGAGGCCCCAGATCGCCTCCGCGCCGAGCGGCTGCTTGGAGGCCTTCAGGTCGTCCATCGCGCGGGAGACGAAGCTCAGGCGCTCGACCGGATCGGCGATGCCCACCGGCAGCGGTGCGCGCATCGCCGTCAGCTTGTTGCCCAGCTCGCCGTGCTGGTCTTCGGTGCGGATCGAGACCGGCACCAGGGCCTGCAGCTCGATGCCGTCGGTGTCGAGGCCGCGGTCGAGCATCCAACTGCGCAGCGCCCCGGCCGTCACCGCCAGCGAGACGTCGTTGACGGTCCCACCAAGGACGTTCTTGATCTCTTTGAACTCGTCGAGGTCGCAGCGGGCGCCGTAAAAGCAACGGTGCGGGGAGATATCGACGTTGAGCGGCACCTTCGGCGCCGGCTTGGCGAGGTTCCAGGTGACCTCCCAGAGGCCCGCTACGCCGTCGGAGGCGCGTTTGCCGGCGCGACGCGGGCCGCGGAAGGCGGCGGCCAGCCAGCGGGCCGCGCGCACGAACATCTGCCCGAATCCCCGCACAGCGTGCCCAACCAGTCCCATGCGCGAGGGCGCCTGCTTCGGCTCCCACGGCGCCGGCTCGGGCACCGGCTCGGTGGTCGGCTCGACGTCGAAGAGCAGGACGCCGATGTCGACGGCGGAGATGCCGTCGGCGAGGGCGTGGTGGGTCTTGTAGACGATCGCGAAACGGTCGTTCTGCATGCCCTCGACGAGGCAGAGCTCCCAGAGCGGCCGCGATCGGTCCAAGGGCGGCGCAAAGGTCTCGGCGACGACGGCACGGAACTGCTCGTCGCTGCCAGGGGCGGGCAGCTTCTTGCGGCTGACGTGCTCGTGAACGTCGAACTCGGCGTGGTCGACCCAGAAGGGCCGGCCGAGACCCAGGGGCGGGTAGGAGAGGCGCTGGCGTAGGCGGGGCAGCAGGTGCAGGCGGCTGCGAATGCTGGCCAGGAAGTCCTCGTGGCTGGGCGGCTCGCCCTCGCAGACCAGCACGGCGCCGATCGCCATGTGCCCGTTGGACTTCTCATTGGCCAGGAACGACGTGTCGAACGACGTCAACCTGTCCATATGGCGCTGCGCCACGGTCCCTCCTTTCCTCCCCGCGGACAGCGTAGCGTGGTCCCCGATCCGGGAACGTTCTGTTTTCCTTAAGCGAGAAGGGCGCTGCTAGGCCGCTTCGACGGACCCGCGCGGGGCCGGGGCGGCGGGGGGCTGCTCGCCGATCAGGCCGGGGGTCGCAGGCTCCTCGGTGGCGCCTTCGCTTGGCTCGTCCTCGGCTACCCCGGCGAAGGGTGGCGGCGCCGCTGCGCTCTCCACCTGCCCGCCGTCTTCCGCGATTTCGCGCGGCAGGCGACGGGAGACCACCTTGGTGACGCCGTCGCCCCCCATGCTGACCCCGTAGAGCACGTCGGCGGCGTCCATGGTGCGTTTCTGATGGGTGACGATGACGAACTGGGCGCGGTCGGAGAAACGCCGGATCAGCTGCAGGAAGCGATCGATGTTGGCGTCGTCGAGGGCGGCCTCGACCTCGTCGAGGATGTAGAAGGGGCAGGGCCGGGCGAGGAAGACAGCGAAGACGAAGGCGATCGCGACCAGCGACTTCTCGCCGCCGGAGAGCAACGAGAGCTTGCGGGTCGACTTGCCGGCCGGGGTGACCTCGATCTCGACGCCGAGCTCCTCGCGTTCTTCCTCGTCGTCCTCGCCCTCCTCCACGCCGCCGGCGCCGGATGACTCCTCGCTCTCCGCCTCCGCGTCGGGGACCGGACGCAGGCTGACCCGGCGAAGGCGACCGCGACCGCCGGGAAAGAGGTGCTCGACCATCTCCTCGAAGTTCTTCGCCGTCGCCTCGAAAGTCTGCTCGAAAGCGCGCTCGATCTCGCGATCGATGTCGCGGATCAGCGCCTCCAGCTCGCGCATCCCCCGCTCGGTGTCCTCGCGCTGGGCCTGCAGCGACTCGACGTGCTCGCGGGCCTCCTCGTACTCCTGCTCGGCGAGCGGGTTGACCGGACCGATCTGGGCGCGGCGGCGCTCGAGCCGCCCGAGCCGCCGGTCGATCTCGGTCCGCTCCTCCTCGCCCAGGGCCACGGTCGCCGGCTCGACCTCTTCGCCGAGCCGCTCGGCGATCGAGGCCAGCTCCTTGGCCGCCTCGGCGCGGCGGTCGCCCAGGTGCGCCGCCTCGACCTCGACCTCGGTGAGCAGATCCGAGGCGGCGGTCATCTGCGCCTGCAGTTCGTACTCGCGCTGCGAGCAGGCGCGCATCTCGTCGGCGATCTCGTCGCTGTCTCCCTCGCCGCCGACGACGCGCTGCTCGATCCGCTCGACCCGGGCGCGAATCGCCGCCTCAGTTGCGGTGGCTGCCGCAGCGGCAGCCCGCACGTCATCGAGCAGCTCCTCACCCGCCGCCAGCCGCTTGCGCAGCACCTCGCGGGCGCGCTCGCCGAGCAGGCCCTCGGCCCGGCGGGCATGGCGGGTGGCACGCTCGGCGCCGCTGCGCACGGCCCCCAGGGCCGCCTCTCGCGACGCCTCGCTGGCCGCGGCCGAACGGGCGCGCCGGAGACCGTCGGCGGCGCCGGAGAGCCCGGCGTCGATCTCGTCGAGCTCCTCCTCAAGTTTGCGGGCGCGCTCGCCGGGGGCGGCTTCGGAGCCGCCGACGTCGAGGGTCAGCGGACCGAGCTCGGCCCGCAGCGCCTCCAGGCGGCCGGAGATCTCGCCCTCGCGATCGGCGAGCCCGGTGGCGCGGATCGCGATCCGCTGCTGCTCGCCGCGCAGCTTGGTCAGCACCCCCCAGGCTTGGGTGCGCTCGCGGTCGCGGACGGCGAAGCGCTCCTCGGCGGCGCGGCGCTTCTCGCTCACCTCGGCAAGCGTCTTCTCGATCGCCGCCCGCTGGGCCCGTGCCTCGCTCGCCGCTTTCTCCGCCGCGGCGGCGCGATCGGCGCCGAAGCGCAGTTCCTCGGCGACCAGCCGGCCGCGCAGGCCCAGCTCCTCGCGCTCGATCCGAGCGCCCAGCTCCGCCGCCTGCGCCTGGCGCTTCAGCGGCCGCAGGCGAGCGCGGGCCTCGCGCTCGAGGTCGAAGGCGCGATCGAGGTTGTCGCGGGCGGCGCGCAGCTTCAGCTCGGCCCGGCGGCGACGTTTGCGGTGCTTGCCGAGGCCGGCGGCCTCCTCGACCAGCAGGCGCCGCTCGCGCGGTTTGGAGTGGACGATCGACTCGACCCGGCCCTGGCTGATCACCGAGTGCATCTCGCGGCCGAGGTTGGTGTCGGAGAGCACCTCGGCGACGTCGACGAGACGGCAGCGGGCGCCGTTGAGGCGGTAGCTGCCGTCGCCGGAACGATCGAGAGTGCGCTTGATCGCGATCTCGGAGAGCTCGGTCGCGGCGCGCCCCTCGGAGTTGTCGATCGTCACCTCTACTTCGGCGGCGCGGCGCTGGCCGACGCCCTTGCCGCCGGCCGAGATCACGTCCTGCATCGAGGCGCCGCGGATCGCGCCGGGGCTCTGCTCGCCCAGCGCCCAGAGCACCGCGTCGGTGATGTTCGACTTGCCGGAGCCGTTGGGGCCGACGATCACGCTGACGCCGGGCGAGAACTCCAGCCTCGCCCGCTCGGGGAACGACTTGAACCCCTTCATCTCGATCGATCTCAGATACATGCTCTGTCTCTCCGGCCCCGGTCTCTAAACTCTCGGCTGCCAAGCCTCGCGAGCGAATCGGACGCGACCGCCATCGCTGGATGGCAGACGCTTATTTTGCGTGTCCGCGGGGGCGCGACTGGCCAAGCTGGGCGCCGCGCGCGGCCGCTGCGCGTAGCAGCGCTACGCGCGAGGCTGTGGGTGGCGATCCAGTGCCGCGCCAGGCGTGTCATCCGTGGGTGCGCAAAATAGGCGTCTGCCATCTAGTCCCCAAGCCGTTTCAACGCCTGCTCGGCCGCGGCTTGCTCGGCCGCCTTCTTGCTCCGGCCCGTCCCTTGGCCGACCTGCTCGCCATCGACGATCGCCACCACCGCGAACGTCCGCCGGTGCGGCGGCCCGGATTCCTCTCTCACCTCATAGCTTACGTGCAGGTGGCGGCGCGCAAGCAGCTCCTGCAGCGCCGACTTGAAGTCGATCCTCGTCTCGGCGGCGTGCTCGATGCGCGGTTCGAAGGCGGCGGCAACGGCCGTCGCGACGCGTTCGAAGCCGAAGGCGAGGAAGCAGGCGCCGATCAGGGCCTCGGTCGCCTCCGGCAAAGGGCGCTCGCCGCTGAGCAGGACCTCGGCCGGAATGCCCACCGGCATCTCCTCCGGCTCGTTGGCGCGCAGCATCTCCGGCACGCCGAGCTCGCGCCCCACCTCGGCGCAGGAGACACCGCTGACCGCCTGGTTGTGGATCTTGGTCAAGCCACCGGCGTCGATGCCGGGGAAACGCTCGATCAGCTGGCGTGCCACCGCAAGGGCGAGCACGCTGTCGCCGAGGTAGGCAAAGCGCTCGTAGGACTCCGCCCGCACCTCGCTCCAGGAGGAGTGAGTCAGCGCCTGGCGGCGCAGGTCCTCCGGCAGTGCGGTGATCAGCTCGGCGAGGGTCTCCTCGCTCACGCCGGCGCGTGCTCGAGCACGAAGTCGACCGCGTCGCCGACGGTCGCAATCTTGGCGGCCTGCTTCTCGGAGACGGAGATCCCGTAGGTGTCCTCCAGCTCCATCACCAGCTCGTAGAGATCGAGGGAGTCGGCGTCGAGATCCTCCTTGAAGCGGCTCGTCTCACCGATCTTGGCGGCGTCGAGCTCGAGCTCCTCGGCGAGGTGGTTGCGGACCAGAGTGAGGACTTCCTCGCGGCTCACGGCAAAACCTTCCATTCGCGCACCAATCGCCACGGATTCGAATGACCGGCGATCACCGTGCCGATTGGAGCGCTCACAGCCGGGTTCCTATCACGGCCCGCTCGCCTCGGCACGATCGGCGAGCTCACCGCGGCCGGCGCCGCCCTCGCGCAGCAGCTCCGCGGTGCGGCCGATGGCGTCGACCTCGACGCAGCGGGCGGCGAGGCGGACCGCGTTGGCGATCCCCTCCGCCCCGGAGCTGCCGTGGCCGACCACGGCGATCCCGCGCAAGCCGAGCAGGATCGCGCCGCCGGTGGTGTCGGGGTGCAGCTCGCGGCGCAGCCCGCCGAGAGCCGGGCGCATCAGCAGGCCGCCGAGGGCGGCCAGCGGGTTGGAGCGCGCCGCGCCACGGATAGCGCCGGCGACGGCCTTCGCCGTTCCCTCCATCAGCTTTAGCGAGACGTTGCCGGTAAAGCCGTCGGTGACGACGACGTCGGCGGCGTCCGCCGGCAGGTCCCGTCCCTCGACGTTTCCGACGAACACGATGCCCGCGGCCCGAGAGAGGACGTCGTTGGCGGCGACGACCTCCTTACGGCCCTTGCCGGCCTCCTCGCCGACCGAGAGCAGGCCGACCCGCGGCCGCTCGACTCCGAGCACCGCTTCGCTGAAGGCGGCGCCGAGGAAGGCGAACTGAACCAGGTGCTGGGAGCGCACCTCGACGTTTGCGCCGACGTCGAGGAAGAGAACCGGCTTGCCGGGGACGGGAAGCCGCACGGCGAGGGCGGGCCGCTGCACTCCCTTCATTCGCTTGAGGCCGAAGGTAGCCGCGGCCATCGTCGCCCCGGTCGAGCCGGGGCTGACCATCGCCCCCGAGCGGCCCTCGGCGACGTCCGCGGCAGCGCGAACGACAGAGGCCTCTTTCTTCGCCCGCACCGCCGTGACCGGGTCCTCCTCGTTGGCGATCCACTCAGAGGTGGGCACGACCTCGATCCCCTCGACCCCGTCCAGGCCGAGCTCCGCGGGGGGGCCAAAGACTCGGAGATGAATTCCGTCGGCTGCGGCGAGACGTGCCCCTTTCGCAAGCGTTCCGAAGCCCTGCTCCGCCCCGAAGCCATCCAGGGCGACGGTGACGCCCTCCGGCATCGCTACTCAGCGTCTGGGGCAGGCACGGTCGGCTCGGCGATCGGGCGTTTGATCACCTCGCGCCCGGCGTAAGTACCGCAGGTCGGGCAGACCCGATGCGGCAATCGCGGGCTGTGGCAACGCGGGCACCGATTCAGCCGTGCCTTGCCGGCCTTGTGGTTGGCGCGCCGCTTGTCTCGACGCGCACTGGAAGTTCTCTTCTTCGGTACAGCCATAAGCAGTGGCGCATGGTAGCGGTTCAACGGAGGGGTCGGGCACCCCTCTGCACGGCTTGTACTTTTTCGGCAATCCAACCTCGGACGGCCTCCGCCGTCCCACCGAAAAAGTTGAGTGCAGAGGGGTGCCCGACCCCTCCGCGATCCCTGCCACTAGTCCAGCTTCAGCTCCTTGAGCTTGGCCCAGCGTGGGTCGGACCCTGCATCGTGTTCGTGATCGGCCGGGTCGGAGTCGTTGAGCGACTCGCCGCAGACCGGGCAGAGGCCGGCGCAGTCGGGACGGCAGAAGAACTGGGTCGGGATCGCGAGGACGGCAGCGTCGTGAGCCCAGCGGCCCAAGTCGAGCTCGTCGTCGCGGACGTAGGGGCTGAGCAGCTCCTCATCGTCGGTGTTTTCCTGGGCCACCTCGCGGGCATCGACCTCAGCCTCCAGCACGGCACCCTCCAGGCAGCGCATGCAGGGCCCCTCGATGCGGACCGGGAAGCGGAGGCGGAAGGCGTAGCCGCCGCTGGGCCGGGAGACGTCGAGCCGCACCGGCACGGAGTCAGGCGAGACGTAGGCCTGGCCCGCCAACTCCAGCGGCTCCAGCCGCACGGGCACCTCGAGTCGCCTCCCCTCGCCGTGGGACAGCGACAGCCGCGCGAGATCGATGATCGTCGGTGCTTGGGCCATGGAACGCTCCTCCGCTTCAGCCGGGCTTACGATGGCAGCCTCTGACGAGATTACGGAATGGGTCAATTCGACTGGACACCCGAGATCTACCTGGAGCGGATCCGCACGCAGATCCCCCGCTACGACGAGCTGCAAGAACAGGCGATCGCGGCGATTCCCTTTCCCCCCGAGCGCGTGCTCGAGCTCGGCATGGGCACCGGCGAGACGACTCGCCGCCTGATCGAGGCCCACCCCGACGCCTGGGTAGTCGGTCTCGACTCCAGCCCCGACATGGTCTTCCGCGCCCGCCAGTCCTACGACGACGTCCAACTGGCCCGCATGGAGGACCCCCTCCCCGACGGCCCCTGGGACCTGGTCATAGCCGTCCTCTCGCTGAACCAACTGAGCAACGACCAACTACAAGCTTTGTGCCGCAGAGTGAGCGAGCAGTCCCAAGCCTTCGTAGTCGGCGACACCTTCGAGCCCGAGAAGCTCCAGGCCCTACTCGACTGGTCGGGTGGTCAAGTCACCTGGCAGGCCGAAGACCTAGCCGTAGTAGCAGCCAAGTACTGAGCGAGGGGTCGAGTACCCCTCCGAACGGCTTGTACTTTTTCGGCAATCCAACCTAGGACGGCCCCAGCCGCCTCACCGAAAAAGTTGAGAGAGGAGGGGTACTCGACCCCTCGCCCACCTACTCCTGCTCGTCGAGATCCGGCACCGGCTGCTGCTCTTCGTCCCTGCCAGCCAGCCGGTCCCTGCCCCGCTGCACAGCAGCGAGGAACTTCTGAAGATTGACCTCGAGCGTGTTGAGGATCTCATCGGCGTAGTCCTCGGCGCCGAGGCGGATCTCCCGCTCACGCGCCCGCGCGTCCTCGACGATCTCGTCGGCGGCCCGCTCGGCCTGCTTGGTGACCTCCTCGTCGGAGATCAGGCGAGCCTGCTGCTCGCGCGCCTCGCGCACGATCCGCTCCGCCTCGCGCTTGGCCTCGGCCAGCATCTCCTGGCGCTCCTTGACGATCCAGCGCGCCTGCTTGATCTCCTCGGGGATCGTCGCCCGCATCTGGTCGAGCAGGTCGTAGATCTCCTCGCGGTCAACGCGAACCTGGTCGGTAAGTGGCACCGGCCGGGCGTTGTGAACCACATCGTCGAGCTTGTCTATTAGAACGAGAACGTCCATCAGGAGGTCGTAAGCCTACGTGTCAAAGGCATCTTCGGTGAAGAACCGGTTATTTCCTCGGCTTTTTGCAAGCTCTTGCCCACTCGCGCCGCGCCGGAAAAGCCTACCTGTCGCCCAGGCGTCGCGCCATCGCGGCGGCAACGGGGGCCGGAACGAGGTCGGATACGTCGCCGCCGAAGGTGGCCATTTCCTTGACGCCGGTCGAGGAAAGGAAGCTGTATTGCGGCGAGGCGATCATGTAGATGCTCTCGATCCCGGGGTCGAGCTTGCGGTTGAGCTGGGCCATCTCGAACTCGTACTCGAAGTCTGAGATCGCTCGCAGGCCCTTGACGATCGCCCTCGCTCCCGATTCCCGCGCGAACTCGACCAGCAGGTTGGAGAAGATCCTCGCCTCGACGTTGTCGAGGCCGGCCGTCGCTTCTTCGATCAGGCCCTTGCGCTCCTCCGCCGTGAAGAGGGTCTTGTCCTTGCGCATCGGGTTGTTGACGATGCCGACGACGACGCGCTCGAAGACCTCGGAGCTGCGGGTGATGATGTCGATGTGGCCGTTGGTGACGGGGTCGTAGCTACCCGGGCAGACCACGGTTCCCGCACGCTTCGCCATCAGTCGCCGCTCCCGTAAATCGAGACGTCGGCGGCGCCATAGCGGCGCTGGCGCAGGCGCGACAGCGAGTCGATGCGCAACGGCCGACGCGCGCCGCTCTCAACTATCGCCCGTCCCCCCTCGGTGAGGAGGTCGGGCAACTGGGTATCGAGTTCCTGCCCCACGCGGTCGGCGAGTCTATAAGGGGCGTCGACGAAGACGAGATCGAAGCTGCGGCTCTCGCCGTCCTCCCCGCCCGCCAACCAGCGTGAGACGTCGGCCCGAACCAGCGCGACTCGTTCGGCGAGGCCGAGCCGCTCGACGTTGCCGAGGGCGGCGCGCGTGTCGCGATCGACCATGGTGGCGTGGGCGGCGCCGCGCGAGAGCGCCTCGATCGCCAGGGCACCCGTGCCGCAGTAGAGGTCGAGCACGCGGGCACCGCTGATGCGATTGCCGAGCACGGAGAAAATCGCCTCGCGAGCACGGTCGGAAGTGGGCCGCACCTTCCAACCACGCGGCGCGACCAGCTGCTGGCCGCCGAGCTCTCCCGCAATCACGCGCATCGAATCACTGTAGGCGTGCCTGAACTTTCCGGCGGAAGGCTAAGTCCAGTCACGCCTAGAGTGGTATCGGGTCGGCGGCGCCGGCGCCAAAGCGGCGGCGAGCGGCCTCGAGCAGGGGACCTAGCTCGGGTGCGTCGAGCGAGCCGTGTTCGCGCAGCAGCGAAAGCACCTCTTCGCGGGCCGCTTCCAGCGCCGGCGCGTCCTCCGGCAGCTCGGCGACGGCGAAGCGCGGCAGGCCGTGCTGGCGCGTGCCCAGCACCTCGCCCTCACCGCGCAGGGCGAGATCGACCTCGGCCAGGCGGAAGCCGTCGCTCTCGCGCTCGACCGCTTTCAACCGTCGTCGCGCCAGGCCCCCGGCGTCTTCGGGGAAGAGCAGGCAGCAGGACTCGTGCTCGCCGCGGCCGACCCGACCGCGCAGCTGGTGCAGCTGGGAGACCCCGTAGCGCTCCGCCCCCTCGATCACCATCACCGTCGCGTTGGCCACGTCGATGCCGACCTCGATCACCGTGGTCGCGACGAGCACGTCGGTCTCGGCCGAGGCGAAAGCCTCCATCGCCGCAGCCTTGTCCGCCGAGCGCATCTGGCCGTGGATGACGCCAACTGAGAAGTCGCGCAACTCGCCGGCGGCAAGGCGCTCGGCCTCGACCTCGGCGGCGCGGCCCTGCATTTTCTCCGACTCTTCGACCAGCGGACAGACGACGTAGACCTGCCGTCCCTCACGCAGCTGACCACGGACGAACTCGTAGGCGCCGGCACGCTCGTCCTCTTCGACGATCCGCGTCGCCACCGGCTTGCGGCCGGAGGGGAGTTCGTGCAGGGCCGTCGTGTCGAGGTCGCCGTAAGCTGTCAGCGAGAGGGTGCGCGGGATCGGTGTCGCGGTCATGTGTAGGACGTGCGGCGCCAGCCCTTCGACGCCCTTGGCGTCGAGCGCCTTGCGCTGGCGGACCCCGAAGCGGTGCTGCTCGTCGACCACGGAGAGGCCGAGGCGGGCAAAGCGCACGTCGGGCTCGATCAGCGCGTGCGTGCCGACGAGGAGGCCCAGCTCGCCGGTGGCCAGCCGCTCCAGGGCTTCCCTGCGACGGGCGGCGGGCGTAGCCCCGGTGAGCAGCGCAAACGGCGTCGCCTCCTCGGCGAGCAGCTTGCCCAGCGTCAGCGCGTGCTGCTCGGCCAGCGTCTCGGTGGGCGCCATCAGCACCGCCTGAAAGCCGGCTTCAAGGGCGCGCAGCATCGAGTAAAGCGCGACGACGGTCTTGCCCGAGCCCACCTCTCCCATCAGCAGCCGCTGCATCGGCTCGCCGGAGTCCAAGTCGCCGTCGATCTCGTCGAACGCTTTCAGCTGGTCGCGGGTGGGCTCGAAGGGCAGCGACTCGACCCAGCGGCCGACCCTCTCCCCCGGCTTGCCCAGCCGGGGCGCCGGTCGCGCCACCCGGTGCGCGCGCTTGCGCGTCGCCAGAATCGCCTGGTAGAGGAACAGCTCTTCGAAGCGCAGCCGCTCCCTCGCGGTATCGACTTCCTCGACGGTCTCGGGGAAGTGCACGGCCTTGATCGCGTCGGCCGCCCCGGCGAGCCGGTGGCGCACTCGCAGCTGCGCCGGCAGCGGCTCGAGGACATTGCCCACCGAGCGAATCGCCTGCTCCATCCACTGCCGCAGGCGTTGCGTCTTGAGCTGCTCGGTTCCCGGGTGAACCGGGACCAGGCCTTCGCTGGGCTCGCCGCCGAACTCGTATTCGGAGACCCGGAATCCCCGTTTGTCGGCCGAGCCGGTGAGCAGCATCTGCGTTCCTTCGGTCAGCTTCTGCGCCAGCCACGGCTGGTTGAACCAAGTGGCGCGCACGGCGCCGCTCTCGTCACCAACTTTTACGCTGAGGATGCTGAGGCCTCGGCGGCGGAAGGGTCGGGGTGCGTTGCCAAGCACCTCGACGGCGATCGTCGCCTGCTGTTTCGGCTCGAGGCTCGCCACCGGCACGAGCTGGCGGTCGCGGTGGCGATGGGGGAAGCGGGTGAGTAGATCGCCGACGGTCGCGAGGCCCGCATCGGCCGCCGCTTCGGCGAGCTTCGGCCCGACGCCCTCCAGCGCCTGCAGCGAGACGTCGAGCGCACTCGTCCGCGGCCAGCGCACGGGGGCGTCGCGCATCTGCGCCCCGGTGAGATCGGAATCGCCGGCGAAGCCGCGCACTACTGAGCGGCCAGCAGCCACCACCAGCTTGGCTGACCGCCGTCGTGGGTCTCGATCTCGACTCCGTCGGGAACGTGCGGGTCGATCTCGTCGAGCGCAATTGGCGCATCCTGGCCACCGATCACGCTGACGATCTCCGCCCCCTCGGCCAGCCTTTCGATCGTCGCCGCCAGGGTCGAGCCGGCACCCCCCCAGGCGACGATCTCCTCGCCGACGAAGCCGACCGCATCGCCCTTGCGGAAGCGTCCCTGGGCATCGTCGCGGGCCGCCGGGGCGACGCCGCCGACCGCGATCGTGTTCAGCGCGGCTTCCAAGCGCTCGGCGTTGTCGTCCAGCGAGGCCTCTGGATCGAGCTCGACCAGGGCCAAGAGACCGGCCTGCTGGGAGGTCGCGGAGACCACCCGGGCAGGCTTCTCGGAGAGCTCGCAGGCGCGCTCGGCGGCCATGATCACGTTGGAGGAACTGGGAAAGACGAGCACTTCTTCGGCGGGCACCTGGTGGATGCCGGCGAGCAGCTCGTAGGTCGAGGGATTGAGCGTCTCGCCGCCGGGGACGACGTGGGCGCCGAGCTCGGCGAAGAGCCGCTCAAGACCCTCGCCGGCGGCGACCGCGAGGGCGCCGCTGCGTCCGCCCTCCAGGCGGGCGCGGCGCTCGGCGATCTGCTCGCGCATGTCGGCTACGTCGAGATTGGTGACCGCGCCGGCATCGTCGAAGAGCGCCACGGCGGCCTCGGGATCGTCGGTGTGGACGTGGACCTTCAGCGTCACCTCGTCGCCGACGACGAGCACCGAGTCGCCGAGGCCCTCCAGGCGAGGAAGGAAGTCGCGGCTGCTCAACCCCGAGCCGGAGACGATGAAGTTGGTGCAGTAGCGATAACGGCTGTCCTCGTGGTGCGGCTGGCTCAAGCGCGGCGCCTCGTGGTGGGAGACCTCGGGCAGCTCGGCGCCGTCGCCGCGCAAGCCGGCCACGACGCCCGCGAGGATCAGCACCAACCCGTAGCCACCGGCGTCGACCACGCCCGAATCGCGCAGCACCTCGAGCTGCTCCGGCGTGCGCTCGACCGCGCGCTGCCCGTCTTCGATCGCCCGCTCCAACACCTCGGCGAGGACCGAGTCCTGGAGCTCGTCCGGGACGCCCTGCGCGAGTCGCTGCTTCTCGGCGTCGAGGTGAGCGAGCTGGCGGGCGATCGAGTGGGCCATCTCCCGGAAGACGGTCAGCATCGTCCCCTCGGCCGGCTCGCGCACCGAGTCATAGGCGGCGTCGGCGGCGCTGGCGAAGGCGGAGGCGACCAGCACCGGGTCGATCAGCTCTCCTGGCCGGCTCGCCAGCTCCTCGGCGGCGCCGCGTACGATTTGGCTGAGGATCACCCCGGAGTTGCCGCGGGCGCCCATCAGCGCCGCCCGCGCCAGCGCCTGGACCAGCTGGGTACGACCAATCTCGTCGACCTCCATCCCGTCGAGGTGGTCGAGCTCCTCCATCACGGCGCGCATCGTCATCGCCATGTTGTCGCCGGTATCGCCATCGGCGACAGGGAAGACGTTGAGGTCGTTCACCTCCTGGCGACGTGCCTCTAGATGAGCATAGGCAGAGCTGACGACGCGCCGGAAGCGCACGATCGAGGGATCGGGCATCAGGCCGAAATCTAGCTGTCGGGCCCGGATGACCACCGAAGGAAGTCCAGCGGCCAAGTTTCGCTACGGTGCGACGCTCGATGAGACGCTTCGCCACCTGGTGCACCGGGCACCGCAAGACCGTGATCCTCAGCTGGATCGTCGCCCTGGTCGGGGTGGGCTTCGCCGCCGGCTCCGCCGGGTCGGCTTTCTCGGAAAACTTCAAGCTCCCCTCCTCCGATTCCCAGCGAGCCGTCGACCTGCTGGAAAAGCGCTTCCCCGCGCAGTCCGGCGAAACCTCGACGATCGTCTTCCGCGCGCCCGCCGGCGTCGAAGCGCCTCCGGTCAAGCGCAAGATGTCGGACGCCTTCGCCGCGATCGAGCGCGTGCCGCACGTAAGCGAAGTGTCGAGCCCCTACGCGGGCGGGGGCGCAGGGGCGATCAGCCAGAACGGCAAGATCGCCTACGCCACCGTCCAGTTCGACGAGCAGGGCAACAAGATCGGCAAGGAGAACGTCGAAAGGGTCATGGACCTCGCTCAGGGCGCCGCGGGCTCAGGCCTGCAGGTCGAGCTTGGCGGCCAGCCGATCGAGGAAGTCCGCCAGGAAGAAGGCGACACTTCGTTCCTGATCGGCCTGCTCGCAGCGATCGTGATCCTGCTCTTCACCTTCGGCTCGGTGGTGGCGATGGGACTGCCGCTCCTCACCGCTCTCTTCGCGCTCGGCGTCGGCCTCAGCCTGGTGACCCTGGGCACTCACGTCTTCGACACCGCCGACTTCGCGACCCAGCTCGCGGCGATGATCGGACTCGGCGTCGGCATCGACTACGCGCTGTTCATCCTCACCCGCTTCCGCAACGGCCTCGATGAAGGTCTCGAGCCGCAGGCGGCGGCGGTCAAGGCGATCGACACCGCCGGCCGCGCCGTCCTCTTTGCCGGCCTCACCGTGATCATCTCGCTGATGGGAATGCTGCTGCTCGGCGTCACCTTCCTCTACGGCGTGGCGGTCGCAGCGGCGCTAGCGGTGCTGATGACGATGATCGCCTCGCTGACCCTGCTGCCGGCACTGCTGGTGATCGCCGGGCACCGGATCGATCGACTGCGCATTCCAGGCCTCGGCAAGCGCCGGCCCTTGAACGAGATCGAGCTCAGCCGCTGGTACCGGTGGAGCTCCACGATCCAGCGTCACCCGGTGGCCGCGATGCTGCTCTCGGGCGGCCTGCTGGTGATCCTCTGCATCCCGGTGCTCTCTTTGCGGCTGGGCTCCAGCGACGCCGGAAGCGACCCGGCCGGCACGACCACGCGCAAGGCATACGACCTGCTTGCCGACGGCTTCGGCCCCGGCTTCAACGGACCGTTCCAGGTGGTGGCGGAACTGCCGAAACGTGGCGACGACTCCGTCCTCGTCACCCTGCGCCGTGAAATCGAACACCAGCCCCACGTCGCAGCCGTCACCCCGCCGATGCTCAACCCCAAAAAGGACGTCGGCGTGATCCTGGTCTACCCAACCACCTCGCCGCAGAGCGAAGCGACGACCAAGCTGCTGGAAAGACTGCGCAACGATGTCGTGCCGCCGGCCGCGCAGCGCGCCAAGGCGGCCGTCTACATCGGTGGGATCACCGCGATCTTCGAGGACTTCGGCAACGTGCTGACCGAAAAGCTGCCGCTATTCATCGGCGTCGTCGTGCTGCTCTCAGCGCTGTTGCTGATGGCGGTCTTCCACTCGATCCTGGTGCCGTTGAAGGCGATGCTGATGAACCTGCTCAGCATCGGCGCCTCTTTCGGGATCGTCGTCGCCGTCTTCCAGTGGGGCTGGCTAGGGAGCCTGATCGGGCTCAACGGCACTGGACCGATAGAGGCCTTCCTGCCCGTATTCCTCTTCGCGATCGTCTTCGGCCTCTCGATGGATTACGAGGTCTTCCTGATGTCGCGGATCCACGAGGAGTGGGAGGGCAGCCATGACGCCACCGCCGCGGTGACGCGGGGACTGGCGCTGACGGGTCGGGTGATCACCGCCGCAGCAGCGATCATGGTCACCGTCTTCGCCTCCTTCATGATCGGCGAAGACCGCATCATCAAGCTCTTCGGCCTCGGCCTCTCGGCAGCGGTCCTGATCGATGCCGTGGTCATCCGCACGATCCTCGTCCCCTCGATAATGCAGCTCTTCGGCGCCCGCGCCTGGTGGGTGCCCGACTGGCTCAACCGCTTCCTCCCACGTCTTCACGTCGAGCCGCCACAGCCCGAGCCGCTCCCCGAGGTCGACTGAACCCAGCGGTCGGGGACGCTCAGGACCCAAGAAGCGTTACGCGCGGAGTCTCCCTCGCTGCTTAAAGCTTCTATGACTCGAGGCCGTCCAGCCGGACTGTCGAGGGAGGGCCTGGTTGGTCTCCAGGCGAATGTCGCGAAGCGGCGATATGCAATCTGATGCTTGCGCGGCGTCAGCCGCGCTCCAGCTTCACCCCAGCGCAAAGCGCTGGGGTGTCAATTCGCCTGGAGACCAACCAGGCCCTCCCACCACCAGCAGAGCTAGGCGGCCTTGGTGACCTTGTTGGCCTTGAGGCACCGCGTACAAACGTAGGTCCGCAGCTTGCGCCCGTTCTCGGTGATCCGCACCTTCTGCAGGTTCGGATCGAAGCGCCGCTTGGTGGCGACCATCGAGTGGCTGCGGGACTGGCCGAACGCCGGTCCCTTGCCGCAGCTGTGGCATACCTTGGCCATCGGGTCGGGGATGGTACAGGTCGTCGCTAGCGGTCGCGGACTTGCCAGCGGTAGGGATTGACGTCCTGTTTGAGCAGCGCCATGCGGGCGACGGTGAGGGCGGCGTTGCGGCCCTGGTCGCGCTTGCCGCCGCCGGCCCGGGCGAGGGCCTGCTCCATCGTGTCGCAGGTGATCACGCCGAAGGCGCAGGGGACGCCGGTCTCCAACTGCACGTCCTGGATGCCGCGGGCCGCCTCGGCGCAGACGAAGTCGTAGTGGTCGGTCTCGCCGCGGATGACGACGCCTAGGCAGGCGACCCCGGCGAAACGGCCGCTGGTCGCGTGCAGCTTGGCGGCGAAGGGCAACTCGTAGGCGCCCGGGACCGAGACCTCGTTGATTGACGGGGCCCGTACGCCGGCCAGCTCGAAGCCTTCGCGGGCGCCGGCGAGGAGCCGTTCGGCAAGGTCCTCGTAGAAGCGGCCGACGCAGACCGCGAACTCGCGCCCGTCGAGCGCCATCCGCTCCTTCGCGCTGAAATCTTCGAGGAAGGCGGTCGACTCAGCCATCGGCAGCGCCGTCTTCCGCGGCGGCGTCGCGCTCGTCCTCGTCGCGAATCATCTCCTCGTCGAGGGCGAGGCCCTGGTGGTGCAGCGAGTGGCCCATCTTGTCGCGCTTGGCCCGCAGGTAGGCCTCGTTGTGGGCGTTGGGCGAGGACTCGATCGGCACCTGCTCGCTGACCGAGAGGCCGTAGCCCTCGAGCCCGACGATCTTCTTCGGGTTGTTGGTGAGGATGCGGATGCTGGTCAGGCCGAGGTCGCCGAGAATCTGGGCGCCGATCCCGTAGTCGCGCAGGTCGGCTGGAAGGCCGAGCTTGAGGTTGGCCTCGACCGTGTCTGCCCCCTCCTCCTGCAGCTTGTAGGCCTTCAGCTTGTTGAGCAGGCCGATCCCACGGCCCTCCTGGGAGAGGTAGAGGAGGACGCCGCGGCCCTCCTGCTCGATCTGGGTCAGCGCCGCGACCAGCTGCTCGCCGCAGTCGCAGCGCATGCTGTGGAAGACGTCGCCGGTGAGGCACTCGCTGTGCACGCGGACGAGCACGTCCTCGGTGCCGTCGACCTCTCCCTTGACCATCGCCACGTGGTGCTTGTCGTCGACCAGCGAGCGGTAGCCGACGGCGGTGAAGTCACCGAACTCGGTCGGCAGGGCGGTGTCGACGACCCGCTCGACCAGCTTCTCGGTGCGGCGCCGGTAGGCGATCAGGTCGGCGACGGTGATCATCTTCAGGCCGTGGCGCTCGCAGTAGGGAATCAGGTCAGGAACGCGCGCCATCGTGCCGTCGTCGTTCATCACCTCGCAGATCACCCCGGCGGGAGTGAGACCGGCGAGGCGGGCGAGATCGACGCTTGCCTCGGTGTGGCCGGTGCGCTCGAGCACGCCGCCCTCCTTGGCGCGCAGCGGGAACATGTGGCCGGGGACGACGATGTCGCGCGGCCCGGAGTTGGGATCGATCGCGACCTGAACCGTGTGGGCGCGGTCGTGGGCGGAGATACCCGTGCTGACGCCGCCGGCCGCCTCGATCGTCACCGTGAACGCCGTCTGCAGTGGCGCCTCGTTCTTTGCCGCCATCAGGTTGAGGCCGAGCTTTTCGCAGCGTTCGGCGGTCAGCGCCAGGCAGATCAGGCCGCGTGCCTCCTTGGCCATGAAGTTGACCGCCTCAGGGGTGGCGAACTGGGCCGCCATCACCAGGTCACCCTCGTTCTCGCGGTCCTCGCCGTCGCAGACGACGACCATGCGGCCACGGCGGATCTCCTCGATCCCTTCCTCGATCGTCGAGAACGGGCTCTCGCCCGCCTCCCTGCCCGTCTCGTCTGTCCGCTGCGTCTCGGTCATCTGGCTCACGCGCGCTCCTCTCCAACGAATGGTTTCATCAATCGCTCGACGTACTTCGCCACCAGGTCACACTCGACGTTCAGCTTGTCCCCGACCGCGGCCTCGCCCAGCGTCGTCCGCTCCAGCGTCTCGGGAATCAGCGAGACCTCGGCCCAGTCCTCGCCGAGCTCTGCGACCGTGAGGCTGACGCCGTCGAGGCCGATCGAGCCCTTCTCAATGACGTAGCGGCTGAGCTCCGGGCCGAGGGCCAGGCGCAGGCGCCGAGCGAAGCCGTCGTCCTCAATCGCGACCACTTCAGCGATGCCATCGGCGTGCCCCTGGACGATGTGCCCACCGAGGCGGTCGGAGGCCTTCATCGCCAGCTCCAGGTTGACCCGGGCGCCTGCCTCGAGGCCGCCCAGCGCGGTCACGCCGAGGGTCTGGTTCATCGCCGCGGTCTCGAAGCTCGTTGCGTCGACGGCCGTCGCCGTCAGGCAGACGCCGTTGACAGCGACGGAGTCGCCATTGCCGATTTCGCCAGCGAGTCCGGTGGCGATCCGGATGCGAGCGCCATCGTCACCGGAATCAACCGACTCGACCTTTCCGATGTCCGCCACGAGCCCGGTGAACATCACCACTCCCTGAGCCGGGTCTCGATCAGGGTGTCCCCGGCGCCGGGATCCACCGCGGCGATGCGCTTGGACCCCGCAAGAAGGACCGGCGCGACAAAGACTCGCGCCTCGTCGACCTCGCCGGTGCCAGCGAACGCGGCGGCGAGCGTCGGACCGCCCTCGAGGAAGAGGCTGGTGATCTCCCGGCGGCCGAGCTCGGCCAGAGCCGCGTCGATGCTGTCAGCAACAAGCACGCCGGCCCCAGCTTGGCGCAGGGCATCAGTGTCTGCGTCGGGCGAGACGACCACCAGTACAGGCGCCTGGTCGAGGGTTCGAAGCAGCTGCGAGTCGAGGGGCAGGCGAGCCCGTCGATCGAAGACAACGCGAAGTGGCTGGCGCAAGTCCGTTCCGGTGCGCTTTATCTGCTTATGCGACGCATAAAGCACACCGGAAGGTTGGTGGCGGGCGGTGAGGAGCGGATCGTCGACGAGAACAGTGCCGATGCCGACCGCGATCGCGTCGGATTCGGCGCGCCAGCGGTGGACCAGATCACGGCTGCGCTCGCTGGAGATCCAGGGCGAGTCCCCGGGTGCGCTCGACGTGCGACCGTCCAGCGACATCGCCAGCTTCAACGTCACCAATGGCAGCCCCGTCCGCGCGTGCTTGCGAAACGGCTGGTTCAGCAACCGCGCCGCCGTAGCCTCCTCGCCCACGGCGAGCTCGACCTCGACCCCGCCATCGCGAAGGATTCCCGGTCCTCTCCCGGCCGCCTTCTCGCTGGGATCCTCCGATGCGATCACAACACGCGAGATGCCTGCATCGAGGATCGCCTCGGTACACGGCGGCTGCCGCCCCTGGTGCGCACAGGGCTCCAACGTCACGTACATCGTCGCCCCAGAGGGGTCCTCGCCTCGCTCCCGGCAATCCTCCAGCGCCGCCCGCTCGGCGTGCAGCTGGCCCAATTCCGCGTGCCACCCCTCGCCAATCACCTCGCCGTCGCGCACAACAACAGCTCCGACAAGGGGATTGGGGCTGACTCGCCCTCGGCCGCGCTCCGCGAGCTCCAGCGCCCGCCGGAGGTGGGCGTGATCCGTGGCTGTGAGCTGCGCGTTCATGCGACCGATTGACGAGTCAATCAACCAATCCTATCGCGTGCGATTCGCGATCAGACGGGCTCCCCTGGAACCACCCTCGGGCGGACCCGGTCCTCAGCGGGGCACGGACATGATCATGCCGACGCCAATCAGGCAGACAGCGGCCCCCGCAACGTCGAACCGGTCGGGCTCAAAGCCGTCGAAGACGACACCCCAGAGGAGTGACCCGATCACGAATGCGCCGCCGTAAGCGGCGAGGACCCGGCCAAACTCGTTGCTGGGCTGCTGAGCGACGATCAGGCCGTACAAGACCAGCGCGACCGCCCCCACGACGATTGGACCGAGCCCCCTTCCCTCCCTCAGCCCAATCCAGATCATGTACGCACCGCCGATCTCCGCCACCGCGGCGGCGGCGAAGAGGGCGACCGAGCGAACGCCCATTGCTAGCAGGCGGATCCGCGTGAGTCCGAACGGTCGATCCAGCCGTCGATCCGCTCCCACGGCCCGCAGGCCGTCGCAACCGGGCGATCGAGCATCACGCTCGGGATCGCGCCAAGCTCGGGGCAGCCCCGGTAGCCGGTCACACTGGAGACGAGATGGGAGACTCCGAACCAAGTCGGGACGATCGCCGCCGGCCAGAGTGAGATTCGCCCGGGCAGCTGCCGCGAGCTCATCGCTCCGGCAAGCGCGAGGAATCCCAATCCGGCCACCGCACGGGCCCGGCGGGCGCCGCGATCCATCGGCTCACTCTCCGTCGGTAGGCCCTCCGCGGAGCAGCATCCACCGTCGAGGAGGCTTCCATCGGTCGTAGTCGGGGAATCCCCGGACCTTCCCTGGGGAACGGCGCACGATGCCGCTTCGGTGGGGTTCGTGAGAGTTTCGGACATTTACTCGCCTTTCTTTCATGCCGAACCGGGTCGGCAGCCTGTAATCGACAGCGGGCCCTGGATGTCGCCGGCCCTTCAGACGCTCAACAGCAGTTCCGGGAGACCCTTCCGCGCCACAGTGCGAACGCCACGATCGCGAGCAGCGCGCCAACGACCGCCAGCTCGCCGACCATGCCAATGGAGAGCACACATGCCGCCCCGATGAGCAGTGGACCGACGACGCAGCATCCGAGCAGGAGCGCGCCACCCGCGAAGACGCCGAGCCTCGAGCGCTGCGGATCTTGGGTCAGCTTGAGATTCCTCATCTGGCCTCCTTGCGATTTGCGGTGATCCGCCTGAGCTGTCGTATGACGGCCCAGGCGACGAGAAGCGGCGCGACCAGGCAGCAAATGAGCATGGCCGCGCCGGCGCCGATTCCAAGGCGGGTCACAATCCCAATCCGGAGCCTGCGCGACATCGCCTGCTACTGTCCACCTTCAACCCGACTTGAAGTCAAGTAACTCCGTGAAAGAACAAATGGCATCCGAGTCGCTGAGCATCGGACAGGTTGCTGCCCAAGCCGGCATACGGACTTCGTCGATCCGCTACTACGAGTCGGTTGGCGTTCTTCCGGAGGCCGATCGGGTCAGCGGACAGCGGCGCTACTCGCCGGAGATCCTCACCCGCCTCGGATTCATCGACATCGCTCAGCAGGCCGGCTTCTCACTCGACGAGATTCGCGAGCTGCTGGACGGCTCGATGCAGGAGCAGGCGTCCGACCGCCTGCAGGACCTTGCCCGGCGCAAGCTGCCCGACATCGAAGAGCTGATTTCACGTGCCGAGGCGATGAAGGGCTGGCTGCAGGCCGCTGGCGACTGTCAGTGCCCGTCGCTCGATCTTTGCGTGCTTTTCAGCGACGCGGCGCACTCCTCTTTGCCCAGCAAGACGGAAACGCAGCGCGGCGTCATCTCCTCTAACGCCTCCTAAGCCCTCTCCCGCGATGGCGGGGGCGCCGTAGCCCTCCTATCTGCACTTCGGTGCGCAGCGATACCTCGAGGCCTTGACTTCAAGTCAGGTTGAAGGTGAAACGTGCGCGGCGAGCCCACCGAAAAAGGAGGCATCAAATGCGCAGATACCTAACTTGGACTCTCGTCCTTGCAGGCATGATCGTTGTTGCGGCGGCGGGGATCGCAACCGCGTCGAAGCCAGTCGTAGTGCGGGGAGGCAATCTGATCCTCACTCTCAACGGCGACGTCTTTCCAGTCGCCTTGCCGGAAAAAACGCCGGCGCCGATCACTCTGAAAGTGAGCGGCAGCATCGCCACGAGCGATGGCTCGCAGCCGCCGGCCCTGAAAAAAGTGGTCATCGACACCGCCAAGGATGGCTATGTCAACGCCAAAGGCCTGCCGGTATGCACCAGGGGCAAGCTCATCGCTCAGAGCCCCCAGGCGGCCGAAAGGGCATGCCCAGCGTCGATTGTCGGAAGGGGTCACACGACCGTGCGGGTGGCGTTCCCGGAATCGACGCCGTTCTCAGCCGGAGGACAGGTCACCGCCTTCAATGGTGGCGTGAAGGGTCCGGTAACCACGCTGTTCATCCACGCCTACGTCGCCGTGCCCGCGCCGACGGCTGTCGTCACCACGGTCAAGATCAAGAGAGTGGTAAACGGGCCCTACGGACTCCGCTCGATAGCGAGGATTCCGGTCATCGCGGGCGGCTATGGCTCGCTCACCAAATTCGACCTCACAATCCATCGCCTCTTCAGCTATCACGGCGAGCAGCAGAGCTACCTCGAAGGGGAATGCCACCACGACAGCCAGTTGGCCAAGGTCCTCGACATATTCGCCGACGGCACCGAAATCTCGGGGAGGCTCATACGGCCCTGCAAAGTGAGGGAGGAATCACGGCCCTGAGCACGGGTGAGGCCGGCTGGGCGAGAATCCCAGCCGGCCTCTGAGGATTCGGGGTCGAGACGACGGGACCCGCGCGCCGGAGGCGCGGATACCCTGATCGCGCCGATGAAGCTCATAGTCCAGATCCCCTGCCTCAATGAGGAGTCCACGCTCCCGGCCACGATCGCCGACATCCCACGCCAGATCGAGGGAGTCGACAGCGTCGAGCTCCTGATCGTCGACGACGGCTCGACCGATCGCACGGTCGAGGTCGCCCGCGAGCACGGTGTCGAGCACATCGTGCGGCTGACCAACAACAAGGGACTGGCGGCGGGTTTCCAGGCCGGTCTCGACGCCTGCCTGAAGCTGGGCGCCGACATCATCGTCAACACCGATGCCGACAACCAGTACCGCGGCGCCGACATCCCCAAGCTCCTCGCGCCGATTCTCGCCGGCGAGGCCGACATGGTCGTCGGCGACCGCCAGGTGGCGCGGATCGAGCACTTCTCCGGCTCCAAGAAAGCCCTGCAGCGGATCGGCAGCTGGGTGGTCAGCCGCCTGGCCGGGACCGAGATCGCCGACACGACCTCCGGCTTTCGCGCCTACAACCGCGAGGCGGCGCTCGGCCTGCTCGTCGTCGACGACTTCACCTACACGCTGGAGAGCCTGATCCAGGCTGGCAAGATGCTGGTCGCCGTCGACCAGGTCGAGATCTCCACCAACCCGCAGACGCGCGAGTCGCGGCTCTTCGACTCGACCGGCGGCTACGTGCGCCGCAACGCCCTCTCGATCCTGCGCATCTACGCCCGCTACGAGCCGTTGCGCGTCTTCGCCACCGCCGGCCTGCTCGTCGCCATCCTTGCCCTCGCCGCCTGGCTGCCCTTCCTGCTCGACTGGATCTTCAACGGCGACAGCACCGGGCACGTCCAGTCGCTGATCCTCGGCGCGGTCCTCTTCATCGCGGCGATACAGCTGCTCGCCCTCGGCGTGATCGGCGACCTGCTGGCGGGACAACGGGTGATGACGCAGCGGGTCTTCGAGCGTGTGCGGCGGGTCGAGCTGGCGCTCGAGGTGCCGCCCTCGCACTACGAGCACGGCAGCCGGGAGAGCTGATGCAGGCGCTCCGCAAGGCGCTGGGCGCACTGCGCGGCGCCCCGAGCGGCAACGGCTCGGCGACCGCCGACTACGGCAAAACGGCGAGCTTCCTGGCGATCGGCGTCGGCCTCACCGGCGTCATCACCTACGTCTACTTCTTCATCGCCTCGCACGTTCTCTCGAAGCCCGACTACGGGCAGATCACGGTGCTCTGGTCGGCCGTCTTCATCACCATCTCGACCCTCTACCGGCCGGTCGAACAGCTGCTCTCCCGGCACATCTCCGAACACCTGGCAAAGGGCGAGGCGATCGCCGGCACGACGCGCAACGCGGCGACCATCCAGCTCGGCCTGGCGGCGCTCTTCGCGGCGCTCGCGCTTGCCCTGCGGGGCCCACTGCAGAACGACCTGCTCGAGGGCAACGAAACCCTCTACTGGATCTTCTTCGGCGCCGTGCTCTTCTACGCCGCCAGCTACTTCGCGCGCGGCTTCCTCGCCGGGCAAAAGCGCTTCGGCCTCTTCACCGCGCTGATCCTCTCGGAGTCCTGCTTCCGCACCCTGTTCGCGGGGCTGGTCGCGGTCAGCCTGCTGAGCGGCCAGTCGTGGGTGGCGGTGGGGATCGTCGCCGCCCCGTCCCTGTCACTGATGGTCGTGCCGGCCGCATTCGCTCGCAGTGCCAAACAGAGGCTCGGCATGCCCGGACGCGAAGCGGAGGACATGCCGGATGGTGCCCCCGCGTCCGACTCCGATCGCAATCTGACTCCTTCGGAGTCGGACGCGGGGATCTCGATGGCGCACGGGACCGGTTTCGCGGCGGCGGTGCTGGTAATCATGTTCAGCGAACAGGCCTTCCTCAACGCCGGGCCGCTGATCGCGCGGGGCCTCGAGGGCGCCGCCGCCGCCGGCTTCATCTTCAACGTGCTGATGCTGGCGCGGGCGCCCCTGCAGCTCTTCCAGGCGGTTTCGACCAGCATCCTCCCCCACCTGACCGGCCTTCACACGAGTAAGGAGCCAGGCAGCGGGGACGAGTTCCACCGCTCGGTGAGGATGGTCCTGATCGGAGTTGCCGGCTTCACGGTCGTGATGGCGATGGCGATCCTGGTCGCCGGCCCGCAGCTGATGCAGCTCGCCTTCAGCAAGAAGTTCAGCTACGACCGCGCTGAACTGCTCCTCGTCGCGGTGGGAACGGGGCTCTATCTGTCTTCGGTCACTGTCAATCAAGCCTGCGTCGCGCAAGGCCAGGTGCGCCGTGCCGCCTCGCGCTGGATCGGCTGCGCGGCGCTCTTCGTCGCCTGGAACTTCGTGCCGCTCGTCGGCGACGAGTTCCACCGCATCGAGATCGGCTTCGCGCTGATGGCTGGCGTTCTCTTCGGCCTTCTCTACCTGATCTACCGCCGCCCGCACGAGCGAGCCGAGGACGTGCCGGCGCCCGGGTCCCCCGAGGAGCTCGAGCTGCGTCTCGCCGCGCTCGATGAGAACACCTAGGCCGGGATGGGCGGGCACGACGCCGAGCTGATCCTCGTCGCCGGAGCCCTGCTCGCTGCCGGAATCCTCGGCGCGCTGCTTGCCGATCGCATCCGCATCCCGGGCCTGCTGCTCTTCCTCGGGCTGGGCATGCTCGCCGGCTCGGAGGGCATCGGCGGGATCGAGTTCGACAACGTCGAGCTGGCCCGGACGCTGGGCACGATCGCCCTTGTCCTCATCCTCTTCGAGGGCGGCCTGACGGCGGGCTGGTCGGAGATCCGCCCCGTGCTCGGCACCGCCGCCTCGATGGCGACGATCGGGACCGCGGTGACTGCCTGCACGGCGGGGCTCGCCGCCCACTGGATCTTCGGCATCAGCGTGCTGGAAGGGATGATCGTCGGCGCCGCGATCGCCGCCACCGACTCGGCGGCGATCTTCGCCGTGCTGCGCCGCTCGACCCTGAAAAAGAGGCTGGCGCGCTCGCTGGAGGGCGAGTCGGGCATGAACGACCCGGTCGCCCTGCTGCTGGTGATCGGCTTCATCGAATGGATCCAGGAACCCGGCTTCGGCCTCGCCGACATGGCCGGCCTGCTCGCCCTCAAACTGGCGATCGGCGCGGTGGTCGGCCTGGCGTTGGGCCGGATCGCCGCCATCGCCCTCGACCGGGCGCAATTGCCGACCGATGGGATCTATCCGGTGGCGACGATCGCGATCGCCGGACTTGCCTTCGGCCTGGCGGAGGTCGCCCATGGGTCGGGCTTCCTCGCGGTCTACCTCACTGCCCTGGCCCTCGGCACGGCCCGGATCCCCGCGCGGCGCACGATCGTCGCCTTCCACGAGGGGGTCGGCTGGGTCGCCCAGATCGGCCTCTTCATCCTGCTCGGCCTGCTCGTCTTCCCCAGCTCACTCGATGACGTCGCCTGGGAAAGCCTTGCCCTCTCGGCCGTGCTGATCCTGCTCGCCCGCCCCCTCGCCGCCTTCCTCGCCACAGCCTTCTCCCCGCTCGACGTCCGCGAGCGGGCGATGCTGGGCTGGGCTGGGCTGCGCGGGGCGACGCCGATCTGGCTCGCCACCTTTCCCGTCGTCGCCGGCGTGGGCAGCGGCGAAGAGCTGTTCGCCATCGTCTTCTTCGTCGTCGTCACGTCGACCCTCGTTCAGGGAGCGAGCTTCGAGCCGCTGGCTAGCCGTCTTGGGCTGACTACCGACGAGCCGGCGCTGCCGCGGCGACTGCTCGAGTCGGGGCGGATCCGCCGCATGGGTGGCGACGTCGTCTCCTACCGGCTGCGGCCTGGCGCGGCGGCGGCAGGACACCTGGTGCGTGAACTGGGGCTTCCGCGCGAGGCGCTCGTCAACGTGATCGTCCGCGACGGCCACGCGATCCCGCCGCGTGGCTCGACCGAGGTGCGTGAGGGCGACGAGTTGCACATCCTCGTCCGCGGCGAGCTGCGCGAGGAGGTCGAGGAGCTGACCAAGCGGTGGCAGGAGGGCCCCATCGGCGCGCCTGCCCCACCCCGCCTGCCACCGCGCGGGGCGCCGCAGATCTTCTCGGTCGGACCGGGTGGCGAGATCGAGGACCCCTCGGCCCCGGCGGAGGTCAACGGCATCGCCGTGGTCTCGGTGCTGCGCAGCCGGCGCGATCGCTCCAGTGCTCTCGTCGCCCTCGCCGACGGCCGCTATGCGCTCACCTCCGAAGCAGTGGTTGCCGTCGGCGACCGTCGCGCGCTGGCGAACTGGTGCGAGCGCCGCGCCCTGCGCGTGGGAGCAGATGACCCCGCCGAGCAGGCCTGGTGGCAGGAGACGATCGGAGCGCTTATCGCGAGGGGTTAGGTCGCGCCAGCAGCCGAAGCGATCTCTGCGTACGCAGCAGCGGGATCGTCCTCCCCGAACACGGCAGAGCCGGCGACGAAAAGTGAGGCACCAGCCTCGGCAACCGATCCGGCGGTCGAGGCATCGATGCCGCCGTCCACCTCGATCTTGGCCTTGCCAACCAGTGGCTTCAAGCGCGAGACCTTGTCGGGGGAGCCCTTGATGAAGGACTGGCCGCCCCAGCCGGGGTTGACGGTCATGCAGAGGACGATGTCGGCGAGGTCGCGCAGCTCGGCGACGGCCTCGACCGGGGTGCCGGGGTTGATCGCGACGCCCGCAAGGCAGCCGAGCTCGCGGATCGCGGCGAGGGTGCGGTTGGCGTGTGCGGTCGCCTCGGCGTGGAAGGTGATCGAGTCGGCGCCGGCCTCGGCGAACGCCTCGATCTGGCGCTCGGGCGCCTCGATCATCATGTGGACGTCGACCGCTCCGCCTGCAGCGTGGACCCGGTCGGCGATCGACCCGGCAACCAGTGGCCCGATCGTGATCGGCGGGACGAAATGCCCGTCCATCACGTCGACGTGGATCACCCTCGCACCGGCGTCCATCACCTCGTCGACCTGGGAGCCGAGCTTGGCGAAGTCCGACGAGAGGATCGACGGCGCGACGCGCGGCGACGCCAGCAGCTCCAGCATCCGCTCGCTCATACGGGCCTCAGCATCGAATCTCCGCAGGTCTGGCAGGTCATGTCCTCGGTGGTGCTCATCCGGGCGATGGTCTGGTGCTCGCCGCAGTTCGGGCATTGGGAAACGAGCTCGAAGCGGCGCAGACAGTACACGCAGCGGAAGCGGCCGGGGAGCTGCGTCGGGCGCAGCCAGGGCTCGCCGCAGCCGGGGCACGCGGCCCTGCGCATGATGCTCTCGCTCTTTGCCGGCTCACTCATCGCCCACCATCATCGCGCCTGCTCCGGCAGATGAAGAATCCGGTCGTGCGATCGCGGTCGGGGCGCAGCTGGACGCTGTACTCGCCGCTCGCCTGCTTCTCGTTCTCGCGGCTGCTGACCGTGCAGGTCGCGTAGACGAGGGTTCCACCCGGGCGCAGCGCCTCGCGCGCCCGTTCGAGCAGCTGCGACTGCACCTCGACCAGGCGCTCGATCGTCGCCGGCGACTTGCGCCAGCGCGCGTCGGGCCGGGAGGCCAGGGCGCCCAGGTCCGAGCAGGGCGCGTCGAGCAGAACTCGGTCGAAGCCTGGCGCCATCCCAGGCTGCGTCGCGTCGGCCTCGATCACGCTGACGCTGCGCAGGCCCAAGCGCCGCGCCTGGGCCGCCACTTCCGCGGCGCGCTCGGGATCGCTCTCGACCGAGATCACCTCGCCGCGATCGCCCATGCGGGCAGCGATCTGGCCGGTCTTGATTCCGGGACCCGCACAGAGGTCGAGGATGTGCTCGCCGGGTTGGGGGTCGAGCACCTCGACCACCGCCGCAGAGCCACGGCTCTGCGGGGTCAGCTCCCCAGCGGCGATCAACTCCGGAACGACGTCACCGGTAGCCCCCTCGATCACGATCATCTCCGGCGCGGCCAGCGGCCACTCGCTTCCCGTGCGCCTTTTGTTCTCCATGGGTGCATAAGGCGCACCGGAACCGGAGGGGTGGGCATCGACATCCGCTTCTCGCAACCTCGCCAGCACTGCCTCGCGATCGGTGCGCAGGGTGTTGACCCGAAAGGCCGTCTCCGCCGGCTCGTTGCAGGCCGCCAGCAGCGAGCGCGCCTCCTCGGCGCCGAGCTCGCGCCACCACATCTGGACCAGCCAGAGCGGCGCCGAGTGGGCCACAGCAGCGGCCTCCGGGGTCGAGTCGTCGCCCAGCAGGGACTCGACCAGCGAGTCGCGCTCGCGGCTCGCCCGGCGCAGCACGGCGTTGACGAAGCCGGAAGCGTGCGGCGCCCCTGACCGCTTGACCAGCTCGACGGCCTGATCGACGGCGGCGTGGTCGGGTGTCGCGTCGGCAAAGAGCAGCTCGTACGTGCCGAGGCGCAGGCCGGCGAGAACGGGGGGGTCGAGGTCACGCAGCGGTCTATCGACGAGGCCTTCGAGTGCCGTGTCGATCGTCCCGCGCCGCTGCACGGTGCCGAAGGCGAGCCGCTGCGCCTGGCCGCGCTCGCGGCTGTCGAGCTTGGCCTCGTCCGCTGCCCGGCGAAAGGCTCGCTCTGTGTGCGCCTCCTGCTCGAAGCTCGCGCGGATCGTCGCGAAGGCGAGCTGGCGCGCCGGCGCGATCATGCTCCGCTCACAGCTTCGGCAGCGAGTGACCGCGCAGGTAGGCGTCTGCGGCCATCGGCTTGCCGCCGGGCGGCTGCACGACCTCGAGCCGCAGAGCGCCGCGACCGCAGCCGAGCAGCAGCGCCCCCCACTCGGCCTTCACCTCGCCCACTTTGACGCCGACGTCGACGGCACGGGCGCGGCGCACGCCGAGACGCTCGCCGCCGCTCGTCTCCAGGTAGGCGCCGACGTGAGGGGTGAGCGCCCGCACGGTGCGGGCCAGCTCGGCCGCCGGGCGCGCGGGATCGAGGCGGCGCTCCTCGGGCCCGATCTTCTCCGCGTAGGTCGCCGACTCGTCGTCTTGCTCGGCGAACTCGAGCCGCGAATCGGCCAGCAGGTCGAACGCCTGCACGAGCAGCTCTCCACCCAGCGCCGCCAGCTTTGCCGAGAGCGACTCGAAGTCTTCCTCGGGACCGATCGGAAGCTCCTCGCAGAGCGCCACCGGGCCGGAGTCGAGGCCCGCGGTCACCCGCATCACGCAGACACCGGTGCGTTCCTCGCCAGCCATGATCGCCCGTTCGATCGGGGCCGCCCCGCGCCAGCGCGGCAAGAGCGAGGGATGGACGTTGAGCAGCGGCCACTCGGAGAGCAGCGGCTCGCGGATCAGCTGACCGAAGGCGCAGACCGCGACGGCCTCGGGGCGGACAGCGCGGATCCGCTCCAGGGCATCCTCGTCGTTGACGTTCGCCGCCTGCAACAGCTCGATGCCGAGCTCGGCGGCTACCTCGGCCGCGGGGGGCGCCTGCGTGCGCCGGCCCCGCCCCTTGGGACGGTCGGGCGGCGTGACGACGAGCACCGGGCGGTGTCTGGAGTCGGCCAGCCTGCGCAGCACTGAGCCGGCGAACTGCGAGGTGCCGAGGTAGACGGTTCTCACGCGTCTCCCTGTGAGCGCGTCAATCGGCACGGTGACCGCCGGGTGTTCGAGTCCGTGGCGATTTACGCGCTCACGCTGTGTGCTTCGGCTCGCGATGCTCGGCCTCGCCCTCGGCGTCCTGCTCGGCCAACGGCGGGCTGTAGCTGCCTTCTTCGCGCAGGGCCCGCAGGGCGCCCTTGCGCTGTGCCCGCGGCGCCCGGTCGAGGATCAGCACTCCGTCGAGGTGGTCGATCTCGTGCTGGAGCACGCGCGCCTCCAGGCCGGAGGCCTCGATCCGCACCGGCTCGCCATCGACGTCGAGTCCACCGAATCGCGCGTGCAGCGGCCGCTCGACGTCCATCGAGACGCGGGGCAGGCTGAGGCAGCCCTCCTCGGCGACAACGACCTCGTCCGAGCGCCACTCGACCTCGGGGTTGATGAGCGCGGTCGGCTCACTGTCGGGACCGGCCTGGAAGACCAGCAACCGGCGCAGCAGCCCGACCTGGGTGGCGGCAAGGCCGACGCCCATCGCGTCGCGCATGATCCCAACCATCCGCTCGACCTCAGCGCGCAGCTCGGGACCGAACTCGCGCACCGGCGAGGCCTTGCTCTTCAGCACCGGATCGCCGAACTTGACCACGTGCTCGAGCGCTGCTTCGCGCCGCTCGAGCAGCTTGGTTTCGAGCTCGCTCTCGCCGCGCTCGTCGGTCTCCGTCTCCGCGTGCTCGCTCATCGAATCTGAGTCTAAGGATCGCGATCGCGCTACTGCGGATCGACATCGACGGAGATAGCGATCTCACGGAGGGTGCGGTCGCCGGCGAGGCGCTCGACCGTGTTGCGAACGGCGCTCACGGTCGCCTCGCGCTCACTGGCCTTGAGCAGCAGGCGGCGCCGGTGGCGGTTGCGGACGCGGAACATCGGCGCGGGACCAAGCATGTCGGTGTCATCGGGCAAGGCCGAGCGGAGGTCCTCGGCGAGACGCGTCGCCGCCTTGTCGAGGTGTGGCTCGGACTCGGCCTTGAGCACGATCCGGGTCAGGTGGGAGAAGGGCGGATAGCGCAGCGCCCGCCGCCGCTCGACCTCCTCGGCGAGGAAGCTCGTCGCATCGTGCTCGGCGGCGTGGACGATGCTGGGCGCGGTCGGGGCCAGAGTCTGCACGATCACCTCGCCGCCGGCGGCGCCGCGGCCGCTGCGGCCGGCCAGCTGGGCGACCATCGCGAAGGTGCGCTCGCCGGCGCGAAAGTCGGGAAAGCGCAGGGTGGCGTCGGCGTCGAGGATCGCGCTCAGGGTCACCTCGGGGAAGTCGTGCCCCTTTGCCACCATCTGGGTGCCGACGAGGACACCGCTCTCGGCCTCGCCGAAGGCGGCGAGGATGCGGGCGTGGGCACCCCGCCCGGCCGCGGTGTCGGCGTCGAGCCTGAAGATCGGCATCGGCGCCAGCCGTTCTGCCAGCAGCGCCTCGACCTGCTCGGTTCCCACCCCTGCTCGCGAGAGGGTGGTCGACTCGCAGACGCCGCAGGCAGTGGGCAGCGGCTCGCGATGGGCGCAGTGGTGGCAGACGAGCCGACCGTTATGGCGATGCACGATCAAGGAGACGTCGCAGTTGGGACAGTCCCAGTGCTGGCCGCAGGCACGGCAGGTGAGCCAAGGGGCAAAGCCGCGCCGGTTGATCATCACGATCGCCTTGGCGCCAGCGGCACGCACGCCCTCCAGCGCAACCCAGCTATCGGGATGCAGGGGACCGGAGCGAGGGTCGGCCTCGCGCATGTCGAGCACGCGCACCGGTGGCATCCGCTGACCGTCGACCCGTCGCGGCAGCTCCAGCCGCGGCAGCTCGAGCCAGGACTCGGGCCGCGGCGTCGCGGTCCCGGCGAGCAGCACGGCACCGCAGTCGGCCGCCCGGCGACGGGCGACGGTGCGGGCGTCGTAGCAGGGGTCGCCCTCCTGCTTGTAGGAAGCGTCGTGCTCCTCGTCGATCACCACCAGGCCGAGCTCGCGCAGGGGAGCGAAGATGGCGGAGCGGGGACCGACGCAAACGCTTGCCTCACCACTGCGCAGCCGCCGCCACTCGTCGTAGCGCTCACCGTCGGAGAGGGCCGAGTGCAGGACGGCGAAGCGGTCACCGAGCCGAGCCCGGAAGCGCGCCACCGCCTGCGGCGCCAGGCCGATCTCGGGAACCAGCACGATCGCGCCCTTGCCGCGCGCCAGCGCCGCCTCTACCGCGGCGAGATAGACCTCGGTCTTTCCCGAGCCGGTGACGCCGTGCAGGAGCTGCTCGCGGGGGGCGCCGGCTTCGCCGTCGAGCGCCGCGATCACGCTCTCAACCGCGGCTTCCTGCTCCGGCAGCAGCTGCGGCCGACCGGCGCTGGCGCCGACCTCCGGGTGGCTGGAGCGTCGGCGCACCAGTGAGCTGTGGGTCGCGACCAGGCCGCGCTGCTCGAGGCGGCGCAGCACACTGCGGTTCGAGCCGACCGCGGCTGCGAGCTCGGGGGCTGACATCTCCCCGGCCCGCAGGGCCTCCAGCACCGCGCGCTGCTTGATGCCGAGGCGTTCGCCGCCGCTCAGGGCCTCCTCCCCGGCCGCGGTCAGCTCGGCGCGCAGCTCCTGCCGCGAGCGCACCCGCTGCCCTGCCGCCCCGGTCCCAGGCGGCAGGACCAGCTGCAGGCCCCGTGAAGGCGTCGAGCAGTACTCCTCGGCGATCCAGAGCCCGAGCCGAACAAGCTTCGGCGGCGCGCCGGCCTCAAGCGCTTCGACCGGCTCGGCGAGCCGCTCCGGCGGCAACGAGGACGCATCGGCCAGGCCGACGACGACCCCGAGCACGCGCCTCCGCCCGAAGGGGACCTTGACCACGCTGCCGACCTCGAGATCGGCCATCGCCTCGGGAAGGCGGTAGTCGAAGGGCCCGCGCAGCGCGCGGGCGGTCGTGAGCGGCTCGACCTTCGCAATCGACACTTCAGCACCGTATGGAGGGGGGCGGACGGCGCGGGTATGCTGCCGCCGATGGCGCTCAACCTCAGTCCCGGAGAGCGAGTGATCTTCGAGGGCCACCCCTCCTGGCGGGCGATCCTCGGCTTCTACCTGAAGGGGATCCTGATCGCGGCGATCGTCGGCGCAATCGCTTCTTTCTTCACCAGCGACGGCACTGTCTTCCTGATCATCCTCGTCATCGTCGGCCTGACCGTGTTGATCGGCTTCGTCAAGCGCGTCGCCACCACGTACACGATCACCGACCGCCGCCTCAACATCCGCCGCGGCATCGTCTCCCGCGAGGTCCAGGAGACGCGCCTCGAGCGGGTCCAGAACGTCAACTACAAGCAGTCCGTCTACCAGCGCCTGATGCAAATAGGCGACGTCGACTTCGACACCGCAGCCGGTGACGACTACAACTTTGTCTTCGCCGGAGTCGCCGACCCCGCCGACGTCGTCCACAGCGTCGACCAAGCCACGGGGGCCAACGCAGCGGGCTCACACGGGCTTGGAGAGGCTCAACCACCAAGCTAGGAGGACGGGGATGCCGGTGCCCCTCCCCGTGAATTGATGTCGCACGCGCCTTGCGGCGCTTAGCGACTGAGGAGGAGCGCGGCTAGCGCCGCGCAGCCACCGGATTGCATTTCCGCCGCGTCGCGACAATCCCGGGGCGGGGCCCCCGCATCCCCGCGCAAGCCGCACCCGCAGCC
>JAWVFL010000081.1:0-3948 GCA_033856195.1 Solirubrobacterales bacterium | reverse complement strand
ACGCTGACCAGCGTCCGCACCCCGCGCCCGACCGGGTAGCGGGATCCGGAGTCGCCAAGGGCGTCGGCAATCTTTGCCGCGACCTTGGCGGGCTCCTCGCCCCTGCGCTCCGCGGAGGTCAGCTGCTCTTCGAACTTCCGCAACGGTGCGTCGTAGAGCTCGCGAGCTTCGCCGCGCAGCTCTTCGCGCAGGCCGCTCACCTGCTCGCGCGACTTGGCCCAGATCGGCGTGTCGATCGGTCCCGGCTCGAGCAGGCCGACGCTGACCGGCTGCTCCGCCAGTTCCACCCGCAGGCAGTCGGCGATCGCCTCGAGCGCGAACTTGGAGGCGTGGTAGGGGGCGCCCCAGGGGTGGGTGACCCGGCCGCCGACCGAGCCGACGAAGAGGACCCGGCCCTCGCCGCTGCGCCGCAGCAGCGGCAGCACCGCCTGGGTGACGGCGACCTGACCGACCACGTTTACGTCGAGGATCTGCCGCAACCCGTCCGGCGGCAGCGTCTCCAGGGGCCCGGCGACGCCGATGCCGGCGTTGTTGACCAGCGCGTCGAGCTTGCCGCCGGTGACCGCCGAGACCTGCTCGGCGGCGTCCGCGATCTGGCTGGAGCTGGTGACGTCGAGCTCGACCGGGACGACCTCCCCGGGCTCGGTGGCCAGCGACTTCGCATCGACCGGGTTGCGGACGCCGGCGAAGACCAGCCAGCCGTCGCCGGCCAGCCGCTGCACGGTGGCGCGGCCGATCCCCGAGGAGGTGCCGGTTATCAGGACGCTCTTCATCTCGTTCTCCGTTCGCTCATGCGGTCTTCGGCGGGTTGGGCTCGTCGCGCGGCTCGAGCTGGATCTCGCGCTCGGCCCGCGGCTGGCCCTCTTCGATCTCGATGCTGCGCTCGCGCTCGGCGTTCAGCTGGTGGCCGAAGAGGATCGCCAGGTTGCTGATCCAGAACCAGACCAGCAGCGCGATCAGGCCACCGAGCGTGCCGTAGGTCTTGTCGTAGGAGCCGAAGTTGGAGACGTAGAAGGCGAACAGCGCCGAGGCCAGCACCCAGACGACGATCGCGACCAGGCTGCCGGGGGTCACCCAGCGGAAGCCGCGCAGCCGCACGTTCGGCGAGGCGTAGTAGAGGACCGCGACCATCAGCAGGAAGATCGCCGCCATCAGCGGCCACTTGGCGATGCTCCAGATCGTCACCGCGGTGTCGCTGAGCCCGATCGGGCCGGCGACCGCGTCGAGGATCGGGCCGGTCGCGACCAGGCCGAGCGCCAGGATCACCATCAGCAGGATCATCGCCAGCGTCACCGCCAGCTGCAGCGGCCGCAGCTTCCAGAACGGGCGCCCCTCCGGGGTCTCGTAGATCACGTTGGAGGCGCGCATGAAGGCGCCGACGAAAGCCGATGCCGACCACAGCGCCACCGCCAGCCCAAGCACGAAGGCGACCCCGGCGGTGCCGCGGTTTTCGGTGATCGATTCGATCGGGCCGCGGAAGGTCTCGGCGGCCGACTGCGGCCCCAGTTCGGTGATGATCTCGGTCAGGCTGCGGGTCGTCGAGGTCGGGTCTCCGAAGAGGCCGAGCAGCGAGACCGTCGCGATCAGCGCCGGGAACAGCGAGAGCAGCCCGTAGTAGGTCAGCGCCGCCGCCCAGTCGGTGAGGTTGTCCTCCTGGAACTCGGAGATGGTGCGCTTCAGGGTCGCCCAGAGACCGGGGTCGCGCTCGACCCCGGTCGGGGCGTAGTCGTGACGTTCGCTCAACTCTCCCGCGCCGATCCTGGTTCGACCACCCGACGCTCGAAGAACTCGGTCCCGCTCGAAGCCCCGGTCACCACCGCTAGTTGCCCACCGCTGCCGTTCTCACCCATCGCCTGACTCCTGCTCCTGGTCTTGGTCGTACTCGGGGACGAAGCCGTCCACCGGGTGCGAGTCGTCGCCGGCCTCGGGCTGCTGGCCCGAAACCGCGATCACCAGGGCGTCCCCGTCGCCGACGTTGCGCAGCGCGTGGACGGCCCCGGCGTCGATCCGGATCGCTGCCCCGCCCTGCAGCCGGGTCTTCTCGTCCTCGACCTTGAACTCGACCGGCCCGCCGGAGATCACGATGTAGATCTCGTCCTGGCGGTCGTGGAAGTGGCCCTTGTCCCCTTGGGTCGAGCCACCTGCCGGCAGTCGGATCCAGGTGACTCCGATCTGGGGCGAGTCGAGCGCCTCGCGTCCCATCCGGAACTCGCCACCGCTCTGCTCGAGGTGGTTGTCGAGGTCGGAGAAGCGGATCGTGGTGAACTTCGCCATCGCGGACCGGCTACCCCCGGGGCCGCGAGGGCTAACCGGGGGCCACCCGGGTAACGGAGTCGGCGAGCGAGGCGAGACGATGGCGAGGGCGAAGACCAAAAGCGCCGAGCAACTGCGCGAGTACGAGCGCAGGCGGGACTTCGGGAAGACGGCCGAGCCCGCCCCGCGACGGCGGCGGCGCAGGAAGGGAGCGCCGCGCTTCGTCGTCCAGGAGCACAGCGCCACCCGCCTGCATTGGGACCTGCGGCTCGAGCGCGACGGCGTCGCCGCTTCCTGGGCGATCCCCAACGGGATCCCCGACGACCCCGGCGAGAACCGCAAGGCGATCCACACCGAGGACCACCCGCTCGAGTACCTCGACTTCGAAGGCGAGATCCCCGCCGGCGAGTACGGGGCGGGCACGATGACGGTCTGGGACCGCGGCACCTACGAGCTCCACAAGTGGGAGCCGGACAAAGTCGTCCTCAGCTTCGAAGGCGAGCGGCTCAGCGGCCGCTACGCGCTGTTTCGGGCCGGCAGATCGGAGAAGGACTGGATGATCCACCGGGTCGATCCGCCGCTGGCGGCGCGCGACCCGATGCCGGACTCGCTGGCGCCGATGCTGTCCCGACCCGGCGAGCTGCCGGCCAGAGACCGGGGCTGGGCGACGGAGCTGCTCTGGCGCGGCGTCAGGGCGCTTGCCTTTTGCCAACCCGGCCGGCTGCGGCTACAGGGCGCCGACCTCGAGGACGTCACCGAGCGGGCGCCCAGGGTTCGGCGTTTGGCGCGTCAACTCGGGACCCGGGACGCGATTCTCGACGGGGTGCTGGTGGACTTCGAGGGCGCCCCGTGCACCTATGTGATCTTCGACCTGCTGTATCTGGAAGGCAAGGACCTGCTCGGGGAGCCATACCGGCGAAGACGCGAGCTGCTCGACGGGCTCGAGCTCGATGGCGAGGCATGGCAGACGCCGCGCTACTCGATCGGGGAGGCACGGGCGCTGCTGCAGGCGAGCCGCGAGCGTCAGCTGCCGGGCCTGGTCCTGAAGCGGCTCCGCAGCCCCTACGAGCCGGGGCGTCGCAGCGCCGATTGGCTGGAGGTCGCGGTTGGCGGGCCCGAGGGGCGGGACGGTCGGGCACCTCCCGGCCAACCCGCCAACCCGCTGCCGCCGCTCACCGATCGCAAGCCGGTGCGAATCGATGGCCGCGAGCTGAAGCTCTCGAACCTCGACAAGGTCCTCTATCCCGAGGTCGGCTTCACCAAGGGCGAGATGATCGAGTGGTACGCCCAGATCGCCGAGGTCCTGCTGCCGCACCTGCGCGGCCGCCCGTTGACGCTGAAGCGCTACCCCGACGGGGTCGAGGGCAAGCACTTCTACGAGAAGCGCTGCCCCAAGCACCGGCCGCAGTGGCTGCCGACGGCGCGGGTCTGGAGCGAGCGCCACAGGGAGGAGATCGACTACTGCCTGGTCGAGGACCTGCCGGCGCTGGTCTGGAGCTCCAACCTCGCCGACATCGAGCTGCACACCTCGCTCTCGCTGGCGGCGCGGATGGACACGCCGACGGCGATCGTCTTCGACCTCGATCCAGGCGCCCCCGCCGACGTCATCGACTGCGCCCAGGTGGCGCTCTGGATCCGCGGCATGTTCGACCAGTTGGGACTGGACTGCTACCCGAAGACCTCCGGCTCGAAGGG
>JAWVFL010000080.1:0-21858 GCA_033856195.1 Solirubrobacterales bacterium | reverse complement strand
TCGACAGTCACCGGCGAAACCAAAGCATGCAGCCTCGCCTTCGCCAACACGGCGGCTGACGACTACCGGATCAGCGGCGAACGCGGGGTCGACTGGGCACCGGCGGAAAATCACTACGGGCCGTAGCGTTATTGGGGTGTGACCTCACCTAAGCCCGCGACCTTCGCGAGCCCGGCCGTCCTGGCCGGGCTCGTCTCGTTCCTGCTGCTGCTCGGCGGCTGCGGCTCGAGCGACCCGGCGCCAACGACGAGCGCGAACGCAAAGGGCTCCTCTCCCGCTTACTGCTCCGCCTTCGTCACCAGCCTCGAAGACGCGCAGGACGCGGTCGACTCCGCTCCCACCGAATCGACCATCTGCCTCGCCGACGGCAGCTACGGAAAACTGACCCTCGACGCGGGAGACCGACCGGGCAGGGTGACCGTGCGCGCCGAGCACCCCGCCAAGGCGACGATCGCGGGGGCCTCCCTCGCCGGTGACAACCTCACCGTCGCTCGCTTCGTCTCCACCGACGGCATCCAGGTCCAACCGGGTGCGACCGCGATCGCGGTCGAACACAACCGCGTCACCGGCGGTGGTCAGGGCATCGACGCGGGGCCGACGACGACTACGACGATCAACGACACGAGGATCGTCGGCAACCAGTTGATCGGTCCCTTCGGCGAGGACGCGATCCACCTCAACCGCTACCACGACTCCGACGGCGACGGCATCGGCATCCTGATCGAAGGCAATGAGATAACCCAGGTGCGCGAGAACGGCGCCCACTCGGACTGCCTGCAGACGGTCTGGGTCGGCGACCACATCGTCTTCCGCAAGAACTACCTGCACGACAACCGCTGCCAGGGCTTCTTCGTCAAGGACCAGGCGGCCCTCGGCGGCGTCTCGGGGCCGATCCACGGGCTCAGGGTCGAAGACAACCTCTTCCTGCGCAACCACGAACCCTGTGGCCCGCCGCTCGGCCCGAGCGAATGTGGTCAGCCCCTCTACTTCCAGGTCGTCGGCCCCTACACCGGCTTGGTGATGAAGCGCAACACGATCTGGGGCGACACGGTCGACTCGATCGCCGCCTTCCGCGAAGGCGCCGGAGCCGACACGCTGATCGAAGACAATGTCATCTACCGCCTCTGGACCGACACCGACATGAGCCCGGCCACACTGCGCAACAACACCATCTGCGAACGCGAAGCCGCCGAAGGCGGCTCCTGGCCGGAGCCGAGTGGCGAGACCGTCGCCTGCGAGCTCGAATTCCCCGACACCGGGGCGGACGACTACCGGTTGGGCGATGGCCGCGGCGTCGACTGGGCCCCGGCCGAAGAGCACTACGGGCCGTGAATCCCTGCTCGCTGGTCGTCTACAGCGCCATGGCCCTGCACGCGGCGCTGGCCCCGGCGCCCCCCGGCAAGGTGATCTGCCTCGGCAACGGCCACTACGGCAAGCTCGAGCTCTCGGCTGAGAAGCGAGCGCCAGGGGTGACGATCCGCGCCGCCCACCCGAGCCAGGCGACGATCGACGGCGCCGAGCTCAGCGGCTCCAACCTGAAGCTGGCCCGCTTCGAGATCGACGACGAAGTCGTGATCGAGCCGGGCTCGCGCAAGATCTCGGTCCTGCACAACCGGATCAGCGGCGGCTACTTCGGAGTCGAAGCAGGCCCGACCACGACCACCAGCATCGCCGACACGACGATCCGCGGCAACCTCTTCGCCGGGCCCTTCGGCGAGGACGCGATCCGGCTCAACCGCTACCACGACAGCGGCGACCGCGATCCCTACGGCGTCCTGATCGAAGGCAACGAGATCCGCGGCGTGCGCGAGAACGGCAACCACAGCGACTGCCTGCAATCGGTCTGGGGTGGCGACGGCCTCTACTTCCGCCGCAACTACCTGCACGACAACCGTTGCCAAGGCTTCTTCGTCAAGGACCAACCGGCGCCCGTCGCCCACATCGTCCTCGAAAACAATCTGATGCTGCGCAACGACGCCCCTTGTGCGCCGCCTAGCGCTCCCTGCGGCCCGCCTTTGATCGTCCAGATCGTCGGGCCGACGCGCGGGGTCGTGCTGAGCGCCAACACGATCTGGACCCCGGGCAACGACTCGCCGTTCGCGCTGCGGGCCGGTCCCTTCGGCAGGGTCACCGTCAAGGACAACGTGCTCTTCCGGGCCTGGAGCGATTGGGGCGGCCCCTTCCAGCCTTTCTTGCAGAGCGGCAACCTGATCTGCCAGTGGGAAGGGACGCTGCCCCCGCTGCAGCGCAGCTCGGCGAGGGATTGCGAGCCCGCCTTCCGCGCCCCCGCGAAGGACGACTACCGGCTTACGGGGGGGCCCGGGGTCGACTGGGCGCCGGGCCAGCAGCACTACGGGCCTTAGGCCTGCTCGCGTTTGTTAAAGCGCTTTCGCGGCTAAACAAGTATTTGAGCGGTTCGTTCGTTGTATCGGTATGGACGCAACTGCGGCCGCACCACCGGCAACTCCAATGCCTGAGCCCGCGGACCACCGCGAGGGGCTACGTGCGAAGCATGCTCACGCCGGTGTGGCGATGGCGATCGCCACCGTGGCGATGGGCGCGACGTCGGGAATCCAGGCGCTGCTCTACCTCAACTCCTTCGGCATCGGCGGTCGCACCGACGGCTTCTTCGTCGCCTTCGCGCTCTACACGAGCTTCGGCGTCTTCAGCCAGAGCATCCGCGTCACCTCGGCGCCGCTGCTGGTCGGCGAGCGGCCGCGACTGACGCCGCGCGAGCTGGCGATCGCGCTGGTCGCGATCACGGTGCCGGTCGGCATCGCGACCATCCCGCTGGCGGGACCGCTGGCGAGCCTGCTGGCGCCGGGACTGGGCGAAGCTGGGCAAGGCATCACCGAATCGGCCCTGCCGATCCTCGGGGTAGCGATGATCCTGCAGCTCTGGGCCGCCGGGGCCGCGACCCTGCTCGCCGTGCGCGACCGCTTCGACCGCATTGCCTTCGCCTACATCGCCGGCGCACTCAGCGGCCTGATCGTCTACCTGGCCGTCTCCGGTGCCGCGGGCGAGCTCTCGCTGGGCTGGTCGATGCTGGCGATGGCGATCGTCACCTGCGCGGTGATGCTCGACGGCGTGCGCACCGGCCGCGCTCCTACAGCCACGCAACCGCGGCCGACGGATAGATCCCTGCGGCGCCTCACCCGCTGCGTCTGGCTCGTCCTCGGCAGCACCGCGATCTACCTCGCCTTCAACGGCCTCTACGTGATCACCCTCGCCTTCGCCAGCAACTACGACGCGGGCGACGCGACGGTGCTCTCCTACGCCTACCTCTTCGCCAGCTACCTGGTCGCGGCGACGGGCTTCGCCCTCGGCATGTCGCGGATCGCCGACATGCGCCGCGGCGCCCTCGCCGACTGGCGCGAGGTGATAGCCGACACCGTGCCGGCCGGCTTCCGCTACGCGATGCTGCTCGTCGCGCCGGCGCTTGCCGCCCTCATCGCCGGTGGCGCCAGCTTGATCGGCGAAGTGCTGCCGTCCAGCTTCGACGCCAGCCAGGTCGCCCAGCTGCGTACCTTCTCCGCCCTGCTCGCGGCCTGGACAGTGGCGGCCCTCCTGGTAAACCTGCTGCTGCCCGCCCTCTTTGCGCTGGGTCGCGCCAAGGTCGTCAACGCCCTCGCGCCGGTGATCGTCGTGCTTCATATCGCCGTCACCGCGCTGGGCGGAGTGCTCTTCGGCGCCGAGGGCGTGGTCGGGGCCTTCTTCGTCGTCCCGCTCGCCTTCGCCGCGGTCCTGCTCCTCGTCGGCGCCGGTCGAGCCGGCGGGCCGATCGCCCACGAGCTCACTCGCGACGGCCTGCGCTTCGCGGCACTGGCGGCAGCGAGCTTCGGCATCGGCGCCGCGATCGGCGAAACGCTCGCCGACGGCATCCTCTCGCCGCTTCTGACGATCGGCATCGGCTCGCTGCTGTACGGCTCGATCGGGCTGCGTCTGGCCGGAAGCCAGGTGCGCCTGCTGGTCGGCGCCGTGCGACCGGCTTCGGCATGAACGTCGCGGTCCGCTCGCAGGCCGCCAGGGAATCGTGGGGTGGCCGCGTGGCGATACAGGCACGGCGCCTCGCCGCTAACCAGGACGCTCGTGCGATCGTCGGCCTGCTCTTCGTCTTCGCCCTGCTCGCCGGCCTCAGCTGGCGCGCCTGGGGGGTCCCCTCGGTCGATGCCGGCCACGAGCTGAACGTGGCCAACTCGCTGGCCTCGGGGGGTCAGCCCTACGGCGACATCCGCTACTTCTACGGCCCGGTCGGCCTCTACGCGCTCGGCGGCGCTTTTGCCGCCTTTGGCGCCAGCTTCACCACCGCCTTCGCCTTCGGCCTGCTGCAGGCAGCCGCGATCCTCGCCGCCTTCTACGCCCTTGCCCGCCAGGTGCTGCCTGTATTGCCCGCGGCTATCTCCACCGCACTGGTCGCCGCGATCGGCTTCTCCGGCACGGCCTTCAACTTCGTCCTGCCGCACACCAACTCGGCAACCTTCGGGATCCTCTTCCTGCTCTTGATGCTGCTCGCGCTGGCGCGAGACCGCCTCGTCCTTGCCGGCCTCGCCGCCGGCGTCGTCGGCCTCACCCGGCCCGAGTTCGTCGCCGTCGCCGGCCTTGCCGGACTCGCCTACCTCGTCGGCTGCGCCCGCCAATACGGAATCCGGGCGGCCCTGCGGGCGCTGATCCCGCTCGCCCTGCCGGCACTTCTCCTCGCTGGCGGCGTGCTGGCCCTGCTTGCCAACAGCGTTGGCGGCGAGCGCCTCTTCGCCGAGAACCTCTGGCCGGTCGACTTCCTGCGCATCGCCGGCTTCGGCTCGCAGCAGTCCTGGGCGCCGATGGACCTCGAAAGCCTGGTGGCCACGCTCGCCCGCGCCACCATCTACTGCACCACGCTCGCCGCTGTCGTGGCGGCAGCGCTGCTCTTCAGCGACGCCAAAGGCCGCGGTTCCCGCTTGCGCGCCCTCTGGCCGCTCGCCGCGGCGGCATTCGCGTTGCTCGTGCTCGACCTGATCTGGCGCGGAATAGGCCTCTTCGCACCCGCCCAAGCGGCCGTGCAGGGTGAGGCCACCCACCTGCTGATCGGGATGAGCTGGCTGCCGGCGCTCGGCCTCGCGGCCTGCGCTGTGGTCGGCATTCGCTTGCTGCGGGGAGGCGGGCCGCTGATCTCCGACTCCTGGGGGTTCGACCTCGCCCTGGTAGTCGCCGCGACAGCGCTCGGCGCCCGCGCCTATGACGCCTTCACCGCCGAGGCCTCCTACGCGCCTTATTACGCGGCGCCGCTGGTCCTGCTGCTCGCCGTGCTGCACGACCGCCTTGGCCGGCGCCTGCCCCAAGCCCGAGCCGCTCTCTATGGGGCGCTTGTCGCCGTTGCGATCGGCCTTGCCGCCTATGCCCAGATCGCCCTCTATCCGGATCGCAGTGTCGCCGTCAGCACCGCCAGGGGCAGCTTCGTCACCACCCCCGCCGCAGCCCCAGCCCTGGCCGGGACGATCGACTTCATCCGCTCGCACACCACACCGAGCGAAGCGATCCTCGCCGTGCCCACCGACTCCGGCCTCAGCTTCATGGCCGATCGACCGTCGGCCCTCTACGACGCGATGTTCCTGCCGGGTCTGCTCGACTCGCGGGCCGACGAACGCGAAGCCATCGCTCGGCTCGAAGCCGAGGACGTCCGCTACGCGATCGTCGACAAGCGGCGCTTCGTCGGCTATCGCTACGAACTCTTCGGCATCGACTACAACCGCCTCCTCGCCGCCTGGATCCACCGCAACGGACCGCCGGTGGCGAGCTTCGGCGACGGTGGCCGGGTCGGCGGCACCAATCCGCCGACCACGTTCGAGATCTACAGGGTCGACAGGTGAACGGGGCCGGCCCGGTCGCGGTCGGTGTCACTCCGGCCGAGCAGCTGCAGCGCCGTCCGCTGCTCTTCGCGGCGCTCGAAGCCGCCCTGCCGGTTCGCTTCGAGGGACGCGCGCCTGGAGAGCTGCGCGGGCTCGATGCGGTGCTGATGTTGAGTGAGACCGCTGAACCCACGCCACCATCCGGCATCCCGAGCCTCTGGCTGGCGACCGCGGAGTCACAAGCCGAGGGCGAGGCGATGCCAAACGCCCTTGCCGATATGCGCAAGCTGGACCAGCGGCTGCGCGGGGCGAGCCTGCCTGACAACCGACTGGGGACCGCGCTTGGCGAGGCCCCCAAGATCGCTGCCGGTGAGAACGCCACGGTGCTCGCCGCCAGCTCCGGGACGCCGACTTGGGTTTGCGATCGCGACGGCGAGCGAGCGCTGCTGATCCCCGCCGAGCTCGGGGCTCGCGAGGCGCTGCGGGAGCGCCTCTGCGACCGGCGCAGCGCCGCCCTGCTGCCACTGCTGCACTTCCTGCGCGAGCAGACCGACTCGATTCGCTGGCGGCCGGCGGCGGCGCGGGCGAGTCTGCTCTTCGACGACCCCAACCTGCACTGGCCCTCCTACGGCTTCGTCAAGCTGGCCGACCTCGGCGAGCACGCTCGTAGCCACGGCTACCACGTCGCCCTGGCGACCGTGCCGCTCGACGCCTGGTTTGCCCATCCCGCGGCCCTGCGGGCGTTGAAGGCGAGCGCCGGCGCGATCTCGCTGCTGGTCCACGGCAACGACCACGACGGCGCCGAGCTCGGCCGGCAGGAGAGCGAGCCCGAGGCGATCGCCCTGGCAGCGCAAGCGCTGCGGCGGGTCGAGGCCTTCGGCCGCCGCACCGGCGTAGCGGTCGATCGGGTCATGGTGCCGCCCCACGAGGCCTGCTCGCGCGGCACGGCCCGAGCCTTGCGGCGCTGCGGCTTCGAGGCGATCTCGATGACCCGCCCCTGCCCCTGGCTCGAGTGGGAGCCTCATTCCTGGCTGGCCAGGCCGGAGCCCGTCGATCCACTGGTCGCCTGGGACCCCGCCGCCTTCGTCGAGGGCTTGCCACTGCTGCTCCGCCACCCCCTGGCGCAACGCTCCTCAGCCGAGCTCGCCCTGCGCGCCTTCCTCGACCAGCCGCTGATCCTCTACGGCCACCACGACGACCTGCTGGACGGGCCCGAGGCCCTGCTCGGGGCCGTCGAGGAGGTCAACCGCCTCGCCCCCACCCGCTGGTGCTCGCTGAGCGAGATCGCGGCAACGAGCTTCGAGACGCGCACGCAGGGCAGTCACCTCGCCGTGCGGTTGCTGACCCGCAAGGCACGAATCGACGTGCCTTCGGGTGTAACCCAGCTGACGGTTCAGACGCCGGCCTCAGGCCCCGACCCCGAGCAGCAGCTGCTCAGCATCGACGGCGAGGGGGCCGGCCTCGGCGAGCCGGTGCCGATCGAGCCCGGCAGCTCAATCGAGGTGACGCTCTCGCCCCCCGATGCCATCGACGTCGACAGCGTTCCCTCCCCGCGCCGCCGCCCCTTGGCGGTCGCTCGCCGCCTGGCCAGCGAGGGACGCGACCGCCTGCAGCCGTTGGCCAGCCGGGCTCGCTAGAGCCCGCCGGGCAAGCGGACCGGCGAGGTGGCGTCGCGAACGAGAAGCCCCGGCTCGCCGCTGCCGTCGGCCGGCACGGTGTAGACGTTGCGGCCATCCGAGTAGGCAAGTGTCTCTTCGTCGAGCCACTCGACCTGGTCGTCGATCGAGCGCTCCTCGGCGACGGCGTGATCTGCCAGCGTGGCGAGCTCGAGCACCCGCACCCGCCAGCGGTTCTCGCCGTTGATCCGGCTCTTGTAGGCGATCTGCTTGCCCTCGGGCGAGAGCGACGGGCACTCGACCCCGTCGCGCAGCACGTGCATCTCGCGGCCGCTGACGCTGCCCTCGACCAGGTAGTGATGGTCGCCAGTGGCCAGCGTCGCGTAGAAGCGATCCGAGTCCTGCGGGTCGAAGGTCATGCCCCAGAAGTTGAAGTCGAGCCCGTCAAACGGTTTGCCCACCTTGCTGACGCTGAACTGCTCCAGCTGGCCGATCGTCTTGCCGCTCGCCATCTCGACGACGTAGGTGCGAGTCGAGAAGGCGGTGCTCGATTCGAGATAGGTATCGCCGCTGACGAAGACGGTCATCGCCCCGTAATGGCCGTCGCTCGAGACCCGTGCCCGCGAGGGCAGGCCGCTGAGGGGGATCGAGCCGCTCGTCTGCAGGTCGGGCCCGAAGACCGCGGCGGTGTAGTCCACCCCGGAGGGCGCCACGCCCATGCAGAGGCCGCGACCGGCGGCGAAGTAGACCCTCTCGCAGCTTAGATCGTCGCCTTCGGGCCGCTCTACCTTGCCGTGGTCGACGATGAAAACCCGGCCGTTGAGCCGCGGGTTCGAGGGGTCGACGGCCCGCACCATCAGCTCGCTGCGCGCCAGCACCGCCCCCGCGCGAGGCCGCGTGTCTGTCGTCGTCTCGCTCGGCCCAAGCGCCGCCACGGCGACATAGGCCCCACCCGCAACCACGCAGAGGGCGACGATGGCAGTGAGGATCTTGACGTTGCGGCTACCCATGCACCGGCGCCCGCTGCGAGCGGAGCAGCAGCGGTACCGCGACGGCGATTGCCAGGACCAGCCCAGCGCCGAACACGATGACCGCATTGCGCAGGCCGAACCCGAACCAGAGGGCGCCGAAGGCGACCGAGGAAAGCAGGTTGCCGATGCTGACCACGGTCGTCAGCATGCCCATTCCGCTTGCCTGCAGCCGCTCGGGCAGGATCGCCCCGGCAAGCGCGGCGAGCACCCCTTCGGTGGCGGCGAAATAGCCGCCGAGGCCGATCAGGCAGATGACCAGCAGTCCGTAGCCCATCGAGCTCATCAGCAGCGCACCGTAGACGACGAAGAGGAGGGCATAGCCGGCGAGCAGGACCGGCACCCGGCCGACCCGGTCGGCGAGCTGCCCAACCGGGATCGCCAGCCCCATGAAGGCGACCGCGGTGATCACGTAGAGGAGCGGGAAGACGGCCGGCTCGAAGCCGATCTTGCGCTGCAGGCCGACGTAGATCAGCGCATCGGAGACGCTCGCCAGGGAAAGCCCGATGGCCGCGAGCAGCAGCAGGGCGAAGCGCCGGTCGCGAAGGAGACCGGCGGCCGCACGCAGCGACGGTGGGCTCTCCTCGCGCGGCGCTCGTTTCGGCTTGCCCTGCACGGTCAGGACCAGGACGGCCAGTCCGAGGATGGCGAAGAGGGTGCTGACGACGAAGACCGCATCGAAGCGCGCCGGTGCGGCGAGCAGGATGCCGAAGGCGATCAGCGGGCCCAGCATGGCGCCGGCGGAGTCCATCGCACGATGCACGCCGAAGGCGGTAGCCAGGCCGGCTTTGCTGCTCGAGAGCGAGATCAGCGCGTCGCGCGGCGCCGTCCGAATGCCCTTGCCGATCCGGTCGAAGGCGACGATCGCGCCGATGCCGCCGACCGTGTTGCCCGCCGCCACCAGGGCGATCTTGCCTATGGCGGAGATGCCGTAACCGGCCCCGGCGACCTCCTTGGGCCGCCGCCAGCGATCGGCGGCGAAGCCGCTCGCCACCTGCACCAGCGCCGCCGCACCGCGGTAGGTGCCGTCGATCGCCCCCAGGGCCAGCGGGCTGGCGCCCAGGGTGAAGACGAGGTACAGCGGCAGCACCGTGGCGACCATCTCCGCCGAGACGTCGGTGAGCAGGCTGACCATGCCCAGCATGACGACGTTGCGGGGGACGCTGAGCCGGGCCGAGCGGCGCGCCCAGAGCTTGGGCTTGAGCAGCGCTTTGGAGGCTTCGACTTGGTACATGGGTTCGTTAAGACAACGAGCCCGCTAGTCCTTTTCTCGCACTCTCCGGCGATGGCGATGCGGCCAACCGCAACCGCTCGGAGACTTCACCCGCCACTCCTTCGGCAAAGCCCATCACGGAGTCGCCGTTCAACAGGTAGGGATAGATCTGGGCGTTGGACGCCAGGGCAAGGCCCGGGACGCCGGGCCAGACGGGAGCGACCCTCGTCGTCCCCGCCGGCTGCAGGGTGTGCACCGGCTCGACCAGCTTCGCCCGCTGCACCGTCCAGTCGACGACCTCGTCGCGGCTGAAACCCGGCGAAAGGCGGGCCAGGTAGTCGGTAAAGCGCGTATATATGGACTCGTCGTCCTCGCTCTGCTCGGGCGCGTCCGGATCGCAGTACTTGGGCATGTAGACGAGGTGCAAGCCGTCGGTGTGCTCGGTCCCTAGCACCTGCGAGGTCTCCACCGCGCTGGTGATCGGCGTCGGCTCGGTGATGTTGACGGCGTAGTAGGGCAGCAGCGAGCGCGGCACCTTGACGATCGCGCAGACGCAGCCGAGCCAGCGCTGAGGGTAGGCGCTCAGCAGTCCCTGGTGGCGCTCCGGCAAGAGGAAGCGAAGCGCGGGCGGCTGCAGGGTAGGGATCGTCAGGTCGAAGTCGAGCGTCTCGTCCTCCAGCTCGACGCCGGTGATCGAGCCGTCACCAGCCGTCGCCAGGCCCTGTACGGCGGCGCCGGTACGGGCCTCGACGCCAAGCTCCCGCGCCCGCGCCACCATCGCGTCGATCAGCCGCTGGTGGCCGCCGACGACGTAGCCCATTTCCTCGCCGCCGCCGCCACCGCCCTTGCGCGCGCCCGACATGCGCCGGGTGCGCGCCCAGAGGTAGGTGGCGGGCAAGCCCGAAGGATCGCCGTCGAAGCGCGAGTCCAGCAGCGGCTTCCAGATCCGCTCGACCACCTGCTTGCCGCAGTGGCGGCGCAGCCAGGTCTCGAGCGGTATCTGCTCGAGCTTCTCGTAGGAGCTGCGCAGCTGGCACTGGGCGACGAACCAGCCAAGTCGCAGCCGAGCCACGGGGCTCAGCGGCGCGAAGCGCAGCAGGTCGGCGATGCCGTTGAAGTCGTGCATCTCGCCGCCGGCGTAGAAGCCGGCTCCGACCGGCGTGAAGCGAAGCTGATCTCCGAGCCCGACCTCCTCGGCCATCGCGGTCATCCGCGTATCCGACGGCGTGATCACGTGGTAGAAGCGGTCGACCTCATGACCAGCGAAGTCGAAGGTGCCGGCGAGGCCGCCGAGGCTGGGGCCGCGCTCGATCACCGTCACCTTTGCGCCGGCCTGAGCCAGGCGCAGAGCGAGGGATATGCCGAGGACGCCGCCCCCGACGACCCCGACCCGAGGTGCGGTGGCGTTCATCCCGCCTGGACGGCGGGCTGGCGATCAGCCACGCTCACCGCAGGAGCCTGCTTGCCGGGAGCCAATGCGAGCGGCGCCGTCACCTCGGCGAGCGGCGATACGGGCGGCGGCTGGATGCGGCCGACCATGTGCGCGGCCATCACCCGGAAGTAAGCGACCACGGTGGGCTTCAGCTGCATCTTCGATTCGCCCTTGCGGGTCGACCAATCGTTCACGGTGGGCACCTCGGCGACACTGGCGCCGGCGTTGTAGAGCTTCAGCAGCAGCTCGACGTTGGCGGCAAAGCCCGGCTCGCGGACGAGCAGGTAGCCGTAGGTGTCGGCGGCGCGGCGCAGGGTGCCCGCACGGTAGACGCGGTAAAGCGAGGAGAGCGTGTGCATCTCGCGCAGCCCGCCGAGCACCCGGAAGGTGTTGGAGACCGACTTGCTGGCAAGCAGGCGCCAGCCGGCGACGCCGACGATCTTGCCGCCGGGCGCGTAGACCGAGGCAAGGACCACGTCGGTCCCCTGTTCGAACAGCTCCAGCATTTTCGGCAGGTCGGAAAGGTCAGAGGTCGTGTCGGCCTCGAGGGTGACGATCGCGTCGTCATCGGAGGACTCGCCGAGTGCCGCCCGCAGGCCGGTGTTGATCGCGGTGCCGAGGCCCTGGTTTACCGTGTGGCTGACGATCGCCAGGTGCATGTCGCGGGAGTGCTCGCGGATCACGTCGGCGGTGCCGTCGGTCGAGCCGTCGTCGACGATGATCACGCGGGCGCCGAGCTCGCGGGCCACCGGGGCCAGGTCGGCGAGCAAGCGAGGAATGTTCTCCGCCTCGTTGTAGGCGGGGATGACGAAGCGGATCACACCAGCACCTCCAGCGGGCGGGGGACGGGGATGTCGAGCAGCTCGACCGGGCGCCGCACGGCGGCGGACTCGCGCATCGCCAGGGCGGCGGCAAGCGCCTTGACCCCGTCGTGGGCGCTGACCGGCTCCGGCGTGTCGTCGAGGACGCAGCGGCAGAAGGCTTCGAGCTCGGATCGCAAGGGCTCAACCTTGGCCAGCGAGAAGCGCACCGCGGCACCCTCGCCGTCGCCGCGCAGCATCGAGAGCCCGTCCCAGTGCAGCGGGGCGGTGGGCGACTCGACGAACCAGACGTCCTGGGTGATGTAGCTGGCACGCAGCAGGCCGTTCTCCCCGATCAAGACGATCTCGCGCTTCTTCTCGGGGGTGAGCCAGTTGACGTCGAGCAGGCCGAGCGTCTCGCCGGCGTCGCCATGGCCAAAGCGGACCAGGCAGGTGAGCAAGTCCTCTTGGGAGCCGTGCAGGAAGCGGCCGCCGTCGGCGTAGATCTCGCCGATCGAGCGGTCGAGCACGTGCTGCATCACGTCAAGGTCATGGGTGGCGAGGTCGATCGCCACGCCGGTGTCCTGGATCCGCGTCGGCAGCGGCCCGACCCGGGTCGCGTGGGCCCGGTAGACGGCGCCGAGGCGACCGTCGGCGACGAGCTCGCGCAGCTTGGCCACGGCCGGGTTGAAGCGCTCGACGTGGCCGACCATCAGCTTGCGATCGGCTTCCATCGCCGCCCCGCGCATGCGCAGCGCGTCCGGCAGGGTTGTTGCGATCGGCTTCTCGACCAAGACGTGCAGGCCGGCGGCAAGCGCTTCCAGCGTCACCTCGGCGTGGTGCTCGGAAGGGCAGGCGACGGAGATCGCGTCAAGCTCGTCGACGCCGAACTCGATCAGGTCGCGCCAGTCGGAGAACTCCAGGACCTGGTTGCCGCCGAGCGCCCGGCGGCGCGCTTCTTCGCTGGGCTCGGCCACGGCGACCAGTTCCGCGCAGTCGAGCTGCGCGTAGTTGCGGACGTGGAAGGCGCCCATGCGCCCACAGCCGACGACGCCGATTCTCAGTTGCTCAGACAGGGGAACCCTCCAGTGCTCGCTCGAGATGCGAAACAGTCACTTCGGCGATCCGCTCGGCCGCACTGCCATCGCCGAAGATCGGCGGGCGAGCCTGCGGCTGCGGCTTGGCCAGCGCGGCCCGGAATTGCTCCACGTCGACCCCGACGAGGGTGTTCCAGCCGGTCGAGACGGTCTCGACCCACTCGGTCTCCTCGCGCATCGTGATGCAGCGGACGCCCCAGAGGTAAGCCTCGCGCTGGACGCCGCCGGAATCGGTGGCGATCGCGAGGGCGTCGCGCTCCAGGGTGAGCATCTCGGTGTAAGTGACGGCGTCGCGCACCTCGACGTTGGCGGGGACCGTGAGGCCCCAGACCTTGAGGCTTTTTCGCGTGCGCGGGTGGAGCGGGAAGATCACGCGCTGCTCGGTCGCCTCCAGGCAGGCAAGGACGGCGCCGAGCCGCTCCGGCGAGTCCGTGTTGTAGTTGCGATGAGCGGTGGCGAGGACGTAATCGCCCTCCTCCCCGCCCTCGCCGAGGCGGTCACGAGAGGAGAGCAAGACGTCGGCGAGGACGTCGCCGGTGACCACGATGGTGCCTGGGATACCCTCGGATATAAGTGTCTGGCGAGCGTGCTCGCAGGGTGCGAAGAGGAGATCGGAGAGGCGGTCGGTCTCGATCCGGTTGGCCTCCTCCGGCATGTCGTCGCGGTAGCTGCGCAGCCCGGCCTCTACGTGAAGCAGGGGCACGCCGGCGGCAACGGCCGCTCGCGCGCCCGCGATCGTCGCGCTGGTGTCGCCGCGGACCAGCACCGCGTCCGGTTGTTCGGACTCAATCACACGACCGATCCGCTCTTCCGCCACGGTGATGCTCTCGTCGTTGGGCAGCGAGCCGACGCCAAGATTGTGTTCGGGCAGGGGTAGCCGCAGGTCGGCGATCTGCAGGTCCGACATGGCCGGGTCGTAGTGCTGGCCGGTATGGACCAGGATCTCCTCGACGCAGCCGTTGAAGGCGAGCGAGAGCGGGGCCGCCTGCACGATCTCGGGCCGGGAGCCGATGATGGAAATGATCCGGGGGGCCATGCTCAATCAACGGGCGGGAGCCGTCTGACTTTCGCGGGCCGGAAATCTCCTTTCAAAATTTTCCGACCTGACCTTTTTCCCGACTTGCAGCGTCCAGGTGCAAGTGCGGGCGGGGCCGCGCCGTTTGTCAACTAGCGATATGGAGGCACACGGACTAACCCGCAAGCAGCCGCTCGACCGAGCCGCCGGCGAACCGCTCTGGCAAGCCATTGCCAGGCGCCTCATCGACGTCACCTTCGCCGCCGTGATCATCCTGCTGCTTTCGCCTCTCTTGCTCGCTCTGGCGATCGCGATTCGCCTCGACAGCCGCGGGCCGGCGCTTTTTCGCCAGCGCCGGGTTGGCTACGAGCAGCGTGAGTTCACCGTCTTCAAGTTCCGCAGCATGCGCTCGGACGCCGATCCGCGCGGCCATCGCGACTACGTCACCGCGCTAATCAAAGGCAAGGCCGCGAACGGCGGCCGCGAGAACCTCTACAAGCTCGCCGTCGACGACCGGATCACACCGGTGGGGCGCCTGATCAGGCGCTGGAGCCTCGACGAGCTTCCGCAGCTCTTCAACGTGGTTTCGGGCGACATGGCGCTGGTCGGCCCACGGCCGGCGATCCCTTACGAGGTCGCCGAGTACCCGAGCTGGTACCTGACCCGCTTCTCGGTAAAGCCCGGCCTGACCGGCCTCTGGCAAGTCAGTGGCCGCAACGAGCGCACCTACGAGGAAATGGTCCGCCTCGACATCGAATACGCGGAGCGACGCTCGTTGCTCCTAGATCTTTCAATCCTCGCCCGCACTCCCCTCACCGTGCTGGCAAGAAGGGGGGCAGCATGAATCCAGCAAATGCGATCGGCACGATGGTCGTCGGTTACGGCTACTGGGGCCCGAACGTCGTCCGCAACGTGGTCGAGCGGCCCGAGTTCCGCCTGATGGGCCTCTGCGAGCTGCAGGAGAGCCGCATCGAAGACTTCCGCCGGCGCCACCCGGGCGTCTGGATCGAGCGCGACCTCGACACCGCGCTCTCCGACCCCAGGGTCGAGGCGGTTGCGATCGCGACGCCACCCCACACCCACTACCCGCTCGTGCGCCGTGCGCTGGAGGCGGGCAAGCACGTGCTGGTCGAGAAGCCGCTGGCGCGCCGCTCCGAGGAGGCGGCCGAGCTGGTCGCGATCGCCGAGGAGCGCGACCTGGTCCTGATGCCCGGTCACACCTTCCTCTACAGCCCGGCTGTGAACAAGGTCCGCGACCTGATCCAGGAAGACGAGCTGGGCGAGATCTACTTCGTCACCTCCTCGCGCATGAACCTCGGCCTCTACCAGCCCGACGGCGTCGTCCTCGACCTCGCCCCACACGACCTTTCGATCCTTCTGCATTGGCTCGACAAGCCCCTGGTCGAGGTCTCGGCCAACGGCCGCAGCGTCTTCCGCGAGAGCATCCACGAGACCGCCTTCCTCACCCTGCGCTTCGAGGGTGGCGCCCAGGCCAACGTGCAGCTCTCCTGGCTGGCGCCGCGCAAGCTTCGTCAGATGAACGTCGTCGGCAGCCGTCGCATGGTCCAGTACGAGGACACGGCATCCGATGACTCGGTCCGTATCTACGACCGTGGCCTCGACTTCACCGAGCCCCCCGCCAACTTCGGCGAGTACAGGCTCACCTACCGCACCGGCGACATGATCGCCCCGCGCCTGCAGGCCCTCGAGCCGCTCGGCCAGGAGCTGAGCGACTTCGCCTCTGCCATCCGTGAGGGCACCACCCCGGTCTCCAACGGTCGCCTCGGGGTCGAGGTCGTGCTCGGCCTGGAAGCGCTCGAGCAGTCCCTGCACGCGCAGGGCGAACCGGTGCCGGTATCGCCGGTCGACAGCGTGCTGGACCGCGCCCGCAGCGGCGCGCGGATCGGCGCGCGCGCGTAACGGCGCGCGTCAGCAGCGCCTATTAGGGCTCGGCGACGTTCTCTAGACCGTCGCGGCGCCGTCTGGCGGCGTCAGCCGCTCCAGCTCGGCCAGATAGACGAGCACCGAGTGGGTAGCCAGCTGACTCACTGTGGCGCCCTGTCGGGCCGCCTCGCGCTCCAGAACCATCCAGGTATGCTCGTCGACCGGAAGGTCGAGGGCAAGGACCGGCTCGGCCCCAGCTGCCTCTGAGAGACGCGGGAGCCCAATGGGCGGTCGCTCGGACTCCACTCTGCGGGTGAAATCGCGCAGCGCGACCCGCACCCCGGCGGGGATGTCGGAGTCAAGAGAAGCCTTGATTCCGTTACAGGCAAATTTGCCGAGAGGGACTTTCACGTTGCGCACCATCAATACAACTGTCTGGGGATGCCCAAGATTTTCACCCGAATTACCGAATCCTCCTAACTTCAGACCCCAATACCTATGCAATTCCGGGTACTTGAGGCCGAGACTGAGATTTAGACGAATATTGGGCATTGACATTCGGACGAAAGGCCACAATCCTTCGCCCGGCGTTCGACAAGGCGTTCTTTGCAAGGTTTCGCAAAGACCGAAAAAAGATTCGAACGTCGCTTCGCTTTTTGGGAGAGATTTCTTTACTCCGAAGAGCAAGGGCAAAAACCCGGAGTGCAGACAAGAAGCCAATGCGTCGGGAGGACGCTGTGACCAGTCGCGATACGGAGCTGCACCCCCATAACTTCACGGGTTTTCCCGAGGCAACCGCTTCGGAGCCTGGAAACAGCCGACTCGTTCTAGAGGCAATCGAGCACGCCCAGGCCGGTGACGGAGAGGGGCTTCACTTCCTCTACGTACGCTATGCGCCCGACGTTCAACGCTTCGTCAACAGCCTGGTCAAGGACCACCACGAGGCTGAAGACATCACCCAGAACATCTTCGCCAAGCTGATGAAGGCGATCAACAAGTACGAGCCGCGCGAGGTGCCCTTCGCCGCCTGGATCATGCGCGTCGCTCGCAACGCCGCCCTCGATCACCTGCGTGCCAGGCGCGCCGTGCCGACCGAGGAAGTCCGGCTGGCGGACAGCGGCCAGGCCCAGGTCGGGATCGACCGTGGCCGCGACCTGCGCCATGCGCTCGAGCAGCTGCCCGAGGACCAACGCGAGGTACTGGTCCTCAGGCACATCGCCGGGCTCTCACCGGTCGAGATCGCCACGACGCTGAAAAAGTCGGAGAGCTCCGTGCACGGTCTTCACCATCGCGGCCGCCGCAGCCTGCAGGAGAAACTCACCGAGCTGGGCGCCGCCCCGGTCGTGGCGCCCGGCGCCTAACCGCTCAGCCTTTTCCGGACTCGCCGAGCATGCGCTCGGCGACATGGCCGGCGTCGAGCTCGGCCGCGTAATAGAGAGCGGCGTGCTCCACCAACTGGTCGACGCTCACACCCTGGTTCTCTGCCTCTTTCTTCAGCGAGCGCCACAGGGAGTTCTCGATAGTGAGCTCCAGATCGACCTTGCCGCCAAGACCGGTGCCGCGCAGGAACTCCGGGTATCCCCATCCGGCTCCGCCCCCGTCCTTGTCGTTGAGGTAGAAGCGAATTGCCCGCAAGACGTCGTCCGGATTCGGCTCAGGGCCGACGCTCGACGGCGTCCCGTGGGGTCCCCCCGCCAGTGCCTCACTAGCGAACGCACCCAACCTGATCGTGACGGAGCGATTCAAAGCAGCACCCTTCCCCCCTGGATCGGCAGCGCTGACCCGCTAGCCATACTATCTGAGTACCCTCGCCGGCCCGCTTTAGACAAGAACGCCGATCCAACTCGAGCGTCAGGGGCGATCTGGAGCTTCGGAGAAGGGCCTAGGCAGCGGGGGTAATCCGGTAAGCGTCGAAAACCGACTCGACGTTGCGCAGGCGGGCGATGCACTGCTTGAGCTGCTCGGTGTCGCCGACCTCGATCACAAACGTGTTTTTGACCATCGGGTGGTTGGTCGTGCAACTGGCGCCGATGATGTTGATCCCGGCCTCCGAGAGGGTGCGCGAGAGGTCCTCGAGCAGGCGGGTGCGATCGTAGGCGTCGATCTGCAGCTCAACCCGGTAGGAGGACTCGTTCTCGCCGTCCCAGCTCACGTCGACAAACCTTTCCGGCGCCCGTTTCAGGGCTCGCATGTTCTTGCAGTCGGTGCGGTGGATCGTAATCCCACGGCCGAGCGAGACATAGCCGGCAATCTCATCGCCGGGGACCGGGCGGCAGCACTTGGCCAGGCGCACCGCTACGTTGGCGGCGCCCTTGACGCTGATCCCGTAGTTGGATGCATCCTTGGTCCGCCGCGCCTTGTCCTCGCGGTGGCCGCCGGCGATCCCGAGCGGGTCGGTCTCCTCGACCGCCTCCCCCTCCTTGAGCCGCTGCATCAGCTTGTTGGCGACCGCCTTGGTCGGGACCTTGCCCTGGCCGAGGGCGATGTAGAACTCGGTCGCCTTGCGGAACCCCATCTCGCGAATCACGTCGACCAGCAGCGGCGAGGCGGCGACTTTCTGCATCGGCAGGCCACGCGTGCGCAGCGCTTCCTCGAGCCCTTCGCGGCCCTTGCGCTCGGCGTCCTCGCGGCTCTCCTCCTTGAAGAAGGCGCGGATCTTGTTGCGGGCACGGCTCGTCCGCACCAGCTTCAGCCAGTCGCGTGAGGGACCGCGCTTCTGTTTCGCGGTCAGCACCTCGACGATGTCGCCGGAGCGCAGCTGGTAGTGCAACGGCACGATCGAGCCGTTGACCTTGGCGCCGACGCAGGCGTGGCCGACGTCGGTATGGACGGCGTAGGCGAAGTCGAGCGGGGTCGAGCCGGCGGAAAGGTTCTTCACTTCGCCCTTCGGGGTGAAGACGAAGACTTCGTCCTCGAAGAGGTCGACCTTGAGTGACTCGAGGAACTCGGCCGGATCCTGCTCGCCCTCGGCCTCGACCAGCTGGCGCAGCCAGGTCATCTTCTCCTTCCGCGGGTCGGCCGCGGCGCCCTCCTTGTAGGCGACGTGGGCGGCGATCCCGTACTCGGCGAGATTGTGCATCTCTTCGGTGCGGATCTGGATCTCCAACGGCTTGCCCTCGGGGCCGATCACGGTCGTGTGCAGCGCCTGGTACATGTTTGCCTTCGGCATCGCGACGAAGTCCTTGAAGCGCCCGGGCAGGGGCTTCCAAAGCGAGTGGATGACGCCGATCGCGCCGTAGCAGTCCTTGACCGAGTCGACGATCACCCGCATCGCCGTCAGGTCGAAGATCTCGTTGAACTCGCGGCCCTTCTTCGTCATCTTCGTGTAGATCGAGTAGAAGTGCTTGGCGCGGCCGGAGATCTCGGCCTCGATGCCGACCTGGAGCAGCTCGCCGGAGAGGAACTTGCCGGCCTCGGCCACGTAGACCTCGCGCTCGTTGCGCTGCTGGGCGACGAGCTGCTTGATCTCGGCGTACTTGCGCGGGTGCAGAGTCGCGAAGGCGAGATCCTCGAGCTCCCACTTGATCGCGTGGATTCCGAGACGGTGGGCGAGCGGCGCGTAGATCTCCAGCGTCTCGCGCGACTTCGCCATCTGCTTCTGCTTGGGCAGGGCGCCAAGCGTGCGCATGTTGTGGAGGCGATCGGCCAGCTTGATCAGGATCACCCTGACGTCGGTGGCCATCGCCACCATCATCTTGCGGTAGTTCTCCGCCTGCCTCTCGTCGCGACTCTCGAACGCGATCCCGGTCAGCTTGGTGACGCCGTCGACCAGCTGGGCGATCTCCTCGCCGAACTCGGCGCGGATCTCCTCGAGGCTGGCGCTGGTGTCCTCGACCGTGTCGTGCAGCAGCGCCGCGCAGAGGGTCTCGGTATCGAGTCGCATGCCGGCGCAGATCTGCGCCACGCCGACAGGGTGGGTGATGAACTCATCGCCGGAGTGGCGCAGCTGATCGGCATGGCGATCGCAGGCGAACTCGAAGGCATGTCTGACCGCGGTCCGATCGATCGTCGCCATCGAGACCGAGACGTCGCCGTTGGCGCCGTCGATCGACCCCTCCACCTCGTGCGAGGAGTCGAACTCCTCGACCACCGCGAAGAGGTCGGCTAGGAGCTCATTGCTGTCTAGTGCTGTCGGTGTGCTTCGAGGTATTGGCGCATCTCCTCATGACGGGCGCTGTAAGCGCGATATGACGCCGAGCGCTCCAGATCTGTCCCTTCTGAGGATACGACCCGCACGGACCCGCCGCCGGCAACGGGCTCTCCCCGCACCAATTCGAGCTCGGCGAGGACGCCAAAGCAGCGCGCCGCGGTCTCGGCGCCGCGCGGTTGTGGGCCGTTGCCGATCAGGGCTCCGCGCAGCTCGTCGCCGCCGATCTCACCGGCTTCGCGCAGGTCCCTGAAGGTCGCGATCAAGGTCGGGCGCTGGGCGAGCTGCACGGCGACGGCGCTGAGCGCAAAACGCCACTCGGCCTCTCCCCAGACCCGGTGCAGGTAGCCGCCCTCCTCCTGGGCCCGCGAAGCGAGCCGCAGCAGGCCCGGCGACGGTGGCGGATCGACGAGGACGACGTGGCGGAAGCGCCCGGGAAGCTCAGGGACGCGTTCGAGCTCTGCGTAGTCGGAAAGCCGGACCCCCTCGCGCGCCATCCCGGCCCGCAGCGCCGCGTCGGCGGTGAGGGCGAGGACCTCCTCGCCCTCGCAGGAGGCGAGCTCGCCGACGACAGCAGCCGGCGCGTTGGCACTCGAGCAAATTCGGCGCTCGTGCTCGCCGGCGATCGACGGGTTGGGCGCGCTCCACTCAGCGGGATCCTTCCCGAGCTCAGCCTCGAAGCGCCCCCACCACTCCGCCGACTCGAGCAGGTCTTCGTCCGCCGCCCTGGGATAGACCTCGCGCAGGACCACCTGCGGCTCGACGGCGCCGTTCCACTGGTTTACCTCCAGCCGCACCGCCACGTCGACGGGGTCGTCCTCCCCCACCCCAAGCGACGCACGCCCAAAGGCCACCCCAAGCGCCTTGTGCGACCCGCTGTGCAAGCTGAAGCGAGCGTGCTTGCCTTCCCCAATCGCCCGCACGTCGCGCACCCTTGCCGAGGGAACGAGCAAGCGCACCCCGGGGTTGCCCATCCCAAAGGGCGCCAGCTGCTTCAGCTCCTCGGCGAGATCGAGCCCCAGCGAAGCCCCTCCCACCATCGCATCGATCCTCTCGGTCCGCTTCAGATCCTCCGGCCCGAGCACGCTCGCCGCGTGAGTGGCAAAGGTCTCGCGAAAGGCATCGAGCTCGCCCTCCTTCAGCTCCAGCCCAGCGGCGGCTTTGTGACCGCCGAAGGTGCGCAAATGACCGGCGCAGGCCTCGAGCCCGCCGAGCAGGTCGAATCCCGGAATGCTCCGTCCCGACCCACGGCCGCTCCCGTCCAGCTCCAGCGAGATAACCACGACCGGCCGGTGATACCGCTCGACCAGCCGCGAGGCGACGATCCCGATTACCCCGGGATGCCAGCCCTCACCCGCGACGACGATCCCCGACGCTTCCCGCAGGTGCTCTGGCAGCTCCCGCAGCGCCGCCTCCGCCTCATTGGCAACCTCCCGCTCAGTCGCCCGCCGCTCTCCGTTCGCCCTGCTCAACTCATTGGCGATCTCCGCCGCCCGTGCCTCGTCTTCTGTCAGGAAAAGCTCCACGCCAGCATCGGCTCTGTACAACCGACCCGCTGCATTGATCCGCGGCGCCAGCCGGAACGCCAGATCTCCCTCGTCAAGCTGCGTCGGCTCACATTTTGCTGCCTCGATCAGCGCCCGAATTCCAGGACGACGAGCCCGCCGCACCTCCTCGAGCCCCCGCCTGACCAGTGCCCGGTTCTCCCCAACCAGCGGAACCAGATCGGCGACCGTAGCCAAGGCGACGAGGTCGAGATCCGGGTCGTGAAAGGCGTCGGGGGTTGGGTCCCCGGACGCGC
>JAWVFL010000079.1:0-55616 GCA_033856195.1 Solirubrobacterales bacterium | reverse complement strand
GCACTGCGGGCGACGTCGTCCTCGACCCCCCCATCACCCACGCCACCCGCGGAAGAAGCGGATCAAGTCGAGACCGATCTCGATGCCCGAGTCGCTGACACCCAGCGCGAGCGGGATGAGTATCTAGACCTCGCCAAGAGGACGAAGGCCGACTTCGAGAACTACCGCAAGCGGATGGCTGCAGAGGTTCAGGCTGCGACCGCTCGAGGTCGAGCTGAGCTGATTCGGGATGTGGTGCCCGCGTTGGACGATCTCGAGCGGGCGATTCAGGCGGCCGGCTTGGATCCCGAGGGTGACTCAGATGATGGGTTGGGACACGGCGTGCTGCTTGTGTTCAGGAGCCTGCGCGACTCGTTGACGCGGAATGGCGTCGAGGCTGTTGATCCCAAAGGCGAGAAGTTCGATCCGATGCAGCACGAGGCGCTCTCTACTCGGCCGGCGGAGGGGGTTGAGTCCGGGACGGTCGTCGAGGTCTTGCAGAAGGGGTACCGGTTGGGGGAGCAGCTGATTCGGCCGGCTCGTGTGGTGGTGGGCGAGTAGGGCGTGGCTGAGGATCTCTACAAGGTGCTCGGGGTCCCGAAAGGGGCGTCCGAGGACGAGATCAAGAAAGCGCACCGGAAACTGGCGCGCAAATACCACCCTGACCGCAATCCAGACGATCCGAAAGCCGAGGAGCGGTTCAAGGAGATCCAGGGGGCCTACGACACGCTCTCGGATCCCGAGAAGCGCAAGGAGTACGACTCGGGCGGTGGCATGTTCGGCGGCTTCGGTGGCCGCAGTCCCGGCGGCGGCGGTCCGTTCGGGCCGGGCGGCCCGGGAGCAGCCGGCGGCTTCGACGTCAGCGACGTCTTCTCCAACCTCTTCGGCCGCGGCGCGGGCGGCGGGAGGGCACAGCCGCAACAGGTGCGCGGCCGCGACCTCGAAACCGAGATCAGCCTCAGCTTCGATCAGGCGGTCAACGGCTCCCAGGTGACGGTCACGGTGCCGAAGGCGGAACGCTGCCCGACCTGCCACGGCAGCGGCGCAAAACCGGGGACCCGCCCGGTCACCTGCCCGCGCTGCGAAGGCCGCGGAATCGACGCGCAGAGCCAGGGCTTCTTCTCGATCAGCCAGCCCTGCCCGCAGTGCGGCGGCGCCGGCCAGATCATCGAGGACCCCTGCCCCACCTGCGGCGGCTCCGGCCTCACCCAGCAGACCAAGCGCTACAAGGTGAACATCCCGGCCGGGGTGAAGGACGGGGCGCGGATCCGCCTCGCCGGCAAGGGGGAGGCCGGGCAGCGCGGCGGCCCTCCCGGTGACCTCTTCGTGGTCACCCGCGTCGCCGCCTCGCCCGTCTTCAAGCGGCTCGATGGTGGCAACCTCGAGGTGACGGTGCCGATCACGATCGCCGAGGCGCTGCGCGGCGCGACGATCGAGGTGCCGACGCTGGAGGGAACGAAGAAGATCAAGGTGAGACCAGGGACCAAGCATGGGTCGATCCAGCGGCTGCGTGGCGAGGGCGCGCCGAAGCCGCGCGGACGCGGCAAAGGCGACATCCGCTACCGGCTCGAGATCGAGATGCCGGAGAAGCTGACCGAGGAGCAGGAGGCGGCGGCAGAGAAACTGGCAGAGGCTTTCAACGGCTCCGACCCGCGGTCCGAGCTGCTGAAAAAGGCGGCGCGATGAGCGTCCGGCGAGAACGGATCGACGTCTCGATCGACGAGGAGCGCGGCGTCTTCATGATCTCGGTCGCCGCCGAGCTTGCTCACATGCACCCCCAGACGCTCCGGATGTACGAGGCGCGGGGGCTAATCCAGCCGAAGCGCTCGCCTAAGAACACCCGCCTCTACTCACAGCGGGACGTCGAGCGCCTGCTCCGTATCCAGCAGATGACCTCGGAACAGGGACTGAACTTGGCTGGGGTCGAGACTGTCCTAGAGATGGAGAAAAGAGTTGAACAAATGAGGGCGGAGCTGGAGCGGATGCGGCGCCGGGCAGAGAAGCTGGAACGCAGGTTTCTGGAAGGAGAAGCCGATGCAACCGGATAGGTTCACCGTCAAGTCCCAGGAAGCGGTGGCAGCCGCCCAACAACTTGCCTCCTCGGAGCGCAACACCGAGGTAGCGCCGGCGCACCTGCTGGTCGCGCTGCTCGACCAAGAGGACGGGCTGGTCGTGCCGATCCTGCAGAAGCTCGGCGCCGATGTCGGCTCGATTTCGTCACGGGCGCGCGAGGCGGTGCAGGCGCTGCCGAAGCTGAGCGATGAGGCGCCGGAGACACGGCCGTCATCGGCGCTGGTCAAAACACTTCAACGGGCCGAGAAAGAGATGGCGAAGCTCGGCGACGAGTACATCTCGACCGAGCACATCCTGCTCGCGCTCACCGACTCCGCCTCCGGCGTGGGCGATCTGCTGCCCGACCGGGGCTCGCTCGAGAAAGCGGTTGCCGAGGTGCGCGGTCCGCACAAAGTCACCTCACCCAACCCTGAGGACAGCGTGCAGGCGCTGGAGAAATTCGGCCGCGACCTGACCGCCGAGGCGGAGGCGGGAAAACTCGATCCGGTGATCGGCCGCGACGAGGAGATCCGTCGCGTGATCCAGGTTCTCTCTCGCAGAACCAAGAACAACCCAGTGCTGATCGGGGACCCCGGGGTCGGCAAGACCGCGATCGTCGAGGGGCTTGCCCAGCGGATCGTCGACGGCGACGTGCCGGAGAGCCTGCGCGACCGGCGCGTGATCGCACTCGACATGGGCTCGCTGCTGGCCGGCGCTAAATACAGGGGGGAGTTCGAGGAGCGGCTGAAAGCGGTGCTGACCGAGGTGCAGGAGGCGGCCGGCCAGATCGTCCTCTTCCTCGACGAGCTGCACACGATCGTTGGCGCCGGCGCCGCCGAAGGCGCCGTCGACGCCGCCAACCTGCTGAAGCCGATGCTGGCCCGCGGCGAGCTGCGGGCGGTCGGCGCCACCACGCTCGACGAGTACCGCAAGCACATCGAGAAAGACGCGGCGCTGGAGCGGCGCTTCCAGCCGATCCTCGTCGGCGAGCCCGACATCAACGACACGATCGCGATCCTGCGCGGGCTGAAGGAGCGCTACGAGGTCCACCACGGCGTCCGCATCGCCGACTCGGCGATCGTCGCCGCCGCGACCCTCTCCGAGCGCTACATCGCCGATCGCTTCCTGCCCGACAAGGCGATCGACCTGATCGACGAGGCGGCTTCGCGGCTGAAGATCGAGATCGACTCGATGCCGACCGAGATCGACGAGGTCGAGCGGCGCATCCAGCAGCTCGAGATCGAGCGCGAGGCACTGAAGAAAGAGAGCGACGAGGCCTCGGCGGCGCGGCTGGAGGCGATCGAGTCCGAGCTGGCCGAGCTGCGCGAGCGCTCCGGCGAGATGAAAGCGCGCTGGCAGAACGAGAAGGAGGCGATCGATGCGATCAAGGAGGCGAAGGCACGCCTCGAGGAGGCCAGCCGCGAGGCGGAGCGGGCCGAGCGCGACGCCGACCTCGAGCGGGCCGCGAAACTGCGCTACGGAGAGATCCCCGAGCTGGAGAAGACGGTCGCCGAACAGGAAGCGCGGCTGGCCGAGCTGCACGCCGGCGGCGCCACGATGCTGACCGAGGAGGTGACCGAGCAGGAGGTCGCCGAGGTCGTCGCCAAATGGACCGGCATCCCGGTTACCCGCCTGATGGAGGGCGAGGTCGAGAAGCTGATCCAGATGGAGGAACGCCTGCACGAACGGGTGATCGGCCAAGACGAGGCGATCGCGGCGGTCTCCAACGCCCTGCGCCGCTCCCGTGCGGGGCTCTCGGACCCGAACCGGCCGATCGGCAGCTTCCTCTTCCTCGGCCCCACCGGAGTCGGCAAGACCGAGCTGGCCAAGGCGCTGGCCGAGTTCATGTTCGACTCCGAGCAGGCGATCGTCCGCCTCGACATGTCCGAGTACATGGAGAAACACACGGTGGCGCGGCTGATCGGCGCCCCGCCCGGCTACGTCGGCTACGAGGAGGGCGGCCAGCTGACCGAGGCGGTGCGGCGCCGGCCTTACGCGGTGGTCCTACTCGACGAGATCGAGAAGGCCCACCCCGACGTCTTCAACACGCTGCTGCAGATCATGGACGACGGTCGGCTCACCGACGGTCAGGGGCGCACGGTCAGCTTCACCAACACGGTGCTGATCATGACCTCGAACGTGGGCAGCGACCGCATCGTCGGCGAGGCGATCGACGAGAGGATGCGCGAGCAGATCGAAGAGGTTCTCGCCGAAACCTTCAAGCCCGAGTTCCTCAACCGGATCGATGACACGGTGATCTTCCACCGGCTCTCCAAGCAGGACATCGGCCGCATCGTCGAGCTGCAGGTCGAACAGCTGGTCGGCCGGGTGCGCGAACGGGGAATCGAGGTCGAGCTGAACGACGACGCGAAGACGCTGCTCGGCAACCTCGGCTATGACCCGACTTACGGCGCCCGGCCGCTGAAGCGGGTGATCCAAAAGGAGCTGGTCGACAAGCTGGCGCTGAAGCTGCTCGAGGGCGAGTTCCGCGAGGGAGACGTGGTGCGAGTGAGCGTCGAGGATGGCGAGCTGGCCTTCGAGAAAGCCGGCGATATGGCGTCTGCCTAGACCTGGTGGGAGCTAAAGCCCATTATGTGGTGTTAAGGGAACCCGGTGAGAATCCGACATAAGCTCTCAGCCCGAACTTTTTCCATGCCTGGACGCCGTCGCATCGATACCACCAACCCACTCCGTTCTTCGCTTGCCAATGCCGCTTTCGCGGTAGAGGAGCGCGTGGTTTGGGGCGGCGCCGACGTCCTGCGTCGTCTCCTCGACGCGGCCAAGTGGCCGTTCGAGCGAATCATCTGGGCGATCGAGCGCGGACTCGTCTGGCCCCTGGAGGAGCGGACTGGCGATTGGAGCGCACCGGTACGTGCCTTTGGCGTCATCGCTCTTGCACTGCTCGCGGTCGGAGCCGGGGTGCTCGGGCTCGTCTGGGCATCCGGTAGCGGCGGGGGCGGCAGCGCTCATCTGCGCACGGCGACCCCCGTTGCGGCGCCGATCGTGCAACAGACACCCGTGGCGGAACCGGACCCGGCGGCGCCCGTGCTGCAGGGGGCAAAGCCGGACTTCACGGTGGAGTCCGGTGGCGGCGTCTCCCAGAGCTCCGCTGAAGTCGCACCTTCGACCGGCGCTGACGCCGCCGCCAACTCGACTTCCGAAGTGGCGAGCTCGGGAGCCACCAGCTCCAACGGCTCGTCCGGTGCTCCAGCCACAGAGGTCGCCGGGCCGGCGGCGATCAAGGTCGCCCACCAGTTCGCCGGCGCCTTCGTCCTCTACGAGACCGGTCGCGAAACCGCCAAGATCCGCGACGCCTTTGCCGAGACCGCGACGCCGCAGCTGACCCATTCGCTGCTGGGGCGCCCGCCGCGCCTGCCGGCAGGCGTGAAGGTGCCGAAGGCGAAAGTGCTCAACGTCGTGGCCGGTCCCCACCATGGCGACACCTACACCCTCAGCGTTTCGCTGCTGCGGCTCGGTGTCGCCAGCGAGCTGCGACTCGATATGCAACCCGATCCGAAAACCAGCCAGTGGCGTGTGACGGACGTGCGCGGCTGATGGGCCGGCTGCGCAACACGCTCGCCGTCGCGGCGGTCGGTGCGGCGCTGACCGCCTCGAACGCGAGCGCAGCCGAAGCGCCGGCAACGGAGTCGGTGTCGCCGACTCTGGAACAGAACGAAACGCTGGCGGCGCCCGAAAGCCTCGCGCCGACGGCGCCGGCGCCGAGTGGAGGCACTGCCGTCGAAGCGCCGTCGTCAGAAAAAGACGAAAAGACCGAATCAACACCCGCGCCGGAGCCGGACGCGGGCGCAACCCCCGCCCCCACTCCCACCGAAGTCTTCGAAGTCCCCTCGATCCCCAGCTCCAGCTGCGCGACTTCGGGCGTGCCACCGGTGCTGATCCCGATCTACAACCGCGCCGCCACGACCTATGGCCTCGGCCCTCAGGGCCCCTCGGTATTGGCCTCGATCAACGGGATCGAGAGCGCCTTCGGCACCAACATGGGGCCATCCTCGGCCGGCGCCGTCGGCTGGATGCAGTTCCTGCCCTCGACCTGGGACATGTACGGAGTCGACGCCAACGGCGATGGCGTGCGCGACCCCTACAACCCCGAAGACGCGATCTTCGCCGCCGCCCGCTACCTCAACGCCGCGGGCATGCCCGCCGATACCTACAACGCGATCTTCGCCTACAACCACGCCGACTGGTACGTCGCCGAGGTTCTCGCCAACGCCTCCTGCTACGGCGCGCTGGGGGGCGGGGTGAGCGGCGGCTTCGCCCTGACGCCGCAGCTGCGGGGCTTCAGCTGCGAGGCGGCGCCGGACTGGCGGGACGAGATTCCCGACGAGTACATGGAAGCTTTCGAGGCGGCGGCGAGCCGCTACGAACTCGGTCAGCGCGGCGTCTGGGGGCTGGCAGCCGTCGCGCGGCTGGAGTCGAACTTCGGTCGCGGCATGGGCAACGTCCAGATGCGCCAGCGCGGCCCGCTGGGGCTCGAACCCAGCGAGTGGAAGAAGTACGCGGTCGACGGCAACGAAGATGGCCACATCCACCGCGGCGACTCGGCTGACTCGGCCGCCACCCTGGCCCGCCTGATCTGGTCACGGGGCAGCCTGAGGGCCGGCATCTTCACCCACAACCAGGCTCAGTGGTACGTGCAGGCGGTCCTGGCCGACGCCGAACAGCTCGAAGGGAAGTGCCAGGTCACCGCGGTCGACTGGCCACTGGCGCTGCCGGGCACAGCCGGCGCACCGATCAACTGGGACAACCTGACGCTCTCCAACGAACTCGAGCTACAGGACATCACCTCGGGTGCGCTCGACCCGCGCATCGTGGCGCTGATCGGGGCGATCACGCAGCAGCATCAGCTGACCATTTCGGCCCTGCGCTCCGATCACTCCGAGTACACGAGCGAAGGCAACGTCTCCAATCACTACTACGGGCGGGCGATGGACATCGCCGCGGTCGACGGGGTCTCCTGCACCGATACGGCGGTCGGTGCGCCCTGCGCCCAGTTGGGCCAGACGCTCGCCTATCTGCCAGCGCCGGCTCATCCCACTGAGCTCATCTACTGCTTCGATCTAGACGGGCCCGGGCCGGCGTTTGCGCGTTCCGATCATTGCGATCACGTGCACGCTGGGTACGACGGCTGAGCCCCGGCGGCGGGGAAGGGGTCGAGTAACGTAGGGCTCAAGGTCCCCTGCCGAGTTGAGAGGAGAACTGCAATGCCTACTTACGTGATGCTGACCAACTTGACTTCTGAGGGTGTGCGGACTCTGAAGAACAATCCGGGGCGGGTTGCGGAGGTCAATAAAGAGGTTGAGCAGATCGGGGCCAAAGTGATCGCTCAGTACGCGACGCTGGGGCAGTACGACTTCGTCACGGTGGTTGAGGCTCCTGACGAGAAGACGATGGCCAAGGTTTCCGTCGAGCTTGGATCGCGGGGGACGATGACTAGTCAGACGCTGGCGGCAATGTCGGCTGACGAGCTTTCCGGCTCGCTCTAGGCGGCGCGGCTTGAAGGTCCTGGTTGTCGGCGGGGGTGGGCGCGAGCACGCGATTGTGCGGGCGTTGGGGCGGTCCGTTCATGCGCCTGAGCTGTTCTGTGCTCCCGGCAATGCGGGGATCACAGCGGATGCCGAGTGCCTGACTGAGATTGCGGCCGATGACGTGGAGGCGATCGTTGCTGCGGCTACTGAGCGAGGGATCGATCTGGTCGTTGTTGGACCGGAGGCGGCGTTGGTGGCTGGGGTGGTCGATGCACTGGAGGACGCTGGGGTGCCGGCGTTTGGGCCGAGTGCGGTGGCGGCGGAGTTGGAGGGGTCCAAGGCTTTTGCCAAGGAGCTGATGAGCGAGGCCGCGGTACCTACTGCTTCGCATGTGCTGTTGCACAGTCGTGAGGAGGCACTTGCGCAGATCGCTGACGCTTCCTACCCGGCCGTGCTGAAGGCTGACGGGCTGGCGGCGGGCAAGGGGGTGATCATCTGCGGCTCGGAGGCCGAGGCTCGTGAGGCGGTCGATGTCTTTTTTACCGAGCGGCGTTTTGGTGAGACGACGGTGGTGCTGGAGGAGTTCCTCGAGGGGGAGGAGCTCTCGCTGCTGGCGCTCTGCGATGGCGAGAACGTGGTGCCGCTGGCGCCTGCCCAGGACTACAAGCGGATCTTCGATGGTGACGAGGGACCGAACACCGGCGGCATGGGCAGCTACTCGCCGGTGCCGGGGTTCGGGGCGGCCGAGGTGGAGGAGATCGTCGACGCTGTGCACCGGCCGATCGTCGCTGCGATGGCGCGACGCGGCCGTCCCTTCCACGGCGTCCTCTACGCCGGTCTGATGATCGGGGTAGACGGTCCCAAGGTACTCGAGTTCAACACCCGCTTCGGCGATCCGGAGACGCAGGCGGTGCTGCCGCGACTGCGCTCGGACCTGGTCGATCTCTGCCTGGCCGCGCGCGAGCCTGGGGGCCTGGCCGGAGCCGAGGCGGAGTTCACCGACGACTGGGCTGTGACGCTGGTGCTGGCATCAGCGGGCTATCCGCAGTCCTCCTCGAAGGGGGACGTGATCAGCGGTCTCGATCGCACCGGTGAGCTCGTCGAGCTCACCCACGCGGGCACCGCCGCCCACGACGGCGAGATAGTCACCGCCGGGGGACGGGTACTGAACGTGACTGCGCTCGGTGCGACGCCTGCCGACGCCCGAGATCGCGCGTACGATGCCGCGGGTCGGATCGAGTTCGAGGGAATGCAGATGCGATCCGACATCGCCGCTCGAGCGGTCGACCGCGTCGCCAGCTAAAGCCAGTCACAGAGAGGACGAGATGAGCGAGATCTCAGAGGAGCCGCAGCCCACCGGGGGAGAAGCGGGAGAGCCGCGGGTCGGAGGGACCCTGGCGATGCCGGCGGTCGAGGAGGCCTTCGAGGAAATCGATGTCGACGAGCCTCTGGTCGGGATCATCATGGGCTCGAAGAACGACAAGCCGAAGATGCAGCCGGCGGGGGCGGCCCTGCACGACGCGGGCATCCGTTACGAGGTGCGGGTGATGAGCGCCCACCGCGACCCGGAGCTGGTGCGCGAGTACTGCACCAACGCGAGGATGCGGGGCCTCAAGGTGATCATCGCCGGCGCTGGCATGTCGGCGGCGCTGCCCGGCGTTGCCGCGGCGCACAGCGACCTGCCGGTGATCGGCGTGCCGATCCTCGGTAAATCGCTCGGCGGTCTCGACGCCCTGCTCTCCGCCGTGCAGATGCCGCCGGGGATCCCGGTCGCCTGCGTCGCGATCGACGGGGCAAAGAACGCCGGCATCCTCGCGGCGCGGATAATCAACGCGTGATCCCCAGGTACACGCGCCCCGAGATCGGACAGGTTTGGTCGGCTCAGCGCAAGTTCGAGTGCTGGCTCGAGGTCGAGCTGGCGGCGACGGAGGCCTGGGCCGAGGAGGGAGCGGTTCCGCGCGAGGCGGCTGAGGCGGCGCGGGCCAATGCGGCGTTCACGGTCGAGGCGGTCGAAGAGCGCGAGAAGGTCACCGACCACGACGTCGCCGCCTTCATTGACGTGGTTGCCGCGTCTGTCGGCGACGAGCACGGGCGCTGGATCCACTACGGGCTCACCTCCTCCGACGTGCTCGACACGGCACTGGCGCTGCAGCTGCGCGAGGCAGGCGAAGTGGTGCTGGCGGGCGCCCGCGCCTACCGCAACGCCCTGATCGAGCGGGCGCTGGAGCACCGCGACACACTCTGCGTCGGCCGCACTCACGGCGTCCACGCCGAGCCGACCACCTTCGGCCTGCGCCTTGCCGGCTTTGCCTTCGAGGCCGACCGCAACCTCGATCGCCTCACCGACGCCTTCGAACAGCTCGCCTTCGGCAAGCTCTCCGGCGCGGTCGGCACCTACGCATCGGTGCCTCCGGCGGTCGAGGCGCGGGTGATGGAGCGGCTCGGCTTGAAGCGAGAGGACGTGGCGACGCAGGTGATCCCCCGCGACCGCCACGCGGTGCTGACCTCGCGCACGGCGATCGCCGGCGCCGGCCTCGAGCGCTTCGCCACCGAGGTCCGCAACCTGCAGCGCACCGAGGTGCGCGAGGTGGAGGAGCCGTTTGCCGCCGGCAAGCAGAAGGGCTCATCGGCGATGCCGCACAAGCGCAACCCGATCCGCACCGAGCGGATCACCGGTCTGGCCCGCGTCCTGCGCGGCTACGCCCAAACCGGCCTCGAGAACGTCGCCCTCTGGCACGAGCGCGACATCTCCCACTCCGGCGCCGAGCGGGTGATCCTGCCCGACGCGACGATCGGCCTCGACTACATGCAGGATCTGGCGACAAAGGTCGTCAGCGGGATGACGATCCGCATCGAGCGCATGCGCGAGAACCTCGGCCTAACCCACGGCGCCCTCTTCAGCCAGCGCGCCCTCACCGCCCTGGTCGAGGCCGGGCTGACCCGCGACGACGCCTACCGCATCGTCCAGGAGAACGCCCAGCAGGCCTGGGACACCGGCACCGAGTTCCGCGACCTGCTCGCCGTGGCCGCGCCCGACCTCGACCTCGACGCCGTCTTCGATTTCAGCGCCTACCTCACGCACCTGCCCGAGGTCTTCGAGCGGCTCGAAGCGCTGCGCGACTGAGTAGGCTCAGGGCGATGATTCTCTACACCTGCGGGCAGAAGACGCATGGGCCGGCCTTTGCGCATCCGTGCGGGAAGGCGGGCAAGGCGCTCAACGACGCCGGTTACGACTACGAGATCAAGACGGTCGGGGGCTACCGCCTGATGCCCTGGACCTGGGGCAATCGTGGCGAGGACCGGGCCGAGGTGAAGCGACTGAGCGGCACCAACGAGGTGCCGATCCTCGTCCTCGACGGCGGCGAGGTGATCTCCGGCTCGAGCACGATCGCGCGCTGGGCCCAAGAGCATCCCGCCGCCCGCGCGGCGAAAAGCTAGGCAGCGACGAGGTCGCGCTCGCGCGTCGGGTGGCGCGCGGTGACGACGACGGGCGTGCCGGCACGCGGCGAGAGGGTGATGTTGCGGCGGCCGATCTTCTCCGGCGCCGGGCTGGCCTTGTGCAGCTCGCAGCGGGTCAGCACCTCGCGCAGGGCGATCCGCATCTCGAACTCGGCGAAGGCGGCGCCGATGCAGCGGCGGATGCCGCCGCCGAAGGGAATCCAGGCGTAGGTGTCGGGCGGATCGTCGAGGAAGCGCTCGGGGCGGAAGGCAAAGGGCTCAGGGTAGACGTCGGCGCGCGTGTGGGTGAGCCAGATCGCCGGGGTCACGTCGGTGCCCGCGGGCAGCGTCAGCCCGTCCGAGACGAGGTCTTTGTTGAGGCGCCGGCCGGCGAGCGGCACGACCGGGCGCAGCCGCAGCGACTCGCTGATCGTCGCCCGCAGATAGTCCTCCTCGCCAGCCTCCAGCGACTCCTGCAGACGCTGCCTCGCTCCCGCGTGGCGCAGCAGCAGGTCGAAGGTCCAGGCGAGTGCGGTGGCGGTGGTCTCGTGGCCGGCGAGCAGCAGGGTCATCAGCTGGTCGCGCAGATCGGTGTCGCTCATCTCGCTGCCATCCTCGAAGCGAGCCTGCATCAGCAGCGAGAGGATGTCGTCGCGCTCCTCGAAGTCGCCCGTGGCGCGGCGCTCGGAGATCTCGGCGTAGAGCAACTCGTCGGCCGCCTTCAGCTGGCGTTCGAATTTGGCCCAAGGGCCGCGGCCGCCGAAGCGGCGCGAGGCGAGGCCGGTTAGCTGCGCGAAGGGCGAGGCGGTCTCCTCCAGCACCTTGGTGAGGACGCCGCGCAGGCGCTCCAGCCGCGACCCGTCGGCGACGCCGAAGACGACACGGAGGATCACCTCGAGCGTGATCGCCTGCATCCGCGGATGGATCGCGAACTCCTCGCCCAACGGCCAGGAATCGATCTCCCGGTCAACGATCTCCTCGACGATCGGCTGATAGGACCGCATCCGCTCGCCATGGAACGGCGGCAGCATCACCTTGCGGTGAGCGAGGTGATCGGCGCCCTCCGTAACAAGCAGCGAGCGCGCCCCGACGATCGGAGTGAGGATGATATCCCGCCCCGGCGGCAGCCCATGCGATCGCTCCATATAGAGCGCCTTGATCGCCGCCGGATCCGAGATCATCACCATCGGCCGCTCAAACGTAAGAAATTTGACGCTGAAGCTGTCCCCGTACTTCTCCCGGTTCTCCTGCATGAAGGGCAGCGGCCGAAAGCTCCACCGAAGCGTCTGAACAAGCGGGGAGCTCTTCGGTTCCGGGGGCAGCACCAGAGGAATCGTAGACGTGGAGTGGTCGGGGTGTCCCTCCCACAAGCGGCGTCCTCTTTTTCGCCCCCAAACAACCTCGGACGGCCCTGGCCTCCCCAGGCGAAAAACCCAGCGCCGTGGGAGGGACACCCCGACCTCTCCCCCCGCTAGCATCGCGCCGGTGCCACCCATTTCTGATCTAAAGCTCCACTCCTCGGGGAAGGTTCGCGAGATCTACGAGTGGGAGGACGACCTGCTGATGGTCGCCTCGGACCGGATCTCGATCTACGACGTGGTGATGCCGACGCCGATCCCCGACAAGGGCAAGGTGCTGAACCGGATCTCCGAATTCTGGTTCGAGCTGACCGGCGACATCGTCCCCAACCACTTCATCTCAGCCGACGTGCCGGAAGAGGTCGCCGAACGGGCGATGCGGGTGCGGCGGCTGGACATGTACCCGGTCGAGTGCGTGGTGCGCGGCTACCTCTCCGGCTCGGGCTGGAAGGAATACAAGAACGGCGGCGCCGTCTGTGGGATCGAGCTGCCGCCGAACCTGCTCGAGTCCGACAAGCTGCCCGAGCCGATCTTCACCCCGGCGACCAAGGCTGAGATCGGGGAGCACGACGAGAACGTCGACTTCGAGCGCGCCGCCGAGATCGTCGGCGACCGGGCGCTGATGGAGGAGCTGCGGCGCATCTCGGTCGAGGTCTACGTGCGCGGCGCCGAGCACGCGGCCGAGCGCGGGATCATCCTCGCCGACACCAAGTTCGAGTTCGGCAGCCACGCCGGCGCCGAGATCGTCCTCGCCGACGAGGTGCTGACACCGGACTCCTCGCGCTTCTGGCCTGCTGACCGCTACCAGCCAGGCAGCACGCAACCGTCCTTCGACAAGCAGTACGTGCGCGACTGGGCCGACGAGGCGGGCTGGGATCACACGCCGCCGGCGCCCGAGCTGCCACCCGACGTGGTCGAGCAGACACGGGCGAAGTACGTCGAGGCCTACGAGCGAATCACGGAGCGCAGCTTCTAGTGGCGAGGGCACGGGTCTTGATCCGCCCGAAGGAGGGGATCCTCGACCCCCAGGGCAAGGCGGTCGAGCGGGCGCTGCCGGCGCTCGGCTTCGAGGGAATCGAGCACGTGCGGGTCGGCCGCATGGTCGAGCTGGAGGCCGAGGACCCGGCGCGGCTGGGCGAGCTCTGCGAGAAGCTGCTCGCCAACCCGCTGATCGAGGACTACGAGATCGAGCAGCTAGACGGCGCCGCCTGATGCGCTGGGGAGTGCTCCAGTTCCCCGGCTCCTGCGACGAGCGGGACGCGCTGCACGCGTGCAAGCTGAGCGGCGGCGAGGCACGGCTGGTCTGGCACGAAGAGCGGGGCCTGGACGGGGTCGACGCCGTCGTCGTCCCCGGCGGCTTCTCCTACGGCGACTACCTACGCGCCGGCGCGATCGCCCGCTTCTCGCCGGCGATGGAGGCGGTCGGCGAGTTCGCCGCCGCAGGAGGCCCGGTGCTCGGCATCTGCAACGGCTTCCAGGTCCTCTGCGAGGCCGGACTACTGCCTGGGGCCCTGCTGCTCAACGAGGACCTGCGCTTCCACTGCCGCCAGGTCGAGCTAATCGGCGGCGACGGGGAGTCGCTCTCGACCCCGGCCAAGCACGGTGAAGGGCGCTTCTGGGCGCCAGAGGACGTGCTTGACGAGCTCGAGGCCAAGGGTCAGGTCGCCTATCGCTACGCGCCAGGGCAGAACCCGAACGGATCGGCGCGGGACATCGCCGGGGTACGCAATGAGGCGGGCAACGTGCTCGGGTTGATGCCGCACCCGGAGCACGCGGTCGATCCGCTGACCGGGTCGACCGATGGGCTCAAGGTCTTTCAGGCCGCAGCCGGGAGCCTGGTGTGACCCCCGCCGGCGCGGACGCGGGAGTGGACGGCAGTCCATCTCTGACTTCTCTGCCGTCCACGGGAGCAGAGCAGCCGGCGGCGTATGAGGTACTCGGCCTCAAAGAGGCCGAGTACCTGCTGATCGTCGAGAAGCTCGGCCGCGAGCCAAACGACGTCGAGCTGGCGATGTTCAGCCTGCTCTGGTCCGAGCACTGCGCCTACAAGCACTCACGCAAGCTGCTGCGGCGGCTGCCGACCGAGGGCGAGCGGGTGGTGATGGGGCCGGGCGAGAACGCCGGTGCCGTCGACATCGGCAACGGCTTCGCGATCGCTTTCAAGGTCGAGTCCCACAACCATCCCAGCGCAGTCGAGCCGTTCCAGGGGGCAGCCACCGGGGTTGGTGGAATCCTCCGCGACGTCTTCGCGCTGGGAGCGCGGCCGATCGCGATCCTCGACTCGCTGCGCTTCGGCGAGCTCGACTCGGTCCGCTCGCGCCACCTGCTCGACGGAGCGGTGCGCGGAATCGGCCATTACGGCAACTCGATCGGCGTGCCCAACGTCGGCGGCGAGATCTACTTCGAGGCGCCCTACGAGCACAACTGCCTGGTCAACGCGATGTGCGTCGGGATCGCCCAGACGAAGGACATGGTCCGCGCCGCGGCCGCCGGTGTCGGCAACGCGGTCGTGCTGATGGGGGCCTCGACCGGGCGCGACGGGATCGGCGGCGCCTCGGTGCTTGCCTCGGCCGAGCTGGGCGAGGGCGACGAGGCCAAGCGGCCGACCGTGCAGATCGGCGATCCCTTCGAGGAGTCGAAGGTGCTCGAGTGCTGCCTGGAGCTGCTCGAGAAGGGGCTGCTGGTCTCGCTGCAGGACCTCGGCGCCGCCGGGCTGACTTCCTCAGCCGGTGAGATGGCCTCGGCAGGCGGCGTCGGCATCGACCTCGACGTGGCGCGGGTGCCGCTACGCGAGGCCGACATGGAGCCCTTCGAGATCATGGTCTCCGAGTCCCAGGAGCGGATGCTCGGGGTGGTCGAACCGGCCAAGGTCGACGCGGTGATCGCGGTTTGCGAGAAATGGCAGACCGGGTCGGCCGAGATCGGCGTCGTCACCGACAGGGGTCAAGTGCGGGTGCTGCGCGAGGGCGAGGTCGTCGGCGAGATGCCGGTCGACGCCTTGGTCGACGGCTGCCCGCTCTATGACCTCAGCCCGGCCGAGCCGGAGCAGTGGGTCTACGGCAACCGGACGACGCTGCGCGACGACGCGACCAGCGAGGAGACGCTGCTCGCCCTGTTGGCCGCGCCCAGCGTCGCCTCCAAGCGCTGGGCCTTCGAGCAGTACGACTCGGTGGTCGGCTCTCGCACCGTGCGCCGGCCCGAGTCGGCCGACGCCGCGGTCCTGCAGATCCCCGAGGCCGGCAACGCGATCGCCATCTCGATCGACGGCAACGGCCGCCGCGTCGCCTGCGACCCCTACAACGGCACGGTCGAGGCCGTGCTCGAGTGCGCACAGAACCTCGCCTGCGTGGGTGCCGAGCCGCTCGGCCTGACCAACTGCCTCAACTTCGGCAACCCCGAGAAACCCGTCCCCGCCTGGCAGCTCGATCGCGCCGTCAGCGCTCTTGCCGATACCTGCGAGGCACTCGGCGTCCCCGTTGTCGGCGGCAACGTCTCCCTCTACAACGAGGGGCCGGAAGGCCCGATCTACCCGACCCCGGTGGTCGGCATGGTCGGTGAGCTGCCCGACCCCGCCAAAACCTGCGGCGGCGCCTTCACTCGGGAGGGCGACGCGATCGCCCTGCTCGGTCCCTTCTCGCCGAGCCTGGCCGGCACCGAGCTGGCCAAGCAGCGCGGCGAGCTCGACATGGGGCTGCCTCGATCTGACATCACCGCCGTGGCCGCCGCCTGCGCGACTATCCGCAACGCGGTCCGCGACGGCAAGCTCTCCTCCGCCCACGACATCAGCGACGGAGGGCTCGCCTGCGCCCTCGCCGAGTCCGCGATCGCGGGCGGCATCGGCTGTCGCGTCGACGTGCAGCCGCTGCGCGAACGCGGCTGCTCGCCGGAGGACGCCCTGTTCGGCGAGGGACCCGGCGGCTTCCTCATCAGCGGCGACCGCGACACCCTCGACTCGCTGGGCGCGACGCCGCTCGGCGAGGTCGGCGGCACCATGATCGAAGTCGCCGCCGGCGACCGCAGCTTCACCGTTGGCGTCGGCACCGCCGAGAGCGCCTGGCTCTCGCTCGCCGTTTAGAAACGCACCGAACCGGGCATCCCTAGCGGTGCGTCCCCGCCCCAGCGGGGACGGAGATGGAGGGATGGAATTGACAGCTCGGCTGGCGACCGTGGTGGTGGTGTGCTTGGGAGCATCGCTTCTGGCGATTGCCGGCCTCGCCGCCTGCGGTGGTAACTCGGCGAGCTCTGGTGAGCGCACGCTGAGCTTCTTCGTCGCGATCCAGCCGGGCGGGACGATCGAGGAAGTGTCGAAACGCTGCTCGGAAGAATCGGGCGGGCGTTACAAGATCGAACCCGAATTCCTCCCCACCGACGCCAGCCAACAGCGCGAACAGCTCGTCCGCCGCCTCGGCGCCGATGACTCGTCGATCGACATCATCGGCATGGACGTGATCTGGACCGGCGAGTTCGCCAATGCCGGCTGGGTCGAAGAGTGGACCGGAAAACGCAAGCGGGAAGTGACGGAAAAGGTCTTCCCCGGCGTGATCGAAACCGCCTCGTTCGAGGGCAAGCTCTACGCCGCCCCCTTCAACACCAACACCCAGCTGCTCTGGTACCGCAAAGACCTGGTCAAGCAGCCGCCCCGCACCTGGGACGAGATGATCGACGAGGCGGAAAAGCTGGGCCGCGACAACGCCGGCACGATCCAGGTGCAGGCGAACCGCTACGAGGGCTTCACGGTCTGGGCCAACGCCCTGATCGAGAGCGCCGGCACGCAGCTCCTCTCGGGACCGGAAAGCGTCGACCTCGCCGAGGGACCAACGACACGGGCGCTGGAGGTGATGGGCCGCTTCGCCAACTCCTCGGCGGCGCCCCCCAGCCTCTCCACCTCGACCGAGGACACCTCGCGGATCGCCTTCGAGAGCGGTGAATCGGCCTTTATGACCAACTACACCTTCGCCTACGCCAGCGCCAAGGAAGAAGCGCCTGAGATCGCCAAGAACATGGGTTTCGCCCGCTTCCCGCGCATCGACGCCAGCCGGCCCAGCAAGCCGCCGCTCGGCGGCTTCAACCTCGCCGTCAGCTCCTTCTCCGAGAACAAGGACGTTGCCTTCGATGCCGCGGCCTGCCTGGCGGAAGGCAAGAGCCAGCTGACCGCGACCGAACTCGACGGCCTGCCGCCCTCGCGCTCGGACCTCTACTCGACCAAAATCGTCACCGAGGCCTACCCGGGCTTCGCCGAGCTGGTCAAACGCTCGATCGAAGACGCCGGGCCGCGCCCAAGCACGGCCGCCTACCAGGACGTCAGCCTTGCGGTGCAGCGCTCGCTGCACCCGCCGGACAAGATCGACCCCGAAGACGCCTCCTCGGTCTACGACGAACTGCGCTCGAACCTCGAAGACGCGGTCAAGCGGGAAGGGCTGCTGTGAGCGACGGCGCCACAGCCCCCACCAGTGCGCGGACCCGCTCAGAGCACCGCCTCGCCTGGCTGCTCTGCGCTCCCGCGGTGCTGGCGATGCTCGCCGTCACCGCCTACCCGATCGGCTACGCGATCGTCCTCTCGGTCCAGCAGATCGACCTGCGCTTCCCCGACGAGGGCGGCTTCGTCGGCCTCGACAACTACACCTCGGTGCTCAGCTCCCAGCTTTGGTGGACGGACGTCTTCAATACCGTCTTCCTCACCGTCGTCACCGTCTCGATCGAGCTGGTGCTGGGAATGGCGATCGCGCTGGTCATGCGCCGGGCGATCTTCGGCCGTGGCGTCGTCCGCACCGCGGTGCTGATCCCCTACGGGATCATCACAGTGGTCGCCGCCTTCGCCTGGCAATTCGCCTTCGCGCCGGACAGCGGATTCGTCAACAACCTGCCGCTGATCTCCGACGAAATGGACTGGTTCGGCGGGCGCTTCAGCTCCTTCGCCGTGATCATCATGGCCGAGGTCTGGAAGACGACGCCCTTCATGGCGCTGCTGCTGCTGGCCGGGCTGGTGACGATCGATGGTCAGCTCTACGAGGCGGCGAAGGTCGACGGCGCCAGCGCCTGGCAACGCTTCGTCCGCATCACCCTGCCGCTGATGAAGCCGGCGATCCTCGTCGCGCTGCTCTTCCGCACCCTCGACGCCTTCCGCGTCTTCGACACGATCTACATCATGACCGCCGGTGCGCAGGACACCGAATCGGTCTCGATCCTCGGCTTCAACCAGCTGATCTCGCGGCTCAACCTGGGTCTCGGCTCGGCCGTCTCGGTGCTGATCTTCCTCTGCGTGCTGGCGATCGCCTTCCTCTACGTGAGGGTGCTCGGAACCCGGGTCGAGGAAGGAAGGCCGGGCAACTGATGGAACGCGGCGGCCGCGAATACGCCCTCTGGAGCATCGCCATCACGGTGGTGCTGATCTTCGCTCTGATCCCGGTGCTCTGGCTGATCTCGGTCTCGCTGAAGCCCCCGGAAGCGATCACCGACGGGCGCTTCATCCCCAGCGAGGTCTCCTTCGACAACTACAAGAGCCTCTTCGAAGGGGGGATCGACGGCAGCCCCTTCATCAAGCCGCTGATCAACTCGATCCTGATCGCCCTCACCACCACGGTGATCTCGATCGTCCTCGCCTCCTTCGCCGCCTACGCGATCGCCCGGCTCGAATTCCCCGGCAAGCGAGTGATCCTCGCCGGGGCGCTGGCGATCGCGATGTTCCCGCCGATCTCGACGATCGGGCCGCTCTTCGACATGTGGCGGGCGCTGGGGATCTACGACACCTATCCCGGCCTGATCATCCCCTACCTGACGTTCTCGCTGCCGCTGTCGATCTACGCGCTCACGGCCTTCTTCCGCGAGATCCCCTGGGAGCTGGAGCAGGCGGCCCAGGTCGACGGGGCGACGCCGTTCCAGGCCTTCCGCAAGGTGATCGTGCCGCTTGCCGCGCCGGGCATGTTCACCGCTGCGATCCTCGTCTTCATCTTCGCCTGGAACGACTTCCTCTTCGCGATCTCTCTGACCTCCTCGGACGCCTCGCGGACCGTGCCCGCGGCACTTGCGTTCTTCACCGGCGAGTCGTCGTTCACCGAACCGACCGGCAGCATCGCCGCGGCGGCCGTCGTCGTCACCGTGCCGATCATCGTTTTCGTCCTCTTCTTCCAGCGCCGCATCGTCTCCGGCCTGACGGCCGGCGCCGTCAAGGGATAAGGAGCCCGCAATGTCAGAGATCGCCCTCGAAGGAGTCACCAAGGTCTTCGCCGACGGCCAGGAAGCCGTCAAGGACATGAGCCTGGAGATCGGCGACGGCGAGTTCATGATCCTGGTCGGGCCGTCGGGCTGCGGCAAGTCGACCGCGCTGCGGATGATCGCCGGGCTCGAGGACATCACCAGTGGCGAGGTGAAGATCGACGGCGAGGTGGTCAACGATCGCGCCCCGAAGGACCGCGACATCGCGATGGTCTTCCAGAACTACGCCCTCTATCCACACATGACGGTGCGCGAGAACATGGGCTTCGCGCTGAAGCTGGCCGGCGTCGACAAGGAGGAGATCGACCGCAAGGTCGAGGAGGCGGCGAAGACGCTCGACCTGACCCAGCACCTCGACCGGCGCCCGGCCAATCTCTCCGGCGGTCAGCGCCAGCGGGTGGCGATGGGGCGGGCGATCGTCCGCGAACCGAAGGCCTTCCTAATGGACGAGCCGCTTTCGAATCTGGACGCGAAGCTGCGCGTGCAGATGCGAACCGAGGTGGCGAAGCTGCAATCGCGGCTGGGGACGACCACCGTCTACGTCACCCACGACCAGACCGAGGCGATGACGCTCGGCGACCGCGTGGCGGTGATGCGGGCCGGCGCCCTGCAGCAGGTCGGCACCCCCGCCGAACTGTACGGGGCGCCGATCAACCTCTTCGTCGCCGGCTTCATCGGCTCACCGGCGATGAACTTCATGCCGGCGGAACTGAGCGGCGGCAGGGTGAAGCTGCCGATCGGCGAGGCGGAGGTGCCTGAGGGGGCGGGGGACGGCCGCGAGGGCCAGGTGGTCGCCGGCCTGCGGCCGGAGAGCTTCGAGGACGTGGAGATGGTCGGGGATCTGCGCGACGAGCGCGGCGTCGTCTTCGAGGCGGAGATCGACCTGATCGAGTCGCTCGGCTCCGATCTCTACGCCTACTTCCACGTCGAGTCCGGCGCGGTCGAGTCCGACCAGCTGGCCGACTTGGTCGAAGAACGGCTGGAGGAGACCGGCGTCCCGGAAGTCCGCGAGGGCCAGGAGCAGATCGTCGCCCGCCTCGACCCGGCCAGCAAGATCAAGCGCGGCCAGAGCGCCGAGCTCTGGGCCGACACGTCGAAGCTGCACCTCTTCGACGCCGAGAGCGGCGAGCGGCTCAGCCGGAGCGAGTAGCGGCGGGCGCCAGGGCGACGTCGGCGGCGGGCGCCTCGCTTGGCGCAGCCACCGGCCTGAGCGCGAGCGTTACGAGACCGGCAGCGAGGGAGGCGAAGGCAGCAAAGAGGTAGGCGTCGTCGGAGACCGAGAGCGCGCCCGCAAGGGAGGTCGGGTCGCCGACGATGGCGATGAGGATCGCGGTGCCGAGCACGGCGCCGACCTGGCGGAAGGCCGCGTTTACGGCGCTGGCCGTGGCGAAGCGATCGTCGGCGACGTCGCGGACGGCAGCCGACCCGAGGGTCGGGAAGGCGAGGCCGATGCCGATGCCGGTCAGGCAGGCGCCGGGTAGCCAGAGGCCGAGCCAGTCGGGCGTTGCGCCGGCCGAGCGCAGGACCATCACGCCGGCGGCGAAGACGAGCGTGCCGGGAACGATCACGGCGCGGTGGCCGAAGCGGTCGGCGAGGCGCCCGGCGGGACCGGCGAAGACCGTGGAAAGGGCCGGTCCCGGCAACGTCGCGGCGCCGGCCTGCAACACCGTGTAGCCCCAGATCGAGGTGAGGAAAACGACGTTGCCGAGGATCAGCGAGAAGAAGGCGGCGGCGAAAAGCAGCGTGCCGAGGTTGCCGATGCGGAAGGAGCGGTGCGCGAACAGCGCCGGCTCGACGATCGGGCGCGGGTGGGTCCTGCTGCGAAAGATCATCCCGCCGAGCAGCGCCGCGGCGGCGGCGAAGCAGCCGAGCGTCGCGGCCGACGCCCAGCCCCAGTCGTTGCCCTCGACGATGGCGAGCGTGACCGCCGCCAGGCTCAGGGCCAGCATCAGGGCGCCGGGCAGATCGGGCAAGCGGCTGTCGAGTTGCGGGCGCTCGCGCAGGGCGGTACGTCCGAGGAAGACGACCGCGGCCCCGATCGGCAGGTTGACGAGAAAGACAAGCCGCCAGTCGGAGAGCTCCACCAGCGCCCCGCCGAGCGTCGGGCCGACGGCCGCGGCGGCAGCCGCGGCTGCGCCCCAGAGGCCGACACCGGCAGCGCGCCGCTCACGCGGGAAAGCGTCGAGGACGAGCGCAAGCGAGGTCGGCGCGATCATTGCCGCGCCGATCCCCTGCAGGACGCGGAAGGCGATCAACAGCTCGAGCGAGGGCGCGATCGCGCAGAGCAGGCTGGCGGCGGTGAAGCCGCTCACCCCAAACAGGAAGATCCGCTTGTGGCCGAAGCGGTCGGCCAAGCCGCCCGCCGGCACCAGGAGCGCCGCGATGACGACGAAGTAGCCGTCGAGGACCCAGGAGAGCTCGTCCCGCCCGGACCCCGCGAACGAGCGCGAGATGTCGGGGAAGGCGATGTTGACGATCGTCGCGTCGAGGAAGGCCAGGAAGGCGCCGGCACAGGCAATCGCCACGGCACTTCTATGCCCACGGTCATACATCGGCCGGGACTATAGACTATGACCATGGGCATAGCGAGAATCGCCGATGGGGAGCCGGTCGAGCGCAAGCGCCGCGACGGCCGCGCCCTGCTGCTCAAGGGGGCGCGACAGCTGCTCGCCGAGAAGGGCTACGCCGGCATGGAGCTGCGCGACGTGGCGGAGCGGGGCAAGGCCCCGCGCGGCTCGATTTACCACCACTTCCCCGGCGGCAAGGTGCAGCTCGCCCGCGAGGCCGCCGAACTCGAGGGGACGACGATCCGCGACCTGATCGAGCGCTCGCTCGAGGAGCGCGGGTTGAAGCAGACGCTCACCCTCTTCGGCGACGTCTTCCGCCGCCGCGTCACCGACTACCCCGAGCGAATCGGTTGCCCCGTCGCCGCCGTCGCCCTGGCGCGACCCGAGGATCCCGAGCTGGCCGCGGCGGCCACCGCCGCCTTCCAGAGCTGGGAACGCCCGATCGCCGCCGCCCTGCGCGACGAAGGCGTCAGCGCCGTAGACGCCGAGACCTTCGCCGGCCTCGTCGTCTCAACGGTCGAGGGCGCCCTGCTGCGCGCCCGCGCCGCCGGCAGCCAGGAGCCGCTCGACTCGGCGATGGGCGGACTCGGACATGCGCTGGACCGGCTGCTCGAAGGCTCGTCGGCGTCGCCTTAGGCGTCTAACCTTCGGGCGGTCGTCGTCGAACTGGGAGGAACAGATGCGGTTGCTGCGCGGAACTGGTGTTGTGGGGGTGCTGGTGGCAATCGCGCTGGTCGGCGCGCCGGCTGCCTCGGCGGCAATCGAAGTCGGCAACACGTGCACCGCCGACATCGGCCACGAAAACGCCACCGAGCTTCAGCTCGCCAAGGCAGCCGGCGATCCAGTACCGATCGCCGTGCCAGCACCCGGCGGGGTCGTCACCGCCTGGACGACCCGGCTCGTCCCCACGCCGACAGTGACCTTGCAGAAGATGCGGGTGTTCCGCGCAACCGGCAACCCGGGCGAGTTCACGAACGTGGCGGAAGCGCCATATGAGGTGGTGAGCCAGGGCGTGCACACCTTCGAGACACGGATCTCGGTCCAGGCTGGAGATCGCTTCGGGGCCTGGGGTCCGTTCGGGTCGCTCACCTGCACGACGAGCAACCCAGCCGACAGCCTCGGCACCTTCACCGGCGACGCAACCGCAGGCTCAACCCACGCATTCAGCGCTAGCCCCGGCGAGCAGGTCGCCGTCTCGGCCGTGGTCGAGCCGGATGCCGATGGCGACGGCTACGGCGACGAGACACAGGACAAGTGCCCACAGAAATCCACACTGCAGACCCCCTGCCCGACGATCACGCTCGAAGCCTTTCCGATCGTGCTCAAACGATCGGTGCTCGTGCTGGTCAGCGCCAGCTCGGAATCGTCGGTCCAGGTCTTCGGCCAGGTGGGCTGGAAACCGCGCCACAAGGGTGGGGCGTTGGCCTCGAAGACGAGGAAACCCGGTGATCACAAAAGCGCCGGTGTGATCGCCGGCCTCACCGGCAAGACCCAGACGGTGAGCCCGGGCCAGGTCGCCCGCTTCAACGTCAAGCTGCCGAACTCGGTGAAACGTCAGCTCCGCCAGATCCCGCCGAGCAAGTCGCTGAGGGGGACGATCACGGCGCGGACGACCGACCTCGCGGGCCGGGTCACCGACCGCACGGTCAACATCCGGCTCCGGGGCCAGGGGCGCACACGGCCCTAGGCAACGGCTCCGTTACCTCCCGGGTCTAGGCAGCAGCGGCGACCAGACGTGACATCAGCTCGGCGGCGTGGCGATCGTCGAGGCCCTGCACACGGCCGAGGTCCTGCCAGGTCCGGAAGGCGAGCGCGTGGCCGATCGCGGCGCTGGTGCGCTTGGCGGCGTTGCCGCGCAAGCCCCTTCCCCGAATCAGGACCTTTCGGGCCTCGTCGAGGAAGGCGTAGAAGCCGCTCATCAGCTCGTCGACGACCGGGACGGTGGACGCGTCACGGAGAAGCTTGTCCAGCATCCCCTCGGTCTGGCGATAGTAGGCGTACAGCTGGGAGAGGGCGGCGTCGAGCCGCTCGTCGGGGTCCTCTATCGAGGCCCAGGCACCGACGTCGGGCGGCGGGTTGGCCGCGCCCCAGTGGGCCGAGCAGGCGCCGAACAGGGTCCGCTCGTCCGGGAAGTGCCGGTAAAGAGTCGAGCGTCGGACGCCGGCATGCTCCGCGACGGCGCTCATCGAGGTGCGGGCGGGCCCGAGTGAGCCGTGCAGCTCGACGGCGCTTTCGGTGATCCGCAAGCGAGTCTGTGCCTCGGCTTCGGCGCGGCGCTTCTTCTCGTATTTTCGCTTTTGCTCGGACATATGTGTACGGCCAATATTGACAGATCCGTCAACGCCCGCTACTTTTCGCACGACACTACTGTCCACTGAATATGAAAAGGAGAAACGATGGCAACGGTTATCGGCCCCAGCGATGGTAAGGCAGGCTTCCTCGGCAGCATCGGGGTGCGCTTCATGATCAACGGTGAGGACGCCGGGGGCGACTTCTCCCTGGTCGAACACCCGCTTTCCCCGCGGGCGCTGGCAGCGCCGCTGCACCGGCACACCCGCGAGGACGAGTACAGCTTCGTGCTCGAGGGCCGGATGGGCGGGCTGCTCGGCGACGAGGTGGTGGAAGCCGGCCCCGGCGACCTCGTCTTCAAGCCCCGCAACGAGTGGCACACCTTCTGGAACGCCGGCGACGAGCCCTGCCGGATCCTCGAGATCATCGCTCCGGCCGGCTTCGAGCACTTCTTCGAGGAGCTGGTGAACATAGGCGGCGCCCTGAAGGCCGACCCCCACGAGCTGGCGGAGCTCGCCGCCCGCTACGGGCACGAGCTGAAACCGGAGACCGTCCCGGAGCTGCTCGAGCGCTTCGACCTGGTGATCGGTGAGCCGATGGAGACGGTGCTGCAACTGGCTTAGTCCCGCAAATACCGAGTTTCAGAGACGGGCTGGGTGGCCGCACGGCGCTGCTACCCTGCGCAGGTAGGCAGCAGTCTGCCTGCGCGTCCGTCTTCAAATCGGCAGCGAGGAACACGCGCACTTGACTCCCGATCAGGGGTTCAGCATCGACCGCGACAGCCCGCGCGAGGAATGCGGGGTGTTCGGCGTATACGCACCCGGGCACGACGTCGCTCGCCTCGCCTACTTCGCGCTCTACGCGCTGCAGCACCGCGGCCAGGAGTCGGCCGGGATCGCCACCTGCGTGGGGGGCCACATCACCACGCTGCGCGACTCGGGGCTCGTCTCGCAGGTCTTCGACGAGGAGAAGCTGCGGGCGCTGGAGGGCGACATGGCGATCGGCCACGTGCGCTACTCGACCACCGGCGGCGGCTCCTGGGAGAACGCGCAACCGGTTTGGCGCGACGACGGCCGTGAGCTGGCGCTTGCCCACAACGGCAACCTGACCAACGCGGTCGAGCTCTGGGGCGAGCTGAAGGAGCGCGGCATCGCCTTCCGCGGCACCTCGGACTCCGAGATCATCGCGGCGCTGCTCTCCTCCCACGAAGGCAAGCTGATCGAGGACGCGGTCACCGACGTGATGCCACGGCTGGAGGGCGCCTACTCGACCGTGGTGATGACCAAGCGGGCGATCGTCGCCTTCCGCGACCCGCACGGCGTGCGGCCGCTTTCGCTGGGGCGCCTCGACGACCGCTTCGTCGTCGCCTCGGAGAGCTGCGCCTTCGACATCATCGGCGCCAAGCTGATGCGCGAAGTGCATCCCGGTGAGATGGTCTCGCTCACCGAGCGCGGCCTCGAGACCCGCCAGGTGGTGAAGGCAGAGCGCCCGGCGATGTGCGTCTTCGAGCACATCTACTTCTCCCGCCCCGACAGCCGCCTCGAGGGCAAGGTGCTGCAGCAGGTGCGCGGGCGGATGGGAGAGATCCTCTGGCGCCAGGCGCCCGTCGATGCCGATCTGGTGATCTCCGTGCCCGACTCCGGCAACCCCGCCGCCGCCGGTTTCGCCCGCGCCTCGGGGCTGCCGCGCGATGACGGCCTGATCAAGAACCGCTACGTGGCGCGGACCTTCATCCAGCCCGGCCAGGAGCTGCGCAAGCACGGCCTGCGGCTCAAGTTCAACCCGCTGCCCGAGATCGTCTCCGGCCAGCGCATCGTCGTCGTCGACGACTCGATCGTGCGCGGCAACACGACCCGGCAGATCGTCGGCATGCTGCGGGACGCCGGGGCGCGCGAGGTGCACCTGCGGATCTCGGCGCCGCCGATCCGCAACCCCTGCCATTACGGCGTCGACATGTCGACCCGCGAGGAGATGATCGCCCACAAGCGCACCGTGCAGGAGATCGCCGACGAGCTCGACGCCGACTCGCTCGCCTACCTCTCGCTCGACGGCGTCTACGAGGCGATCGGCACCCCACCCGAGGACCACTGCGACGCCTGCTTCAGCGGCCACTACCCGCTGGGCGATCCCGAGGAGGCCAACGGGAAGTTCGCCTTGGAGGACGTCGCTGTGGTCCCGGCCAGCCGCTAAGACGGGGTCAGGCCACGGACGATCTCGGCTGCGGGCCGGACGTCAGCGATTCGGGCGACGGTCTCTCCCGCATATAGCGGACCGGCATCTATGAGGTTGGCGGGCCCGTCATCGGTGGGACCTTGGGGCGAGAGCAAACGGCTACCGGGGCGCTGGGCGCGAGCGAGGCGGGCTTGAATCGATGCCGGCATGTAGCGCGCCGTCGGAGCGCTGAGGCGGTTGAGAGCTCGGTTCAGCGCGAGGCCGCGACGATCGCTGCCAAGCCAGCGGTCGGTGGCCGCGTTGGCGATCACACGGTGCGGCGCGGGCCACCCCGCACCGAAGAGCTCAGTGAAAATCGTCTGCTCGGCGCCAACCAGGCGGCGCTGGTACTCCGGGTGCGCGCGGCTCTCGTCCGAGAGCAGGAAACGGGTCCCGGCTACAGCCGCGCTCGCACCCATCTCGAGGGCGCGCTCGACGTCGCCGCGGTCGGCGATGCCGCCCGCGACCAGCACCGGATACTCCGGCGGCAGGACCGCACGCGTTCGGTCGAGCAGGTCGAGCGCCGAGACGCTCCCGCGCACATGACCCCCAGCCTCGATGCCTTGGACGATCACCGCGTCGGCGCCTGCCACGTGAGCTGTGCGGGCCTCGCCGACCGAGCCGCATTGATGGATCCAGACGCCGCGCGTTCGGCGCCTCGGCGCACCCCAGAAGGTGACGACGACGTCGGCCGCCTCTGCGGCCGCGAACCAGTCCCGCCGGGCGAAGGGCAAGAGGAGGTTGACCGCGAGCGGCTTACCGGTCAGCGCTCGCGCAGCCGCCAGCTCGCGTTCGATCTGGGCGGCGCCGTTGACGGCGATCGTCCCCAGCCCACCGGCCTCCGAGACCGTCACCGCAAGCTCGTGACGGCTCAGCCCGCCGCCCATCCCAGCCTGCACCACCGGCCTCTCCACGCCGATTCGCTCGAGGAACGTCACGCTCGAATCCTAGGTGCAGGAGCAAGGCGCCATGGAGGGGTGGCGTGCGCGAAGATGCCGCCGTGGCCGACTCGTTCAAGCTCGTCGTGCTTGCGTCCGGGACCGGGTCGAACCTGCAGGCGATCCTCGACCGGGTGCACATGCGCGAGGGGGTCGAGGTGGCTGGCGTCGGCTCCGACAAACCGGGGGCGCCAGCGATCGAACGGGCTCGCGCTGCCAGCATCCCCGCCGGCCTCTTCCCGCTCGCGGACTTCCTCGATCGCGGGACGCGAGACGCGGCCATGGGCGACTGGATCGAGGAGCGGGGTGCGGACCTGATCGCCCTCGCCGGCTACATGCAGCTGCTCAGCGAGAGCTTCGTCGACCGCTTCCGCTACCGCATCGTCAACGTGCACCCGGCGCTGCTGCCCGACTATCCTGGCCTCGACGCGATCGGCCAGGCGTTGAACGCGGGGGTCGACGTCACCGGCGTCACCGTCCACTTCGTCGACGAGGGGGTCGACACCGGGCCGGTGATCGTCCAGCGCGAGGTGAGCGTGCCCGCCGACCGCGACCGCAAGGCGCTCGAGCTGGCGATCCACGCCACCGAGCACGAGCTCTACCCCGAGGCGATCCGCATGATCGCGGCGGGCAGGGTTAGGATCGATGCCGACGACCCGCGCCTGGTCGTAATCGATGAGTGAGGCTCCCGCAGATACCCGATCCGAGGCCGTCGACGACGGCGCGATCAGGGTGCGCCGGGCGCTCGTCTCGGTCTCCGACAAGACCGGCGTCGCCGACTTCGCCCGCGGTCTCGCCGACCTCGGCGTCGAGATCCTCTCCACCGGCGGCACGGCCGCGGCGCTGCGCGAGGTGGGGCTCGAGGTAAGCGACGTCTCCGAGTTCACCGGCCAGGAAGAGATCCTCGGCGGTCGGGTCAAGACGCTGCACCCGCGACTGCACGCGGCGTTGCTGGCACAGCGTGACGACCCCAAGCACATGGCGACGCTGGAACGCGAGGCAATCGCGCCGATCGACCTGGTCTGCGTCAACCTCTACCCCTTCGAGGAGACCGTCGCCGCCCAAGACGTGGAGCCCGGGGTCGTCGTCGAGAACATCGACATCGGCGGGCCGACGATGATCCGCGCCGCCGCCAAGAACCACGCCGGTGTCGCGGTCGTGGTCAAGCCCGAGTCCTACGATGCCGTGCTGGCCGAGCTGGAGGAGTCGGGTGGCGAGGTCTCGGCGACGACACGGCACTGGCTCGCCAACGAGGCCTTCGCCCAGACCGCCCGCTACGACGCCGCGATCAGCCGCTGGTTCTCGGCCGAGTACGAGGACTATCCCGAGCACCTCGCCGTCGCCTACGAGAAGGTGCTCGACCTCTCCTACGGCGAGAACCCGCACCAGCGAGCGGCGCTCTACTCCGAAGCGGGCGTGCGCAGCCACGTGCTCTCCCGCGTCTCCAAGCTGCACGGCCGCGCCCTCTCCTTCAACAACGTGCTCGACCTCGACTCGGCCCGACGCCTGGTCGAGGATTTCGCGCAGCCGGCCTGCACGATCGTCAAGCACAACAACCCCTGTGGCGTGGCGATCGGCGCCGACGCGGCCGAGGCCTACGCCAAGGCGCTGGCCTGCGATCCGATGTCCGCCTTCGGCGGCGTGATCGCCTTCAACCGGCCGGTCTCAGAAGCGCTGGCCGAGGAGCTGCACAAGAACTTCGTCGAGGTGCTGATCGCGCCCGACTACGAGCACGGCGCGCTTGCCGTCCTGCAGCAGAAGGAGGCGATCCGGATCCTCTGCGAGGAGGAGCGCCGCCAGCGCGACCCGGGCGAACGCGACGTCAAACGCGTCCTCGGCGGTCTGCTGATCCAGGACCGCGACGGCGACCCCGAGCCACGCGAGCTGATGGAGGTCGTGACCAAAGCGGAGCCGAGCGAGAGCCAGTGGGACGACATGTGCTTCGCCTGGACGGTGGTCCGCCACGTCCGCTCCAACGCGATCGTGATCGCCAAGGACGGCGCCACGCTCGGCATCGGCGCCGGTCAGATGAGCCGCGTCGACTCGGTCCGCCTGGCGGTCGAGAAGTGCCGCGACGCCCGCGGCGAGGACGCCGACGGCCTGCTCGCCGACTCCGCTGTCGCCTCCGACGCCTTCTTCCCCTTCGCCGACGGCCCCGAGCTGGCGATCCAAGCCGGCTCCAACGCCGTGATCCAACCCGGCGGCTCCAAGCGAGACGCCGACGTGATCGAGGCCTGCGAGGCGGCCGGCGTCACCATGGTCTTCACCAAGCACCGGCACTTCCGCCACTAACACTGTCCGAATTTAGGCGGCTTTGCCATTGACCCGAGTGGTTGCATCGACTTAGGCTGAGCGCTCATGCATCGTCGCGTGCTCTACATATACGCTGCCTTGGCCCTCGCCGGCATGCTCACGGCATGTGGGAGCTCGGGTGCAAGCCAGGATGAACTGGACCAAGCGCGAACAGAAGGTGCAGCTCAGGCCAAGCAGCAGGGGAAGATCGAAGGAATCGAAAAACAGCTTAAGGCCCTGAAGCATGGTCATGCGTCCAATGGACCCAACACCTCCCCACCCCCTGGAACGCCACCTGCCACCTCCGGCGAAGGCAGCAGCTGCGGCGGGGGTCTGTCGGTCGGCCCCAACACGACCTGCGGCTTTGCTGAAAACGTCGAGGCCGACTACTTCACCGAAATTGGCTCCGGTTCAGGGACCGTCGTCTCCTACAGCCCAACCACCGGGCGGCTGTACAGCATGTACTGCACGGCGGGCGCGCCGCACGAATGCACGGGTGGCAACAATGCCTCCGTGTACTTCCCCTAGGTCGACGACCGGCGCCGATCCGAGGTGCGGCTTGAGCCCGCGGCAGCTCTCGATCGCGCTGGTCCTGCTCGGCCTGCTTACCTCAGGCGCCGGTTGCGGAGGCGCGGGAGGTGAAAGCACATCCCCTTCCACAGCGGCCGCAGCCAAGCGGGTTGCCCTCAACCGCAAGTTGAACCGGCTGCAAGCCAAGCTGCGCACTCGCCGGGCGGCAATGCATGCCAGACAGACCCGCGAATCGCGGGCGCGGGCTCGAGCGGGACGTGCTCGCCCGACCGAAACGTCCGCAGAGGTGGGAAGCTTTGCTGCGCTCGAAGGCGAACTCGACGGCCAGATCGGGGCTGTAATAGGTCCACCAGGCTCGTCCGAAGCGCAGAGCTTTGGCCCCCTCCAATCTGGCTCGGCCTGGTCGACCAGCAAGGTGCCGATCGCTCTCCGCCTTCTCCAAGACGTCGGCGGTCCGTCCGGGCTCAGCTCCGCGCAGGCCGATGAGATGCGCCGTGCTCTGACCCTCTCGGACAACGAAGCCGCCGCCTCACTGTTCGCCGATCTGGAACGTTCGCACGGCGGCGTCTCCGGTGCGTCGGCAGCGGTCGGCGAAGTTCTGCGCGAAGCGGGCGACAGCACGACCCGGATCTCTACGCAAGGAAGGGATGGCTTTTCGACCTACGGACAGACCGACTGGTCACTGGCAGACCAGCAGATCTTTATGAGCAAACTGGCCGCAGGCTGCGTCGGATCCGCCGAATCGCGCGAGTACGTACTCGACTTGATGGGCGAAGTCTCATCGGACACCTGGGGCTTGGGCTCTGCGGAATTGCCGGCACGCTGGAAGGGGGGCTGGGGGCCAGGCATCGACGGTCGCTACCTGGCTCGCCAGATGGGAATTCTCTATGTGGCCGACCGTGAGGCGGTCGTGACCCTCGCGGCAATCCCGTCAGACGGCCAGTTCGAAACAGCCGAGTCGATGGCGACACGCCTCGCCCAGTGGCTGGCCCAACAAGCCCCAGGCATTGCCGCAGTGCCAAGCGGCTGCTGATCGTTCGAACCGGCCCTAGGCAGCGCTGCCGCGAAGCTGCTTCTGGCGTTCCGTCGCCTTCTGCACGTAGCCGCAGATTTCCTCGACGGAGTCGGCGGTTACCAGGAGGTCCATATCAGGGGGTGAGATCAGGGCGGTGTCATCGAGGCTCTTGTCGATCCAGTCGAGCAGGGGTTCCCAGTGCTTGGAGTCGACGAGGATGGTGGGGAAGAGCTCGATGCGGTGGGTCTGGATCAGGGTGAGGCTCTCGAACAGCTCGTCGAGGGTCCCGTAGCCGCCGGGGAAGATGACGAAAGCCCGGGCGTAGCGGACGAACATCAGCTTGCGGGCGAAGAAGTAGTGGAACTCCAGGGCACGGTTGACGTAGGGGTTCGCCTGCTGCTCCGTCGGCAGCTGGATGTTGAGCCCGACCGAGAGGCCGCCGGCCTCGGCGGCGCCGCGGTTGGCCGCCTCCATCAGTCCGGGACCGCCGCCGGTGATCACGCTGAAGCCGTCGCGGGCCAGGCATGCCGCGGCCTCGCGGCAGAGCCCGTACCAGGGGTGGTCCTCGCCGACGCGTGCCGAGCCAAAGATCGTTACGCCGTCGTCGATGTCTCGCAGGGCATCGAAGCCGCGCTCGATCTCAGACTTGATCCGATCAAGTCTGAGATCGTCCTGCTGCTCGAGATCGCATGGTGAGCGGAGCAGATCGCGATCATGCATCGACGAATTCTACGTCGTACTCCTTGAACCACTCGCTCAGCCGGACGATGCCCTCGAGGCGGCCGCGGCGCATGTATGAGAACCCATTCGAGTCCTCCTCGGCAGCGGGGGATACGTCATCGCCAAAGACCTCCCGAATCGGGTCATCGGGATCGTCGGCGATGCGCGCCATCTCCGCCCGCAGGCGCTCGTCATAGCGGGGGTCCTGGGTGAGCGGAAACCCAGACTTGGTCCGCTCGACGACCGAGGAGGGCAAGAGGTCCTTGGTCGCCTCGCGGAGCACGCTCTTCTCGCGCCCGTCGAACGTTTTCATCGACCAGGGGATGTTGAAGACGTACTCGACGAGCCGGTGGTCGCAGTACGGCACGCGAACCTCCAGCCCAGTCGCCATGCTCATCCGGTCCTTGCGATCGAGCAGGAAGGGGAGGAAGCGCATCAGATGCTGGTGCATCACCTCGCGCATTCGATGCTCTTTGGGGTCTTCACCATCGAGATGAGGCACTTCGGCGAGCGACTCGTTGTATTGCTCGAACATGTACTCGAATACCCCGAGTCGCTGCATCACGTCGGAGCCCATTTCCCCCGCGGCCTCCGGTTCGGCTTTGAGAGCAGCAGCCATCCAGGGGAAGAGCGGCATCGCGAGCACCGCCTCGTCGTGAATCCACGGATAGCCGCCGAAGACCTCGTCGGCGGCCTCGCCCGAGACCGCCACGGTGGAGTGCTCGCGGATCGCGCGAGACAGGAGATAGAGGGAGATGTCGGTATCGGCAGCATGCACCGGGGAGTCCTGCGCGACGAGGACGCTGTGGCGAACGTCGGCGCTGAGCAGGGCCTCTGTGTCGAGCGAGATGCTCTGGTGGTTCACGCCGACGTGTCGCGCCACCTCGTCGGCGAAGGGGCTGTCTCTGGAGCTGTGCAGTTCCATCGGGCTGCCGGTGAACGTCTCGGCGTCGAAGTCGATGGCGAAGGTGCGCAGGGACTCTCCCTTGCCCTCGACCTGCTTTCCCAGGGCGACCAAGGCGCTCGAATCGAGACCGCCGGAGAGCAGCATGCAAAGCGGCACGTCGGAGATCAGCTGGCGGGGGACGATGTCCTCGAGCAGCTCTCTCACCCTTGCCACCGTCGTCGGCAAGTCGTCCTCATGGGGCCGGGCTTCCAGCTCCCAGTACCTCTGCAGCGACGTTCCCGAGCGGGAGAGCTTGAGGTAATGGCCGCCGCGCAGCTCGAGCAATCCCTGGAAGGGCGCAAAGCCCAGCCTTCGGACCGGCATCAGAACGCTGCAGATGCCTTGCTTGTCGACCTTGCGCGTGGCTTGAGGGTTGGCAAGGATCGCCTTCGGCTCGGAGCCGAAGAGAAGACCGTTCGCAAGGGGGTAGTAGAAGAGCGGCTTGATGCCCAAGCGGTCGCGTACGAGCAGCAGCTCCTCGGACCGCCCGTCCCAGATCGCGAACGCGTACATCCCATTCAGCCGCTCGAGGAAGTCCATCCCCCACTCGAGGTATGCGCGCAGCACGACCTCGGTGTCGCTGGCGGTGCGGAACTGCTGCCCCGCCGCCTCCAGCTCACGACGCAGCTCGCGGTAGTTGTAGACCTCGCCGCTGTAGGTCAGGATCACCTCACCGTCGGCGGCGGACATCGGCTGCACACCCCCCTCGACATCGATCACCGCGAGCCGTCTGTGCCCAAGCGCCGCATGCGGCGACAGCCATACCCCGCCGTCGTCGGGTCCTCGCAGCGACATCGTCGCGGTCATTGCCTCGATCGTGTCCCGCTCCGCCGTCAGATCGGCGTCAAAATCCACCCAGCCCGTGATCCCACACATAGAAAGCCCCCGCCCTCGAGTTGAGAAACCACGTTATTTATAGCTGGTCCAGGAAGGGTCCTAGTGCCCCCGACCGGATTCGAACCGGCGCCGCGCGGCTTAAAAGGGTTCCTATCGCCCATAGCCGGCCTCGTTAATCTCGGCCAGTGTGACCATCAAGCTCCGCGGGGCCTCACTGAGACCGCGGAAGCCGAAGCGCTCGTAGAAGTCCACAGCTGCTTGGCTGATGGCGTGAACGACCACCGCCCGCACGGCGACCTCTTGTGCAGCTCGGCATATCCGCTCAAGGGCGTCGTTGAGCAGGGACGCGCCAAGCCCCTTCCCCTGACTGCGCTCGTCAACGGCGAGGCGGGCGAGGATCGCCACCGGAATTGGGAAGTGCCGCGAGAGGCCCTTGCGCACCGCCTCGGTCGCCTCGGCATGCTCAAGCTGGCCGGCTACGAGCGTGTAGTAGCCGCGTACCGCGCCTAGCTCGTCGGTAGCCACAAAGGTGCGAGTCGCATCGCGTCGCTCGCCCTGTCCCGCGTAGCGATGCAGCCAACGGTCGAGCGAATCCTCGCCGCAAGCAAAATCCGCCACCCCGTGAACCGCGGGGTCGTAGCGCTCGGTGAGCGCAGGCGCTTCGGTCACGCGCGGCGGCGGAGATCTTCGAGTCGGGCTACCGTGCCCTCGTCGGGCCGCTCGAGCGCCGCGAGAAAGCGCGTCGCCTCCACCATGCTGAGTGAGATCGTGCGCTGGTCGGCCAGCACCTCCTGCGCCCGCGCCTGAGCGGCACGACGGAAGAAGTCGCTCAGGCTCTCGCCCAACGCCGAGGCGGCAGCGGCATCGAGCTGGCGCTCCTCGTCACTCAGCCGGACTTCGATCCGGCGGGTCTTCGGGCTTGTGGTCGGCTCCATGACCCGGACATTGTACGGGAAGGGCAAAAGATCGCAAGACTGAGTCAGGAACTTAGCCGGCCCCGCTAGTCCTCTCGCGTTCGCGCTCCAGCAACCTTGACGCTCTCTACCTCGGCGCCGCTTCCGATGATCCGGAGCTCGAGCCCGTCCTCGCGAGGGTCAGCGATGTCGGCAACGAGCTTCCGCATGCTGTCGACCAGTCCCACCCGCAACTCGGATGTCATTGCTTCGGGGGCGATCTTGTTGACGGTTGGGATCGCCTTTCCGCCCGTCAACCTGTCGGCGGTGACGACAACCATCGCGCTGAGCGTTGCATCGACTTCGGCACGCACCAGATACAGGATCGACCTAGCCCATGCCTGCTCGTCAAGCGGGGAGCCGATCGCGGAAAAGAGGAAGCGCAGGCCGGCGGTCTCGTAATCGCCTTCCCCCTCGGCAGCGACTGCGAGGTTCCACCACGCAAACGGATTGATGCCGTCGACGTCAATCACCTGCCACAACAGATCGGCGTCGGGGATCGCCGGATCACCTGCAAACGCCTGCTCGAACAGCGCTCTTGCCTTCGTTAGGTCGCGCTCCTGGCTAGCTATCCCGCGCTCGTCGACGAGGAAGTCGAGCAACAGCAGCTTCAGCGGATACTCGGCGCCGCGTTGAAAGCTCTCGATCTCGGGGATCGCATCTCGCATTGCATCTCTCGATTCGGCGTAGCGCCCAGCGTAGAGGAGGGCATCGGCGCCGAGGATCTGGTCCCACGCATCGCCATCCAACTCAAATGCCTTGGCGTAGGCCTTTGCTGCGTCCAACGGGTGGCCGGCAAAGAAATAGGCGCCCCCAAGCTCATGCCAATAATGGACCCGCTGCCGGTATCCAGGATCGAGTTCGGCGGCCCGCTCGTAGAAGCTGACCGCCGCCTCGCCCTTAACCTCGTAGCGAAAATGATTGGCCAGCGAGAGGGCTTCGCGTGAGGCCGCGATCGTTTCGCCGGTCTCTTCGCGTCGGCGGATCCGGTCTTCGATCGCCTTCGCGTAGGCCTCTTTCTCCGCTTCGGTCAGCGATGGGATGTGGCGGCGCGGGGTAAGGGTGAAGAGGAAACTGGTGTTGGTCTCCGGCGATGCCGCCGCGGCGTCGATTTCCTCGGCGATCGCAAGCGACTCCGGCAGCCGGCGCGCGGCTGTCATCGCCCCGGCGAAGAGCAGGGCGGCATCGGGGTCCGCGGCGAGTGTCGACTCGGCGTAGAACGTGGTGGCGATTCGGGCCGCCAGATCGTTCTGACCCCAGCGGGCGAAGCCGGCGCCACACAACGCCATCATGTCGACGGCGAGCTGCTCGGCGTCCTCTCCCGGCTCATAGTCATCGCCGAGGTCATAGCTCGCCGCTCTCGTTCCCGAGAGCTCGACGACCAGCAGCCGATCGCGGATGATCAGCTTTCCGTTCGCCTTTGTGGCGCGCACCTCGATCACGTCGGGTCGCGTGTTCGCCGCTGCCTCCATCGCAAGTTCGATCTCGGTCGCCCCGAGTTCGAAGGGAGCCTCCTCGACTGCCACCTCGAAGAAGAAGGGCAGCGGCGGAGAGACCGAGCGCAGTTCGTAAAAGCCGCGAGCCTCCTCTGCTAGGCGATCTGAGTCCGCGGTCTCGAAGATGTCCTCCTCGGACCAGTGAAAGGTGCGGGAGGCGGCGTCTGCTCTCGGCGGGCGCTTGCCGGGCAGCGGGTCGTGCCACCAGCGGACGTAGAGCTCGTCAGCGGGCGCGAGGTATCGGACCATCAAGAGCGGCTGCGAGAGCGAGTTGTAGTAGGCGGCGTGGTCGGTCGGGATCGAGCGCTTGAGGGCGGTACCGTGATCCTCGCCGTCGGTCGCCTTGAGCTGGACCGGGAAGCGCAGACCGGTTGCACGATCGTCTGCGTCGAACTCCTCGATGCTCCCATCGATCCCGTAGTCTTCCTGCTCGTTACGGAAGAGGAAGCGTTCGTCGAGCCTCTCTTCGAGTGCCCGGCGCGACTTCTCAGCTATTCGCTGCGAACGCGTTCGTTTCGGCATCAGCCGACCTTGTCTCCCGAGTCTTCGAGCGGTGGATTCATCACGAAGGACATCGTAGGGCCGGCTCGAGTTCAACCCGGCCTTGGGCGGCCACTTTTCGGCCGGCGGCCTCGCCTCCTAGGCAGCCCGCTTGGTGCCCAAATGTGGTACCCACGGAGCCAAGTTTGGGTCCACATCGATCGTGGGGCTGCCGTATTCGGCGTTAGAATGCGATTGTCGTCAAGTGCCCCCGACCGGATTCGAACCGGCGCCGCGCGGCTTAAAAGGCCGCCGCTCTAACCAGCTGAGCTACAGGGGCTCGGCGATCAATGGTAATCGGGCACCGGGGACTCGGGGCTGCGGTCAGGAAAGTTCGGGCAGACCTTGGCCCGGGGTCGAGGCCTCGGCGTGGGCGCGGCGGGGGATGCGGCCGGCACCGCGGGCGGCGTGGCCCGCCTCGACGCCGAGGCGCAGGGCGGTGGCCATCGCCACCGGATCGGTGGCGCCGAAGATCGAGCTGGCCGCCATCACCGCGTCGCAGCCCAGCTCCATCGCCAGGGCCGCATCGGAGGCGGTGCCGATGCCAGCGTCGAGGACGACCGGGACGGCGGCGCGCTCGGCGATGATCGCGATGTTGTACGGGTTGCGGATGCCGGCGCCGGAGCCGATCGGCGAGCCGAGCGGCATCACCGCTGCGCAGCCGGCCTCCTCGAGGCGGCGCGCCAGGATCGGGTCGTCATTGGTGTAGGGCAGGACGGTGAAGCCCTCGCCGACCAGGGTCTCGGCCGCGTCGAGCAGCTCCACCGCATCGGGGAAGAGCGTGCGGTCATCGCCGATCACCTCGAGCTTGATCCAGTCGGTTTCGAAGGCCTCGCGGGCGAGCCGGGCGGTGCTGACAGCGTCGCGAGCGGTGTAGCAACCGGCTGTGTTGGGAAGCGCGAAGAGGCCGAGCCGGTCGAGCACGTCGAGCACCGAGCCCCTGGCATCGGGGTCGATGCGGCGCAGGGCGACGGTGACGATCTCGGCATCCGCGGCCTGCAGCGCCTGCTCCATCTGCTCGAGCGAGCGGAAGCCGCCGGTCCCCGCGATCAGGCGCGAGGTCCAGGCCCGGCCGCCCAGCTCCCAGCCCTCCGCGCCACCCTGGATCGCCGCCAGCACCTCGACCTTGCTTCCCTCGACCAGCGGCGTCTGAGCCCACTCACCGCGTGGGGAGACCTCGCCATCGAGGGCGACGGCGACGCCACGAGCCTCATCGGCTCCGGCCGCCCGCACCGCGTCGGCAAGGCTGGCGCCCTCGGCCAGCTCCCGCGCCCGACCGTTCAGCTCGATCCTCACCGTGCCGCCCCGACGCCCACGAGCCGCTCCGGATCGGCCGCGGCCACAGTGTCGGGCAATCCTTCGCCGCTGAGCAGGGCAGCGACCGCTTCGCCGGTGAGCGGCGCCAGCAGGATCCCGTTGCGGTAGTGGCCGCAGGCGAGAACGAGGCCGTCGAGCGCACCGGGACCGATCAGCGGCAGGTTGTCTGGCGTGCCCGGCCGCAGGCCGGCCATCGACTCGACCAGCTCCATCTCGGCGACCTCGGGGAGCAGGCGGTAGGCCTCGCGCAGCAGCTCGTGCACTCCACCGGCGGTGACCGTCGGGTCGAAGCCACGCTCCTCGGTGGTCGCCCCGACGATCAGGCGACCGTCGGGGCGGGGCACCAGGTAGACGCGCTCGGAGGCGACGATCCGCTCGCAGGGCGCCTTACCTTCCGGCGAGCGCAACTCGAGGATCTGGCCTTTGACCGGGCGCACCGGTGGGCGGGTGCTCTCGGGCAGCCACCCTTCCGCCCCGGACCAAGCGCCGCTGGCGAGGACCACCGAGTCGGCTCGCAGCTCCTCGCCCGAGCCGGTGCGCACGCCTTCGATCCGCTCGCCGCCGAGCAGCGGCGCGACGACATCGGCGTTGGTGCGCACCTCGACACCTTCGGCGGCCAGAACGGCGAGCAGGGCAACGGTCATCCGGCGGGGATCGATCGCCGCCTCGTCAGGGGCGTGGACGCCGCCGTTGAAGGACGGCGTCAGTCCGGGCTCCAGCTCGCGACAGCGGCGTGGTGGCAGCCACTCGGCGCCGAGGCCGAGCGAGCGCTGCAGGGCGTGGACGCGGCGCAGCTCGGCAGCCTCGTCCCGATCGAGGGCGACGTGCAGGGCGCCGTGCCGAGCGTAGCCCGTGCCGACCTCGCTCGCCGCCTCGAGCTCGGCGACGAAGTCCGGGTAGCCCCCGGCGGCCGCAACCGTCATCCGCAACAGCTCCGGCTCGCCGAAGGCCAGCTCGCCGATCGGCGCCAGCATCCCCGCCGCGACACGGGTTGCGCCGGCCGGTGGCTCGGCCCGATCGAGGACGACTACGCCGGCGCCGCGCTGGGCGAGCCGCCAAGCACAGCAGAGGCCGATCACTCCGCCTCCGACGATCACCGCGTCATAGCTGCCTCTGTCGCTCAAGCTTGCCTCCGCCGGCATTACCCGGATCAGGTTCAGACGGTCGGTGGCCTCGCTGCCACCCTCTCAGCCTCGTGGGCTCCCGTACACCACCGATGCTACAGAGCGATACTTGGGGGGTGAGCCTGGCACCACCCGAGGGCGAGGGACCGCTGCGTCGCGAGCGCCTGCGTACGGCGCGCCTCTACTTTTGCTGCGAGGCGCGACCGCGCGGCGCCGATCCCGAGCCGCTGCTGCAGGCGGCCCTGCGCGGCGGCGTCGACCTCGTCCAGCTGCGCGAGAAGTCACTCTCGAGGCGCGAGATCGAGCTCTCGGCCCAGACCTTCCGCCGTCTCTGCGACACCTACAGCGCCCTCTTCGTCGTCAACGACGATCCCGACCTGGCGCGAGCCTGCGACGCCGACGGCGTCCATGTCGGTCAGGAAGACATAGGTGTCGACGAAGCGCGAGCGGCGGTCGGGCCCGACGCGATCGTCGGCCTCTCCACCCATTCCGAGAACCAGATCGCCGCGTCCGCCGAGGCGCCTGCCGACTACATCAGCGTGGGGCCCATCTGGGAGACGCCGACCAAGGAGGGGCGTCCCGCGGTCGGCCTCGAGCTGATCTCCCACGCCGCGGCAAAGGCGCCCCATCCCTTCTTCGCAATAGGCGGGATCGACCCAACCAACGCGGGGCAGGCGGTCGAGGCCGGCGCGCGGCGGCTCTGCGTCGTGCGGGCGATTCGCGACGCGGCGGATCCCGCCGCAGTCGCCGAAGAGCTGCGCGGCGCCTTCGCCTCCACTGGGGAGGCAGCTCCGGGTGCCTGACCACCCCCGCAAGCGCAAGCAGCGCGGCGCTCCAGCAACGCCGCGCGAGCGCATGGAGCGCGGCTACGCGCGGGCCGAGGAGCGAAACCAGGAAGCGCGCGAAGCTCTCGATCCGCTAGCTGATGGCGAGCGGCCGCTGGTGGTGACGATCGGCGCCGTCATCTCCGCCCTGATCACCATCTCAATCGTCGTCAGCTACCTCGCCGGGGCAGAGGTGGGCGGTGAGAAACCGCGTTTCATCCAGGTGCTGGCCCCGGCACTGCTGACGGGCCTGATGGCCTGGGGAATGTGGCGCTCCCGCTATTGGGCGGTGCTCGGCTTCCAGCTGATCCTCGTCTTCCTCATCTTCAGCGCCGTCTACGGCCTGGCCCTGCAGGCGGCGACCGTCGGTCAGGTTCTCGCCACCCTCGCGTTGCTCCTCGTCGCCGGCGCCTTCTTCTGGCTGATGGTCAAGGCGATGGCGCGGATTCAGATGCCCACGCGCGAGTAAGCCGGTTCTATAGGCTCAAGCGAGTGGCAGATTCCTTCGACGTGATCGTCATCGGCGGGGGCCCGGGCGGCTACGTGGCCGCGATCCGTGCCGCTCAGCTGGGCAAGAAGACCGCGGTCGTCGAGCGCGACAAGGCCGGCGGCCGTTGCCTCAACTACGCCTGCATCCCGGCCAAGACCGTGCTGCGCACGGCGGAGATCTACGAGCAAGCGCGTGAGGGCGCGGAGCTGGGCATCGTCGCCAAGGACGTCTCGATCGACTGGGAGGCATTGGGCAAGCGCCGCACCGACGTCTCGGAGTCGCTCTCCAACGGCGTCAAGATGCTCTGGGACAAGAACAAGATCGCCCTGATCGAGGGCGAGGGCTCGCTGGCGCCGGAGGGCAACGTCAAGGTCGGCGACGAGGTCTACGAGGCCGGCACGGTCGTGCTGGCGACCGGCTCGATCGCCCTGCCGATTCCCGGCGTCGAGTTCGGTGGACGGGTCGTCGACACCTGGGGCGCCTGGTCGCTGCCCAAGCAGCCGCAGAAGATCGCCGTGGCCGGCGCCGGAGCCTCGGGCTGCGAGATCGCATCCGCCTATGGACGCTTCGGCACCGAGGTCGTGCTAATCGAGATGCTCGACCAGATCCTCCCCGCAGAGGACAAGGACATGGCCCGGGTAGTCGAGCGCGCCTTCAAGAAGCAGGACATCACGATCTCGACCGGCACCCCGGTCGCCGACGTCGAGGCGGGCGATAACTCCGTCAAGATCAGCTACGGCGAGAAGTCGACCGAGGTCGACTACCTCTGCATCGCCGGGGGACGCACCGCCGATGTCGAGGGGCTTGGACTCGAGGGCGCCGGGGTCGAGCTTGCCGCAAACGGCAAGGTCAAAGTCGACGAGTACCAGCGGACTTCAAATCCCAAGGTCTACGCGATCGGCGACCTGGTCAACGCCAAGGCGCTCGCCCACAAGGCCTCCGAGGAGGGCGTCGTCGCGGCCGAGCACGCGGCGGGCGAGCCGGCCCACCCGGTCGACCAGAACCTCGTCGCCGGGGCGACCTTCTGCCACCCGCAGGTGGCCAGCGTCGGCCTCACCGAGGCGGCAGCCAAGGAGGCCGGGCACGACATCAAGGTCGGCAAGCAGAAGCTCGGCGGCGTCGGTGGCGCCACCGTCTACGACGACAAAGACGGCCTGGTAAAGCTCGTCGTCGATTCCAAGTACGGCGAGCTGCTAGGCGCCCACATCGTCGGCAACCGCGCCTGCGACATGATCGCCGAGCTGGTCGCGACGATGGCGCTCGAGGGCGGCTACCAGGAGCTCGCCCAGATCGTCCATCCCCATCCGACGATCTCCGAGGCGATCCTCGACGCCGCACGGGCGGTCGACGGCTGGGCGATCCACGCCTGAGCCGCTGCGGCGTTACAGGCTGAGCTTCCGTTCTTCGGCTTCGAGTTCGGCTTCCCGCTCCTCGCGACGCACTTCCTCAAGGTCGATGTCGGGGACTAGACCAGCGAACGCACGGCGGCTGCCCCGATCGGATCCTCACGAGTTGGCTTGAGCACTATCTGATCCCCTTGGGCTTCTAGCGTGACCGTCGCTGTGGCCCGCCGCATACGGATCGGTGCGGGGATCGAGATCTCCCCTCCTCTACCAATTCTCACGCGCTTCCTCATGGCTATGAACGTACATGAGATCCCAGCGCACCCGGCACATAAAGTGTCCGCGTGACCCGACCCGCGACCTTCTACTTCGACCTCGGTTCGCCCTACGCGTACCTGACCGCCGAGCGGGTCAGCGCGCTCTTCAACGAAGCGGAGCTGGGGCAGCCGGAGTGGCAGCCGATCCTGCTCGGCGGGCTGTTCCGGCATTTCGGGCGTGACTCTTGGGGCAACGGGCCGGGGCGGGAGGCGGGGATGGCCGAGGTGGAACGGCGTGCCGCCGAGTATGGGCTGCCGCCGCTCGCTTGGCCGGAGCCGTGGCCGGGCAACATGCTGATGGCGATGCGCGCCGCGACCTTCGCCAAGCAGACGGGACGCACCGTCTCCTTCTCCCTCGCCGCCTTCCGGCAGGCATTCGCCGCCGGGCGCGACCTCAGCGAGGCCGACAACGTGCTGATCGCCGCCGCCGCGTGCGAGCTGCACCCAAACGCACTGCTCAAGGCGGTCGAGACGGAAGGCGTCAAGAACGCCCTGCGCGAGGCGACCGATCGGGCCGCCCAGCTGGGCGTCAGCGGTGTCCCATCGCTCGTCGTCGGCGACGAGGTCTTCTGGGGCGACGACCGGGTCGAGGAGGCGGTCTCCGCCGCGAGCTAAGGTCAGGTCGTGGCCGATCTGCCCGACGCTTCCACCGCTTACGAGCTCCTCGCCCGCATGGCGTTGATCCGTCGCTTCGAGGAGGAGGCGGGGCGCCAGTATCAGCGCGCCAAGGCAGGCGGCTTCCTCCACCTTGCGATCGGCGAGGAGGCGACGATCGTCGGCACCGCCTCGGTGATGCGCGAGGAGGACTACCTGATCGGCACCTACCGCACGCACGGCCACGCGATCGCCCGCGGCACCGATCCCAAGCACGTGATGGCGGAGCTCTTCGGACGCGTCGACGGGACCAGCGGCGGGCGCGGCGGCTCGATGCACATCTTCGACGCCGAGCACCGTTTCATGGGCGGCTACGGGATCGTCGGCGGCAACTTGCCGATCGCAGCTGGACTGGCACTCTCCTCCGACTTCAAAGGGGAGGACGCGGTCACCGTCTGCATGTTCGGCGACGGCGCCTCCAACGCCGGCAACTTCGGCGAGACGATGAACCTGGCGGCGCTCTGGAGCCTGCCGATCCTCTTCCTGGTCGAGAACAACCTCTACGGGATGGGCACCTCGGTCGAGCGCCACTCGGCCCAGACCGACCTCTCCAAGAAGGCCGAGGGCTACGGGATCCCTGGCCAGCGGATCGACGGCATGGACGTGCTGGCGGTGCGCGAGAGCGTCACCGAGGGCGTGCGGCTCGCCCGCGAGGAGCGTCGGCCAACCCTGCTCGAGGCCTTCACCTACCGCTACCGTGGCCACTCCGCCGCCGACCCCGAGGTCTACCGCGAGCGCGAGGAGGTCGAGGAGTGGCGCGAGAAGGACCCGATCGAGAACTTCGCGCGGCGCTGTGTCGAGGCGGGTGTGCTGGGCGAGCGCGAGGTGCAGGAGGTGCGCGACAAGGCGGAGGAGACGGTGCTGGCGGCGGTCGAGTTTGCCGACGCCTCGCCCGAGCCGGCGCTCGACACGCTCTACGAGAATCTCTACGTGGTCGACAGCGACGCCGGTTGGTACGCGGTCGACGAGCGCAGTCCCGAGCCACATCGCGGCGAGCGCGAGGAGAACATGCCCGCTGCCGCGCGCGAGCTAGCCGAAGCCGGGGCGGCCTATGCCGGGCAGCCCGACGGTCCCCGTCCCAATCCGGCGACGCACGGCGACGCCCAAGAGGGAGCCGAGTCCGAGATCGCCGAGGAGGTGGAGGACTGATGGCGACGCTGCGAATGCGCGAGGCGCTGCGGGATGCGATGGCGGAGGAGATGCGCCGGGACGAGGCGGTGCTGGTCATGGGCGAGGACGTCGGCGTCTTCCAGGGCGCTTTCAAGGTGACCGAAGGCCTGCTCGACGAGTTCGGCGAGCGGCGCGTGCGCGACACGCCGATCTCCGAGAACACGATCGTCGGCGCCGGCGTGGGTGCAGCGATGGGCGGCCTGCGCCCGATCGTCGAGCTGATGACGGTCAACTTCTCGCTGCTGGCACTGGACCAGATCGTCAACCACGCGGCGGCGATCCCCTACATGTTCAACGGCCAGGCGCGGGTGCCGATGGTGGTGCGGATGCCAGGCGGCGGGGGGCACCAGCTGGGCCCCACTCACTCGCACAGCTTCGAGGCGCTCTTTCTGCAGGTGCCGGGGCTGCTGGTCGCCTGCCCCTCGACGCCGGCCGACGGCAAGGCATTGCTGAAGACGGCGATCCGCGACGACAACCCGGTGATCTTCATCGAGCACGAGAGCCTCTACGGCGCCCGCGGGGAGGTTGACGACGACGGCGATGAGATCCTGCATTTCGGCGAGGCGGCCGTGCGGCGCGAGGGTGGCGACGTGACGATCGTCGGCATCCTCAAGATGGCGCACATCGCCGAGGAGGCGGCGCAGACGCTCGCCCACGAGCACGGCGTCGAGGCCGAGGTGATCGACCCGCGCACACTGCGCCCGCTCGACCTCGACACGATCCTCGCCTCGGTGCGCAAGACGAACCGGGCGGTGATCGTCGAGGAGGGCTGGCCGCACGGCGGCGTCGGCGCCAACCTCGCCACCCTGATCACCGAGCAGGCCTTCGACCACCTCGACGCCCCGGTGCAGCGGGTCACCGGGGCGGACGTCCACATGCCGTACTCGCGGCGGCTGGAGCAGGCGGCGATTCCGCACGAGGAGCATGTGGTGAGCGCGGCCTTGGCGGCCTTGGAGGGCTCGATCTGATGGCTGAGGTGGTGATGCCGCGGCTCTCGGACTCGATGGAGGAGGGGACGATCCTGCAGTGGCTCAAGCAGCCGGGGGACGAGGTTGCCATTGGGGATGAGCTGGTGGAGATCGAGACGGACAAGGCGAATATGGCCTACGAAAGCGATGTGGCGGGGACGCTGAGCGAGATCTTGGTTGAAGAGGGCGAGACCGTGGCCATTGGCACACCGATTGCGCGGGTTGGTGATTCGGAGGCGCCGAGTCAGGACGGCGAAGGAACCGAGCGCTCGACCGCGGGTCCTGTCGTGGGTGATGGGGGGGCACTGCGGGCGACGTCGTCCTCGACCCCCCCATCACCCACGCCACCCGCGGAAGAGGCGATCGAACCGTCAGCAGCTTCCAACGGCGGTGACCGTCCAAAGGCGTCACCGATAGCTCGACGACTTGCCAAGGAGAAGGAGCTGGACCTCACTCGGCTTCAGGGCTCAGGACCGGGCGGGCGGATCGTCAAGGCTGACGTCGAAAAGGCCGAGCCGAGCACCGCTCCAGCCGCGGTTGCTGCTTCTCCACCTGCTGCAGTTTCTGAAGCTCCTGAGACCGCGAAGGGCCAGGTCAGATACGAAGACCCGTCAAAGCTGCAATCGACGGTAGCCAGGCGGATGTCGGAGTCGAAGGCGACGGCGCCGCACTTTTATCTAGAGGCTGAGATCGATATGAGTCGGCTCGTCGCCGCGCGGTCCCAAATCAAGGCGGGGGCGAAAGAGGGCGACGTCGTTCCGTCCTTCAACGACATGGTGGTCAAGGCTTGTGCGCTGGGGTTGCGGGAGCACCCGCGGGCCAATGGGGCCTATCGGGACGGGCGGTTTGAGTTGTACTCGCGGGTGAACGTGGGGGTTGCGGTGGCGGCTCGCGACGCGCTTGTGGTGCCGACGATCTTCGACGCGGATCAGAAGAACCTGCGGCAGATCGCCACCGACTCCAGGGGGCTGGCGCAGCGGGTGCGGGAGGAGCAGATCACGCCGCCGGAGCTTTCGGGGGCGACCTTCACCGTGTCGAACCTGGGGATGTTCGGGATCGATAGCTTTGCCGCCGTGATCAACCCGCCGCAAGCGGCGATCCTCGCCGTCGGCGCGATCGCCGAGCGTCCCGTCGTCCGCGACGGCCAAACCACGACCGCTCACCTAATGCGCATCAACCTGGCCTGCGACCACCGCATCCTCTACGGCGCCCCCGCCGCGGAATTCCTCGCCCGCGTTCGCACCTTGCTCGAAGAGCCGCTGTCCCTGGCCCTGTAGCTCTTTATGTGTTAATTCGAGCCTACCGTTTGGGAAGACTTGTGTAGTCAGGTTTGATCTGAGAGGGTGCCCCAAATGACTGTGGCCGCCAACGAGGCGCTCGAGCGCCTGCGCTCCGTCAAGCACATCGTCGTGCTGATGATGGAGAACCGCTCCTTCGATCAGATGCTCGGCTTCCTCGAGAAAGAAGGCTTGGAAGTCAACGGGCTCAGCCAGGCGAAAACCAACTACGACGCCGCGGACAACCCATATGACCCCTTCGAATGGGGTCCCGGCGAAACGGCGCCGGACCCACCACCCGGGCACAAGCCAAAGATCCTCGATCCCTGCCACTCCCCCAGCTGCGTGCACAGTCAGCTGCAGAACGGCAACACCGGTTTCGTCAAGAACTTCGCCTCCACCCGTAAGGACGAGCAAGGCCACCCGATCGAGTTGGCTCCCGAGTTCCTGAAAGTGCCAATGGGTCACTTTGGCGGTGGCCACCTGCCGGTCTACAAGCACCTGGCGCACAACTTCTGCGTATGCGATGCCTGGCACTCCTCGATCCCTGGCGACACCTGGCCCAACCGCCTCTACTCGCTTGCTGGGCAGGAGGAGGACCCGATCGGGTACAAACCGGGACTGCTGGACGAGCTGTTCAAGGTCATCAAGGGGCTGCCCCGGGTCGGGGCCATCGCCGACGCGCCGATCTTCAAGGTCGAGGCCTTCACCCGCCAGCTGCAGGACTCGCAGTGGCGCTGGTACTCGCACGACCCCGCAACCCTGCGCGCGGCCGACAAGCTCTACCGCCGCGTCCGCGACCTCAAGCGCGACAACTTCACCTACTTCAACCGCAAGAAGCTGCGCCTGGCGACGCAGGCGCTCGAGTCAGCGATTGTCAGCCACGACAGCTTCCTCGACGACGCGGCCAAAGGGGAGCTGCGCGACGTCTCTTGGATCGACCCCAACTTCATCGACCTCAGCGTCTTCGACCCCAACTCCAACGACGACCATCCGCCCTCTGACGTCAGGGCCGGGCAGTCGCTGGTGCTGGAGCTCTACGAGGCGCTAGCCAACAGCCCCGCCTGGGAGGACACGGTCCTCGTCATCGCCTACGACGAGCACGGCGGCTTCTACGACCACGTCGCTCCTCCCGCAGTCGACGACGGCTCCGGCTATCCAACCCTGGGGGTCAGGGTTCCGGCGCTAGTGGTGGGGCCGCGGGTGCGCAAGTTCGTCTGCCACGAGACGCTCGAGCACACCAGCCTGATCGCGACGATCCTGCGGCGCTTCGCGGCGAACCCGGAGCATGCGCTGGCGTCGATGCCCGAGCGAGTACAGAAAGCGCCGCACCTGGGAATGCTGCTGGAGGCAGAGCCGCGCAAAGACATTGACACTCGCGCCGAGCTACACCAAGAAATGATCCAATGGCGGGTGAAAGCCCGGGAAAGCCGGCGTGGAACAGGCCAGGGGCCCTCGCCCGCCGCCGACGGGGCCGGTCACCCCCTCGAACTGCACCACTTCCAGGGCGAATTCGCGAAATTTGCCCTGGCGATGCGCGACGCGGGACTCCCGCCCGGCCAGCCGTAGGCATCGCTCAGCAGGTCTTCTTCGCTCCGGTGACCGCGTTCCAGGCGCGGCCGAGGGAGAAGTCGGCCGAGACTCTGAGGATGCCGGGGTGAGAGGCCCGCGCGACGGTCCAGTCTCCGCGGCGGAGCAGGCAGCCGGCGCCGCGGTCGATCGACCAGTAGGGGGTGAAATTGACACGGACGAGGAAGTCGCCGGGACGACTTACGTCAAGACCGAAACCTTGGCGGCCGACCCAGAGGGTGTGCGCGGCCGCGCCGGCCATTGGATCCACCAGCGGCTCGGGATCGCGGACGGCGTAGATCCGCCAGTGGTCCGAGCTCCACCGGGGTTCGAGGTAGGACGGCTCACGCAGGATCAAGCGCCGCTCCGCGACGGAGGAGTAGTCCAGCTGCGCGTCGGGCAGCGCGATGTAGGTGATCGCGTTGCGGCGCAGCCAGTGGCTGTAGGCGGTCGGGGTGAGTCGATTCTCGTCGTCGTAGAAGATGTCGTCGCGGGTGGTGTCGAGCTGTCGCAGCCAGCCTCGCGCCAGCTCGAATTGGGTCGCCAGGTACGCGGACTCCCAGTGGTTTGCGGTCGGCGGAATCTCGACCCGAACGCCGGGCCCGCCATGGGCGTGAAGCCACTGAGCGGCGGGCTGGAAGTAGCTGCGTGAGGTTGAGGGATCGCCGACGCTGCGGACGAGCTGACTGACGCTAGCCGTCACCTGCCAGTAGAGGCCACCGGCCATGAAGAGCGCCAGGAACCAGGCCGACACGCGCGGGCGGCGTGCGAGTACCACGGCCGCCAGCACCGGGCCGCCAAATAGGGCGCCAAGGCGAACCGCGTTGCCGCCCATCGGGTTCGGCACGAGCCAGATGACGATGGAGACGATCAGGTAGGCGGCGATCGCCAAGCGCAAGTCCCGCTCCTCCTCGCGCAGGCCGCGGGTGACGTAGAGCGCCGAGCCGCACCAGAGCGGGATCGCCACGAACGAGGAGAAGGCGAAGGGGAACTGACCGGACTCCGGGAAGGCTAGGTTGGGGACGACGATCAGGCCGAGTGAGACCGCTGAGATCCCGAGCGCAACTCGGTTCAGCGGGCGGCGCCCGAGCTCGCCCCTGTCCCGCCCCAGTGCCCCGATCAGGACAACGCCGGCGAGGAAGGCCGCGGCCACCGGGCTCGACAGCGCGCATCCGGCGGCGGCGAGCAGCGCCCGCTTGCCGCGGTCCAGCTGCAGGCAGCGCAGCGCGGCGAGTCCGAAGGCGAGTCCGAGCGCGAAGGTGAGCTGCCCGTCGGCGAGCAGCGTCACCACGCCAGCGGCGAACCAGAGCGTGGCCCAGCGCGCCTGCTCTCCCCAGCGGTCGCGTACGAGCCGATCGAAGAGATAGGAGGAGGAGACCACCGAAATCGCGCCGAGCAGCTGCACGCCGAGCAGCGAGGCCAGCGGCGGGAAGAGGAAGCTGTAGGTGAGCGTGTAGTGGCCGCCGTACCAGCTGCCGTTCCAGATCGAGAGCCCGGCGTGCTGGAAGAGCTCGGCGCGGAAGACCTGGGCGGCCAGGTCGCCCACCTGCGGGTTCCAGGCGACCATCGCGGCGGCGAGCGCGGCGCTGAGAGTGACGGCTGGAAGCCAGTCTGGTCGGAGGGCCTTCGACTGGACCATGGGTAGCAGCGCCAAGGATAAGCGGCGCCGTGCAACGATTTCGAGGATGAGCCCCGAAGTCCTCGTCGTCCGCTGCGGCCTCGTCCCCTATGACGAGGCCCTCGTCGTCCAGCGCTGGCTGCGCGACGCACGCGAGGACAGCTCGATCCCCGACGTGCTGCTGCTGCTCGAGCACCCGCCGGTCTACACCCGCGGCCGCCGCTCCACGCCGGAGGAGCTGCCGATGGCGGACGAGTGGTACGAGATGCAGGGGATCGAGCTGCGCGACACGGATCGCGGCGGTCGCGTCACCTACCACGGGCCCGGCCAGCTCGTCGCCTACCCGATCGTCGACCTGCGCCCTTACGACGATGACGTCCACGAGTACGTGCGGCGGCTGGAGCGGGTGGCGATCTCGGCGCTCGGCGAGCACGGCGTCACTGCCCAGACGATCGACGGCCTGACCGGAGTCTGGACAGAAGGCGAACCGCCGGGGTCAACCCGCCCGGGCGCTGAGGGTGTGCAGAGGTCAGATGGGATCGGACCGCCAGCCGCGGAGGCTTGCAAGATCGGCTCGATCGGCGTCCACGTCAGCCGCGGCATCACCACACACGGCCTCTCGGTCAACGTCAACAACGACCTGCAGCCCTTCGAGTGGGTCGTGCCCTGCGGGATCGAGGGCTGCCAGGCGACGTCGCTCAGTCGCGAGCTGGGAAGCGAGCAGGATTTCGAGTCCTTCGCCGGCAGCGTGGCGGAGCGGTTTGCCGATGTCTACGGACGAGTGGCCAGCAGCGCAACTCCTTCGGATCTTGGCCTGGATAGCGCTAAGCTCGGCATCGCATGAGCCGTCGACGCCTCTCGATCGCCCTCGGCGCTCTCGCCCTGCTGGGCCTCGCACTCCCCACCGCCGGCCAAGCAGCCGGCTTCTCGGTCACCACCACGGCGGATAGCGGCGCTGGCAGCCTGCGCGCGGCGATCGAAGCGGCCAACGCGAGCTCCGGCCCGGACGTGGTCTCGATCGGCGCCACCGGCACGATCGACCTGGAAACGGTCCTGCCCAGCATCTCTGAGGACCTGGTGCTCAACGGCCCGGGCCAGACCGGCCTCACCGTGCGCCGCAACGCCGGCAGCTTCCGCATCTTCAGCGTCTCCTCCGAAATAAATACGACGTTCAGGGACATGACGATCTCCAACGGGCGCTCCACCAGCGGCGCCGGCATCAACAGCTTTGGCCCGCTGACGCTGGAACGCGTCACCGTGAGCGCCAACCAAGCGGTCGGCGCCGGCGGGACGCAGGCGGTCGCCCAGGGCGGCGGGATCCTCAGCTTCGGACCGCTGGTCATGCGCGAATCGACGGTCAGTGGTAATTCCGCGACTGCGACCGACGGGACCACGCAGACCGTCGCCCAGGAGGCGGGAGTCGCGGCCTTCGACACGGCGCTGATCGAGCGCAGCACGATCAGCGGCAACATCGCGAACGCAACCAGCAGCGGAACGCAGGTCGTCGCCCAGGGTGGCGGACTCGCCCTCTTTGGAGAAACCGCGACAATCGATCGCAGCACGATCAGCGGCAACTCGGTCAGCGCCGCCAACGGGGCCAGTCAGACCGTCGCGCAGGGCGGTGGCGTCGAGGGCTTCGAAGGCATCCTGATCACCGGGTCGACGATCACCGGCAACTCCGCCAGCTCCACCCAGATCGTCAAAGGCGCCAACCTCCTCGGGGAAACCACGATCCGCGACACGATCATCTCCAACTCACAGGGAGGAACGCCGAGCTGCAGCACTGCTCAGACCTCCGCCGGCTTCAACATCGAGGACGGGAACAGCTGCGGCTTCGCACAGCCGACCGACCTCCCCTCGACCAACCCCGGAATCAATCCCAGCCTCGCCGCGAACGGCGGCCCGACGCTCACCCACGCGCTGCTGCCCGGCAGCGTCGCGATCGACCGCGGCAACGCGTTCGGCGCCACCACCGATCAGCGCGGGTTCCGCCGCCCCAGCGACTTCGGCGCGATCCCCAACGCCCTTGGCGGCGACGGCTCCGACGTCGGCGCCTACGAGGAGCAGGACGTGGTCGCGCCCGACACGACGATCGACAAAGGGCCACCAAGCAAAACTCGCAAGCGTGTGGCCACCTTCCTCTTCTCCTCAAACGAGGCGGGAGCATCCTTCCAGTGCAGCCTCGACGGCCGCCCCTTCGCGCCTTGTGCCTCGCCGCTGACGTTCAAAGTGAAGCGCGGCAAGTCCCACGTCTTCGCGGTGCGCGCGGTCGATGTGGCGGGAAACGTCGATGCCAGCCCGGCGCAGTACAAATGGCGGGTCAAGCGCAAGAAGCACCACAAACGGCACCACCGTCGCCATCACAAGCACCATCACCACAAGCACCACCTCGGCCGCTAGGTAACTTAGGGCGGATGCCCGAGTCCGCCGAGCGAATCCACGTCACCCGGTCCCGCGCCAAGCCCGGAGGAACAGAAGCCGAGAGCGCCGATACCGTTCCCTTCCGCCGCGCCCGCAAGCCGCCCTGGCTGAAGGCGCCGGCGCCGGGCGGGCCGACCTACCGGCGGCTCAAGTCGATGATCGGCAGCGACAACCTGCACACGGTCTGCGAGGAGGCCAACTGCCCCAACGTCGGCGAGTGCTGGGAGCGCGGCACCGCCACCTTCATGATCCTCGGCGACGTCTGCACCCGCCGCTGCGGCTTCTGCAACGTGAAGACGGGCGTGCCCACCTGGAACGACCCGCTGGAGCCGCTGCGCGTCGCCAACCAGGTGAAGAAGATGGGCCTGCGCCATGCGGTGGTCACCTCGGTCGACCGCGACGACCTGCCCGACTACGGGGCGAGCGCCTTCGTCGGCGTGATCCGCTCGATCCGCATGCAGGCGCCGGGCTGCAAGGTCGAGATCCTCACCCCCGACTTCCGCGGCCAGGAGATGCCGCTGGCCAAGGTGATCCACGAGCGTCCCGATGTCTTCAACCACAACGTCGAGACGGTGCCGCGGCTTTACCCGGTGGCGCGGCGTGGCTCCAAATTCCTGCGCTCGGCTCGGGTGCTGAAGATGGCGAAGGAGATGGGCGGCGCCGACGTCGTCACCAAGTCGGGCCTGATGGTCGGCCTCGGCGAGTCCTTCGGGGAGATGGTCGAGACCTTCGGGCTCCTGCGCGAGCACCGCGTACAGGTGCTGACCGTCGGCCAGTACCTGCGCCCGACGGAGAATCACCTGCCGGTCGTGCGCTACTGGCACCCGGAGGAGTTCGAGGCGCTGGAGAAAGCGGCGTATGAGCTCGGCTTCGAGTCGGTCGCCTCAGGACCGCTGGTGCGTTCGAGCTATCACGCGGACCAGAATTTGCCTAAGCAGGCGCTGGCGGGCTAGCTAGCGGCGAGCAGCTCGCGGCGGGCCATCTCGCGAGCAAAAGCAACGACGTCGCCGAGGGCGCGCGTCTCGTCGATCTCGAATCGCTCGGCCAGGCCGCGCGCCAGCTCCCCGACCTGGCGCGGTTGCTCGAGCTGCTCCCAGATCCAGGCGCCGGTGGAATTGAGGCGGACCGCGGTGCCGGCATCGACGTCGAGCAGCACGGTCTCCTCGGGCAGATCGCCGTGCACGGCGCGATCGGTGCGCTGCAGCGTGGTGCCGGCTTCGATCTTCATTCCCTCCACGATCCATACCCTAAGACCGCATGGGGAGCCTCTATGGATTCGAGGTTAAGAGCGAATTGCCGCTGGGGCGACTGAACGCGGCGGCGGGACCACGGGGCGAGTTGGTGGTCGAGGCCGCCGGGGAGCAGCTTGTGCCGCCCGCCGGGGAGCCGGCCGGATCGCTGATCAGCGACGACGGCCGGTGTTGGTTCGCCTCCTACGAGCTCGAAGACGGCAACTGCCTGTTGCAGATGCCGCCGACCGGCTCCTTCCTGCTCGAGCCCTCCAGTGGGCGGATCGTGGTCGACTCCCCGGCGGGGGACGCCGAACTGCTCGAGCACCGCATCGTCTCCTCGGCGATCTGCACGCTGCTCTCGATGCGCGACGACCTAGGCCTCCATGCGGCGGCGGTCGAGGTGGACGCCCGCGCGATCGTCTTCTGTGGACCTTCGCTGCGCGGCAAGTCGACGCTGGCACGGGCGCTGGGCGAGGCGGGCTGCCGGCTGCTGGGCGAGGACGGGATCGCGATCGAGCTGGGCGAGCGGGGGCCGATCGCCCATCCCGGCGCGCGCGGTGTGCGCATGCGCAGCCGCGACGGGGACGGGCGGCAGCGCACCGTCCTGCTCGAGGACCCCGGCCGGGGGGAAGCGAAGTCACGCCCCGTCGCGGCCGTCGTCCTCTTGGGCGAGCGCGGCGCGGAGTTCGAGGTCGAGCCCTTGGAGCCCGCCCGGGCGCTCGCCCTGCTTACGCCCACTCTCATCCACAGCGGCGGGCGCACCGCGATCGCTGCCGCGTTTCAGCGACTCGCGGCGCTCCTAGGCACGGTGCCGGCGCTTCAGATCTCACTGCCTGACGACCTCGACGCGCTACCCGAGGCATGCCAAAAGTTTCTCGACGTAACGCGCCTTCGTGGCTAGACTCCCCGCAGGGTTACCACCACAGAAGGGGAGAGATGAGCGAGAAGCCCGAGTCTTACGAGGCCCCCAGCGTCGAGGAGATCGATACCGGCGGCTACCCGATCAGCACCGCGGCCGGCACCAGCCTGCAGATCGACTAGGGAGGCGAGATGACCGAGCCCCAGAAGCCTTACGAAGCGCCCAGCGTCGAGGAGATCGAGAGCGACGGCGCACCGATCAGCACCGCACCCGGCAACAGCCTGCCAATCGGCAGCTAGAAGGAGGCAGAGTGTCCAATCAACAAACCCCGTACGAGCCGCCAAGCGTCGAGGAGATAGATGCGGACGGCTTGCCGATCAGCACCGTCGCCGGGCTCAGTCAGCCCCCGGGCTGAGAGCGGAAGTTGCCACCGGGAGGCCCAGCCGACGCGGTCGCCCGGTGAGCTGAGATGCGCAGGCGCGAGGAGAGCTTCACCTTCGGCAGGCTGCTCTGGCGCCTTGGCCGGCGGCCACCGCGCAGTCTCGTCGTCGCGCCCGAGCGGCCGATCGGGGCGAAGCTCGAGATCACCTATGCGTGCAACCTGCGCTGCGGCTTCTGTTACACCGACTCGCCCCGCCACACCCTGCAGCGCACGCCGGAGCTGAGCGACGAGGAGTGGCGCGAGGTCGTGCGCCAGTCGCTCGAGCTGGGGATCGTCGAGGCGGTGGTGACCGGCGGCGAGCCGTTTCTGCGCAAAGAGCTGACGCTCGGCCTGATTGAGACGCTCAGTGTGGCGGGAGTCGGCGTCACGCTGAACACCAACGGTTGGTTCGTCGACGAGGAGGTCGCCGGCCGGCTGGGCTCCCTGCATGGCGTCACGGCGCACGTCTCGCTCGACGGGGCGCGGGCCGGGCTCCATGACGGCTCCCGCGGCGTGCCCGGCAGCTGGCGGCGCGCGATCGAGGGGATCGACCGCCTGCTCGGCGCCGGGGTGGGCGTCTGCGTCGTGCACGTCGTGACGCCGGCGAACGCAGGCGCCGTCCCCGACTTTCTCGAGCAGATGTGGGCGCTCGGCGTGCCCTGGGTACGGGTGACGCCGGTGGTTGTCACCGGCGCGGCGGCGCGGGGCGGCAATTGGCGGGTCTCGCACAAGGCCCTGCGGGAAGCGATCGATGAGTTCCGACAGCGGCACGGGAATGAGATGCGGATCGCCTTGCAGCCAGGGACGGGCGGCAGCATCAGCCTGCAGGGTCGCGAGGCGCCGGGCAGCTACCTGGTGCGGCCGAACGGCGACGTGCGGCCCGACTCGATGCGCCCGTTCAGCTTCGGCAACGCGGCGCGGGACGGAGTCACAGCCTGCTGGGCAGCGATTCGCGAAGGTTGGGATGACGAGCAGATCAATCGTTGGGCGGACTCGATGAAGCGGCCGGAGGATCTGCCGAAGTCGGACCTCGTTGCGTATCTGGATGACGAGGTACCCGTAGCAGGGGGATCCGGGACGAGTAGCTCGGGGCGGGAAGCGAAGGTTCCCGCCCCTACCCCACCCCCAGCGGTCGACCCTGGTCAGGAGCTT
>JAWVFL010000078.1:0-4876 GCA_033856195.1 Solirubrobacterales bacterium | reverse complement strand
TCCCCGCGCTGCTCTTTGTAAGCGCTGACGCCACCCTCGGCGATCACGTCGATGCCGTGCTCGACCAGATGGGCGTGGAGCTGGGAGACCTGCTCCTTGGTGATCTCGACCTCCTCGAGTGTCGAGGCGATCTGCTCGAACGTGAGGTAGCCGCGTTCGCGACCCAGGGTGACGAGGCCGCGGAGCTCCTCGATCTCACCGATCGGGTTGTCGGTCTGACTGGACTCGACAACCTCGTTCGAGGACTCCATCGGCTCGATGATCACTTCCTCCAAAATCCCTCTCCCCAGTTTCCCTGGCGCAACCACTCGCTGCGACCGCGTCGAAGTATAGGCGGATGGAACCGATCGCCGGACCCCCGGGCCCGCCGGTCGCTTACCCTTCATAAGCCGATGGCCGACCAGCCGACCGCCACCTCCGCCGCACCCGACGTCCAGGCCTCCGTGCCTGCGACCCAGGTGAGCCTCTCCCGGGTCGGCGTGACCGGGGTCGAGAAGGTGATCCGGGTCAAGGCCGACGGGGCCGAGAACCTCTTCTACGCCGAGTTCGAGTGCTTCGTCGACCTCAACCCGCGCCAGGCCGGCGTCCACATGTCCCGCTTCGAGGAGATCGTCGGCGAGGCGATCGACGAGGTCGTCCTCGGCGAGGCGTTCCGGGCCGAGGTGCTGGCCGCCCATGTCGCCCAACGGGTGCGCGAGCGCCAGGGCGGGCTGCGGGCCGAGGTCTCGGTCACCGCCCACTACCCGGAGACGGTGCAGACGCCGAAGAGCGGCCAGAGCACCCAGGAGATCTACGTCCTCTTCGGGACCGCGGTCGATTCCGAGCGCGGCACCCGGACTCTGACCGGCGTCCAGGCCCAGGGGATGACCGCCTGCCCCTGCGCCCAGGAGATGGTCGCCGGGCTGGCCCGCGAACGGCTCACCGAGGAGGGTTTCGACCCAGAGGAGGTCGAGCGGATCGTCGACGTGGTCCCGATCGCCACCCACAACCAACGCGGCATCGGCACCCTTCACGTCGGCTGCCCCGAGGGTGGCCCGGCCTGGATCGACGCTCCGGAGCTGCTGCGGATCGTCGAGAGCTCGATGAGCTCGGAGATCTACGAGCTGATGAAGCGACCCGACGAGATGGCGGTCGTGGTCAAGGCGCACGAACAGCCGCGCTTCGTCGAGGACTGCGTGCGCGAGATGGTGCGCCAGGTCGTCGAGGGCTACCCGGACCTGCCGGACGAGACCTTCGTGATGGCGCGGCAGGAGAACCTGGAGACGATCCACCGCCACAACGTGGTCGCCGAGCGCTACGGCACCCTCGGCGAGCTGCGCAAGGAGCTGGCCGACGGCACCCAGCGGTCACGCCACCAGACGATGCGCGACTGGCTCGAGGTTCCAGCGAGCTGACTGCCTAGGAAATTGGGGTCGTCTCGGTCCTCGCGGCGTGCTCCTTCTGCTGCTCCTCGATCCGCCGCCGCAGGCCGAAGAAGTAGTCGGCACCGCTGACCACGGTCACAACCAGCGCCAGGTAGACGAGCAGGTCGACCCCCAGCGGCGCCGGGTTGGCGATGATCAGGGCGAAGATCGCGCCGATCTGCAGCACCGTCTTCAGCTTGCCGAGCCAGCTGGCGGAGATCACCAGGCCGCGCTCGGCGGCGATCGTGCGGAGGATGGTGACGGCGACCTCGCGGGCGATGATCACCATCGCCACCCAGGCGGCGAGCCGGTTCAGCGAGACCAGCGAGACCAGGGCGCCGACGATCAACAGCTTGTCGGCGAGCGGGTCCATCAGCTTGCCGAAGGTGGTGATCGAGCCGCGCGAGCGGGCGAAGTAGCCGTCGAGGCCGTCGGTCAGGGCCGCCAGCGCGAAGATGACGGCAGCGAGGGTGTCGCCGTTGGGCGTCTCCCCCAGCAGCGCGACCACCACCACCGGCACCGCCAGGATGCGCAGCAGGGTCAGCGCATTCGGCAGGTTGAGCGGGAACATCGTTCGCTCAGTTTGACCGCTTCGCCGCCTCGGCGTCACGCCTGGCGAAGTACTCCTCGCCCTCGATGCTGACGTGGGGCAGGATCCTGTCGAGCCAACCTGGCAGCCACCAGGCGCGCTTGCCGAGCAGGACCATCACAGCCGGCACCAGCAGGCATCGGACCAGGGTCGAGTCGATCGCGATCGCGATCGCGAGGCCGACCCCGAACTCCTTCACCACCGGGTCGCCGTTGAGGACGAAACTGGTGAAGACGCAGACCATGATCGCCGCGGCCGAGGTGATCACGCGGCCGGTATTGGCGAGGCCTTCGACGACGGCGCGGCGCTCGTCGCCGTGCTGTTTGTAGTGCTCGCGCATCTGCGTCAGGAGGAAGACCTCGTAGTCCATCGAGAGCCCGAAGAGGATCGCGAACATCAGCAGCGGCACGAAGGAGACGATCGGGATCGAGTGATCGAGCCCGATCAGCGAGGAGCCCCAGCCGAGCTGGAAGACGGCGGTGACGACGCCGTAGGCAGCCGCGACCGAGATCAGGTTCATCGCCGCCGCCTTGATCGGCACCAGCAACGAGCGGAAGGCGACGAGCAGGACGAGGAAGCTGAGGGCGACGACGATCGCGATCATCAGCGGCAGCTTGTCGCCGATCTGGCTGGCGAGGTCGATGTAGCCGGCGGTCTGGCCACCGACGTAGGCATTGGCCTTCGACCCTTCGAGAGCCCCGGGAACGACCGTGTCGCGCAGGTCTTCGACCAGTTCGACGGTTTCGTCGGCCCACGGCTCCGACTTCGAGATCACCGTGAAGACCGCGACCGTGCCCTTTTCGTCGAGCGTCGGTTCGCCCGCGACTTCGACGTCCCTGGCCCCAGAGATCGCCTTCTGGAGCCCCGGCAAGACCTGTTTGGCTTCTTCGGGCGAGTCGAATTCGGAGGCGATCAGCAGCGGCCCGTTGAAGCCGGGGCCGAAGCCGGAGTTGAGTCCTTCGTAGGCCTGGCGCGCGGTCGTGTCCTTGGGCAGAGCGCTGATGTCGTTCTGGCCCAGCTGGAGCTGGAAGATCGGCAGGGCCAGCACGACCAGGACCGCGAGCGAGGCGATCGCGGCGCGCCACGGTCGGTCGGCGACGGCGTCGGCCCAGCGCAACCAGCCGTGCGGCTTGCTGTCGACGGGCCCCGTCTTCCTGCGTTTGATGCTGAGCGAGTCGATGTGCGGACCGAGGGCTCCGAGCATCGCCGGCAGCAGCGTCGCCGCGGCGCAGACGGCGACGACGACGGCGATCGCGGCAGTGAAGCCGAGCGTGGAGACCAGCGGGATTCCGGCGAAGACGAGCGAGCAGAGCGCGATCACGACCGTGAAGCCGGCGAAGACGACGGCGCCGCCCGCGGTCGCGGTGGCGCGGGCGATCGACTCGCGCAACTCCATCCCTTCGCCGAGCTGGAGTTTGTGGCGGGTGACGATGAACAGCGCGTAGTCGATGCCGACGCCGAGGCCGATCATCGTCGCCAGGGTGGAGGCGACGCCGGGAATCTGGGTCACCTGCTCGAGCAGGCGGATGATCGAGAGCGCGCAGGCGAGACCGATCACCGCTGAGACGATCGGCAGCATCATCGCCGTCGCGGTGCCGAAGGCGAAGAGCAGGATGATGACCGCGGCGGCGAGGCCGATCGCCTCGCTGACCTCGGTCGAGGGCTTGGAGAGCTGCTGGCCGACGTAGCTGCCGACGGAGGTGTGGATGCCGGCGGCCCGCGCGGGCTCGGCCGCGTCGAGCACCTGCTGTGCCTTCTCTTCGTCGATTTCCCCCGGGCCGATGCCGAGGACGACGGGGATGTAGGCGATCCGCTGGTCCTTGCTGAGGAAGTTGGCGCCGGGCGGGGTCAGCGGGTTGAGCGCCGAGTTCACCTCCGGCAGCGCTTCCAGGCGCTTGGCCGTTTCGGCGACGGCGGTCGAGTACTTCGGTTCGGTCAGCTTGGCGCCGGCGGGCGCCACCATCACCAGCGGGTTGCTGCCGAAGGCCTGTTCGGGCAGGTTGTCTTCGAGCAGTTCGGTCGCGATCGTCGAGTCGGTGCCCGGCAGGGTCAGGTTTTCGCTGGTCTTGCTGCCACCCGCCTGGCCGGCGACGACGAGGGCGATCGCGAGCAGCAGCCAGACTCCGATGACCGGGTAGTGATGTCGCGAGCAGAACCGGCCGATCGCGTAGAGGGGCCCGGTCACCGAACGATCATCCCTTACGGCGCGGGCGTTGCGCCGTTCTCGAACGGCGACGGCACCCATTCGGTGGGTTTGAGGCCGAGGGCGCGCCGCAACAGGACCAGGTGCTGAGCCTGGTTTGCGACCGTCGCCGCCAGCAGCGCCCGCGGCCGGCCGTAGTCGAGCCGGCCGATCGCGCCGATCTCGTCTTCGATCGTCGCGCTTTCGATTTCGTAGAGGAAGCGCAGGCGGTCAGCTTCGTTTTGCAGGGTGCCGGAGGCGATTTCTTCGGACTCGGCTTCTTCGGCGCCGCCGAGCCCGCGCAGGGCCTCGAGGACGGCGACGATGTGTTCCTGTTCCTGGCTGCGGAACGAGGTCGCGAGGGCGAGCGCCCTGCCGCGCAGATCCGGTAGGACCCGGTCGAAGGCGTCGACCGCCGCGCGCTGGCGGGTGAGGATCTGGTTGAGGACCTCGACGTCGTGTTCCCTTTCGAGCGCGGCGGTGTCGGCGCCGCCGCTGTCGTCGCCGCCTCCGCAGGCTGCGAAGGAGAGCGCGAGGGCGAGGCAGGTCGCAGCGAGAATGGCGGACATGATTCGGTTTGAGGCCATGAGCAGGCGGCGAACCCTATGAGCTCGGTACGCGGCAAGTCGTTGGCGGAGCTGGCGGCGACGATCCACGAGTGCAGGCTCTGCCAGCGATTGGTCGAGTGGCGCGAGGCCAGCG
>JAWVFL010000077.1:0-2597 GCA_033856195.1 Solirubrobacterales bacterium | reverse complement strand
TACCCATCACCTCAGCCAGAATCCGGTTGAGTCTCAGCGCCTTGCGCCGCCGATAGGGTCTCTCCGATGGAATCCGTCGGCGCCTTCGAGGCGCATGAGGTCGATATCCACGGGCACCGGGTCGTCTACCGGGTCGCCGGCAGCGGGCCGACGGTCGTCCTGATCCACGGAATGATCAACTCCTCCCGCCACTGGGAGGCGGTCGCCACCCGGCTCGCCGGCTCCTACCGCGTGGTCGCGCCCGACCTGATCGGACACGGCGACTCGGCGACGCCGCGGGGGGACTACTCGCTGGGCGCCCACGCGGCCAGCATCCGCGACCTGTTGACGACGCTCGGGGCCGAATCGGCGACGATCGTCGGCCATTCGCTCGGCGGCGGCGTCGCGATGCAGTTCTTCTACCAATTCCCCCAGCGCACCGATCGCCTCGTCCTGATCTCCAGTGGCGGCCTCGGGCACGAGGTCAGTCCGCTGCTGCGTGGCGCCGCGCTGCCGGGGTCGGCGGCGCTGCTGCGGATCGCGACGCAGCGGCAGGTGGTCGGCGGCATCGCCGCCGCCGGCGCCGGCCTGCGCGCTCGCGGCAACAAGACCGGCGTCTACCTGCAGGCGGTGGCGCGGGCGCTCGGGCCGCTGGCCGAGGAGGGCTCGCGGCAGGCATTCCTGCAGACGCTGCGCGCCGTGATCGATGTCCATGGCCAGAAAGTCAGCGCCCGCGACCGCCTCTACCTGCTCGGCGAGATGTCGACGCTGATCGTCTGGGGCGAGCGCGACCGCACGATCCCGATCAAACACGGGATCGAGGCCGAGCGCTCGATCCCCAACTGCCGCTTCGAGACCCTCCCCCGCGCCGCCCACTTCCCCAACCTCGAAGACCCCGAGGGCCTGGCCAGCGTCCTCCGGGACTTTCTCGCGACGACGCAGCCCACCCGCATCGTCGACTCCGAGTGGGGCGCGGTGATCGGGCGGCGCGGCGGCAAGCGGCTCCGGCGCGCGGCCTGAGCCCGCGCCGCTCAGGCCCTATTCGACTTCGGCGATCGCCTGCTCGATTTCGCTCAGCTTGGGGCCGTCCTGGAGCGTGATCGTGCCGTTTGGACCGCTGACGATCGCCGCCTGGCGGACCCGGATCCCGAGGTCCCGGCCGAGTTCCTCGTAGCCTTCGAGCCGGCGCGCGATCGGGCCGTCCGGGCCACCGTTCTGTTCCAGTGCCGCCTCCCATTCGGGACCGTCGAGTTTTTCGACGCCGCTGGCAACCGAGTCGAGGAAGTCCTGGTTGACGCCGAAATGATTGGCCTCGGCCTGGTTGCGGAAGAAGAGGTAGGTGTAATTCCAGCCGTAGCCCTGTTCGGCCGCCGCCTCGGCGCCGAAGAAGCCGAGTTGCTGGACGTTCTCGCTGTTGGAATAGTGGCGGTAGAGCAGCTGCACGTCGCCGGGGCGAGCGTAGTCTTCCGCCAGGGTCGGGACCGTGCTGAGGAAGTCCTGGCGGCAGTCGGCGCACTGCAGGTCGTTGAAGATCTGGATCGCGACCGGGGCGTCGGAGGAGCCCAGCCGGTCGCCTTCCTGCGGTACCCCCCCGAAGAGCCGCTGCGCGTCGGAGACGCCCTCGATGCGGACGACGTCTTCGCCCGGCTCCACGGTCGCGATTTCGACCACCAGGTAGCCGAGGCCGAAGAGGAACACCGCGAGCACGGCGATCACCCAGAGGCGGCCCCGACGTGGAATCGGCTTGACGGCGACTTCGGCGTTGGCTTCGGGCATCGCCACCATTATCGCGAGGCGCCGCCGCGGGCATCGCGCAAGCTCCGCAAAAAGCGGTTGACACGTCCGCGATCAGCGATAAATATGGGCTACTCACTTTCAACGATTCGGGAGGGTCTAGATGGCCAATCACCTGACGCCCAGCGAACTCGCCGACCAGCTGCAGATGGACCAGCAGGAGGTGATCGGAAGATGCGTCGCGATGGGTGTCCCGATCTTCCACGGTCGCATCGACAGGACCCTCTTCGAAAGCTCGCTGCGCAACCTCGGCGCCCTCAGCTCGCGCCAAGCTGACCTGGAGACCCGCCACTAACTAGACTCCCCCCAGATGGAGGGGAGGGGTACCAATTCCAGGACGCTCGCTGACCTGCTTCAGCGATCGGCGGAGATCTACGGCGACCATCCGGCCGTCCGCTACAAGGACGGCGAGCAGTGGGTCAGCCGCAGCTTCTCCGACGTCCTGGAGATCGTCCGGCCCCTGGCGCTGGGCCTGACCGAGCTGGGGATCGCCAAGGGCGACCGGGTCTCGATTCTCGGCAACACCCGCCCGGAGTGGACCTACTTCGACTTCGCGGCGCTGTCGATCGGCGCCACCGTGGTCCCGATCTACCAGACCAATTCCCCCGAGGAGTGCCGCTACGTCCTCGACAACTCCGACGCCAGGGTCGTCATCGTCGAGGACGCCGAACAGCTGGAGAAGGTCCGCCAGGTCCGCGCGCAGCTGCCGAAGCTCGAGCAGATCGTGCTGATGACCGGCAGCGATCCGGAAGCGATCTCGATGCAGGACCTGGCCGCCAGGGGCGCCGGCGTCGACCCCTCGGTCTGGGAGCAGCGCTACACCG
>JAWVFL010000076.1:0-11261 GCA_033856195.1 Solirubrobacterales bacterium | reverse complement strand
CGGTCAGCGCCGCCGGTAAGAGCGCGTTGTCGGAGCCGGGGATCGTGATCAGCGACTGGCCGAACCCTTTTCCGAAGAGGCCGCCGTCGGCCTGGGCGAAGATCGATTGCAGCACCTGGTACCCGCTTTCGCTGGGGTCCTGGTAGGGGTCGAGCCAGATATCCACGCGGTCCCCGACATGGGGCACGGTGGAGGCGAAGAACCAGGCGCCGACCAGGAACATCGCCATCCCGATCACGACGAACGAGAAGCGGCCGGTGGCGACGTAGAGCAGCGCGAGGAAGGCGGCGAAGAACATCAGCGAGCTGCCGAGGTCGCGGATGAAGACGAGCATGAACATCGAGGCGCCCCAGACGACCAGCATCGGGCCGAAGTGCTTGAGCGGCGGCAGGGTCACCCCCAGCACCCGCTTGGCGCCGACGATCAGGACCTCGCGGTTCTCACGCAGGTAGCTGGCGAGGAAGATGACGATCGCGATCTTCGAGAACTCGGCCGGCTGGAATGCGAGCGGGCCGATCTTGACCCCGAGGTAGGCGCCGTTGACCTGCTGGCCGATCCCCGGCAGCCGCGGCGCCAGCAGCAGCAGCAGGCCGGCGCCGGCGATCGTGTAGCGGTAGCGCTCGAGCACCTCGTAGTCGCGCAGGAACTGGATCGTCAGCGCGAAGAGGACGAGGCCGAGCACGAACCAGTTGGCCTGGTCGCGGGCGAGCCCGTCGTCGATCCGGTAGATCATCACCAGCCCGAACGCGGTCAGCAGCGCGACCAGCGGGAACAGGTACGGGTCCGCGTTGGGCAGGCGGATCCGCAGGTAGATGTGGGTGGCCACGCAGACGGCGAGGAAGTAGGCGCCGTAGATCAGGCTGAGGTTGCCGAGCCGCGCTTCCTCCTGGGCGAAGACGGCGGCGAAACCGGCGGTGAGGAGGATCGCGACTGGAACCAGGGCGGCCAGCTCCCTGTTCCGGGCGGAGGTCAAGGAACCCCCTGGCTCTTCTGGATGTCTTCGATCAACGAGACCGCGTCGTCGCGCGAGCGCAGGTCGTGGCCGGTGACGGCATCCTGGCGGCGCGGCGGCAACGAGGCGGTCTGGATCGGGCTCGCGTAGCGCTCGTCGTAGAGCTTCCACCCGAACGGCAGCTCGTAGGGCAGGCCGCGGTAGAGGGCGACTCGGCCTGCGTCGTCGGTGCCGAGGAACCAGATCTGGCGGTTGCCGTACCAGGCGCCGAAGCCGAGTGCCCCGACGACGAGCAGTGCGACGACGATCTTGGCGGCGCGCTTGAGGCCCCGACGCGACTTCTTCTCGGGGATCTGCTGGCGGCGCTGGCGGGCGGCCTCGGCGGCGGCGCGGCGGCGCACCTCGGCGGCGGTCAACCCCTCCTCCTCGGCGCTGGCCCCGATCAGGGTCGCGCCCTCCGGCGCCGTCTGCGGAGCGTCGGAGTCCTCGAGCCGGAAGGTGATGACGGAGATGTTGTCGCGGCCGCCGGCGCGGTTGGCTTCGTCGACCAGCGCCCGCACCGCCGACTCCATCGTCGAGGCGCGGCCGAGGATCTCGGCGATCTTGGCGTCGTCGAGCATCGTCGTCAGCCCGTCGGAAGAGATCAGGAAGACGTCGCCGGCGAGGGCGGGGACGGTCTGCAGGTCGACCTCGACCTCCGGTTCGGGGCCGAGCGCGCGGGTGATGATCGAGCGCTGCGGATGGTCCTCGGCCTGGGCGTCGGTCAGCTGGCCCTTGCGCCGCATCTCTTCGACCAGCGAGTGGTCGCGGGTCAGTCGCTCCAGCTTGCCCTCGCGCAGGCGGTAGGCGCGACTGTCGCCGACGTGGCCGATCGCGACCGTCCCCGCCTCCGGGTCGACGATCGCCGCGGTGGTGGTCGTCCCCATCCCGGCCAGGTCGGGGTTGCTGCGCGCCTGCTCGTGGATCGTGCGATTGGCCGCCTTGATCGTCTCCTCGAGGATCCGCTCGGGCGCAAAGCCGGGTGGCAGCTCGCGGTCGAACGACTCGGCGGCGGCTTTGGAGGCGACCTCCCCGGCCTGGGCGCCGCCCATCCCGTCGGCGACGACGAAGACCGGGTTGCGGGTGAACAACGAGTCCTCGTTGGCGTTGCGCTGGCGCCCGGTGTCGGTGCGGTATGCGGCGTCGTCCACGCGGAGACTCATTGGACCTCGAATCTGAACACCGTGTCGCCGATCTGAACCGTGTCGCCGTCGATCAGCTCCGCCTCCCCTTTCAAGGTGGCGCCATTGAGCAGGGTGCCGTTGGTCGAGTTCATGTCCTCGACGAAGAAACGCGTCTCACGCGAAAAGACGCGGGCGTGGAGGCTGGAGGCATAGCGGTCCTCGATCTGCACATCGGAATCGCGCGAGCGGCCGATCGAGAGGCCGCCGATCAGGTCGAAGCGCTGGTCGGCTTCGAGGCCGCCGCCGCGCTCGACGACGAGCCAGGCGTCCTCGCCGCGGACCACCTCGGAGTAGGCGGGGGCGGCGTGGAAACCGGTCGCATCGGGGGCCGGTGCGGTCGTCCGCCGCAGGTCCTTGAAGGCGCTCCGCGCGATCACCAGCAGGAACAAATAGAGCACGGCGAGGAAGCCGAATTTGAGAGCTACCGAAATAGGGTCGTATTCCACGTGCGCACCTTACGGGCCGCGCCCGCTACTGCTCGATGTCAAAGAGGAAGGTGGTGGTGCCGATGGTCACTTGGTCGCCGGGGCTGAGCCGGGTCGAGGCGACGCGGCGGCCGTTGACCTTGATCCCGTTGGTCGAGCCGAGGTCGACGATCTGCCAGTCGCCGGACTCCGCCCGGCGCAGCTCGGCATGGCGGCGGGAGACGTTCGGATCGGACAGCACGCACTCGACCGCCTTCGAGCGGCCGATCGTCGCCCGCGGGCCGTCGAGCACGTAGCGCCGGTCGTCGAGCGAGACCACCGCCCGGGTGGAGACCAGCGCCCCGACCGCCTCCTCGGGCCGTTTGGGGCGGTCGCGCTCGCGCTCGCGAACGGCCGAGTAGACCATCGTGTGCCCCTCTTCGCCCTGCTTGGGCTTCTCGCCCTCGTGGGCGGGGGGCTTCACCAGCCGCGCCTGGATCCCGAACTCGCCCAAGCGCAGCCGCTCGTCGGTGGAGAACTCGACCGCGGGCCGGGTCAGCAGGTCGTAGCTGCGCCGGCGCGCGTGCTCCAGCAGGTATCCCGACAGCTCCTGCTCGAGCGAGCGCTCGTAGCCCTCGAGCTTGGAGCGGTCCTGCTTGGAGAGGTAGACCATGTACTCGTTGGGGACGTAGACGCGCTGGACCGAGGCGGTCTTGTGGGCGTCCATTTCCTTCGCCAGTTTGCGCGCCAGTTCGACCGGCTGCACCTCGGAGCTGAAGGTACGGCTGAAGACGCCCTCGACGAGGCCTTCGATGCTGGACTCGAGTTTGCGGAAGATGCCGATCTGATCAATCCTGTGGGTCGGGGGCGGCTCGGCTCTCCCTGCCCGGGCAGCCGAAGCCGGAAACTCTAGGGGAGAAGAACCCCATGGCCGGCGATCAGGAAGCCGGTGGCCGTGGCGGCGACCGCAACCGCGCTGAGGCGGCGGAGGACGTGGGGCCGCTGCTCGGGAGCGTGATCGGCGAGGTGGTCCAGCGACTCCTCGATCGCGGTGCCGAGCTGCTCCAGCGAGGGTCGCTGGTTGGGGCGCCGCGCCAGGCAGGCGTCGATCTCGTCGGCGAGCTCGCGCGGCAGGTCCGGGCGCAGGCGGCGCAGGGCGCGGGGGCGGGCGCCGATCGCGCGGGCGGTGGCGGCCGGGTTCGCGCGGCGATGCGGGTTCTCGCCGCTCCAGCACTCGTACAGGGTCAGCGCCAGCGAGTAGACGTCGGTCTCAGGGCCGGCGGGACGCCCCTCGGCCTGCTCGGGAGACATGTAGGCGAGCGTGCCGACGATGTCGCCTGCGGCGGTCATCGGCTCCTCGTCGGCGAGCCGGGCGATCCCGAAGTCCATCAGCTTCGCCCGCGGCTCGGAGTCGGTTATCTGGACGTTCTGGGGCTTGATGTCGCGGTGGACGACGCCGCGGGAGTGGGCGTGGTCGAGCGCCTCGCAGAGGTCGGCGCCGATCTCGCCGATCTCGCGGTCGGAGAGCTCGCCGTTGCCGGCGAGGCGGGCCAGGGTCGATCCCTCGACCAGCTCGGTGACGAGCAGCGCGTTGCCGTCCTCCTCGCCGAGCTCGTAGAGGGTGACGATGCCGGGATGGTTGAGGCGGGCGGCGGCCTGCGCCTCGCGGAGCACGCGGCGACCGGCCTCACCCCGCTGCGCGATCGCCTTGACCGCGACCGGGCGCTCGAGGCGCCCGTCCCAGGCCTCGTAGACGACGCCGAAGCCGCCGCTGCCTATGCGGCGCTCGATCAGGAAGCGGTTGAGCACCAGTGAGCCGACCATAAGCCCCTTGCAATTCGCCGTGGGATCGGGCTCTCCTGCGCCTGGATGCGAGCTTCCACGGTGGGAGAAAGCCACCGTTTGCGGCCTCTCTTGACGTCACGACCCCGCCAGGCTTCATACTCTCGACCCAGCAACCAGCCTGGAGAGCGCTCTTTTGGAGGATTCAGCAGCACGAGGGCCGCGGCGACGCGAGCGACCCAAACGACGTCCCGAACGCCAGCAGATCATGCTCCGGCGCGGTCTCGCCCTGGGCGGCGGGCTGATCGTGCTGATCCTGATCGTGCTCGGGATCAAGGGCTGCCTCGACGCCCGCGCCAACCGCGAGCTCAGCGACTACGCCCGCAACGTCACCCAGATCGTCGACGAGACGGCGCAGACGAGCAAAACCTTCTTCGGCAAGCTCGAAGACCCCGGCAGCCTCACGGTCACCGACTTCGTCGAACAGGTCAACGCCGACCGCAGCGCGATGGACAGCTACGCCTCGCGGGTCGACGGGCTGAGTGCCCCCGGCGACATGGGCAAGGCCCAGAGCACCCTGGAGCTGGTCTACGAACTGCGCGCCAACGCGATGGACGAAATCGCCGCCAAGATGAGCACCGCGCTCGGCGAGGCCGGTTCGGCCAAAGCGATCGCCGGGATCGCCAACCAGATGAAAAAGCTGCTCGCCGCCGACGTTCTCTACGAAACGATCGCGCGGCCGAAGATCGACAGCGTCCTGGCGTCGAACGGGATCTCGGGCGACGACGTCCCGAAAAGCACCTTCCTGGCCGACGACAAGTGGCTCGACGAAGGCGAAGTCGCAGCCGCGCTCGGCGGCGTCAGCGGCTCCGCCGGCGGAGAAGCGGAAACGCCGGGTGTGCACGGCCTCGAACTGACCGGAGTCAGCGTCAACGGCAACGAACTGGTCGAAGGCGCGCCCGTGACCGTCAGCGGCGAAGAACCGATCGAAGTCGAAGCCCAGGTCCAGAACCAGGGCGAAAACGCCGAGAACGGCGTCACCGTCGAGGTCACGGTCGAAGGCAACACGCTGAAAGGCGACATCAGCAGCATCGAAGCCGGGGAAGTCACGAGCGCGGTGATCCCGCTGACGCCGACGCCGAAAGGCGAAGTGACGCTGGAAGTCAAGGTCGATCCGGTCCCCGGCGAGCAGATCACCGAAAACAACGAAGCCAGCTACACCCTGATCGTCGAATAGGGCGGAAGCCGTGCGGATCGCCTACCTCGGGCCGGCGGGAACCTTCACCGAGGACGCGCTCGGCGAGGCGATCGGCGCGACCGAGTTCGAGCCGCTGCGGACGACGACGATCCCCGACGCGATCCTCGCCGTCGAGCGCGGCGAGGCCGACCGCGCCCTGGTCCCGTTCGAGAACTCGATCGAGGGCTCGGTGCGGCCGACGCTCGATGCCCTCGCCTTCGAGACCGAGGCGGTGACGATCGTCGGCGAGCACGACTACCGGGTGCGGGTCCACCTGATCGCCCGCGAGGGCGTCGGCGTCGAGGACGTCGAGGCGGTGCTCTCCCACCCCCAGCCGCTGGCCCAGTGCGCCCACTTCCTACGCGAGGCGCTGCCTGGGATCGAACTGCGCAGCGTCAGCAGCACCGCCGCCGCGGTGCGGATGGTGAGCGAGTCCCAGCGTCCCTGGGCGGCGCTCGGCGCCCGCGCCGCGGCCGGCCTCTACGGCTGTGCGCTGCTGCGCGAAGGGGTCGAGGACGAGAGCGCCAACGTCACCCGTTTCGTCTGGATCGCCCCGGCCGGTACCGAGCCCGCCGGCGTCGGTCCCTGGAAGACGTCGCTGGTCTTCTCCGAGCTCGGCGAGGACCACCCCGGCGCCCTGGTCGACGCCCTGGCCGTTTTCTCGGCGCGGGGGATCAACCTCAGCCGCATCGAGTCGCGGCCGATGCGCCAGGGCCTCGGGCGCTACATGTTCTTCTGCGACCTCGAGGGGGCGCTCGCCGAGGAGCCGGTCGCGGCGGCGATCGGGGAGCTGCGGGCGAAGGCGGAATCTGTCCGAATCCTCGGCTCCTATCCGCTCTCCTGAGCCCTCCGCTTGACTGACCAGTCCGCCGTCCCCCTACAATCCTGGGCACCATGGCACGCGTCTTGGTCCTCAATGCGACGTATGAGCCGATCAACGTCTGCACGCTGAGACGAGCCGCCGTGCTCCTGCTCAAGCAAAAGGCAGAGCTGCTCGAGCAGCGCGAGGGCGCCCTGCACTCCGAGCACATGACCCTCGAGCGCCCCGACGTGATCCGCCTCGTCAACTACGTGCGGATCCCCCGCGAGGCCCACCGCCGCAAGATCACCCGCCGCGCCGTCCTCGCCCGCGATTCCTGGACCTGCCAGTACTGCGGCTCGACCAAGTCCGGCCTCACCGTCGACCACGTGATCCCCCGCTCCCGCGGCGGCAAATCCGTCTGGGAGAACATCGTCGCCGCCTGCGCCACCTGCAACCGCCGCAAGGGCAACCGCCTCCCCCGCGAGATCCACATGCACCCGAAGCAGACGCCTAAGGCGCCGGAGCCGACGGTATTCATCCAGGTGGCGAGCCCGAAGATTCCGAGCGCGTGGCAGCAGTACTTGCCTCAGGCGGCGTAAAGCGCCTGCTAGCGGGACAGGCCCTCCTGCCTTGCGGTCTTCTTAGCCAAAGCGAGCCAGGCGGGCGCGGCCGATGAGTCGTCCACCTCTCGGATGACGAGCCATTGCAGATCCGGTTGACGCTCCTCGAGGAAGATCTGCAGTCGCTGCCGCTCCCTGGCGCCGGAGTAGGTGAGGACGCCCACGACGTCGTTCTCGTAGCTGCGGTAAATCCGAATCACCCGTTCGGTTGACTTCAGGTCTCGTACGAGGTTTCCAATGTGGTCAGGCGAGGGAAAGACGACCAAGGCGAGGTCGAGGTCGAGCTTGATCGCATCGAAGTCGACCGACTCCCACACCCATCCCATGTCCGCGGGGTCGGCGGTCGGCGTTGCAGCTGCCATGCGCGCACCGAGGGCATCGCGCAAACCGCGCAGGCCGATGGCAAGCCCTTCCTTCTCGAGCCAAGAGGCGATCGCCTCTTGGCCGAGGACGCCGGCGGCCCGGGCTGCGAGCCAGCCCAAGATCGCGGTGCGGCTTTGGACGACCGGGACGAGCCCTTTCATCGGTCACAATGTTGTTTGTCAAACATTTCAGTTCTGCGCAGAATTGGCGCTCTAAAAGGATATTACGCCGCACATTTTACGTCCGCGGCTGCCATCATCATTGATTTTGTCTTACTGGAAACATTTAGCCATCGAGCGGCTGGCCAGTGCCATATTTAGAGCGACCATGACGCAACGAGACCCAAAGAGCAGAAGTCAGTTGACGGTCACCGTCTCGGGGAGCTTCCGACGCGCCATGGGCGCGATCGAGGACGCGGTCTACGCGCTCACCGACAGCGGCATTCGGGTTCTATCGCCAGCCGATCCTCGCGTCGTCGACCAATTCGGCGACTTTCTCTTCGTGGCAAGCGACCGCGTGCGGGCGATCAAACTCGTCCAGAGCCGTCACCTCGCCGCAATCGAGGCCTCTGACTTCGTTTGGCTCGTCGCGCCAGAGGGATACATCGGCCAGTCGGGGGCGATGGAGATCGGTTATGCCGTGGCCGCCGGCACGCCGATCTACTGCTCGGAGGTGCCCAGCGACCTCACCCTGAGGCAGTACGTGATCTCGCAGCCCACGCCGGACAATGCAATTGAGGACTTCAGGCGCAGGCAAGGCCCTGAAACGCGCATCGCGGTCCCGGAGGGCCTTCTCCTCGATCCGGTTGGAACCATCGAGGCGGGCCACGCCGAGCTTGACCTGATCGCCTCGGAGCTCGAGCGCGATACCCGCGCGAGCGATCCAGTCGAGAGCGCCGCTGAGCGCCTGGCGCAGATCACCCGGCCGCTCCGGCCCAGCTGAAACCGGTGGCGGACGCCGAGGTATCGGAGTCGTTGCGGCCTGCGCCTCACGGTCTCAGTTTCAACGAACTCAAGAGCCTGATCGAGTACCTCGACCAGATGCAAGAGGGCTCGGTTGCCTCGCTGAGCTACTTCCGCTACGACAAGGAAGGTTTCGAGACCCGGGTCGACGATCCCGCCTTCGGAGCTACGAAGACGTCCAAGGCCAGCACCGCCACCTGTCTCGCCTACCTGAAGGCGGCCGGCATGCTTGGTGGTCAGGAATGGGACGAGGAGACTCGCCGTCGGCTGCGGTCGAAGTTCGTGAACGAGGAGTGGAAAAGTGCTTGTCTTCCGGAGGACAACCCTTTCACCTCGGCATTCCTGCTCGAGGCGATCCACAACTTGGGCGAAAAAGAGGGGATGAAGGCAGCGGAAGTCGAGAAGGTGGACGAGAAGATCGCCCACCTCAACGCTCTACTCCGCGACAGCGGCGGGCTCCGGATCAAGACCTATCCCAGGACCGCCTTTCTCACCCACAAGGTCGTGCGGGTCTTAGGGCAGTGGAAAAGGCTGGAGAAGAAGGCGCGGGAGAGGGTGGAGCGCTGGACCTGGAGCCACCTCAACGAAGAGAGCGGGCTGATCGCGGCGGACAGCCCCGACGCCGACTACTTCGAGCTGGCCTACAGCGTTCTCACCGCCAGCATCACCACGGGGCTGGACCGGATGACGCCCCGGCAACGCCGACTGCTTCAACACGCCATCAGTCAGTTCTTCGCTGGCCAGCGACCCGATGGAAACTGGCCCCGAAGCCGTCCGCTATTTCTCTACCCGAACATTGGCTACGCCTACTGCTACGACTACGAGCTGCTCGTGCAGCTGCTCTCCGAGCGACGCCTTCGTCCGTTCGTGATGCCATATCTGACCAAGCTTCGAAATGCCGCTCTGGCGCTCGTTGGACGGCGAGTCCCCCTCGATATCGACGAAGCCTACGGTTGGTCTTCCGAACATCACGGCAGCCAGTCGGAGGCGGAGTCATGGCCCACCGCTTCGGTTTTCCACTTCTGCTTCGAGTTTCGGGACCTCGTCTTCGACGCCGTTCGGCAAGGCGTCTTCGAGTTTGTGGACGCCGTCTACGAGGAACCGAGGCGCTTGCGCCCCAGCACGTCTTCATCCCCACTCGGAGATCTCATGGACTCGACTGTCCGCTACAAGGAGGTCAGTCACAGTTTCAAGGACCTCTTTCAGGAACGGTTTCTCGACCCGCTCTTGGATGCCAGGGAGTTGGTCGGGGAAGGGCAGGCGTTTCCAGAAGACATCAGCATCTCGGTGATTCTCTATGGGCCCCCCGGAACTTCCAAGACTCGACTCGCCGGAATGGTCAGCAAGGCGCTGGGCTGGCCCCTTCTCAGCCTCGATCCGTCCCATCTGACCCGTCGCGGACTCGACAACGTCCACGCCGAGGCGAACGAGCTCTTCGGACGCCTCGAGTTTTGCGACCAGATCGTCGTGCTGATGGACGAGTTCGACGAGCTCGTCCGCGAGCGCGAGGGAGCGGGCGAGCTCCAATCGCGCTTCCTCACCACGGCGATGCTGCCGAAGATTGCCGCGCTGCACGGACGGCGGCGGCGCGTCTACATCGTCGCAACCAATCACGTCGAGCAGTTCGACGCCGCGATAAGTCGGCCCGGCCGATTCGACATCATCATCCCGCTGATGCCGCCGACGGCTGACGAGAAGGTCGAAGAATGGCAACCCCTCGCCAAGGCGCGAACCACCCTGCTCTCCGACGGGGTGGACGAGGAAGAGTGGGACAGCGCTATCGAAGACCTGACCTACGCCGAGGCCGAGGCGCTGTCGACACGGGTCGCGAGCTTGCGTAGCCCGAAGTCGATCAAGTCGGCTCTCAACGACGCGGTGCGGAACTGCACCCTCAACAAGCCTGTCGATCCTAAGAAGGGCGAGACCTGGAAGGCGCGTCTCAAGGAGCAAGAGGCAAAGATTCAGGGGCTCGGGCTCTAGAGGCCCGAGCAAGCGAGCGGCAAGCACGGCGACAGATGCGCGTCGTGCTCTCGGAGGGAGTGCCAGCCAGCCAGGAGTCGCGCACGTCTTCGACCCAGCCGGGCCTCGTCTTCGACGCGTCGTTGAGCCAGTTGGCCACGGAATCCTGTACGTAACGGGACGGGTCTGCGCGAAGTGCGGTCAGAAGACCGAGGGCCCGCTCTGGTTGGAGCTTGAGCAAGGGAATATGAGTCGACCAGACACCGCGCGGCCTGGTGACCTCGCTGGCGAAACGGCGCAGGTTCGGTGACTCCTCGGTGGTCCACGGCTGCAGTAGCTCAAGAGCGGTCTCGGGGGCCTCGACCACGTGAGGCCGAGCGCTGAGCCAGGCCCACTCCCGCACGGCGAAATGGGCGTCGCCGCCAAAGGGACGAAGTAGCTCCAGCCGCTGGGCAAGGGACAGCTCCGGTGCGTGTCCGATCGCCATCGCCGCCCAACCCCTGACAGTATCGCTTTCCCAGTCCGCTGCGGCCTCTGCAACGCCAAGGCCCATCTCCTCGTACAGGACGACGCCCCCCCTTCGCATCCCGGTTACCAGACCGAGCTCGCGGAGCTCAGGAGCGCGGTGGCTGCAGTCCGGAAACTGGAAGGTGAGCAGGTTGCCCATGTCCATGGCGATCTGCTCCATGTGGTTGGCCGACTCCGTTCCACTCTCCAACTGGAGAAGGACCGAGGACGGCACCCGCGACGGATGGCGCTCGCCCTTTCGCTTGGCTTGCTTCACAGGTGAATGATCCGGTCGGCAACGGTCGGATCGGCACGGAATTTGGCTACCCGCCGTCGCCATCCGCGCCCGCCCCATCCACCGCGGGCTGCTCGTCCGCCGGCGGATCCGTGAGCGGGACTTCGTCGCTGCTGGACTCGACGACCAGGGCGACGGCGCTGACGCGGTCGTCG
>JAWVFL010000075.1:0-15942 GCA_033856195.1 Solirubrobacterales bacterium | reverse complement strand
TGTCAACAGTGAAATTGAGTAAAAAGGTAAAAGCAGAATAAACATGGCCGTCTTACCATAGTGGGTGCAGCGGCTAGATTGATGCGGAGTCTGTCAACGCTAGTGCTCAGTCCACGACTGCGTAAATGCGATCGTCCACGAGGGCCAGGAGGGACTCCGGTCCGAAGCCGAAGAATCGGTGGAACAGGCAGACGAGTTCGACCGAGAACCAGACGGGGACCGTACCAGTCATGGACTGGACAGCAAATTCTGCGGACAGTTCGCGGACAGTTTTATTGGTAGCCTGCGTAACTTCAGAGTACCTCAGATGACCTGAGAACACTGAATGGAACTCAAATCACCTCTAATACCGAGGTTGAGGGCCTTGTGTCCCTAACGGGACGTGATGGTTCGACTCCATTCAGCCGCACTCGGAAGCCCCCGCAAATCGGGGGTTTTCGCGTTGTAGAGCATCCAGGCCAGACTACGGCTCAAGGGTGCAGGAGCGCGGCCGATAAGGCCGAGGAATGGCGATTGTGCGAGAAAGCCCTCTGAGCCTCAAGCTTTCCGCGATTCTGTTCCTCGCGGCTTTTTGGGGTCCGGTCGCCGTGAACCACGGAAGCGCCCCGCTATCGACGTATTTGGGAGCATTCGCTCTTACGCTGGCACCGCTTATCTTCGTGCTTCGCGGTAGTCGAATCGCATGGATTGTCTCCGTTGCCCTGATGGCGGCCAGCGTGGTTGGGGTCCTCGTCAATGGCACCTTGTGGGAGACGCTGATCAGAGCCGCTCCGCTGGTCCTGCTTCTAGTGCCGGAGTCGCCCCGCTATATCTGGGGCCGCTAATTCGTGGTCTCAGGCGAGCCGGCCGGTACTTGGGTTGCTCTGGGACCCTGAACCGCGCAACCGCAGGGGTTGAGTCTTTATTCCCAGCCGCGTCGATGGCGAAGACCTCGAGCTTGTGGCGGCCTGGCTCGAGGTGCCCGAAGCGCTCTGAGGACGGGCAGGCGGCGACCCGCTCCTTGTCGAGCTTGCAGCGAAACGTCGATCCCGGCTCGCTCGAGTGGAATTTGAAGACCCAGACCGGCGGGAGCCGCTTCAGCACGCGCTTGAAGATCTTCGTGTCTGGTGGCGTCGTATCGGCCGCCCGAGGCGCCGCCTCGGCTTCGCCGCCACCGGAATGGACCGGCACCCGCGCTCGCATCGAGATGTTGACCTGGAAGCTGCTCATTGCAGCCTCGCCGCTGGATTCGTCGATTAGGCCGTAGGCCACGATCCGGTAGGTGGTCCCGGCGCTAACCATGAAGGTGGCAAAACCCCCCTGTCCGATGCCGCCGAAGAGCAGCTGCAGGGCTTCCAAGCTGCTACCCGTGTAGATGCCCAACCTCATACCTGGGCCACAGCAGCCTGCGATTCTTGCTTCACCGGAAACCGGCGCGGTCCAGGAGTACCAGACCGAGGCGCCGCTGGGACCGCCCACGAGGTCCGGTTCGCCACTCTCCTCAGTGGCGCTCCAGTTGGAGCCGAACTCGGAGCCGAAGTAGAAGGCTTCGCCTTCGAATTCTTCTTGCAGCTGGGTGGCGATCGGCGTGGCGTTGGCGAAGTCGTCGTTGGCTGGCGGCGGCGTGGCTTCGACCCGAAGCTCGAAGGCACCTTCGGTGAGCGGCGGCGGCCCTTCGGGGCCGCCGAGGGGATTGCCGTCGACGACGATCTCGTATTTCATCCCACTGGTGACCTCGAAGGTGTACTCGCGCTGGCCGAAGGGGCAGTGCGGGCCTTCGCTGGCGTTGCCGCTTGCGACCCTGGTCAAGGCGTTGACGGCGGTGCCGGTGTAGACACCGACCACGTCGGCGAAATCCGCTTTGCAGCCGCCGACGGTTACCCAGCCGTCGCTGGTCGCTTCCCACTCGAACCAGACCGAGTGCCCGGCGGAAAAAAGCGACCCGAGAAACTCTTCACTCTCTTTCGTCGCGCTGGTGTTAGAGCGCGAGACTTCGAGGGGCAGGCTTCCGCTCAGCATCTCGCGGTTGGCGAAGTCGTCGTTGGCGGGGGGCGCGGCCGAGGCCGCCGGCGCCCACAGTAGAAGGCAGCCGACCGCGAGCGCCAGCGCTGCGCGCAGCCCAGTCACCGCCCTCCCCCACCCCTGGCTTACCTTCATCTGGCCGGAATCCTATGGGTCCCGGATGCCTCCCCCGAAAACGATCACTCGCTACTCAGGAATCCGGGCGACCTCGATATGGCCCTCGTGCGCGGCCGCCCGCAGGTCCTTGAAGTCGCGGTCGTTCTGGTCGGCGTAGCTCTCCGCGAACACGGCCATTGCCCGATCGAAGCTGTCGCCCTTGCCGAGATAGGCCGCGATCGCGATGCGGTCGCCGCTGCGGGCGTGGGCGTGGGCCAGGGTGGTGCCGCAGATCTGGGCGTAGGCGGTTAGGGCCCGGGGGTCCATGTTCTCCACTCGGGCCGAGCCCTTCTGGTCCCAGAGCTGGCGGACGTAGTAGTCGCGTCTCTCGCCGTCGATCCCCTTTGCCCTGACCCAGCCGAGCAGGATGTCGCTGGCGGCTTGGACGAGGCGCTGGCCTTGGACCACGCGCTCGCCCTGCTGGGCGTAGACGGTTGGCTCGGCGTAGGGCTCAAGCACGGAGGGCTGGGCCTCCTTGACCTGCAGGAAGAGGGGGTCGCCTTCGTCGCGGCCTTGGAGCAGGACGATCCAGGCGCGGGTGCCGACGCTGCCGACGCCGACGACCTTGAGCGCGGCGTCGAGGTAGCGGTAGCTGTCGAGCAGGACACGGCGGTCTTCGGCGAGCGTCTCGCGATAGTCGGAGAGGATCTCCAGCACGCGCGCCTCGATCTCCTCGGGATCGTCCTCGGTGAGCTCGCGCAGAGGCACGATCAGCGGCGGTTCGCTGACTATCCGCAGCTGCCCGTTGACTTCGCGGGTCAGCTTGGAGAGTGCCCGCATGCGGTCCTTGGCGCGCGTCTTGGCGAGGTTGCGCCGGAAGGCCTTGACCTCTTTCTCGCCGGCGGCCGCCGCCCAGCGATCGGCGATCGTCGGCACGTCCATCTTCGTGTACCAGACCTCGAGGTTGCCGAGCTCGGCATGGCGCCGCATCGCCTCCCGGTACTCGGCCGCCATCGCAGCGACGATCGCGCGCCGCTCGCGCCCGCGGAAGCCACTCGCCCGTCCCGCCACGGAGAAGCTGGCGGCGAGCCGCATCACATCCCACTCCCATGGCCCGGGCAGCGTCTCGTCGAAGTCGTTTACGTCGAAGAGGAGCTCGCGATCGGGCGAGGCGAAGGCGCCGAAGTTGGAGAGGTGGGCGTCGCCGCAGAGCTGCACCGAGAAGCCGCTGCGCGGCGTGCGGGCGAGATCCGCCGCCATCACCGCCGCGGCGCCGCGGTAGAAGGCGAAGGGCGAGGCCAGCATCCGCGCGTAGCGCAACGGCACCAGCTGGCCGACCCGCGAGGCGGCCTGACCCTCGAGCAACTCGACCGGGTCCGGCCGGTCGGTGGCCGGCGCCCACTCGGCGTGGCTGGAGCGCGGGGCCGACTCGCGAGCCGCCTTGCCGGCGGCGGCACGCTCGGCCGGTGTGCGACGGTCGAGCATCGTCAGACCGTGGCCGGCCTGGGATCGATGCGCGGCGGATCGGGGCCCGCCGCCAGTTCGTCGAAGCGCCGGTCGGGCAGGCGGCCGGTCGTCCAGAAGGACGCCACGGTGAGGAAGGCGGCGAAGAGGAAGGCGGTCTTCAGCGCTTTCAGCTGCGCGTCTTCGTAATTCTCGACCAGCGCATCGACGGTCGCGGCGTCGAGGCCGGCGGCCTCCGCCCCAGTCCGCACCTCGTCGGCGGCGACGAAGCTGCCGCCGGCGCTGAGCCGCACCTCGAGCTGCTTGCCGACGTCGGTGGAGATGCGGGCGTCGTCGGCGACATTGCTGGTGAAAGCAGTGACGAGCCCGCTGATCACGATTGCGCCGAGCAGCGCGGTACCGAGGGAGGAGCCCAGCTGCTGGGCGGTGCTCTGCAGCCCCCCGGCCTCGCTGCGGTCGTCATCCCCAACGGCCGATTGGACCACGTTGCCGAGCTGGGAGACGATCAAGCCCATCCCTATGCCCAGCACTCCCATCGCGACGAGGAAGGAGCTGTTGTCGAGCTCTGGCTCGATCGTCGCCAGCAGCATCAGGATCGCGACGAAGACGATCGCCAAGCCCGAGCGAACCAGCGGCCGTGGGGCAAAGCGCTTGGCCAAGGCCGAGCCGCCGATCGCAGCGAAGAAGAGCCCAGCGGAGGCCGGCAGCATGCGCACGCCCGTTTCGAGCGCGTCGAGCCCCTGCACCACCTGCAGGAAGAGCGGAATGGTGAAGAAGACCCCCATCAGGATCAGGTTCTGGGCGAGGAACATCGCGACGCCTCCGCGCAGCTGGGGGATGCGCAGCAGAGGCAGGTGTACAAGCGGTTCGAGGCCCCGGGCTTCGCGGCGGCGCTCCCAAGCCACGAAGCCGGCCAACAGCAGTCCACCGGCTGCGATCACGAACGGCGTGAGCGAGAAGCCGAATGGCTCGACCGGCGAGCTGCGCGGCGCCAGCCAGCCCCAGTTGCTCGCCTGCAGGACGCCGAACACGACCACGGCCAGGCCCGCGGCGGAGAGCACGCCGCCGACCCAGTCGAGGCGGGGGACGCTCTTCTCGCGCTCAGGCTCCCGGATCGATCGCGTCCCGATCAGGATCCCGAGCGCCACGACCACCTCGCCGACGAAGACGAGCCGCCAGCTCAGCTCGGTGGTCGCCCAGCCGCCGAGGATCGGGCCGACGGCGATTCCGGCGCCGGCGACCCCGCCCAGGACTCCGTAGGCAATTGCCCGATCGCTGCCCTTGTAGTTGCCGGCGACAAGAGCGATCAAGGCGGGAATGACGAGTGCGGCGCCAATGCCCTCGAGGATCGACCAGCCGAACATCAGCGACGGGACGCTCCAGGACGCCGCGGTCAGGGCCGAGCCGACGCCGTAGATGCAGAGGCCGATCGTGAAGGCGCGGCGCCGGCCCCAGATGTCCCCCAGCTTGCCGCCGGTCAGCATCAGCCCCGCCATGACCAGCGCGTAGAAGGCGATCACCATCTGAATCGTCGTCACCGTGGTATCGAAGTCCTCGACCAGCTGGGAGATCGCGACGTTCATCACCGCCTGGTCCAGCACCATCAGGAACTGGGCGGCGCCGAGCGTTACGAGGACTCCCCACTTGGCCATGGTCAACTCACCAGGCCGGCGATTCCACGGATGAGGACGAGAGCGCCGAGCACAGCGGCAACGATTATCCCGGCCAGGCGGCCGTTGCGGGCAAGCCAGGCCCGAAACCGCTGGACCGTCTCGCCGGTTTTCTCAGGAGCGACGAAATAGCCGGCGAGCGGCACCTCCAAGAGCAGCTGCTGCACGAGGCAAAACGCAACCACGAGCAGCGCGGTCGGCAACGCGGCCGCGTCGAGCCGGTGGATGTGGTTGAGCCCAGTCAAATAGGAGACCCCGGGGAAGCTGAGCAGGAGGCCGACGACGAAGGCGACACGGGGCGAGCCGCGACCGAGCAGGCGCATCGGCAGCGCTTCCTTTTCGGCGGCTTCGCTCCCCGCCTGCTTCTCGCTCTTGCGGCGCGCGCGGCGCTCGCGCAGGGGCCGGTCTCGATCGGTGGCCAGAACGACGGCAACGACGAGCAGGAGCAGACCGACGACGACGTCCTCGATCGGGCTGAGCGTGTTCTTGCTGGTGCTCGTCGCGCTCGAGTCAGGCAAAGCGAAGACGACGACGAGGCCGAGGCTGATGCTGGCGGTGTAGGCGCCGAGCAGGTAGCCGAGCATCAGCCGCTTCGGATTCGGCAGCAGCAGCATCAGGGTGACCGCGGCGAGCAGCGTCGGGTTGAACATCGCCAGTAGCGAAAGCAGGAAGATCTCGCCGAGGCCGCTCATCCACGGCCATTCTCTCCTGATTCAGCCGGCGCAGCGTTCGCAGAGGCCGCGCAGGACCACGTCGTGGTCGCTGACCTCGAAGCTGATCTGCTCGGAGAGCTTGACGATGGCCCGCTCCAGGGAGGAGTCCTCGAAGGGGACCATGCGGCCGCAGCGGCGGCAGATCGCATGGTGATGATGCTCGCCGCCGGGCTCGACCCGCTCGTAACCAGCGGTGCCACGGGTCACCTCGAGGCGCTGCACGAGGCCGAGCTGCTCGAGCTGCTCGAGGGCGCGGTAGACGCTGGCCCGGCCGACCGCCGGCTTGCGCCGGCGCAGCTCCTCGTCCAGGTCGAGAGCGGTGACGGCGCAATCGTGCCGGGCCAGCGCCTCGACCACCGCGGTGCGGGCGCCGCCGCGCCGGTAGCCGGCTTTCTGCAGCGCTCTCAGTGCGTGCTCGGCCCAGGCGCTGTCGATCTTGGTCGCCATCTCAGCCGATCGTAGCCCCGGCCGTCAGAGGCGCCGGCCGCCGGATGCCGCGCAGGCGCCTGGCGGGCAGCGAAAGCAGGTAGATCGCGACGATCGCCAGCGCCACCGAGGCGCCCCCCGCCGTGCCGGCGTAGTAGGAGAGATAGAGGCCACCGACGCCGGCGAGCACCGCCAGCCCCGCGGCCAGGAGCATCATCGGCAGCATGCGGTCGCTGAGCCGGCGCGCGGCGGCGGCGGGACCGACGAAGACCGCGACCACGAGCAGGTTGCCGAGACCCTGCACGGCGACGACGATGCCGGCGCCGAGCAGGAGCAGCAGGGCCGCGTCGGCAAGCGCGGGTGAGACCCCGAGCGAGCGAGCCGTGCCGCGGTCGAAGCCGGCGACGAGGAGGCGGCCGTGCAGGAGGCGCAGCGCCAGGACGACGAGCAAGGCCAGCCCGGCGGCTGCCGCAAGGTCACCTTCGCTGATGCCGAACAGGTCACCGAAGAGCAACGCCTCGATCCCCGGCGGGGAGGCGGGTGAGAGCGCCAGCAGCACACCGAGTCCGAACATCGTCGTCACCACCACGGCGACGGCCGCGTCCCTGCTCACGCCTGTGATCCTGGCCGCAAGCGCGATCGCCACCGCCGCAAGCGCGATCGCGGGCACGGCGCCGAGGAGCAGCGGCACGCCGGCGAGCGCCGCCAGCACGAGGCCCGGGAAGAGCGAGTGGGCAAGCGACTCGGCCGCGTAGGAGAAGCCGTAGAAGACGACCCAGCAGCCGAGCGCTCCGCCGGCTATGCCAAGAAGGACGACCTCGGCGAGGGCGCGCTGCATGAAGGGCTCGGTGAGGGGCTCGAACATGGGTCAGTGGTGGTGATGATGGTGCGGCGGCAGGATCGCGCGACCGCCGCCACCGGGGATCTCGACGATCGCGCCGCCGTAGGTGGCTTCGAGCACGCCCAGGTCGTCCAGCACGTCGGCGGGGCGGCCGCAGGCGACCTGCTGCTTGTTGATGCAGAGGACGAGGTCGCAGGCGCGCGCCTGGGCGAGGTCGTGGGTGGCGATGACGATCCCGCGGCCCTCCGCCGCCAGCTCCGCGATCAGCGCTTCCAGTCCCTCGCCGCTCGGCCGGTCGAGACCCGAGAAGGGCTCGTCGAGCAGCAGCACGCCGGCGTCCTGGACCAGGGCGCGGGCGATCAGGACGCGCTGGCGCTGGCCGCCGGAGAGGCGGCCGAAGGTCTGCCCGGCCAGCGCTCCCAGGCCCACCCGCGCCAAGGCGCGGACAGCCGCGTCGCGCTCACCGTGCCCGGGTCGCCGCCACCAGGGCAGGCCGGAGATCGCGCCCATCGTCGCCACGTCGAGAGCCGAGACCGGGTAGTCGAGGCGCGAGCGCTCGGTCTGGGGCACGGTGGCGCAACCGGTCGCCACCCGCAGCGTCCCCGCCTGCGGCCGCAGCTCACCGAGAAGGGCTCGCAGCATCGTCGTCTTGCCGCCCCCGTTGGGGCCGAGCAGGGCGAGCGTCTGGCCGCCGTGCAGGGAGAAGCCGACCCCCGAGATCGCCGGCGTCCCGTCGTATCCCGCGGCCAGACCCGCCACCTCGATCAACGCAGCGCCCGGCATCCCTGCCTCCCCGCGGTGAAGCCGCGCACCATCGCGTTCGCGTTCGCCGTCTCCATGGTCAGGTAGGTGGCGCCGTCGGACCCCGCCGGGCCGAGCGTGTCGCCGTAGAGGCTGTAGTCGGCCGAGGCGCCTGTCTGGTCTGCGATCGCTTCGGCGACGCCGGCGCTCAGCGAGCTCTCGGGGAAGATCGCGGCGACGTGCTCGCGTTCGATCAGCCCGGCGAGCGCGCTGAGGTCCTTGGCCGAGGGCTGAGCCTGCGTCGTCTGCGACGGGATCACCGCGCCGACGACGTCGATGCCGTAGCGGTGGGCGAAGTAGCCGAAGGCGTCGTGGTCGGTGACCAGCTTTCGCTGGCTTGCCGGGACGGACCTCATGCAGCGCGCGATCCCGTGGTCCAGGGCCCGCAGCTGGGACAGGTAGGCGCCGGCGTTGCGCGCGAACTGACGGCGATTGGCCGGGTCGGCGGCGGCCAGCCGCCGCTCGATCTCAGCGACCGCGGCCTCGGCGTTGCGGGGGTCATGCCACCAGTGCGGATCGAAGCGCGAAGCCTCGGCGCCGCTGGACTCGCCCGGCAGCCGCTCCGGCACCGCCGCTCCCAGGTCGACCACGCGGGCATCGCTGCCGCTGTCGGAGACGACCTCCTCGATCCAATCGTCGAGCCCGTCGCCGCTGGCGAAGACGAGCTTCGCTTCGGCGGCGTTGGCGACGTCGCTCGGCCGCGGTTCGTACTCGTGCGGATCGGTGTTGGGCTCGAGGACCTGGTCGACCGCGACGACTTCGCCGCCGACAGCCCGGACGAAGTCGCCGATCTGTGTGGTCGTCGCCACCACCTGGAGCTGACCACCGGCGGGGCCGGAGCCACCGCAGCCGCCGAGGAGCAGCGCCGCGACGATCGCCCCGGCGACGGCAAGCCCAGGCGCCCTTCGAGCACGGGCCAACGTCCGGGCGCAGGCCGCGAGCGCGAAGACCGCCCCCGCAACCACGGCGATCGTCGCCCCCGGCGGCGCATCGGTCTTGACCGAGAGCCAGAGCCCGACCGTCCCCTCCGCGGCCACCAGCACGACGCTTGCCAGCTGCCAGCTCCGCATCCGCTCGAAGAAAAGGCGCGTGGTCAGCGCCGGCACGACGAAGAGGGCGGCGACGAGCAGCGCCCCGACCACCGAGAGCGCCGCGGTGGTGGCGAGCGCGATCAGGCCAAGGAGCACCGCGTCGAGTGCCCCCCTGCTCACTCCGGCAGGGCCCCCCTCGCTCGGATCGAAGCCGGCCGCGAGCCAGCGATGCCCGAGCGACAACGAGGCGACAAGGGTCAGCGCCGCGGCAGCGCTGGCCAGGGCGATGTCGCCCGCATCGACGAGGAGCAGGCTGCCGAAGAGCAGGGTCTCGACGTTTGCCCCGGATCCGAAGACGTCGCTGGCGAGGATCGTGCCCGCCGCCAAGCATCCGACCAAGACGATCGCCACGGCACTGTCCGTGCTCTCGTCCTCGCGCCGGCCGAGCAGCGCGCTGCCGGCGCTGAAGATGACGGCCGCCCCAAAGGCGCCGAGCGGCGCGGCGAAGCCGAGACCGTCGGCGAGCACCAGCCCCGGGAAGGCGGCAGTGCCCACCGCATGGGAGAAGAAGGCCAGGCCGCGCAGGACGATCCAGGTGCCGAGCAGGCCGGCCGGGACGGCGAGGATCAGAATCTCGAGCAGGCCACGCTGGACGAAAGGCAGCTGAAAGGGTTCGAGCACAGCTCGATTCAATCAAAAATGAGACCCATTTTCATTAGGAGAGAGAAATGAAGGCACTTGTCCAGCGCGTGAGCCAGGCGGCGGTCGACGTCGAGGGCGAGCGGGTCGCCGAGATCGGGCCGGGCATGCTCGTCCTGCTCGGGGTGCGAAGCGGGGACACGGCCGAGCAAGCCGATCGGCTCGCCGACAAGGTGCGCGCGCTGCGGATCTTCGACGACGCCGACGGGCGGATGAACGAGCCGCTCGGCAAGCGCGAGGTGCTCTGCGTCAGCCAGTTCACCCTCTACGGCGAGACCCGCAAGGGCAACCGGCCGAGCTACGTCGAAGCGGCGCCGGCTGCGGAGGCCGAGCCCCTCTATGACCGTTTCTGCGAGCGGCTCGGCGCCGCCAAGGGCATCTTCGGCGCCTGCATGGGCGTGGCGCTGGTCAACGACGGCCCGGTCACGTTGACCCTGGAGGTCTGAGCTGCGCGAGCGTGCCACCCGATGAGTTGCGCCGCCTACGACTGGGTCGGCGTCCGCGAGGAGCTGTGATCCGAGCGGCGACTGACGAGGACGCGGTGGCGGTCGTCGCGCTTTGGACCGAGGCGTACTTCGCGGAAGGAGAGGGCGGCCGGGACACCCCTTACGCCCTGTCCGACTTTCGCGCCACCGCGGCGGCCGCGGCGCATTTCCTCGTTGCCGAACTCGACGGCAACGTCGTCGGCGTCGTCGCCCTGCTCACTCCCGAGGAGCCCAGCCGCGCGATCGCCAGCGACGACGAGGCGGAGCTGGCGCGCCTCGTCGTCAGTGCGGCGACCCGGAGACATGGCATCGGCGGCGCGCTGGCCAATCGCTGTGCCGAGCTGGCGCGGACCCGGGGCTGGCAGGCCATCGCCCTCTGGAGCCGGCCCTACCAGCGGGCCGGTCACGGCCTTTACGAATCCCTCGGCTACCGCCGCTGCCCCGACCGCGACACGGTCGACGAGACCGGCCACGAGCGCCTCGTCTTTCGACTCGAGCTCTAGCCGACCGAGCCGAGGGCGTCGTCGATGAAGGGGCCGAGCAGCTCGCCGGCCTTGGCGGCGGTTTTCTCGGGGGCGTCGCCGGGCGCCGTGATGTAGCTGATCGCAAGGCGGACGAGGGACTCGGCGAGCAGCTCGACCTTGGCCTCGGGTGCCTGGGGCCAGCCCTCTTCGATAGTCGCGGTGAGGCGAGCGGTGGCCCAGTGGACCACCGGCATGCCCTGGGTGGTGACCAGGGGAAGCATGCCGCCGGCGCCGTCGTCGCTGAGCAGGATGCGGACGAGGGGGTCCTCGCCAGCGGAGCGGAGGAAGGCCTGGAGCGCGGCCCCGACCGCTGCCCGTGGGTCGTCGAGGTGCTCCTTGACCGCTTCGTCGACGCCGTCGAGAAAGCGTTCGCCCTCGTGGATGACGAAGGCCTGGGCGAACTCGTCGCGGCTGCCGAACTCCTTGTAGAGGGTCTGGCGGCTGACGCCGGCGGCGCTGGCCACGTCGGACATCGTGATCTCCGACCAGGCGCGGCTCTCCAACTGGTCGCGGGCGGCGCCGAAGAAGGTCTCGCGCAGCAGCTGCCGCGCGGCCTCCGGATAGGGCGTGCGTGTCGTCGCCACCGCCGGGATCGTGCCAGCCGTGGCGGTCACTCGGCGCCCTCATCGGGCTCGAAGTCGACCTTGTCGCGCACGCCGCAGTCGGGACAGGCCCAGTCGTCGGGGACGTCGCTCCACGGGGTGCCGGACGGGAAGCCCTCCCGCGGATGGCCCTGCTCCTCGTCGTAGACGTAGCCGCAGCCCGGGCAGCGCCAGCGACTCATGCCGACGCTCCGGTCCCGTAGCGGGCGAGGACGCGGCGGCGGGCGCGCGGCTGGATGTTGGCGCGGCTGAGATCGCCGCCGTAATGCTCGACCAGGATCGGGTCCATCACCAGCCGCCAGAGCGGTGGGACCCAGGCGAGGACGATCATCCCGGCGTAGCCGGTGGGCAGCTGCGGCGCCTCATCGACGTGGCGCAGCGCCTGGTAGCGGCGGGTCGGGTTGGCGTGGTGGTCGCTGTGGCGCTGCAGGTGGTAGAGCAGGACGTTGGAGGCGACGTTGTTGCTGTTCCAGCTGTGCTCAGGGCGGCAGCGCTCGTAGCGCCCGTCCTCTTTGCGCTGCCGCAGCAGGCCGTAGTGCTCGAGGTAGTTGACGACCTCGAGCAGCGAGAAGCCGAGCACGGCCTGGATCAGGAGGTAGGGCAGGACGACCGGGCCAAAGACGATCGCCAGCACGGCGAAGAGGCCGATGGTCATCGCCCAGGCGCCGAGGATGTCGTTGCGCAGGCTCCAGTGGGATTTGCCCATGCGGTCGAGCCGGGCGCACTCGATCCCCCAGGCCGAGCTGACGCTGCCGGAGACGGTGCGCGGCAAAAAGGCCCAGAAGCTCTCCCCCAGCCGCGAGCTGGCCGGGTCCTCGGGGGTGGCGACACGGACGTGGTGGCCGCGGTTGTGCTCGATGAAGAAGTGGCCGTAGCCGGTCTGCGCCAAGGCGATGCGGCTGAGCCAGCGCTCCATGTCGTCGCGCTTGTGGCCGAGCTCGTGGGCGGTGTTGATCGCGATGCCGCCGACCACGCCCATCGTCAGCGCCAGGCCGAGGTTCTCCAGGATCGAGAGATCGCCGCTTGACCAGAGCCCGCAGGCGAAGACCAGCCCCGCGTACTGGACCGGGATGAAGAGGTAGGTGCACCAGCGGTAGTAGCGATCCTGCTCGAGCCACTTGAGGATGCTGTCGGGCGGGTTGCTCGGGTCCACCCCGATCGCGATGTCGAGCAGGGGAAAGACGACGAAGACGAGCAGCGGCCCGAAGAACCAGAAGGCCTCCCAACCGGTCACCTCGACGCTGGCCCAGGCGATGAACGGAGCGAAGGGAATGACCAGGCCGAGCAGCCAGGCGTAGCGCTTGGCGTCGCGCCAGGTAGCCGGATTGAGCTCAATTTCCGGCCCGTGATCGTGGCTATGCGTCGCTGCCTCCATCCCATCCTCCTTGTCAAATACCCAGGGTGCGTCCCGCTGGTTGACAAGGTAGCGAACTTTGTAAATCGGCGCAACAATTTCTCATTTCTGTCCGCAAAACGGCTGAATCGACGGCTCGCTACCATCCGCCGTCGTGTACACGTTTCTTGGCTTCCTGCAAGTGATCATCTCCGGCGTGCTGATCTTCTTGATCCTGCTGCACTCGGGCAAAGACACCGGCCTCTCCGGCGCCTTCGGCATCGGCGGCGGCGGCAGCTCCTTCGGCGGCGGCTCGATGGTCGAGCGCAACCTCGACCGGGCGACGATCTTCTTCGCCGTGCTGTTCGTCGTCAACACCCTCGTACTGCTGAAGATCTAGACGCGCTCGGTGGCCTTGCGGCCGCCGTTGCGACTCGCTCCGTTGCCGGAGTCGAGGATCGCGACCGCCTCGCTGCGTAGCTCAGCATCAAGCAGGGCGAAGTCCTCATCGGAGAGCTTGCCGGCGGCATGGTCGAGCTCGGCATCGCGGATCTCGCGATACTTGGCTTCCTTCAGCGCCTCCAGCTCGGTGTCGGCAACGGGGGCACGACGGCCGCGGCGGGGTGGCCAGATCGCGATCAACGCTCCGGCCAGGGCGATCAGGCCACCGATCCACATCCAGGTGACGAGCGGGTTGACGATGACGCGAAAGGTTGCCGGTACGTCGTCGCGGAGGTAGCTCTTGGCGATCCGCTCGGCGGTCGCCGACTGCAGGCTCTCGATCGTTCTGGCGGCGGCGGGGCGTAGCGCAGGGTTGGCCGCCGCCGCGCGCATCAGGTTCGAGATGGCCCGGCACTGCGGCGGCGTTCCCGGCGCACCCCTGACGCAGGCACTGAAGCCTGCATCGGCGGCGCGCACGCGGCGCTGCACCGCTGTGATGTTGGGCCCCTCCGACATCCAGAAGTCGTTGGCGATGCCGGCCTTCAGGCCGACCTCGCTCGTCGCCTCACCGTCGAAGAAGCTGGAGATCGTGCCAGTGCGAACCCCGGTGGGACGGTAGAAACGGCGACTGGGCCGCAGAATCGTCGTCTTGTCGCCCTGGAGCACCGCCACAACGGCGCCGAAGCTGAACTTCTCGTCGTCGACGGCCACCGTCGGCCGCACATAGGTCACCGTGCGCCCATCGACCTCGGCGCTCTCCCCCGGCCGCAGCTCGACGTCGCGGTTGGTCTGGAAGCTGGAGGAGGCGGCGATCCCGATCAGCAGCACCCCGATGCCGATGTGGACGATGTAGCCGCCGTAGCGGCGCCGGTTGCGAGAGACGACCTCGACCAGCGCCGTCGCCATCGAGCCGCCCACGAGCGAGCGGCGCGCCGCCGCGCCGCGCCAGAACTCCTGCCCGAGGCCGACCAGGGCGAATGCCGCGAAGACGAAGAGCGCGAAGGCCCAGGGCTTGTGCAGCGCGTCGGTGAACAGCGCCAGGGCGACCCCAGCCGCGGCAGCCACCAGCGAGGGAACGAAGAAGACGCGCTTCGCGGTCGCCCAGCTGACCCTGCGCCAAGCGAGCAACGGGCCGATCCCGGTGAAGAGGACGAGCAGGATCGCCAGCGGCGTCGTGTAGTGGTCGAACCAGGGAGCCGCCAGCGACGACTTCGTCCCCGTGAACAGTTCGGAGATCAGGGGGAAGAAGGTGCCCCAGAAGATCGTCGCGCAGAGCGCCACCAGCAGCAGGTTGTTGACGACGAAGACCGCCTCGCGCGAAGCCAGCGAGTCGATCCGCTTCTCCGAGCGCAGATCGTCGAGGCGGGAGACGATCAGCGCCGTCGAGCCGATCAGCACCACCGCGATCAGGCCGAGGATGTAGGGGCCGACGGTGCTGTCGCCGAAGGCGTGGATCGACTGCAGCACGCCGGAGCGGACGAGGAAGGTGCCGAGCAGCGCCAGCGAGAAGGTGGCGACGATCAGGCAGGCGTTCCAGACCTTCAGCATGCCGCGCTTCTCCTGGACCATGATCGAGTGCAGGAAGGCGGAGCCGATCAGCCACCGCAACAGCGCCGCGTTCTCGACCGGGTCCCAGGCCCAGTAGCCGCCCCAGCCAAGCTCGGTGTAGGACCAGCGGGCGCCTAGCAGCAGCCCGAAGCCGAGCAGCGCCCAGGCGATCAGGGCGAAGCGGCGGGTGGCGCGGATCCAGGAAGCGTCGATGCGGCGGGTGATCAGGGCGCCGACGGCGAAGGCGAAGGGGATCGTGAAGGCGACGTACCCCGAGTAGAGCATCGGCGGGTGGATCATCATGCTCGGGTGCTGCAGCAGGGGGTTGAGGCCGATGCCGTCCGCCGGTGCCGGGTCGAGGGCGGCGAAAGGGTTGACGCCGCCGGCGAACAGCATCAGTCCGGTGAAGAAGCTCGCCACCCCGGCCATCACCGCGGTCGCGTAGGGAACGATCTCGCGCAGCTTGTTGCGGGTCGCGTAGAGGGCGAGCGAGGAGGCGATCGAGAGCACCCAGGCCCAGAGCAGCAGCGAGCCTTCCTGGCTCGACCACATCGCCGCCAGCTTGTAGAAGTTCGGCGTCTCGATCGAGGAGTGCTGCTCGACGATGTTGAGCGAGAAGTCGTCGCCGGCGAAGGCGATCTCGATCAGGGCGACGCAGAGGGTCAGCAGTGCGCAGGCCGCGTAGACGGCGCGGCGGGAGGCGAGCACCCAGCGCTCGTCGCCGTTGCGGCCGACGAGCGCGGCGATCGCCGCGAAGACCATCGTGGCGAAGGCCAGCGCCAGCGCGGCGCTGCCGAAGCTAGCTGTCATTCGATGTCGTGAACTTCGACGGGCACTTGGTCACCAGGGTGTCGCGCTCGCCGACGAAGACCCCGTTCTCCACTTCGCCGGTGAGGACGATCTCGCGCCCACCGCGGAAGGGATCGGGGACGGTGCCGCTGTAGGTGACCGGGATGCTCTCGCCGCCCCCGTCGCGGTCGGCGACCCGGAAGCGCAGGCCTTTGTCCTGGCGGCGGATCGATCCCTCGACGACCTTGCCCGTCAAGTCATAGCTCGTCCCCGGCGCGGCGCTGAGCAGCTGCGAGGGCTCCCTGGCGGCTGTCGCGGCGCTGAAAGACGTGTAGACGAGCGCCCCCGCCAGGAGGACGGCGACGCTGAGGGCGACCACGAGCCGGATCTTCCGCTTGCGCTGGGGATCCACGGACGGATTATCGCAAGGTGGTTGGGGAGCGAGTGCGCGGGGGTCGGCGGACGCGCTTCGCGCTGA
>JAWVFL010000074.1:0-11746 GCA_033856195.1 Solirubrobacterales bacterium | reverse complement strand
GAGATCCTCACCCGCATCGTCGATTTCGCCCCGACCACGATCGCCTCCCAGGCCGCCCGCCTGCAGCCGGCCCAGCGCTTCTTCAACCTCGTCGTCACCAACGTGCCCGGCCCCCAGTTCCCGCTCTTCGTGCTGGGACGGGAAATGGAATCGATCTTCCCGATGGTGCCGCTGGCTCGCCGCCAGGCGCTCTGCGTCGGGATCATGTCCTACAACGGCCAGGTCGACTTCGGCCTGATCGGCGACTATGACGCGATGGCCGACCTCGACAGCTTCGGCCTCGACCTCGAGGGGGCGATCGCCGAGCTGGCCGGCCCCGATGCGACCGGAGCCGTTCCGTCGAGTCGCGCCCAGACGCGGAACGGCGCGCTGTCGGTCAAGTAGGCCCAGTCGAGCCGCCGGGCGCTGAAGCCCGAGGCGCTGGTGTCAGCATTGATCAATACCGCGGTAAGCCGCTTGAAGCGTCCCGGCCGGGCGAGGCGGACCGTCATCCGACCGCCGTGTCGTTTGAAGTTGAGGACGCTGACGACATGGCCATCGCGCTCATTGCCGGTCCGTCCGACCAAGGCCAGGCCGGCGCTGATTCCGCGCGGTGCGGCGGCGTGAACGACGAGCTCTCGCCCGCCGCGCGCGTGCAGGCGCAGCAGCTGGAACGTGGTGTGGTTGAGGCTGCGGTCGAGGACGCGACCGTCGAGCGGCAGGCTGCCCTGACGTGAGACGTCGGGATATGAGTCGCCCTCGGGGAAGACCGCGTCGGTGCGCCACTCCGGCAGGTCGCGGGCGAAGCGGGCGAAGTCGCGACTGAAGTCCGAGTCACCCGCCCCTTCGATCGCTGAGTCATAGGCGGAGACCGAGAAGCCGCCCGGCTTCGTGTGCACGGCGCGGGCCCAGGCGCGGCGCACGATCGCACGCCCATAGCGGTGCGCCAGCCACTTGTTCCAGACCGCCGAGCCGTACTCCTTGATCGAGTTTGCCGTGAGGGGCGTGTCGAAGCGCTTCACCCAGCGCCGCACGTAGCGCAGGTAGTCGTCGATGCCGTTGTAGACCTCGTCCTCCATCCAGACCGCGCTCGACTCGGCAAACCAGGCGTCCTGGTAGGCGTCGTAGCCGAACTGGAGGATGTGGGCGTACTCGTGAGCGATCGTCACCTCGAGGTCGTGTTCCGCCGTGGTGCCGGGGAACTCGCGCGGGTCGTAGTCGTTGTCGAGCACGAGGTAGCCGTGCAGGCGGCGCGGCAGGCGGTGGGCCTTGGTCCCCTGGCCGCGGTCCGGAGCGGCGTAGCCGAAGAGGGCGCCGCCGATCTGGTCCAGGTAGACATCGGTCTTGCCGCGGCCGCCTCCCTTGCGCCCGTCGGACTTCGGCTCGCGCCAACCAAGCTTGTCGTTCTCGATCGAGTGAACGTGTTCGGCGACCGCCTGAACCTTGGCGACATAGTCGGGTACGCCGTCGCCGTCGGTGTCCGCGAGGCTGGGAGCGTCGATTCCCTCGGCCACCCAGTGGACGCAGAAATGGTGGGTGCAGGCCGGCGAACGCGGCGCCTCCGGCACGGTGTAGGCGTTGCGGTTGGGATCGGGGTGATCGGTGGGACGCGCCGCCGGCGCCCGGAAGATCCATTGGTCGCCCGCGCTTGCCGCCGCGGGGATCGCGGAGAGGACGGCGATGGACGCCAGCGATACCCCGATCAACCGCCGCGCCCGCACGCGCGGCAATCTACAGGCCCTCCAGGCGGGTCCCCCTCGGTGAGTTCGCGTTTGGTTCCGCATAGCGAGACCCAAGTGCGAAGTCAGCGTGTGGCCGGGATACTTCAGGCGTGATCGACCCGATGACGCCGCCTTGCGCATAGGTCTCGCCCAGATCGACCCGACCGTCGGCGACATCGACGGCAACGCGGCCAAGATCGCCGAGTGGATCGACCGCGCCGAGGATGAAGGCGCCGAGCTGACGATCTTCCCCGAGCTCTGCCTGCCCGGCTACCCGGCCGAGGACCTCTACCTGAAGCGCCACTTCGTCGAGGCGAACCGGCGCGCGGTCGAGGAGCTCGCCCGCGGCGTCAGCAAAACCGTCGCCCTGGTCGGCTTCGCCGAGCCCGTGACCGGCGGCGGTGATTTTCGCCACGCTCACAACTCGCTCGCCGTGCTCGCCGCCGGCGGAGTGCAGGCGGTCTACCGCAAGAGCCGGCTGCCCAACTACTCGGTCTTCGACGAGCAGCGCTACTTCGTCCCGGGCAGCGACCCGGCGACGATCGGCGTCGGCGACCGCCAGGTCGGCCTGACGATCTGCGAGGACGTCTGGACCGCGGGACCGCCGGCGTCGAGCGAGGTGGAGGCCGGAGCCAGCTTGATCGCCAATCCCTCGGGCTCGCCGTATCACCGCGGCAAGGGACGCGAGCGCGAAGCCATGCTGGCCGAGCGGGCTCGCGACTACGGTGCCGCTTTCGCCTTCTGCAACCTCGTCGGCGGTCAGGACGAGCTGGTCTTCGACGGTCACAGCTTCATCGTCGGCGCCGACGGAGAGATCCTGGCCCGGGCCGCCCAGTTCGAGGAGGAGCTGCTCGTCTGCGAGGTCCCCTCCCCCGCGCCATGCAGGCTGGCCGAGCCGCTCGACGACCTGGCCGAGGTCTACGGCGCCCTGGTGATCGGGCTGCGCGACTACGTCCGTAAGAACGGCTTCCGGCGCGTCGGCGTCGCCCTCTCGGGCGGAATCGATTCCGCCCTCGTCGCCCTGCTCGCAGTCGACGCGCTCGGGTCCGAGCACGTCAGTTGCGTGGTGATGCCCTCGCCGCATTCGAGCTCTGAAACACAGCAGGACGCGCGGAATATCGCCGCCAACCTCGGTGTCGATCTGATCGAGATCCCGATCGAGGCCGCGATGGCCGAGTACGAGCAGGCCCTCGCGGGCTCGATCGGTAGTCCCAACGGCTCCGGCGAGGAGGAGCCCCTGCCCCGCGACCCGACCCGGCCGTCGGAGCCCGACCTCGCCGCGGAGAACATCCAGGCGCGGATCAGGGGCAACATGATGATGGCGCTCTCCAACAAGCACGGCTGGCTGGTTCTCACCACCGGCAACAAGAGTGAGATGTCGGTTGGCTACGCGACCCTCTACGGCGACATGGCGGGCGGCTTCGCGGCGATCAAGGACGTGCCGAAGACGCTCGTCTACGAGCTGGTCCGCCACCGCAACGAGCGCGCCGGGCGTGAGCTGATCCCGGCCTCGGTGCTGGACCGGGCGCCGTCCGCCGAGCTGCGTCCGGATCAGCTCGACAGCGACTCGCTGCCCTCTTACGAGCTGCTCGACCGGATCCTCGAGTCCTACGTCGAGCGCGACGAAGGCCGCGAGGAGATGATCGCCGCCGGCCTTCCCGCCGAGGTGGTCGACGAAGTCGTCCGCATGGTCGATCGCTCCGAGTACAAGCGCCGCCAGGCCGCCCCCGGCATCCGGATCACGCCGAAGGCATTCGGCCGCGACCGGCGCTTGCCGATCACCAACCGGTATCGAGGCTAATCCCGCTTTGGGATGGGCCTGACGGCGATCGTCATCTGAGCGAGGGCGCAGAGGCGGTCTTTTGCGTCGCGGACCTCGGCTTCCCAGACCCAGGTGGTGCGGCCGCGGTGGCGAACCTTTGCCTGAACTTCCGCGTGCCCTTCCGTGACGGGGCGAATGAAGTTGACGCTGATCGACTGGCCCATCGCGATCATCCCGTTCCCCATGACCGCCAGGGCGGTGGCGCGGGAACAGACGCTCTCGACCAGGCTCGACATCACGCCGCCGTGCAGGAGGCCGACCGGCTGGCGCAGCTCGTCGCGCATCGGCACCCGAACCCGCGCGTGCTCGGGGTCGTCGTCGAGCCATTCCGTGCCCAGCAGCGCGTCGAAATGAGAGAGCAGTCCGCGCGGATCGTCGGCCATCGCCCCGGACACTATCCCCAGCGAGGGGCGTGTCTGAGCTTAGGGGTCCATATGGCCCCTTAACCTCAGACACGCCCTCGCTGGGGCGGGCTCGCGTAGGCTTCCCGGCGGTGGGGTTGACGGACGATCAGAAGGCGATGCTGCGCCTGCTCGCTCAGCGCGAGGAGGGCTACGACGACATGGCGGCGCTGATGGGGATCAGCGTCGAGGAGGTGCGCGAGCGGGTCAAAGAGGCGCTCGCGGAGGTCGACGAGCCGCCGACGACCGAGGAGGAGCCTGCGCCCGAACCCGCTGCTCCGGTCGAACCACCCCAGGCCGTGGTCGTCGAGCCTGCCGGTGATGCGCCTGCCGCGCCGCCACCCAAACCAGCGCCGCAAGCACGGCCCGGGAAACGGGCGACGCAGATTCCCAGCTTGAAAGTTCCAAAAGACCGCGGCGCGCTGATCGGACTCGGCGCCGGCGCCCTCGTGGTCGTGATCCTGGTCATCGTCCTGATCGTCGGTGGAGACGGGGGTGGGTCCAACTCAACCGCCACCTCTGGCGAAAGCAACCTGGCCGAAAACGCCTCTTCCCAAGCCGAAGACGAAAACCTCACGCAAGCGGTCCTCTCGCCATCCGATGGGGGTGACGCCAGCGGCCGCGCCGTTTTTGGGCGCTTCAAGAAAAAGGTCCTGCTCCAAATCACAGCTGAAGACCTCAAACCCTCTCAGCAGGGCGAGACGTACACAGTGTGGCTCTATCGCTCGCCGAAAATCGCCCTGCAGATCGGCTCCATCCCGGTCGACGATTCGGGCAAGCTTGCCGCCCAGTTCGAAATCCCCGGGCAGCTTTTGACCTACGTCGCCAACGGCTCCTTCGACCAGATCGATGTCGCCCGGACCGCCACGGCGGAATACAAAGCGGCCTTCGCCAAGGCCAAAAAAGAAAGCCGCGTCCCGCCCTACGTCGGCGAAAGCGTTCTGCGCGGCGAAATCACCAGCCCGGCGATCGAAAACCAGTAGCTCAGGGCAGCAGCTTGCCCGGGTTCATGATCCCGGTCGGATCGAGCTGCTCCTTCACTGCCCGCAGGACATCGAGGCCCGTCTTGCCGACCTCGGCCTCCATGTAGGGGGCGTGATCGCGGCCGACCGCGTGGTGGTGGGTGATCGTGCCGCCGTTGGCGACGATCGCCTCCGAGGCGGCGCGCTTGACCTGGCGCCATTGCTCGACCTCGGCGCCCTGGCGGGCGCGGGAGATGAAGGTGAAATAGAGCGAGGCGCCGTCGGCGTAAGCGTGCGAGAGATGGCAGAAGACCAGGCCCGGGGTGCCCTGAGCGGCCAGGGAGTCGCGGATCGCGCCGCCCACCGCGCCGTGCAGGCCGGCGAGCTCGGTCCACGTGTGCGAGGTCTCCAGCGTCTCGGCCATCGCTCCCATCTCCATCAGCGTGTCGCGCAGGTAGGGCCCCTGGTAGCGACCGTGCTCCCAAGAGCTCCCAGCCGACTGACCGAGGTAGACGGCGCCACCCTTGCGCAGCTCGCGCACGCTCAGCGCCCGGCGGCGCGAGACCGACTCCTCCGTCCCCTCGAGACCGACGACTACCAAGCAGCCACCGCGACGGCGGCGCAGGCCGAGGTAGCCGCCGAAAAGAGCGCCGGCGATGCCGCGTGGGCCGGAGAGGGCCAGCGAGACCTCGGTCTCCTCCTCGTCGGAGAGACGGATCACGTCGGGCAGGCCGGGACCCTGCGCGAGCGCCCGGATGGTCTCCGCCCCGGCTTCGAAGCTCTCGGCCATCCACGCCTCGTAGCGGCGCTGGCGCGGCTCGGGTCGAACTCGCACGGTCACGTCCGGGATCACCCCGAAGACCCCCTCGGAGCCGACGACGACCTCGCGCAGGGCCGGACCGGCGGCGGTGTGGGGCGTCTCCAGTGTGCGCAGGTCGCCAGCGGGTGCGATCAGGCGAATCGAGCTGACGAGAGAGTCGAAGCGCCCGTAACCGCTGGAGGCCTGGCCCGCGGAGCGAGTGGCGGCGAAGCCGCCGATCGTGGCGTACTCGAACGACTGCGGATAGTGGCCGAGCACGAGGCCGTGCTTGGCGAGCTCGGCTTCCGCCTCGGGACCGCGCAATCCGGCGCCGAGGCGGGCGGTGAGCGAGCGAGCGTCGACCTCGACGTCCTGCAGGCGGCTCAGGTCGAGGCTGACTACACGCTCATGCTCGCCGCGCAGGGGCTCGACACCACCGACGACGCTGGTGCCGCCGCCGAACGGCACGACCGCAACGCCTTCCGTCGCGCATAGGTCCAGAACACGTTTCACCGTGGCCGCGTCGGCCGGGAGCAGGACCGCGTCGGGGGCGGCATCGAGCTTGCCGGAACGCAGGCGGGCGAGATCGGCGTAGCCGCAGCCCGTGGCGTGGCGGATCCGGTCCTCAGCGCCGGTGAAGACGTTCTCCTCGCCGATGGCCTCGACCAGCGCCCGGGGAAGCTGCTGGGCCGGCGGCAGCTCGAAGCCCTCCAGCTCGGCGGCACGCGGCGCGAGTCGCAGCTCGCCGATCCGCTCGCGCAGCGTCGCCAGCGCCGGCCCGTCCAGCTCCGGCAGGATCGACGGATCGCCCCACCCCCACCACTTCGAGTCGCGGCGCGGACCGCTCATGCCAGCGCCCGCTCGAGCCCATCGAGCGCTTCCTCCAGCAGTGCCCCCTGGCCGCGCCGCATCATCGGCGAGCCCAGCCGGGAAAGGCCGCGAAGGGTCTGAGCAGCGGCGATGGTCACCTCGGTGCCAGCCGGAGCGTCAGCGAGGCCGATGTCGACCGCATAGCGACGCAGGTGCCGCTCGAACGGCGTGCCCTCGATCTCCTGCTTCCAGGCAAAGCGCTCGCCCTCGACCGACTCGCGACAGCGGAAGTCGGCCCGCACGCCGCGTCCCTCAGCCGTGCCAAGCACCTTGGTCCACTGCATCTCGGCGCCCTCCCCATCGACGCTCTCGACCCGCATCGTTCGGGGCCACCAGCGCGGCAGGCTGTACGGGTCGGAGACCAGCGCCCAGACCTCGGCGCGCGGCGCGGCGATCGTGCGTCGGCGGTTGACCCGGGGCACTGGACGGGCCGTCAGTCGCCGGCGAGGCGGCGCAGGTCGCGGACCAGCAGCAAGTGCTTGAGGTGGCTGACCGTCGCCGCCAGGCTCTCGAGGCTCTCGAGCGCCTCCTTGCGGCGATCGGGGTTGCGCGAGCGCAGCGAGGGGCCGAGCAGGGCTTCGAGTAGGTTGGCCTCGCGGTCTGCCGAGGAGCGGAAGACGCGCAGGTTGCGAGCCGCCACGCCGAAGCGGGAGAGCTCGTTGGCGGAGCGCACGACTTCGCGGTCGGTCTCGTCGTAGACGGTCTTGCCGTCGCGTTTCTCGGGCTGGACGATGCCGAAGTTCTCCAGCTCGGAGATCAGCTCCTCGCGGGCGCCGGTCTCCTCGATCACCTCCTCCAAGGTCAGGTAGGCGCGAGAGGTATTGACGAGGATCGCGCGCCGGACTGCCCCGCCGGAAGGCCGCTTGTCCGAACCGCCGCCCGCGGGAGCGAAGTCGCCGCCTGTCGCCAGCTCCTGGCGGATCACCCGCAGGGGCAGGAACTCGTCGCGCTGCAGGCGCAGGATCGTGCGCAGCCGTTCCACGTCGGACTGGCTATAGAGGCGGTAGCCACCGGCCGTGCGTCGCGGCGTCAGCAGCTTCTGATCCTCGAGGTAGCGGATCTTCGAGATCGAGACGTCGTCGAACTCGCTCTGCAGGATCTTGCAGACGGCGCCGATCGTCAGCGCCTTGCGGGGGCGCGAGTCGCGCTGGCGGGCCTGCTGCTCGGAGACGGCCATCGCTACTTCTCCAGGTAACTGAGCTTGTACTTGCCGACCTGGATCTCGTCGCCGTCGGCAAGGCGGTGTGACTCGATGCGACGCCGGTTGACGTAGGTGCCGTTGAGCGAGCCGAGGTCGTCGATGTAGAGGCCGTCGCGGCGGCGGACCAGCAAGGCGTGGTTTCGCGACACGGTCACGTCGTCGAGAAAGACTCCGGCGTCTGGGCTGCGGCCGATGCTGACGCGGTCCTCGTCCAGCGCGAAGCTCTCACCCGAGCGGCCGCCGCCGGCGCGGATCACCAGGGCGGCGCCGCTGCGCTCGACCGTCTCGTCGATGTCGACCGGCTGCATCTCGCCGGTGTCATCCACGGTGTAGGTCATCGTCGTCGGCTCCTCGCTCCCGTCCCCATCGGCGGGCCCGCCTACATAGGCGCCGCACTTCTGGCAGTAGTTCGCCCCCTCGGGGTTGACGAATCCGCATTCGGGACAGTGGACGGCCATCGCGCTGCTCCGCTCAGGCGGCGGACTCGTCGTCGGGAGAGGGCGCTTTGCCGGCGAGGATCTCGGTTAGCTGCGCGACGTCGTCACCGGAGAAGAGCGACTCGCCCTGCTCGCGCTTCTGACGCAGCCGGTTCACCAGCTCGGCGCGAAGGATGTCGATCTTGCCGTGCAGGACGCGCCGTTTGTAGGAGATCTCGTTCTCCTCCTCGGTGAGCTTGTCGATCAGGTTCTTCAGCTCTTCGTCGCTGAGCGAACCGAGATCGGGAAAGGTGTCCTCCATCTCACTCCTTCTTTGCGGGTCTTGGCCTCCGTTAGGCCGCGTGCGGCGATTATAGGAGGCAGCGGGCCCAAGGTTCAACCGAAGGTTGAAGGTTCGGTCAATCTGATCGTCACCTTGCAGCCGCTGACTTCGTCTTTACTCGCCGGTACGACGAAGAAAGGCAAAGTCAGCGTTACGAAGCGCGTCCTTCCCGAAGCCCGACCTGGGCATAGAGAACCGTGGCGATGATTGCTAGGGCGAGGCCGACGATCAGCAGCGCCGACGGCACCCAGCCGGCAAAGACCATGGCGAAGAAGACGCCGCCCATGATCGGGAAGACCGAGATGCGGCCGGGCCAGTTGACGCGGATCTCGACCCCGTGGCGCAGCCCGTACTGGGCGAGCGCCAGCATCGCCAGCTCGCGGGCGGCGAGCAGGGCCAGGGCCCAGCGCGGCAGCAGCTCGAAGTGCCAGCAGACGACGGCGCCGGAGAGGATCGTCAGGCGGTCGACGAGCGGGTCGAGGATCGAGCCGAGGCGGCTGTACTGGCCGGTGACCCGGGCGAGGAAGCCGTCGAGGTAGTCGCCCGCGGCGATCAGCCAGAAGACGATCGCGGCTGGGGCGCTGCGACCGTCCCCCGATTCGAAGGCGAGCCAGAGGAAGACCGGGAGGGCGCCGAGCCGCACGTAGCCAACCGCATTGGGGATGGTCCAGGGATTGAGCGGTTCGCCCTTCTGCACCTGCCGCGGTGGCGGGCCGCTGCGGTCGAGGCCGAAGAGGCGACGCACGCGGCCGCGGCCGAACGGGGCGGAGTCAGCCATCGGCGCCCTGAAGGAGCGCTTTGGCCTGCTCGGCCGCCTCCCCCACGGGCAGCTTGTGCTCGGCGCCCGAGCCGCGCTCGCTTGCCTCGACGATCCCGTCGGCGAGGCCGCGGCGCCCGACCACGATCTGTAGAGGGCAGCCGAGCAGCTCGGCGTCGGTCAGCTTCTCCCCCGTCCCGGCTTCGCGCTCGTCGTAGAGGACCTCGGTGCCGCTCTCGCGCAGCTGATCATAGAGGCGATCCGCGGCTGCCCGCTCCTCGTCGCCCGCCTTCCTGGCCAGCGAGACGAGATGGACCTGCCAGGGCGCGATCGAGCTCGGCCAGACGATGCCGCGCTCGTCGGCGCGCTGCTCGATCGCCGCGGCGACGATCCGCGCCGGGCCGATCCCGTAGCTGCCCATCACGATCGATCGCTGCTTGCCGTTCTCGTCGAGGAAGCCAGCGCCGAGCGGCTCGGAGTAGCGCGTCCCCAACTTGAAGATGTTGCCGACCTCGATCGCCGGCTCGATCTCGATCGTGCCGCCGCCGGGCGCGGTGTCCCCCGCCTCGACCGAGCGCACGTCGAGCTCCTCGAAGGCGAAGTCGCGGCCCGGCTGGACGCCGCGCAGGTGGGTGTCCGCTGCGTTGGCGCCGCAGACGAAGGAGTCGCCCATGATCGCGGCGTCCTTGATCACCGGCGCCTTCGCCCCGACCGGGCCGACGAAGCCCACCGGCCCCAGCTCGGCCTTGATCTCCTCCGGGCGGGCCTGGCGAAAGTCGGCGCCGAGCGCGTTGCGCAGCTTGATCTCGTTGAGGCGGTGATCGCCGCGGATCAGCACGATCGCCATGCCGCGGCCCTCGACCATCACGGGCAGTGCCTTGAGCAGGGCGCCAGCCGGGAGACCGAGCTTGCCTGAAACCTGATCGATCGTCGCCAGGCCGGGGGTCGCAATCTCTTCAGGCGCGTCGAGCGGCGCGGGCAGCTCGACCGGCTGAGCCTCGGCCGAGGCGACCTCGACGTTGGCCGCATATCCCGGCGCCAGCGCCACCTCGTTCTCTCCGGCCGGACAGGGTGCCATGTACTCGTCGGCGCCCGAGCCGCCCATCATCCCGACGTCCGCCTCGACCCGGTACCAGCGCAGCCCGCAGCGGTCGAGGATGCGCTCGTAGGCGCCTGCCTGGGACTCGTAGGAACGAGCCAGACCCTCCTCGTCGCGGTCGAAGGAGTAGGCGTCCTTCATCGTGAACTCGCGCGTGCGCAGCAGCCCGGCCCGCGGCCGCGCCTCGTCTCGCTCCTTGGTCTGAATGTGGAAGAGCATCAGCGGCAGGTCCCTGTACGACCGAACCTCGCGAGCGACATGCTGGGTGACGCACTCCTCATGCGTCATCGCCAGCACCATCGGCGCCCCCTTGCGGTCCTCCAACTTGAAGAGCTCGTCAATCGAGTACCGCCCGGTCTTCTTCCAAGCCTCGGCGGGCTGCAGCACCGGCATCAGCATCTCCTGACACCCAATCCCCTCCATCTCCTCCCGAACGATGGCCTCGACCTTCCGCTCAACTCGCCACCCCGCCGGCAAATAGCTCCACAGCCCCGCCCCTACCTGGCGAATCAGACCAGCTCTAACCATGAGCTTGTGCGACAACGCCTCCGCGTCAGCGGGCGCATCCTTGAGCGTGGGAATGAAGCTCTGGCTGAACTTGGTCATTGCGGGAAACCTATCCGCAACCCGTGACAGGACCGACCGCGCGATCGATGACCTATCCCGGTAGGGATGGAACGTCTTGTACTTTTTCGTCGCGAGCCAAGGGCGGCAGCCCGGAAACGCTCCACCGAAAAAGTTAAGTGGAATCCCTACCGGGATAGGTCCTACGCCCGGGTGAACCGGCGTCCCGCCGTTGGCGATACATCCTCATCCAGCAGAACCTTGTCGGACTCCCCTTTTTCAGCCGCTTCATGCTCCATCCGCGCAATCTTCTCCGGCGTCAGTTCACCGGCATTTTCCTCCTCGATCCTTGCCAGCCAGGCAGCGCCCTCGCGCGACTCCGCCTCGTCGACCTCGACCGTGCCGCGTTCGAGCGACTTGTCGATCTCCTCGAAGAGGGTGTCGACCAGCTGAGCCTGCGGCACCTTGCGCAGCGGCTTGCCCTGGGTGAAGATCAGGCCCTCGTTCTTGGCCCCCGCGATGCCGAAATCGGCATGACTGGCCTCGCCGATCCCGTTCACCGCGCAGCCGAGGACGGCCACCTCGATCGGCTCCGTGTAGCTTTCCAGCCGCTGCTCGATCTCGGCAACGACCGAATCCATGTCGAACTGCAGGCGACCGCAGGTCGGGCAGGCGATCAAGACCGGGCCGCGCTCGCGCAGCTGCAGCGCCTTGAGGATCTCCCAGGCGACCTTGACCTCCTCCTCGGCGTGGAAGGTCGAGAGGCTGATCCGGATCGTGTCGCCGATCCCGTCGGCGAGCAGCGTGCCCAG
>JAWVFL010000073.1:0-22634 GCA_033856195.1 Solirubrobacterales bacterium | reverse complement strand
GTCTCTCCGGACACTCCCCGCTTTTGTCCGGAGAGGCCCACCCCCGACGCCTCACCAACGATTTCACGGCGGATGTGGCGGGCTGAGGCGTCGGGGTCCTTCGGCAACAGGCAGACGGTGCCGTCCTCGGGGAGGTTGGAGCTGTCGATGCCGGCGTTGGCGCAGACGAAGCCGTGGTGCGTCTCGGCGATCAGGACGCCACGCTCGGCCCGCAGCACCTCGGCGCTCTCCTCGAGGATCAGCTGCACCAGCGCGGGCTCCTTGTCCAGCTCCGCAGCGAGTCGCCGCGCCTCGGCGTCGGGGACCGCGGAGGAAAGGCGGCGGACGCGCCCCTCGGTCTTGGACACGACCTTCTGAGCGATGACGACGACATCTCCGTCGCGCAGCTCGGCGCGCTCCGCGATCAGCGCCCCCAGCGCCATCCCCTCGACAACCTCGGGCAGTCCCTCGACGCCAAGAACCTCCAAGCCACTCATTCCGCTGTTCCTTTCCTGCCGTATACGCAGTCAGCGAACAGCGGAGCGGGCAGCTGGCGGCTCATATGCCGAGCGCCTTTGCGGTTCGCCGGGCTCGCCCGCGGCTCGTCTCGATCTCGCGCGTGAGCGCGACGACGTCCGCCGGCGTATCGAGGTCCAGCGCCAGGGAGGGCAGCTCCTCGACCCCGAAGGGGACGCCGGCCTCGCGGGCGGCCGCGATATGCCGGGCGCAGCTGCCCTCGCCGAAGGAGGGCTCGATCGCGTCCGGGGGGGCGAGCGCGAGAGCGTTGGTGCCCGTGCCGTGCCGGTCCGGGACGATCGCGACGTAGCGCTCCGGCATTCCGGTAAGCAGGCGTTCGAGCTCGCGTGTAGCCAGCAGCGGGCAGTCGATGGGGAGCAGCACGACGCAGCGGGCACCAAGCTCCTGTGCGCGGGCGATGCCGGCGAGGGCCGCACCCGAGTGGCCGCCCTCGTCTGGATCGGGGAGCACCTCGCCGCCGCTCGCCGCCGCCAGCTCGATCGCGCGCGGCTCACTGGTGACGACGACCGTGCGCTCGATCGAGCGCGCTGCACCTATGACTTCGAGCGCGTCCTCCAGCATCGCCGCCGCCAGCTCCGCCCGGTGCGTGGCGCCGATGCCCGGCGCGAGCCGCTGCTTGGCCGCGGCGAAGCGCTTCACGGGCAGAACCGCCGTCGCCCTCAAGCTGCCCCGAACGAGGAGTCAGTCATCTTCGATCAGGCTAGCGGCGTAATCGAGGACGGTGCGCGCCACGCGGACGCGGCCCGCAGCGCCGTCCATCAGGGTTGCGGCGGCGAGTGTCGGGATCTCCCCGGGCGGTTGGTCGGGGTCGCCCTCGTCGACGACCATCGCGTCGATCAGCCCCGCATAGAGCGAGGCGACGCCGGCGGCGGTCGACGGGCGGCCCAGTGCCTGCATGAAGCGCTCGGTCGGCCCCTTGACGACCTGCCCGGCGACGAACGGGCTGACGGCGATGATCGGCACGCCGAACTGCCCGATCGCCTCGCGCATCCCGGGCACGGCGAGGATCGGGCCGATGCTGATCACCGGGTTGGAGGGGCCGATCACGATCGCCTCAGCTGAGCGCAGCGCTTCCAGCACCTCCCTGCTCGGCTCCGCCTCGGCGATCCCTTCGAGCTCGACACCGTGCACCTCGGGTGCGCCCTGGTCGACGATCAGGTACTCCTGCAGGGCGCGCACGCCGGCTGCGGTCTGCACCTTGGTCCGCACTGGCGTCTCGGACATCGGCAGCACTTTTGCCTCGACCCCCAGCGAGCGCGCGATCTGCGCCTGCGCTGCCGTGAAGCTGCCACCCTCCTCGACGAACTGTCGGCGGTAGAGGCAGGCGGCGAGGTCGCGGTCGGAGAGCCCGAACCAGCTCGGCGCCCCCAGCTTGGTCAGGCGATCGAAGACGGTGAAGCTGTCGTCGCGCAGCCCCCAGCCGCGCTCCTCGTCGATTTCTCCGCTGAGCCAGTAGGTGACGAGATCGGGATCGGGGGAGACATGGACGCCCAGGGTCTCGATGTCGTCGCCGGTGTTGACGATCACCGAGAGGTCGGAGCCGATCTCCTCCTGCATTCCCGCGGCGAGCTTGGCGCCGCCGGTGCCACCCGCGAGGAGCGCGATCCTCATCGCGACTCGCTCAGGCCCAGTGGTCGCCGTCGGGCAGGCCGGTGAGCTGGATCCCGGCGTGCGTCTTGTAGCGCGTGTTGACCGAGATCAACAGTGGGGTGAGCTGCTCGACGATGCGGGCCATCTCCAGCGCGCCGGCGTTGACCGGGCGCAGACCGGGGATCAGCTCGATCAGCCGCGCCACCCGCGCCTTGTCCGCCTTGCGGTCACCGCAGACCAGCACGTCCTCGTCCAGCTCGGCATCGCCGTCGGCGAGGCTGGGAGCGCCGACGGTGTGCAACGCGGCGACGACGGTGACGCCCTCGGGGACCATCTCCTGTGCCTGCTGGGCGGCCGAGCCCTGCCAGACGCCGAGCGAACGCGTCGCCTTGCCGCTCACCGCGGCGGCGAGCGGCACCGTGCAGTCGACCAGGATCTGGCCCGGCTGCAGCGCCTCGCGCAGGTTGTTGAGGTTCTCCGACTGGGCGCGGAAGGGCACGGTGAGGAAGACGATCTCGGCCCGCTTGGCGGCCTCCTCGTTGAGCAGACCCTCGACCTGCGCGCCGGGGACCGTCTCACGCAGGTTCGCCGCCGCCTGTTCGGCCCGCTCCGCCGAACGCGAGCCGATCGCGATCGGCGCCCCCGCCCTGGCCCAGCGCAACGCCAGGCCGGCGCCGAGCGCGCCGGTGCCGCCGACGATCGGGATGGTGGGGAGGTCCGCCACGGACGCGCCAGTCTATGCTGCGCGGCGCATGAGACTGGAGGGACGAAAGGCTCTGGTAACCGGTGGGGCCAGCGGCATCGGCGCCGCGATCGCGGCGCGGCTCGCCGCCGAGGGCGCCGAGGTCTGGGTCGGCGACATCGACACCGAGGGCGCCGAGAAGGTCGCCGGCGAGGTCAACGGGCACGCGATCGAGCTCGACGTGACCGATCTGGAGTCCGCCAACGCCGCCGTCGAGGCGGCGGGCACGCTCGACATCCTCGTCAACAACGCCGGCACCGACGAGTTCGGCTTCTTCACCTACACGACGCCCGAGCAGTGGCAGCGGGTGATCGCGATCAACCTCGGCGGGGTGCTCAACTGCACCCACGCGGCCCTGCCAGGCATGCAGCAGGTCAAATACGGCCGCATTCTCAGCATCTCCTCGGAGGCGGGCCGGGTCGGCTCGAAGGGCTCCGCCGTCTACTCGGCCGCCAAGGGCGGCATCGTCGCCTTCATGAAGGCGATCGCCCGCGAGAACGCTCGCTACGGCATCATCGCCAACTCGATCGCCCCCGGCCCGATCGAGACGCCGCTGCTGATGGGCGCCAAGGAGTTCGGCGAGATCGGCGAGAAGGTGATCGAGACGATGAAGTCGGCGACCCAGATGGGCCGCCTCGGCCAGCCCGACGAGGTAGCAGCCGCAGCCGCCTTCCTGGTCTCCGACGACGCCACTTACGTAACCGGCGAGACCCTGGGCGTCAGCGGCGGCCTGGGCATGGTCTGATGGCCGAGCCGGAGCAGACGCTCCTTCCCGGGATCGAGCGCAGCGACGAGTTCACGGTTGCGCCGCCACTGGTCACCGACGTCGGCGGCACGATTGGCAGCGGCGTGCTCTCGACGCCGGGCATGATCGGGATGATGGAGGGCAGCGCCTCGATGCTGGCCTACGAGCATCTGCCCGAGGGGCGGGCGACGGTTGGCTTCGAGGTTTGCGTCAAGCACGTGGCGGCGGCGGCCGAGGGGGCGACCTGCCGGGCGCGCGCCACGTTGCGCGAGGTCGTCGACGGCCGCAAGCTTCGCTTCGACGTCGAGGTGACCGAAGGCGAGCGGACGATCGGCGTCGGCACCCACGAGCGGCGCGTGGTCGGCCAGGCCGGTCCGCCGACCGCGTAGCCTCGATCGCGATGAACCCGCCGCCGAGCAACGTTTGCATCCGCGAGGTCGGGCCGCGCGACGGCTTCCAGAACGAGCCGGAGACGATCCCGACCGCGGAGAAGGTCCGCCTCGTCGACCTGCTCTCGGCGACCGGGCTGAAGCGGATCGAGGTGACCTCGTTCGTGCGGCCGGAGGTGATTCCGCAGCTCGCTGACGCCGAGCAGGTGCTGGCGGGGGTGCAGCGGCGCGAGGGGGTCTCTTTCTCGGTGCTGATCCCAAACGAGCGGGGGCTGGAGCGGGCGCTTGAGGTGCGCGACCGCTTCGACGAGATCAACGTCTTCGTCTCCGCCTCGGAGACCCACAACCGCAAGAACGTCAACCGGACCATCGAGGAGTCGCTTAACGGGCTGGAGCGGACGCTCGCAACCGCCCGCGACGCCGGTTTGCGCTGCGAGGGCGTGATTTCCACCTCCTTTGGCTGCCCTTACGAGGGCGAGGTGCCGCAGGAGCGAGTATTTGGGATCGCCGAGCGGCTCGCCGCCGCGGGCTGTGCGGAGATCGGCTTCGGCGATACGACCGGGATGGCCAATCCACTCCAGGTGGGTGAGTTCTTCGCGGCCGCCGGCGAGCGCCTCGCCGGCACCGAACTGACCGCCCACTTCCATAACACCCGTGGGCAAGGCCTTGCCAACGTGCTTTCGGCGCTGGAGCAGGGCGTCGACTCCTTCGAGTCGAGCTTCGGCGAGCTCGGTGGCTGCCCGGTGCCGCCCGGCGCCACCGGCAACATCGCCACCGAGGACGTTGTCTCGATGCTGCATGAGATGGGGGTCGAGACCGGGGTGGACCTATCGGTGTTGATCGCAGCCTCGCGAGCCGCCCAGGAGACCCTGGGCCGCCCCCTTGGCTCGCACGTGCTCATCGCTGGTCCGGTGGACTGGCACCGCTGACGTCGTCCCTCCCTCCATCGAACTGCATCAAGTTTCCGGTCTGGTGGGCCGGAAACTTGATGCAGTTCGGATCGTGCGACGGGTCCGAATAGGCTCCCGGGCGTGACCGATTTCTCGCAGGCGCTTGAGGCCGCCCTCGTCGGGGGCCCGCAGCGCCACCACGAGAAGACCGAGGCGCAGGGCAAGTTGCCGGTACGCGAGCGGATTGAGCGCCTCGTCGACGCCGACTCCTTCGCCGAGGAGGCCGCTCTGGCCAACTGGGACAAGGAGGGCCTTGGCGCCGACGGCGTCGTCACCGGCCTGGCCACGATCGACGGCCGCCGCGTCGCCCTGATGGCCAACGACCCCACGGTCAAGGCCGGCTCCTGGGGACCGAAGACGGTCGAGAAGATCCTCCGCATCCAGGAACGGGCGCTCAGCCTGCAGGTGCCGATGGTCTACCTGGTCGACTCGGCCGGGGCGCGGATCACCGACCAGGTTCAGATGTTCCCGGGCCGCCGCGGCGCCGGGCGGATCTTCCACAACGAGGTGCGGCTCTCCGGCCAGGTGCCTCAGGTCTGCCTCTTGTTCGGGCCGAGCGCCGCCGGTGGCGCCTACATCCCCGCCTTCTGCGACGTGGTGATCATGCGCGACGGCAACGCCTCGATGTACCTCGGCTCGCCGCGGATGGCCGAGATGGTGATCGGCGAAACGGTGACGCTGGAGGAGATGGGCGGCGCCAAGATGCACACCGGGGTCTCGGGCTGCGGGCACTTCCTGGTCAAGAGCGACGAGGAGGCGATCGACCTCGCCAAGCGCTACCTGTCCTTCATGCCGGGCAGCTGGCAGGAGGAGTCGCCGCTCGCGCCGCCCGCCGAGCCGGCCTCGCAGACGCCGATCGCCGAGATCGTCCCTGCCGACGAGAACCGGCCCTTCGACATGCAGCTGCTGCTCGACTCGCTGCTCGACGCCGAGAGCTTCCTGCCGGTGCACAAGCGCTGGGCCAAGGAGCTGATCGTCGGCTACGGACGCCTCGACGGCCGCGTCGTCGGTGTCGTCGCCAACCAGCCCAAGTACACCGGCGGCGTCCTCTTCGTCGACTCGGCAGACAAGGCGGCACGCTTCATCCAGACCTGCAACGCCTTCAACGTGCCGCTGCTCTTCCTCGCCGACGTGCCCGGCTTCATGATCGGCACCGCGGTCGAGCGCCAGGGGATCATCCGCCACGGGGCGAAGATGATCAGCGCCGTCTCCGAAGCGACCGTGCCGAAGATCTCGGTGGTGGTGCGCAAGGCCTACGGCGCCGGCCTCTACGCGATGGCGGGCCCGGCCTTCGAGCCGGACTGCTGCATCGCCCTGCCCAGCGCCTCGATCGCGGTCATGGGCCCGCAAGCGGCTGTCAACGCCGTCTTCTACAACCAGATTCAGGCAATCGAGGACGAGGCCGAGCGCGAGCGGTTCGTGGCACAGAAGCGCGAGGAATACGCGGAGGACATCGACATCCTCCACCTCGCCTCCGAGCTTGTCGTCGACGCGGTGATCGATCCCGCCGAGCTGCGCGGCGACCTGATCAAGCGCTTTGCGATGGCCGCCGGCAAGGATCGCTCCTTCGCCACTCGGCGCAACCCGATTACCCCCGCCTGAGGCGCAAGCACTCTCATCGCTACCGTTTCGTGCGTGGCGCGGAACGTCAGAGCCCCGCTCGTGGCCTGCCTTGCCTGCGCCGGCGGGTTCGTCTTCCTTGCCGCGTTGGCGTACGGATCCGACGCGGCGCAGCGGCTCGATGCCGCCGTCCTGGCGCGACTGATCGAACCGGGCTCGCGCACCGGCTCGGTCGCGGCCGGTATCGCCCATCTCGGCGATCCGGGGGCCCTGCTGCTGATGCTGGCGCTCGCCTGCGGAATCGCCCTGGCCCGTCGTCAGCCCCGCAGCGCGCTCGCGGCGCTGGCCATCGTCGCCGGGGCCAACCTGACCACGCAGCTCTTCAAGGCCTTGCTCGCCCATCCCCGCTTCCAATCGGCGCTTGGCGCCGAACAGCTCGCCTCCAACACCTTTCCCAGCGGACATGCAACCGCGGCCTCCTCGATCGCGATCGCCTTCCTCTTCGTCGTCCCCCGCGACTGGCGCCCGCTGACCGCGCTCTGCGGAGCCGCCCTGGTCGCTGCCGTCGGCTGCTCGGTGATGGCGCTCTCCTGGCACTACCCGAGCGACGTGCTCGGCGGGATCCTCGTCGCCGGGGGATGGGGCTTCGCGGCGCTTGCCGGCCTGCGCGCGGGCGAAGCCGCGCCACGCTGGCGCCCGCGTCAGCTGGGCAGGCGCGCCGCCATCTCGGTGAAGTAGTCGAGCGCAGCCGGGTTGGCGAGCGAGTCGCGGCTGGCCGCCTGCTCGGCGGGCGTGCCCATCAGGATCCGCTTCACCGGCACCTCGAGCACCTTGCCGCTCAGCGTGCGCGGCACCTCGGCGATCGCGAAGACCTCGTCGGGGACGTGGCGCGGCGAGCACTGGGCGCGCACCCGCCGGGCGATCTCCTTGCGCATCTCGTCGTCGAGCGCGGCGCCCTCGCGCAGGACGACGAAGAGCGGCATCCAGCCCTCGGTGCCCGGACGGGGGATGTCGACGACGAGCGCGTCGACGATCTCGTCGAGGCTGAGCACGGCGCGGTAGATCTCGCTCGTCCCCATGCGGATGCCCGAGCGGTTGATGGTCGAGTCCGAGCGGCCGTAGATCACCGCCGTTCCCCGCGAGGTGATTTCGATCCAGTCGCCGTGGCGCCAGACGCCGGGGAAGAGCTCGAAGTAGCTGGCCCGGTAGCGGCTCCCGTCGGGGTCGCCCCAGAAGCGGACCGGCATCGAAGGCATCGGCTCGGTGACCATCAGCTCGCCGACCTCGTCGATCACGGCCTTGCCGTTCTCGTCCCAGGCCTCGACCGCGGCGCCGAGCGCGCGGCCCTGCAGCTCGCCGCGGTAGACCGGTAGGAGGACGACGCCGCCGACGAAGGCGGTGCAGAGGTCGGTGCCGCCACTGGTCGAGAAGAGCCAGGTGCCGGCGCCGAGGTGCTCGTAGATCCAGTCGAAGCCCTCGGGGGCAAGGGGGGAGCCGGTCGAGCCGACCGCCTTCAAGCGGCTGAGATCGCGGCCGTTGCTCGGCTCTACCCCCGCCTTCATGCAGGCGGCGATATAGGAGGCGCTGGTGCCGAACATCGTCACGCCGGCCCGCTCGGCGAGGTCCCAGAGCACGCCCATGTCGGGGTGGCCCGGATTGCCGTCGTAGAGGACGATCGCGGCCCGCGTCAGCAGCCCGGAGACGAGGAAGTTCCACATCATCCAGCCGGTCGTCGTGAACCAGAAGAGGCGATCGCCGGGATGGGCGTCGACGTGGAGGTGGAGCTTCTTCAGGTGCTCGAGCAGGATGCCCCCCTGCGACTGCACGATCGCCTTCGGCAGCCCGGTCGTGCCGGATGAGTAGAGGACCCAGAGCGGGTGGTCGAAGGGCACGCGCTCGAAGGCAAGCTCGGCGCCTTCGTTGGGGCCGAGAAGCTCGCCCCAGTGGATCGCGTCGCGCAGCGGCGCCAGGTCGGGCTCGGAATCGAGATAAGGGAGGACGACGGTGCGCTCGAGGCTTGGTATCTCCGCCTGCAGCTTGGCCAGGGTCTCGCGCCGGTCGAAGTCCTTGCCGCCGTAGCGGTAGCCGTCGACGGCGAAGAGCACCTTGGGCTCGATCTGGGCGAAGCGGTCGATCACGCTGGCGGGGCCGAAGTCGGGCGAGCAGCTCGACCAGATCGCGCCGATGCTGGCGGTGGCGAGGAAGGCGACGATCGCCTCGGGGATGTTCGGCATGTAGGCGACGACGCGATCGCCGCGCTCGACCCCGAGCGCCCGCAGGCCGGCGGCCGTCGCGGCCACCTGGGCCCGCAGCTCGCCCCAGCTCAGCTCGCCGAGCTCGCGCAGCTCGGAGGCCTGCAGGATCGCCGTCTCCGCGTCGTCCTTGTCCGCGAAGACGTGCTCGGCGTAGTTGAGGCTGGTGCCGGCGAACCACTCGGCGCCGGGCATCTCGCGGCTGCCCAGCGCCCGCTCCGCCTCGCCGTCGGCCCGCACGCCGAAGAAGTCCCAGATCGACGACCAGAAGCCCTCGAGGTCGTCGACCGACCAGCGCCAGAGCTCGTCGTAGCCGGCGAAGCTGAGCCCGCGCTCGGCCTCGAGCCAGCGCATGTACTCGCGCAGCCGTGAGCGCTCGACCAGCTCGGCGGAGGGCTCCCAGAGCTTCTCGGGCGCCTGCTTGCTCACGCCGTCGCGGCGTCGGCGGTACCGGCCTGCGCGAGGTCGAGCTCGTGCGGATCGTGCGAGCAGAGCAGATGCACCTCGTCACCGTGCCGAGAGGCCAGCTCGCGAAGGCGCTCCTGGTTCGCCAAGCGCTGGCGGCGATCGGCGTTGTTGAGGTTCTGGAAGAAGCGCAGTCCCGGCGGGCAGGAGGGGGGAGTGGAGAGCTCGTCGTGGTGGAAGTAGGCGTCGCCGCAGTGCAGCAGCCAGCTATCGCCGGTCTTGATCGCGATCCCGGTGTGGCCAAGGGTGTGGCCGATCAGCGGCACCATGAGCACCTCGGTGCCGAGGTCGGGGAGGATCTTCACGCCGGCGAAGCCGAACCACTCGTCTCCCTCGACCTCGTGCCTGACCCATTGCGGATTGTGCTTCCAGTGGGCCTTGCGGTAGCGGGGACGGTCGCGCAGGCTCGGATCGAGCGCGGCGTCGAGTTCCCTGGCGAGGACGTGGACCTCCGCCTGGGGGAAATCGGGCAGCCCGCCGGAGTGGTCGGGGTCGAGGTGCGTGGTGACGATCTGGCGCACGTCGCCGGCGGCGAAGCCGAGCGCCTCGACCTGTTTCAGCGCCGTCTCGCCGATCTCGGCCCGCGGCCGCATCAGCGAGAAGGCGGCTCCGAGCTGGCGCGGGTTGCGCGTGTCCTCGACTCCGAAGCCGGTATCGACGAGGACGAGCCCGTCGTCGCTCTCGATCAGCAGGCAGTGGCAGACGATCCGGCCGGGGGCAAGCAGACCGCCCTCGCCATTGATGAGGCGTGCCCCGTGAGGGCAGAGCGTCCCGCAGTTGAGGTGATGGATCCTCATCGCGCCGCGGCAGTCTACGAGGTCATCCGCTACTCCCGCGCGCACGTCTGGCGGCGGCGGACACGGCGCGGCGCGGCGTCCTCGGTCGGCCGAGTGGCGCTGCCACTCGCGCCTCCCTGCGTCCTTGCCCCGCTTGGTCCGGCGCTCGCCAGCCGCACACGCGGGAGTACCGAATGACCTCATCCGCTCTATCGTTATTGCCGCGCCGGAGTGGCGGAATTGGCATACGCGATCGGCTCAAAATCGATTGCCCTTACGGGCTTGTGGGTTCGAGTCCCACCTCCGGCATCGGGCCACGCTCAAGCGGCGAGCGGGGCGCCGCCTTCGGGCGAGGCGCCGTAGTCCTCGCCGGAGCCAATCGGGCGCTCCTCCTCGACGTGCCAGTTCTGGTTGAAGGCGTAGAGGGCGACCGCGATCAGGATCAGCTGAAGGATCGCCAGGATGATCACCAGCAGGCCGATCAGCGGCGAGGGCAGCAGCCCCTCGTCGAAGCCGGTCTTGTCGCGGGCGAACCAGGTGTCGGCGCCGACGGCGCAGAAGATCGCCAGGATCATCGAGAGCGCGGCGGCGACGGGCAGGATGCCGCGGCTCCACTTGAAGACGAGGAAGGCGAAGAAGGCATAGAGCAGCGCGTAGATCATGCAGATGATCCCCATGCCGCTGCCACCGGTCATCAGCGAGAAGCCGGTGATCGTCACCAGCGCCGCGAGCGCGGCTGTGGCCGCGAGCAGCAAGACGAGCACGAACTTGGTCGTGACCGACTCAGCTTTTTCCCGATTCGGCCTCCAAAGCTCGTAACCGGGCCTCACCTCTCCTACCGCCACGCGAACGATCATAGAATCTAGGAGCGACGCAGCATTGGTCGCGCGTTAAGCCCGGTCTCCGGGCGTCACGCGGGCGTGGCGGAATTGGCATACGCGCCAGGTTTAGGTCCTGGTGGGCTTCGGCCCGTGGGGGTTCAAGTCCCTCCGCCCGCATAGCGATTTCCAGCCGACTTGCCGGAGCGCGATCCGCGCCTCGGCCCGGCTAGCATGACTTTTCTCGGGGCAGTGGCCCAACTGGCTAAGGCACCGGTCTCCAAAACCGGCGATTCCAGGTTCGAGTCCTGGCTGCCCCGCTCTCAATCCGACTTCTTGAGCCAGAAATTTGGCTTCACCAGGGGAATGTCGAGCAGCTAAGCGCTCGGTTTTGAGGCCGAGTCAGCGAGGTTGCGCAGGCGTCAAATAGGCAATGGGCTGATCCTTTCATTCCCCTGGACATTCCCCCGAGCGGGTCTCCCGATCGCGGGTTTCACGACTTTCTAGCTTCCCACCTGGAAGCAAACCGCGCCGGGGAGAGCTTCTAGCAAGCGCGACTTTTCCAGCCGCTCCATTGCCCCGATCTGATCCAGCTCGGCGAGCCACCTACTGCGACCGATGTGAGCTGACCACAAAGCCAGGCCAGATGGAAGAGCCTCCGTGTCTAGCGCCGCGCCGTGGTCGAAGGCGGGGTCGAGCGGATTGTCTACTACTGCTAGAGAAGCCAGATCGCGATGAGGAATCGCGCAAATTGCGGCTTTGCGCATACCAAACAGCATCCACCCTGGAGAGGAAGATGACCAGTCGTGCCGCACTGCGGGACATCTATCGTCGGCTTGACTGAGGCCGACCAACCCTGTTGGAGGCGGGAAAACTAATGACCAGTGACGACGGAAAAACCAACGACGCCATATCCACCGTTGAGAAGGCTTTCGAGGTCTTCGAGCTTGAGACTGCTCGGATCGATCCGGATGTCTATGCCGATGCGGTGGAAACCCACCCCATAATCACCGAGGCGCTGTCCACGCTCCCCGGCTTCATCAAGGCCCGCCTGGCTGGTTCCTTCGGGCGCAAGACCCACGCGCTGCTGCTCAAGGACATCGACTTGGTGATTTATCTCAACGACGCCGACGGTAGCTACTTCGCCTCGCCCTCCGACACGCTGCTGCTCGTGGCCGACACGCTTAAAGGGTGCAGCCTGGTGATTCACGCTGAACCCAAGGTCCGTGCCGTAGAGGGGCTGTTGGACAAGCCCTATCGCGTAGACGCAGTGCCGGCGATAGCCGCCAACGGTGCCACGCTCCTCACTGATCACCGGCCCGATGATGGTGTCGAAGAATGGTCACCGGCACATCCCCAGGGCCAGGTCGATGCGGCGATTGAGAAGAACCAGAGTTGCGGAGGCAACTATCTTCCTCAAGTACGCATCGTGCGGGCCTGGAACGGCCAGTTCGGCCCGAACAACAAGGTCTTGTCCAGCTATCACGCCGAGTCGGGTGTCTTCTGGGCCTTGGACGGTCCTTGCGGGCACGCTGAGGCGACAGTGCGCTCTCTCGATTACCTCTACGAGGCCTTGGCCCCCGGGCATCACGTGGCTGACCCAGGCAACCCAATCGCTAATGTCGATGATCGGCTTGAGGATTCCGAGCGCCTCGCCGCACGCGGCCGGGTCGGTGAGGCCCTTGATGCCGCCCGAACAGCATTTGAGATCAGCGATGACCTTGAGGCGATGGACGCGTGGGTGAAAGTCTTCGGGCCGTCCTTTCCGGCGCCGAGTACCGACCCCGCGCGCGTCGTGGAGGGCCTGGCAAGCGGTGCGACCTTCGCCGTCGGCACCGGGGCGTCGATCACCCAGCAGGGCGAGCCGTTCATTCGCCCGCGCTCATGGCGGTCTCGGTAGACGCGAACCGCCGCCTCGCACAATGGTGGCGCCGCCGCCCTGATGTAGTTCGCCACATCGAGGGGGATTGCTGGCAGCGGGATTTCTCGTTGAGTCGGCTGGCGCCGGCGGAGATCGTGCGCAACCCCGACCTCCGGCCGTTGGCAGCGAACGCTGGCGTTTTGCCGACGGACCTCCTGGCCTATAGCGCGATCGCCGCAGGGCGCTTCGGCATCTATCGAATCGCTGCACTGTTCCCGCTGGAGCCCGACGACGCGCAACCCCTAACCCGCCCACGCGTCTACTGCCTTGACGGTCCTCGGGGTCTGGCAGCCTCTGAACATCGCCACAGCGACATAGAGCTGTGCCTGTACTTTCCCCACGATCCGCCTGAGCGGCGCTGGAACCTCGATCAGGGTCTTTGGCGTCTTCTTGGACTCGCCCGCCAGCACTTGATCTGCGAGGAGTACGTACGTCGTACCGGTGAGCCCTGGCCAATCGACGCCGCCCCCCACGGTCCGACTGAGCCGCTGGAGAGCGACCCCTCCCTTGCCCTCGGCCTGCCTAGCCGGCCTGGGCGTAACGAGCTTTGCTCCTGTGGATCGGGCAAGAAGAGCAAGGTGTGCTGCTGCCGATGACGATCAAGCCCTTTCTGAGTCATAAGCGAGAGGATCGCGCGCAGGTGGTACAGCTCAAGCACGAGCTGCAGCTCCGCGGCGTGGGGGCCTGGCGTGACGTTGAAGATCTTCCCGTCGGGACACAAACGCCGGAGGCAATACGGGCCGCAATCCGCGAGCGGACTGGTGGCTTTCTCTGGTACGGGACGAGACGGGCGCTGGGGTCGTGGATGGTGAACAACGTCGAGTTGCCGGTGGCAATCGAACGGGCTCGAGCCGACCCTTCCTATCCATTCGTTCCGCTCTTCGTCAACCTCACGCCCTCAAGAGTTCGGGACACCCTCCACTCGAATTTGGGAGAAGAGAACGCCAAGTTTTTGCTCAATGCCAACGGGTTGGTCAGGGGCAGTTCCGCAGCCGACTTCTTCATCCGTGAGGCAGCGCGGCGCTACCTGCTCGATGCTGCGGCTTCACTCGCTGATACCCCTATTGCTATGGCCGTGACGGCTCTGCGCGAGCCGCACGACGGCCATGACCTGACCCTGGACTGGAGCGGACTGCTCAACCGTGAAGCGCGAACCATCGCGCCGGAGCAGGTGAGTCGGCTCATAGGTGCGTTGGTTGATGTCCGAACCGCGCTGCAGCGGCAGGTCGAATCCCCACACCTCCTTCTCGACCTCGATCTTCCCCTTCCCCTCGCCGTTCTAACCGGCTATCACTGGCGCCTCACCACGCGCATGCGTCTCGACGTTCGCCAACGCATGGACGGAGATCTACTCCTCGTTAGGCAACGCGGCGAAGTCGATGAGCCTGCAACCCCCTTTGCCGACGATGGCGCCACCGGGGGAGAAGGTCCAACGATCGTCGCTATCTCCTGCGGCGAGCCGATTCCGGGAGCTGCTGATCGATACCGCGAGTCGGTGGCAGGACGCAGCGTTATCAGTCTTCACTGCCCTGGACACCTGAGTGCAGCTCAGATTCGCGGGGTGGCCCAGCGTGCCGCCAGGAAGCTAGGCGAGTTGAACGATGCCGGCCGAGAGAAGCATCTGCTGCTGCGCGGTCCGGCCAGCCTGGCCCTCCTCCTCGGCGCTTCGATGAACGCTGCGGGCACCACGACGGTGCCGCTGTGGAATGGGTCCGAATATCGCAGTTCGCTCTCTGTCGGACCTGCGGCGGATTTGAGGCCGCCGCCACCTCGCATTTGACCTGACCCGGAAGCTTGATCTCGGGTGTCGAGGTTGCCAAAAGACGACGTGGCAAGAACCCGCCGTCGTAGGTGGGGCGCTACTTTTTCTCGGGCGCTGGCGGCTTTGGCGCCAAGGGGACCAGGTTGGTCGGTCCGGGCGGGTTTTTCGGAGTGCTCTGAGGGGTGAGCGCCTTCTCTTCGACGGGCACCCCCGCCGGGCGACGAACCGGCCTATCCGGCGCTCCCGAACTCATTTGCCGTTGGCCTGTCCGTTTTTCGCCGGTTTAAGAGGCACGAGCTTGGGCGACGCCGGCGGATTCGCCGGCGTCTTCAGGGCGCTGAGCGCACCCTCTTGCAGTCGCTTGTTGCCTGACTCGCTCATCATCTACAGGATATCGGGTCCGCCGGGGACCAAATCGACGCGGGCGATCTGAGGCGCCGCGATGTAGACGCCCTGCTCGGGCTCGACCCGCTGGGCAAGCGTGCGGATCCCGTTTGCATCCTCTTCGACCGTACAAAGCGCCTGAAGGTAGATGTCGTGGGGCGAGGGCGTCTGACCGACGGCGGAGCGCTCGCCGTAGATACCGCCAACCAGCCGGGGCGACTCGGGGCTGTGGTTAACCAGCTCGACAATTACATAGCCGCCCTCCTTGCGCCATCGCTGGTAGGCATAGTCAAAGGCGTCCCTTGCCTCCCCGGCGCCAAGGAAGGTCGCGAAAAGGCCGGGAGGGCCATCTTGATCCTCGATCCGGCCCACGTAGAGATTGAGGGCAACACCGAGGACGATCGGCACTACGAGCAAGACGACGCCGACGTAAGCGGTGATCGGCACCAGATGATCGGCCCACTGCTCCGGTGACCCAACGGTCTTGACCAGGTGAGCAGTCCAGAAGCCGAAGATCAGCTGCACGAAGAGCGTGTAGGCAAGCGCTCGCAGCGCCAGCTCAAGATCACTGCGCGAGGAGCGGGGCGAGCGAGCGCCGAGCTCGGCAATGATGAAGCCTGGCATCAGTAGAGCTATGGCTGCGAGAATCGAGATAGCGGTGCTGAGCATTCTCAGTTCCTATCAGGAGCGAAGGACGCAGATCGACGTCGGAATGACCAAAGCCAGCCTTCCTCAGATTCTCGTTCCGGTTCATTCCCCCTGGCATTCCCCTGGAGGGGGCAACGACTAGGATTTGGCTCTGTAGTGGGCCTGTAGGAGTGAGTTAACGGCTATGGGTTCGGTCTCCAAAACCGGCGATTCCAGGTTCGAGTCCTGGCTGCCCCGCTCGACTCTTTTGGCTGGCCATCAACGCAGCTCGTCGAGCGAAGCGACCTCGAGGTCGAATGGCTCGTCGGCGGAGCGCCGACGCCGGTACGGCGAGACGATCACGCGGTGGACTTCGCCACAGAGGCAGGGAACTTCGATCGGCCGCGTGTCGCTGGCCGGATCGGTGTCGACCTTGAGGCGCCGGAGCTCACCAGCCGATTTGCAGCCAAACGAGATCACCCAGCCGTAGTCGACGGGTTCGGTGCGTTTTTTCGGGCGACGGGGTTGGGGCATCTACCTCTCCTCGGTTCTCCGGCTCGTCGTCAGTAGCCGGTGCCGGTCTTTACCTGCTTGCGCTCGGAAGGGTGGGCGCCGCCCTTCTTCTCTAGCGTTGCGCAGGCCTGGACGATGTCGTCGGCGAGGCGGTCGATTTGCTCGCGGCTCAGGGTCTGCTTGACCAGGGCGCGGAGGACCTTCACGTCTTCGGCGTTGGGCGGCATCGTGTAGGCGGGGAGCATCCAGCCGCGCTCGGCGGAGAGCTGCCAGGAGACGTCGAACTCGTCGTAGTTCTTCTTGCCGGCGAGCCGGAACGCGACCAGGGGCAGCTGCTCCTCGCCGTCGCCGATCAGCTCGAAGTCCCCGGTCGCCTTCAGCTTGTCGGCGAGAGCGCGAGCGTTCGCCTGCATCGCTTTCATGATGTAGGCGTAGCCCTCACGCCCATAGCGGACGAAGTTGTAGTACTGGGCAAGGACCATCGAGGCGCCGGTGGAGAAGTTGAGGGTAAAGGTGGCGTCCGTTTTCCCCAGGTAGTTCTCGTAGAAGACGAGGTCCTCGGCGAGGTCGGATTTCTCGCGGAAGACGAGCCAGCCGACGCCGGGGTAGACGAGACCGAACTTGTGCCCGGAGACGTTGATCGAGCGCACCTGCTCGAGCCGGAAATCCCACTCGGAGTCGGGGTAGAGGAAGGGCCAGACGAAGCCGCCGCTGGCGCCGTCGATGTGGAGCGGGATGTCGAGGCCCTTATCGCCCTTGAGGCCGACCAAGAGCTTGTTGATCCCGACGATGTCGTCGGCGTGGCCGGTGAAGGTCGTGCCGAGCACGGCGGCGACGCCGATCGTGTTCTCGTCGATGTGGGGCTGCACGTCCTCGGCCCCGATCACGTATTTGCCGTCCTGCAACGGCACGATCCGCGGCTCGACGTCGAAGTAGCGACAGAACTTCTCCCAGACGACGTGCACGTCGCCGCCGAAGATCAGGTTCGGCTTATCGACCGGCTTCGATTCGGCTTCGCGGCGCTGCTTCCACTTCCACTTCAGCGAGAGGGCGCCGAGCATGATCGCCTCCGAGGAGCCCTGCGTGCGGGCGCCGGTCGTCTCGCCCGGGGCGTGGTAGAGGTCGGCGAGCATGCGGATGCAGCGCTGCTCGACCTCGGCCGAGATCGGATACTCGGCGTGGTCGATGAAGTTCCGGTACAGGTTCTCGCCGATGATCCGCTGCGCCTCGGGCTCCATCCAGGTGGTGACGAAGGTCGCCAGGTTGCGCTGTGGATCCCCCTCGAGCGCCAGTTCCTCATCGACCAGGCGCATCGCGTCGAGGGCGGACATGCCGCTGCTTGGAAAGTCCCCGGCGGGAGCGTCTTCGGTGAGAAAGCGATTTCCGTAGAGCTTGACGGCCTCTTCGGCGCTGAGTGGCTTGTTCATGACGCTCCAGTCGTCTCGCGGGGCGGCGAGCGTATCTGACGCTTGCCCGTGAGCCGAGGCCTCGCCTCAGAGGCCGGCCGGGTGGCGGGCGGCGAAGCGGCGCGGGTCGACCTTGGCCCGGTGCCAGCGGGGCCCGGTGACGCCGGGCGGGTCGTCGCGGGTGTCGAAGCGAAGGCCGGCGATGACCATGAAGACGTGCTGGTTGTTGGCGTAGACGGTGACCCAGCGGCCGAGTCCACCGTCGCCCCAGTAGGCGAGTTGGCCGGAGACCATCGTCTGGTCGAGTAGGCCGGCAGCGTGGAGCACGTAGCCGACGGCGCCGGAGCAGTCATAGCCGCGGGCGAAGAAGCTGGTGTGGCCGCCGCCCCAGACGTAGGGGCGGTTGTCGATTTCGTTGGCTGCGGCGATCATCCGCTTGACCGCGGTGGGGGCTCCCGGAGGGGCGATCGCTTCGCTTTCCTCCAGTTCAGCACCGCAGTTGGCGCTGGTGCGCGCCATCCCTTCGGGCGTGGGCATACAGCCCGCGCCCCAGGGGACCGTTTCTTCGGCTGCCGCGGCTTGGGTCGTCGTCGCACAAGCGAGGAACGCGATCGCGGCAGCCAGCGCCACCATGGGTCTATTCCCAATGCGCACCGCGCGAGGGTAGCCAGAAACCGCTGGAAAAGGCGTCCTTGCCGTCAATGCCCGGTTGGCTGCAGGCCGATCAGCTCGTAGTAGCCGATCAGGTAGAGGCGGCGGCCGTCGGAGACCATCGGCGTGTAGCCGGCCTGCTGCATCTCGAAGGTCTTGCGGTGGGTGCGGACGTCGAGGCCGATCGCGTCGCGGGTCTTGAAGCTCGAGGTGTAGACCGTGCGGCCGATCACGGTCGCGGTGCCGGGCACCGGCCCGCCGACGTCGTAGCGCCATCGCTGCTTGCCGCTGCGTGCGTCGAGGGCGTAGAAGTGCTCGTTATAGGAGCCGATGTAGACGCTCGGCGGGGTGCCGGGCACGCGGGCGACCGCCGGCGAGCCGTAGACGAAGTTGTTGGTCGGGAAGGACCAGTCGACCTTGCCGCTCTTTTCGTCGAAGGCGTAGACCGTGCCGTCGTCGCGAGCGGCGTAGACGCGACCGAAGGCGATCGCCGGGGAGGAGTAGAAGCCGCCCTTGCCGAAGGGCGGGACCTTTGACGTGTTGGTACGCCAGAGCTGCTTGCCGTCCTTGGCATCGAGGCAGAACATGCCGCTCTCGTAGTCGGCGACAAAAACGTGGCCATCGTGGAAGCTGGGGCTGGCTTTGATCGCTCCGGGCGAGTTGAACTGCCAGAGGATCTTGCCGTCGGAGGCGCGCACGGCGACCACGTTGGTCTTGTCGGTGCCGAGGTATAGCGTGCCGCCGACCGCCATCGGCGAGGATTCGAGGTGGCCGGAGAGCTTGCGCTTCCAAACCTGTTTGCCGCTCTCGGCGTCGACGGCGACGAGGTTGCCGTCGACATAGGCGAAGAAGACCTTGCCTTCGTGGTAGACGGGGGCTGTCACGTCGGTGGGCGCACCCGAGTCCTTCGGGTCGGTGTTCCGTTCCCAGAGGATCTTGCGATCGCTGAGCTGCACCGCCTTGGCGTTGCCGTACTTGTTGACCACGTAGGCGACCCCATCAGCGACAGCCGGCGGGAACTCGATCAGCGCGTGCGTGTTGATCGACCACTTTTCGCGCAGCGGCGGGTCGAGGAAGCGCTCGTGGGCGGGCAGGTAGTGCGTTCGCTCGGGTACACGGCCAAAGAGAGGCCATGGGATGAGCGCCGCTTCCTCGGCTGATGTCGTTCCGCCCGTGTCCTCGGAGCTACCGCAGCCGCCGAGCGCGCCCACGCTCGTGACGACGGCAAGCAGAACCGCGAGGCATGTCCCTGGTCGATTGCGCATCAGTTGCATCTGCATCGGCGCTACAACGCCAGCCTTGAGCGTCAGCCGCGGAGGGAAGGAGAGCGGCGGACGAGAATCGAACTCGCGTCATCAGCTTGGAAGGCTGAGGCTCTACCGTTGAGCTACCGCCGCATTGATTCGTCAGAATGTAAGGCAGCCACGGGGAGTGGCGCAGTCTGGTAGCGCACTCGGCTGGGGGCCGAGCGGTCGCAGGTTCAAATCCTGTCTCCCCGATAGCAGACGGCCCCGGTGCTTGGGCGGGGTGCGCTGGCCTCCCCTCGGAGGTTCCCACCATGTGAAAGCCGTCCTCGCATATCCAGTGTTGAGGCGAGAAATTCCTCAGGAAGTCTGTATATATTGAGCGATCGCTAAGTAGTGAAAGGTATGAATGCCCGATTACATGGCTGATCCTGACATCCGAGCCATCATGCAGGACGGCCGTTTCGCGATCCCCGGCGACCTCGACGAAGCCGAGACTGATCGACTCCATCGTTTTCTTAAGTGTGACCAGGTGCTGGAGACGTTCTACCGACGGAACCCGCCGACCGCGCGGCCTCCGGAAGAGGATCTGGATGCTGCAGCCGAGACCGCCATGGCGGTCTACGACCAACGATCGGAGCGTCTGGCGGTGGGCTGGCAGAAGTTCGCGGTGCTCCAGGCGGGTATTGCGGGCAGCCCCGACAATCTCGACTCTTCAAGGGTTCAGGACTGGGCATACACCCGAATCCAGGAGGAAAACCCCAGCTGGCTCGGGGATTTCGACGACGACATCGACCGGGATATGCCACTCCGATGGTTGACACAGCTGATCGGTTTCGGTGTTCTCAACAGGCGACGACTGATGGAAGAACCCGCCGCGCCGCCGAAGAAAAAGCGCTGGTTTGGCGGATGAGTAGCTCCGCGGCAAGTCGATCTAGCGCAGACCGCACGGAGTCGTTGGTTTAGGACTCCCTATTTTTAGGTATGGTTGGTTGCGATGCGTCGCTTGCTGCTCTTCCTTGGGATGTCGGTCATCGGCATAGCCGCCTCATCCTCGGCCGCGGTCGCGGAGACGCCCTTCGGCCATCAGTGCACGACGCAGGCCGACGGGGTCCGCTTTTGCCCGACCACCGACGGCTCGGCGGGACAGACCCTCGACGGAGTGCCCTCGTTCGACGGCGTCCCGCTCGACGTCGATGTCACCCTGCCGCCGGCTGGAACCTCGGGCCCCTATCCGACGATCGTCATGTTGCACGGCTATGGCGGCGAAAAGACCGACTTCGAGGCGGCCGACCCTGCAGGTGACGGGTCCAACACGTTCCACTACAACAACGACTACTTCGCCCGCCAGGGCTATGCGGTCGTCAACTACACCGCCCGCGGCTTCGGCCATTCCTGCGGTGGGGGGCCAACCGGCTACCACTCGGGCCCGTGCGGCCAGGGCTACATCCGCCTCGCCGACACCCGCTATGAGGCTCGCGATACCCAGTACCTGCTCGGCCTGCTCGTCGACCAGGGCTTCGCCAAGCCGCATGCGATCGGCGTGACCGGAATCTCCTACGGGGGCGGTCAGAGCCTCGAGCTCGCCTACCTCCGCAACCGCATTCGCAGGCCGGACGGGAGCTTCGCGCCCTGGACGAGCCCCAAAGGGAAATCGCTCTCGATCACGGCGGCCTGGCCGCGCTGGCCATGGTCGGACCTCGTCGACGCGCTGCTTCCCAACGGGCGTTTCCTGGACACCCAGGTGGCCCCGCCCGGGCAAAGCCTCGAGCCGGTGGGGATCCCGATAGCAAGCTATGTGAGCGGCCTGTATGCGCTGGGAAAGACGACCGGTTACTACTGCGGCGATGCGCCGGCGAGCACGCCGTGCACGAATCCCGATGCGGACCTGACCGCCGACTTCGCGCTCGTCAATGCCGGCGAGCCTCCCAGCCCGCTTGCCAAAGAACGACTGGCTGAGATCTACGCTCATCATCAGGCCTACGGTCTGTCCGGCAGGCCGGCGCCGCTGCTGATCCAGAACGGCTGGACCGACGATCTCTTCCCACCGGAGCAGGCGATCCGCATCTACAACCAGGCAAGCGGCAGCAGTCCCGTCAGCCTCCAGTTCGGCGATCTCGGCCACAGTCGCGGCTCGAACAAGCCGACCGTCAACCACGCGTTCAACGAACAGGGCGCCTTCTTCTTCGGCCGCTACCTGCGCGGCGGCCATGGCGGGCCGGCGGCCGGGTCGGTGACTGCATACACGCAGACATGCCCGGCCGGCGAACCGGACGGCGGTCCTTTCAGTGCGCCGAGCTACAGCCAGCTGCACACCGGCGTCGTGACCTTCGGCTCGGCGGCGACCCAGCTGGTGACCGCGAGCGGCGACCCGGTCACGAGCGCCCAGCTCGACCCGATCGGTGGCACGACCGACGCCTGCAAGTCCGTCACGCCGGCCCCCGTCCTCGGAACGGCCAGCTATGAGCTGCCCACCAAATCTGGCTTCACCATGCTGGGGCTGCCGACCGTTACGGCGACGATCCAGACCCTCGGTGAATTCGGCGAGCTCGACTCGATGCTCTTCGATGTCGCTGCGGACGGAAGCGAGCGTCTAGTAACACGTGGCGCCTACCGCCTTACCGGCGACCAGAGCGGCCAGGTGACCTTCCAGCTGCACGGCAACGGCTACGCGTTCGCTCCTGGGCATACGGCAAAGCTCGTGCTGCTCGGCAACGATGCTCCCTACCTGCGTCCCAGCAACAATTTCACCTTCTCCGTTCAAGTCTCGAAACTGAAAGTCAGCCTCCCCACTGTTGGCTGAGCAAAGGCGACTCATTACTATCCGGCCATGACGCTCTTCGGTCAAGAGCACGTCGAGCGCTATCGGGCCACCGATGGAGCCGAAGGTCATGACTGGCAGGGCACCCAGACCCTGCTGCTGACGACAACGGGGCGCAAATCGGGCGAGCCGCGAACGACGCCGCTGATCTATGCGCCGGACGGCGACTCCTTTGTGGTCGTGGCGTCCAAGGGTGGCTCCGACGAGCCGCCCGCCTGGTACCTCAACCTCTCCGAGAACCCCGAGGTCGAGGTGCAGGTCAAAGGCGACCGCTTCAAGGCCAACGCCCGCACCGCGAGCGCCGAGGAGAAGCCGGAGGCCTGGCGGACGATGGTCTCCGAGTGGCCGAGCTACGACGAGTACCAGCGCAAGACCGATCGCGAGATCCCCGTCGTCGTCCTGGAGCGTGCCTGATGCTGATGTTCGCCCTCGACCCGGCGGCGACGAACACGATCGTCTCGATCCTGGTGTGGTTCGTGATCTTCCCGGCGTTCGTCACCGG
>JAWVFL010000072.1:0-32390 GCA_033856195.1 Solirubrobacterales bacterium | reverse complement strand
GGGGCGACACGACCTCCTACGGCAACGTCGCTCCGGCCACGCCGGCCTCCGCCGGCTCTGGCCTCGTCGACTTCCAGGCCGAACAGCAGATACAGGGCATCGTTGGGGAACACACCTATCACTACCGGATCGTCGCCACGAACGCGGAAGGCACCTCCTACAGTGCCGACGAAAGCTTCAGCACCCCCTCCTGGCGCCCCCAAGTCTCAACCGCGAGCCCGAGCGAAGTCCTCTCGGAATCGGCAATCCTCGACGGCACCGTAAATCCGAAGGGGTTCGCGGCCACCTACCAGTTCGAATACGGCACGACCAAATCCCTTGGTGCAAAAGTGCCCCTCACACCGGAAAGCGCCGGCTCGGGCACCAGCCCGAAAGCCGTGAGCATCCCCGTGAACGGACTCAAACCCCTAACTACCTACTACTACCGCCTGACCTCGGACAACGTCGAAGGGAACGCGGTGGGTGTAATCCTGTCTTTCAAAACCTATGCCAGCAACTTCTGGACCGAAACCGCGCCCGCGACGCTGGTCGGCGAATCGACCGGGGTCCTCTCAGTGAACACCGGCGGCATCAAACTGACCTGCAACAGCTTCTTCTACTCTGGCAGCCGCGAAGTCTCTAAAGACAAAACGCTGACGCTCTCACCCACGTTTTCGGGCTGCATCGCTGAAGTGACGGCAGGCGCGGGCGGTTCGACGCCGGTAAGCATGGGCGGCTGCGGCTTCCAGCTCAACGTCCACGGAACCCTCTCGATCACGGGGGCCAGCTGCGCCACAAGCCCGATGACCTACTGGTGGCAGTATCTAACGGCCAAATGCACGGTGACGATCGGCCCGCAGACAATCCACGAGGTCATCTACGGAGCGACCGGCGCCGGCAAAGAACGCGCGGTCACGGCCAGCATCCAGAGCTCGGCCCTCCAATACACGCTGACCGGCTACTGCCCAAAAACCGGGACCTACTCTGACGGCACCTACAGCGGCCCCGGAGTGATCCGGGCGAAAGCCGGGACGGGCCCGCAGGGAATCTGGCTGGAATAGCGCCGACTGCCGCAGAGCCCGACGCGCCGCGTTCTGTTCCAGCCGCGACGAGGCAGCGGCGTCGCAACCGGAGAAGACAGCGGTGGGATCCAGGTGGTTCGTTAGGTGTATGACAGGATTCGAACCTGGAGGGTCGCGCACGCTCGGAACCGCTCAACCGACGAGCCATTCGGCTCAAGGTCTATTTCCGTCGGAGAGCCGCGCGGAAGATCAGCGGCCTGAAATTCGCGGTCCCGTTGCCAAATGGCCCGCTCATTGGCCAGAACACAGCCGGATCTAGCCCAGCGCTGCCCAACCGTTCCGAACCGGGTTTCCCAGCTGCAGAACCATTTTCAGCTATCTAGAGCCATATGCCGCTCCCGCGATCAAACGCCTCAGACGAGAGAGGTCGCTGGTTCGAACCCAGCCGCGCCCATCACTCGCCCGGCTGCTGCTCGCCGGGATCTGGACCGCTCTTTTTGAGGCGCTCATAGATCCGCGGGAAGATGAACCCCGGTATTAGCACGACTAGCAGGACGCCGAACACGGTGACGATCGCGGCTCGGATGAGCTCGCCGTCTTGAAACGTTCCTCCCTCCTTGACCCAGCTGGCCGAGAATCCCCCCAGCAGGCCCACGAGGGTGCCGAAGAGGGTTTGCATCACGGCTCTCTGGTCTTCGAATCTGGCCAGCGCCTTCAAGCGCAGGTCAAGCCTCTTCACTCGCCCGGAGGCCGCCTTGGCGCTGACCTCTATCGATTTGAGATTCTCAGTGACCCTGTCGAGATTGAGTTTTCCTTCGATTTCCTCCAACACCCTCTTGGGCAGGGGCCAGATGGCAAAGAGGATGGAAATCAGCAGGACGAGGACAGCAATGTGCCAGATTCCGTTCAGAGTGACGTCCATGACTGAGAGAGCTATTGGACGTCATCGATGCAACTCCTCCGGCGGCCGCCCCTAAATCCTTTCGAGCAGCTCTGAGGCCAACGTCTCGAGCTCGCCCCGCACGCCGTCAGCGATCAGCGCCTCGCGGACGCGTCTGCGAGCGGCGCTGATCCCGCCCGTCTCCCCACCTCCCTTCGCGGCGACCCCCTCGGCGCGCTCCGCTGCCTGAGCGATCCTGACGTGAAGCTCATCGACCGGATCGAACTGGGGCCAGGAGATGAGAAATGGCGCACGGTGAATGTTGCGTCCACCGAATAGGCCTTTGCTCAGAGCGTCGAGAATTCGGTCGTGGAGCGCGTCTGAGTTGATGACACCCGAGACATAGAGCGCCTCCTCCTTGCTTTCGAAGCCGGCCCAGTACAGAGCGTGGTCCACCACCGCGTCGGGGTCTGAGATCCGCGCCGCGGTAACTCGCTCGCCGCGTCCCGTGTACGCGACTCGGTGCTGCCGCAGCGGAAACTGATCGCGCAGCTTGCTCTGATAGTCAACCTGTTCGTTGAGGTCCATGGTGGTTGTTTCGCTTCTGTGGCGGGCGAACGTCGCCTCGGCGTCCTTCCACCAGGCAGCCAGGCCAGGATGTGACTCGATGTCAGGATCCTCACCCGTAAGGAGCTTGGCGCCGTCCCAGGGAATGACCGCGCGATCCTTGCCACGCAGCGCAAACGGCAAGATCGAACCGCCGACCAAGACCGGCATGACGAACCGCGACTCGACCGCTCCGGTCAAGGACGGCTGCTCCCGCCAGGGTGCTTTCTCAGGAGTGCTTCGATCGCTCTCCACGGGTATGCGCCCGGCGACGGTCCCGAGCGGCCCCGCGTCGCGCTCCACCACGAGCAGAAGAAAGCGCGGAACAAGATTGCTCCCCTGTCGCACCAGGGCGGCGTATGGAGACTCGTAATCCTCGCCGGCAACGACGATCTCGCCCTCGGCGGTCGACAGCGAGCCCCCGATCTCCTCCCATGAGCGGTGATGGCTGGGAACGTCGCCGCTCCACCAGACGGCCGTCTCCGGCATGGGCACGAGATCTCCCGCGTCGGCGCGCTGGCCGAACGCAACGCTCGCCGGGACAGGGAACGGCTGCGGGGAGATGCGGCTGAGCTCCCACGGCCTGTCGAACGACGCGTAGGCGGTCGCGGCGCTGCTGGTGTAGTCAGCGGCCCGGAAGCCCCGGTACTGGAGTCGAGAGAGCATCGAAGCGGGCATGACGAAGCCAAAGCGACCGCCGAGGCGCAGGTAGAGCTCGATGCTCCGGGCAACGAACAGCGCCGACAGATCCTGACTGGTGACGACCTGCGCCGGAGCCTGCAGGTTGCGCTCCCGCGTCAGTCGCCGAAAGTCCTCCTGCGTCCGAGCCGTCATCGCGTTGTAGCGCAGCCACGGCGGGTTGCCGACGAGCCGATCGACCCGGTGCTCCTCCCTGGTGAACTCCAGGGGACGGGCGAGGTTGCGCACGTAGTAGCTCCAGATGTGATCGCGGCGATGGTCGTACAGATGGCAGAGGACCTTGTAGGTCTCCTCCAGCATGCTGCGATCGCTCCCCTCGACCACCCCGTAGTTGGTCATGGTCTGCGATATCGCCGGCGGCTTCCCGTCGGCGAGGCGGGTACTTGCCTTGGTCGCAAGATCGTCCACGAAGCGATCGAAACGCCCCGCGTCGGCCACAAGCGACTCGGGAAAGTTCAGCTCACGGGCGAAGAGCTCCAGACCGTCCGCCGTGCTGATCGACAAGCCGGCTGGTGAGAGGACACTCGTGGCGTCATTCAGCTGAATGCTGTCGCCGAGGTACACGGGAACGGTCATCGGCTCGTGGCCCTGCAGGCGCTCGGCGCCAATCGCCAGCAGGTAGGTGACGCGAGCGAGCGTCACTGCCACCGGGTGGAGGTCGATCCCGAACACTTGACCCACCACTCCCCTGACCGCCTCGCGGTCGTCCGTGCCGGCATCCGCGGCAGCCTCCAGGTACCGGCGCACGGCCCAGAATAGAAAGGTTCCCGAGCCGCAGGCCGGATCGAGAACCCGCTGCCCGAGCGGATCGTCCACCACCTCGGCAACGATGCGCTCGGCAAGCCAGTCCGGGGTGTAGTACTCGCCGAGGCGGTGTCGCGTCTCCGGGTCGATTACCGACTCATAGAGAACCTTCAGCACGTCGTGCTCGACGTCTCTCCAGGAAAAGCGGGACAGCCGCCGGGCCAGCGTCTCGACGAACGCCGTGCCCTGCGCGGAGCTGATCGGCCAGTCGAAGAAGTCGGCCTCGACCACTCCGCCGATCTCGGCCTCGCGAAACCGCTGACCGGTGACCAGCTCGGATGCGCTGATGGCGCCAGTGCGAAGATCGAAGCCAAGGACGGCGTGGGCGATGATCTCCGCCGTGAGCACCAGGTAGCTGTGCTCGATGAACAGATCGGTGTCGTCCTCGAAGTTCCGGCCGAAGGCCGCTGCCAGGAGGCGAGCCCACAGCTCTCGCTTCTGCCGAATCTCCGGATCCTCCTGCAACTGTTCGTAGACATCTCGAAGCTCCGCCAGGTCCAGTTCGTAACCGGAGGCGTTCGAGCCGAGCCTGCGCCGGACCTCCAGCGGAGTCGGGGTGAGCTGCTCCGCGGTTGAAAGCACGCCCTCGAGCCAAACGAGCAGACCTTCGACATCTGGGTCCGCGGGGTTCACCAGGCATCGCGAAATCTCACGAAGCTCATCGTCGTGCTGGCTGAGGTGATAGAGCCGCCATTCCTGGCCATCGGTCAAAACCCCGGCGTAACGCTGGCCGAGCTCCGTCGTGCGGTCGCGGACGTAGCCGGTGAGCTGCTCGACCGCCTCCTCACGAACGTTGCCCGCCGAGAGGTCCTTCTTGCACTCGATGACCGTGAGGCCCGTCTCGATGTCCACCCGCCTCCTGCCGGGCGCCGGAGTCTCGAGGCGGACCTGCGGGTCATCGAGGTTCAGCCCGCCGTACAGCAGCAGCGATGCGATGCCCGACTGCACGTCGGCCTCGGTTCTCGTCACGGTTCGCGCCGCCAGCTCCGCGACCAGCGCGGCGATGTCGACGTTGCCCCCGGCGCTCACCCGCGCGAGCCTAAACCAAGGTCGATCAGTGACTGCTCGCCGGCTGAAGGCGAGCGGCGGCGGCAGTGGCCGAGCCGGCCGCCCGCTCGCGCACACGCGAAGCGATCGCGTCGACCTGGGCCAAGACGGATGCCGGATCGCGATCGAGGTCGAGGGTGCGGACCTCGATCTCCTTGCCGGCCGCGGCAATCCGGTAGGAGCGCTCGGGGGACTCGCCGGCCGCGTAGACGAGCAGGCCCCAGGGCAGCTCGGTGGCCGTCGTGTAGGCGAGCAGCTGGTACATGTCGGGGTGCTGGACCCCTGGCGTCGGCGGCGTGCGCTTGTACTTGACGTCGCCGATGAAGCGGCAGGCGCCTCCCTCCCACCAGGAAAGATCCGGCCGCAAGCCGAGATTGCACCCCGCATCGAGATGGAGCGTCCGGCCCCGCGCCTGCGCGGGGAACCGTCGCTCGCTCAGCCGCAGGGACTCGCGCAGGGCGACGAGGACGAAGTTCTCGAAGACCGTCGCCAGGTTGACCAGGAAGGCGTCGCCACCGATCCCGCCCGAGCGCGCATCGATCGAGTGCGAGCGCAGGATCAGGCGGGCCAGCTCGACCGGCCGGCGGTAACGCTCGCTCAGCCGGTCGAAGCGTGGCTCGGGTAGCGCCCGCGGGTCGTAGGTCACCGGCGTGACGTTGGCGAAGGCGGGTGCGAGCGACGCAAGCCGGGTGCGAGTCCGCGGGTCGCGGATCCGGATCGAGCCAAGCCGGGCGATCGCCGCCCGCAGCAGCCGGTTCGCCTCGATGTCGTCGGTGAATTCGTCGAAGCGGCACTCGATCGGCGGCAGCAGGCCGAAGCGCGAGCGCAGCTGCTCGTCGAAGCGGATCCGGCCTCGCACAGTCTGCAGGGCGTCCTCCCGCTGGCGATAGCCAAGCAGCGGCCCACCCCGCAGCGCCTCCTCGACCTGGTAGGCGAAACCCGGCGCCACCGCCTCGAAGAGATCGGTGTCCTGGGCGAAGTCGAACCCCTGCTGCCGCCACCTGGACGGATCCATCGAGTAGGAGAGCAGGAAGAGCAGGCGCCGCACGGCGATCTTGGGACGCAGCTCGAAGCGCCGCTTGCCCAGCTGGATGGCGCCGACGTTGTTGCCAGGGTCGAGGACGAACAACCCGCCCTCGTCGGCCGGAGCGACGGACACTCCCGGCGCGAGCCGCGCCAGCGCCTCCCGCTCGACCTCGCTGAGGAGAATCGGCGCCGACTTACAGTGCTCTTCGAGGATGACCGGGTCGGGCAGCGAGTCCACGTTCATCCGCCGCTGGCGGCGCGCAGGTTGGCGAGCTCGAATTCCTCCAGGCGCCCAGGCTCGCCGATCAGGCGCTCGCTCAGGTAAGGGAGGATCGCGTGACGCCAGACGCGCTCGATCCTCTCCTCGCTCAGCGCCCTCGGATCGGCGAGCATGATGTGGCTCGGGCCGATCGCCGCGTCGCGATCTTCGAGACGGCGGTTCGCCTCGCGCAACGCCTCCGCTGCCCACTCGAACCGGGTCAGCTGATGCCGCTGCAGCCAGCGCTCGAGCAGCCCCTCGACCGGCGCCCGGTCGGGGTAGTAGTCGACGAAGTAGAAGCGCCGGCGCAGGGCCGCGTCCATCAACGCGATCGAGCGATCCGCCGTGTTCATCGTCGCCACGATCCAGAGGTTGGCGGGCAGGCCGAAGCGACCGCCGTCCTCTCCGTCCGCACCGGTCTCGGTGTACTGAAGCCGGATGCGGTCGCCGCGGTACTCGAGCAGGAAATACAGCTCGCCGAAGACCTTGGCGAGGTTGCCGCGGTTGATCTCGTCGATGATCAGCAGGTACTTGTGGTCCGGGTCGGCCTCGGCGTCCAGCGCCAGCCGCTTCAACGGGCCCTCGACCAGTTCGAAGCCCGGCTGGCCACCGACGACTCGTGGGCGGTAGCCCTCGACGAAATCCTCATAAGCATAGGAGGGGTGGAACTGGACCGTCTCGCTCTTCCCCCCCAGCTCTTCGAAATAGCGGCCCAGGCGCCGCGCGACGAAGGTCTTGCCGGTGCCCGGCGGGCCCTGGAAGATCACCTGGCGCTTCTCCTCCAACAGCGCGACGACCCCCTCCAGCCACACCGGTTCGACCAGCAGCTCCTCTGCCAGCTCGCCGAGCCCGGATGCAGGCGGAGCCTCGACCTGGCGTTCGCGCAGCCAGTAGAGAAAGACCATCTGGCCCCATGGGTCGCCGGGCAGCAGTGACTCCATCGTCCCGCGCAGAAGATCGTTGGTCGACTCGATCCGGCGGCCGATCGTGCGCTCCTCGATGTCGGCCGGCGCCGCCAGCGCCAGCTCGGGAGATTCCATCAATCGCAGCTTTCCCATCTCCCCGCTGTACTGGTAGAGCGGCAGCCAGCGCTCGGGGTAGACGACCGCCAGCGCCTTGGTCGCCAGCGCCTCGCCGAACCCCGGCATCCGCCAGCTCTCCTTGAGCAGGACGTCGTCGAGGCGATCCGCGACCTCACCCTCGTCGTAGAGCAGATGGCGGAGCGCCTGGGCCAGCCGCCGCTTCGCCTCTGGGCCTTCGTTGAGGTGTTTGTGGACCACGCTCTGCGGCCCGGGACCCCCATACCAGTTGTGGGCGAGGTGACCGAAGTCGAGGATCTTGAAGCGTTCGGGATCCGCGATGACGTCGTCGAGGTTCGCCTCGGAAAAACACTCCGCCAGTCGCCTCCCCTGGTTGCGTCGTTCGTCATCGCGCTCCGCCGGGTAACCGGTCTCCTGGCGCCATTCATGCACCCGCTCCTCGAGCGCCGCGACGCTTGGGGAATTGGTCAGCTCCTGCAGAACCTCCGCCTCCTCATCGCTCAGCTTGTAGTTGGTGGCGTTGGGGAAGGTGAGGATTCCCAGGCCCTCGAGTCGCGGATCCTGCTGCAGGGTGGCGCGACCGATCGGACTCTCCAGCACACGGTCGACCGAGACCCGTACGCGGAGCTGCTCGCCGGAGAACCGCTCACTGTCGACCACGAACTGCTCATCCTCCTGACTTGGGAGCAGCGCCGGGTCAGTGAGGATGGTCCCGACCGCAATAACACCACCATCGGGACCCGATTGCCAGATGTAGACCCGGTCGCCGGCGTGGATCTGGTTCCTGCTCTGCGACACCGACATGTTCATCTCCGCCAGGGAGCGGACGGCGCCGGCGATGTCGTAGTACTTGGGGTTCGCCTGGAAGATGAAGGCGCTGCGCCCACTCGATCGCTCCTCGACGGTGAATCCCAGCCCGCGAAGCTTCGGCACCGTCGAGCGCAGGCCGCTGCCAAAGTCGTCGCGCTTCAGCGGCTCTCCGAACTGGTAGCTGTGTGCGGCGCCGAGAATCGCCTTGGCGTCGTACTCGCGCCCGTCCTCGACCACCACGTAACGCCGCGCTCCACCGATCCCGTACTTCTCGAGAAAAGCCTCCCTGCCGATGCGGCCGAACTCCTCGATCGACTTTCGCACCGCCGCGGGATCGGAGATGTCAGCGAGCCCCATTGCCCGAGTTCATACCAGTAACCGACTGGTCGAATCTCGTTAGAGCTATTCAGCCGGCTGCTGCAGCACCGAAAGTATGTTGCCGGCCGGGTCCTTGAACCAGGCGATAGCCGGACCGGGGCCGCGGGCGATGCCCTTCTCGTCCTGTTCGAAGCCCTCGTAGCGCTCGCAGGAGATCCCCTTCGCGGCGAGCTCGTCGACGGCAGCCTCGACGTCGTCGACCTCGAAGTTGAGGATCGTGTAGGTGGCGGGGACGAAGTCGGGCTTGGCGTAAACCAAGGTGTCACGGCCTCCCGCCAGCTGGATCGAGCCGACGCCGTGCTCCTCGCTCAGCACCGTGACTCCGAGCCCCAGCGTCTCGCCGTAGAACCGCTTCGCCGCATCGATGTCGTCGACGGCGAAGCCGTTGGTTGCTTTCGTGTTCGCGAACATGCCGTTCCTTTCGTTGCCTGCGTATCGCCGCTACCCGGCCAGCTCCGGGATATATCGCCGTAGGTGCTCGGCGATCGTCTCACGGACCCATTCCTGGGTGGCGGAGTCGGCCATCCGGTAGCGCCCGAGCAGCATCTTCTGGTCGCTCAGCGGCAGGCCCGCGATCTCCCAGCGCACGGCGAGCCGCTCGAAGAGCAGCTCCGAGCGACGGTGCCAGGCGTCGTCCTGGCTTGTCGCAGCCGTTGCCGGCCCCTCCCCCAGCTTGGCGATCGTGGCTGCGCCGAGGGACTCCCGCAGGGTCAGCGTGTTGCCCTCCGCGTCGACGTAGTCGACGGTCGCCGCCTTCTGCCGCGGGCGCCGTTGCTTGCGCTTCGCCATCAGTAATCGCCGCCGGGCCGTCGCCGGCCGCGCTTGCGTTCGCCTGCCCGCCGCTTCTCTTCCAGCCGCCGCTCGCGCGAGGCGCGCGTCGGGCGAGTCGAGCGCCGCCGCACCGGCTCGTCGAGGCCGGCGGCGATCTTCTCGGCCAGCCGTTTCAGCGCCAGCTCCCGGTTGCGGGCCTGGCCGCGCGTGTCCTGCGCGACGGCGGTGATCGGCGAGCCGCTGCGGCCCAGCAGCAGACCCCGCTGCCGCTCGTCAAGCGTTCGCGAGGCCTCTACGTCGAAGACCGCTTCGACCCGCGAGGCGGTGACGTTGGCGTGCTGCCCGCCCGGCCCGGAGGAGCGGCTGGCGCGCAGCTCGATCTCTGCAAGCGGGATCGAGAGCCGCGAGTCGATTCTCAGCTCGTCGGCGATAGGGCGTCGACCTTCTCCGCCAGTTCGAAGTCGGCACCGGTGAGGCCGCCCTCGGAGTGGGTGGAGATCGTCACCGTCACCGTGTCCCAGGAGATCTCCAGGTCGGGATGGTGGCCCATCGCCTCGGCCGGCTCGACCAAGCCCGAGACGAACTTCACCGAGCCGACAAAATCGCCGCAGCCGAAACGCTTCGAGATCGACTTGCCCTGCAGCTCCCAGCCGTCGAGCCGGCCCAGCTTCGCCTCGATCTCCGCCTCGCCCAGTAGTGCCATCACGCAACCCCCATCGCTTCCGTGGCCCGTTTTGCGGCGCGCGATCCGAGCACGCGGTAGGCCTCGAATTTTTGGTCAGTGTAGAGCTGGTCGATAGTCGGGTTATTGGGGAAGCGCGGGTCGGCCTCGTGGTGTGCCCGCACGTCCCACGGCGCCGTGTCGGTCATCGCGTTGCGCACGTAGACCAGCCTGCCTTCGGGACCGTCGCGGTACTTGATCTTCGCCGTGACCACGTCGCGTTTGGCGAACTGGGTCTTCTCGTCGGGGATCATCTCAGTGGGAGTCGAGTCGCCGGCCTCCCTCTTGCCGCCATTTTCTTCCTCGAACTTCCCGTCTTCGCCGTCGAACTCGATCTCGACGCCCAGCTCACTGCGGGCGAGTGTGATCGCTTCGCCAAGCGCCTCGAACTCGACGCCGCCGCTGCCGACGCCGCTCGCGTCGAGGCAGTAGATCTCGGTGCAGCCGCGCCGCAGCAGCTCGACCAGGCCAAGATTCTCGTAGTGGCCGCCGTCGGTCACGTAGAGGTACTTGGAGCCGACCTTGTTCAACCCGAACAGCTCGCACAGCAGGTAGTAGGGGCGCGGCCTCACGTAACGCCAGCGCAGCTCCTGCTTGCGACCGAGTTCGCCTACCCAGCGGGGATTGGGGACCCAAACCCCGAGGCGGACGTTTGCCAGCGCCATCAGGAAGGTCAGCGGGCGCCTCGTCATCTTCCCCATCGACGGCGAGATCGCCGCCCCGGACATCGCCATCGCAGAGGCCAAGGTCAGGTCGCGGCCGCGGCGCTTCCGGGCGGACAAGGGGATCGCTGCTTTCAAAGCTTTCGCAAGCCCTCCCTCTTTCTTGTCCTGTTGTGCATTCTCGACTTTCGGTGGCGGGATGTCCGGGAACGCTTCCTCGCGGCTTTCGAAAGCGGTCTCGAGCTGCCACATCGGCACGGCGCCGATCAGCGGGCCACCGACCGTGTAGCCGCTGAAGGTGAAGCTCGTCACCCGCCTGCCAGGGGGAGTGGCGTTCTTGTCGGAGATGTTGGCGGCGGCGCAGACCAGCAGCGTTGGCCACGCCCGGTCCTCCTCCTCGCCCTCCATCAGCGCCGTGTTCGAGATCGGCACCAGCTCATCGAAGTCTCGTTCCACCGCGATCCCGGCATCCTTGGCCGGGTCGTCGGGCGCGAGCGCCTCGACCCGCATGCGCTCCTCCTCGCTGAGTGAGGACGCCCGCACCCGCTTGAGGGCGAAGACGGTGCTGAGGCGCCGCTTGTAGAACGGGTGCAGCGACCAGTTCGTGATGTCAGAGAAGAAGTAGATGACGGCGAAGCCGACGAGGGCGCCGACGCCGACCGCGATCAGGTCGACCTCGCTCGCGCCGCCTGGCCCCGCCTGGGACATTGCCGCGGCGACGGTGGCCGCAACCACTCCGAAGAGCAGCAGCGGGCCGACGAAGCCCGCTGCGATATAGGCGATGGTGATCCGCGTGCCTTTGCCCAGGGTGCTGAAGAACTTCTGGAACCCTTTGAGTTCCTTGGCCGTCTGGTTCGAGGAGAGGACATGGCCGAGCTGCGCGATAACCCCCGCCAGCAGTGCCAGTGTCCCGACACCCAAGCCGGTTCCCTTGTTGGCGATTCCCGCGATCTGGTAACCGTCTCGGATCTGCTCCGCCGCGAAGGGAACGACGAAGAGGAGGAGCGCCAGCCCGGCGGCGAGGAGAAGCAGCCGGGTTGCCCAGGCAGCGCAGAACTGCTCCCCCATCGCGTTCCGCCACCTGGGCAGCAGGGTCGCCACGCCGAGGGCCACGCTGAGACCGAGCGGGCCCAGGGTCGCCAGCGAGAACCAGAGAGGCGGCTGTACAGAGCAGCTGGCCTTGTGGTCGGAACCGCAAGCGCCCGCCAGCTCGTTCAGCGAGGATGCGTACACGAGGCCGGTAAGCACCAGCGCGACGCCGGCCAGCGGTATTGCGATGAAGGCGAGGTTTACCAGCAGCCCGAGGACCACCCGCCAGCAGAGGTAGATCTTGTCGAGCAGGGTCGGCGCCAGGTAGGAACAGCGGTTGCGCAGGTACTGCTCCTCGGGCGAGCCGGGGGCGAAGGGCTCCATCTCCTTCAGCAGCGCTTCCTCGGAATCCCTGGCACCGGTCTTCTTGACCAGCGAGATCGCCGTGGCGATGTAGGAGCCGCCGGAGACCGCGGCCAGGTAGGAGGCCCGCTTCAGCTCGTCCCGATGCTGCAGGACCTGCAGGGCGCCGAGCGAGAAGGCCGCGGAGCGGATGCCGCCTCCGGAGCAGCAGATTCCGAGCTTGCCCTCGACGGGAGGCTCGACCGGCCCGCGGGAGGCGGGAAGCGGCTCGGGGCGGCTGCCGTTGAAGAGCCAGCGCAGGAAGCGGCGACGGGGGGCGCGCGAGGCAAGCAGACGCGGCTCCGCGGGGACCTTCTTGTAGAGGCCGCTGTCGTCGGCCAGGGGTCGCGGCCGCTCATCTTTGCCGAGCCAGGGCAGCGTCACGCGGGTCAAGCTACTCGATTCGATCAAATCGATTCAACTAAGCTGCTCGCGGCGAGCGATGCCCAACTCGAGTCCAATCCTCTGGCACATCTCCGTCTCGCACTACAGCGAGAAGGCGCGCTGGGCGCTCGACCACAAGCGGGTGCCGCACAGGCGGCGTGCCGTCGCCATCCCCGGTCTTCATATAGCGGCCTCGATGCTGCTCACGCGCGGCGCCAGCCAGACCTTCCCGGTGCTCGAGCTCGACGGCCGGGCGATCGGCGACTCGACCGAGATCATCGCCGCGCTGGAGGAGCGCCACCCGGAGCGGCCGCTCTACCCAGCCGATCCCCAGCAGCGCCGCCGTGCGCTCGAGCTCGAGGACTTCTTCGACGAGGAGCTGGGGCCCCACATTCGCCTGCTCGCCTTCCACGAGCTGGGCAAGGACCCCGAGCGTTTCGAGGCGGTGATCGCGCGGACGACGCCGGGCCCGGTCGCGCGCCTCGGCAGCGGCGCGGTCACCTACGCCCGCACCTACACCGGCCTGCGCTTCGGCGTCCGCGACGAGGAGGCGGCGGAGATCGCCCGCGGCAAGATCGTCGCCGCGCTCGACCGCCTCGAGGCCGAGCTCGGCCCGAGCGGGTACCTGGTCGGCGACTCCTTCAGCGTCGCCGACCTCAGCGCGGCCGCCCTCTTCTTCCCGCTGGTCCTGCCCGACGACGGACCGGTGCCCACCGACGAACCGCCGCCGGCCGGCATGGAGAGCTTCCGCGCTCCCCTGCAAGAGCGGCCCGGTTATCGCTGGGTCGAGGAGACGTTCCGCAAGCATCGCTTGGCGCGCACGCTCTCGGTAGCCGCTTAGCCCCGTCGTCAAACGACTGAGAGCGTCCCTCAGTCCTAAATTTTCAGTAGCCCGCGGCCGATATGGGCGTCATGAGCGAGGCAAGCGGCGACCGCCTGCGGGCGATCATCCAGACCCAGACCGAGATCGCGGCGAGCGACCTCGATCTCGACGCGGTGATGCAGCTGATCACCTCCCGCGCTCAGGAGCTGACCGGGGCGAACGCCGGCGCGATCGAGATCGCCGACGGCGACGAGACAGTCTACCGGGTCACCACCGGCGAGGCGACGCCGTTTCTCGGTGTGCGCTTGAAGATGGCATCCAGCCTTTTCCGGTCTATGCGTCGCCGAAGGCCGGGTGCTGCGCAGCGACGACACCGCCGACGATCCGCGTGTCGACGCCGAGGCCTGTCGCCGCGTCAACGCCCGCTCGATGCTCTGCGTGCCGCTTGTCCACCGGGACGAGACGGTTGGCGTACTCAAGGTCTACTCGCCCCAGGCCAACAACTTCGACGACGGCGACGTCGAGACGCTCGAGCTGCTGAGCGACCTGGTCGCCGCCCACATGTCGCGCGCGAGCCTCTTCGCCGCCGAGGCGCACGGCGGCCGCCACGATGCGCTCACCGGCCTGCTCAACCGCCGCGCCTACGAGGAACGCCTGCCGGTCGAGATCGCGCGGGCCGCGCGCTACGCCTGGCCGCTCTCGCTCTGCCTGCTCGACCTCGACGGCTTCAAGACGATCAACGACACGCTCGGCCATCCCGCCGGGGACAGAGCCCTGCAGCAGGTCGCCGCGCTGCTCGACGAGTCCCGGCTCGCCGACGACAGCTTTCGCGTCGGCGGCGACGAGTTCGCGATCCTGATGCCGAAGACCTGCCGCGAGGACGCCGAAGTGGCAGCGGTCCGACTGAGCAAGGCGATCGCCGAGATCGGCATGTCGGACGGCTCACTCGGCGCCTCCTTTGGAGTCGCCGAAGGAGCCGACGACCCCGCGGTTCTGCACGCGATGGCCGACGAACGGCTGCTAGCCGCAAAGGACCGGCTGTACCGGCGCTCGCGCTGAATCCGCCACTTGGCTCTGCGCGGCCACGCGCAGCCTCTGAGGCGCGATCACCCCGCAGATGCCGCCGAACCATCGCCCGTGGCGGTGGGAGAGGAAGAGCCCGTAGCTGCGCCCGGTGCGCCGAGGCAACCCGCAGGCGGCGCCTCGCCGCGCGCTGCGCACGTCCAGCATCTCCCCGGCGTCGATCAGATCGGCGCCTTTGTAGACATGGCGCACCTCGTAGCGGAAGACCGCGTGCAGCGGCCCATGCGGCAGCACCTTGACCAGCCGCCCGACGACCGCCCCGTCGGCCTCGCGCAGCGACTCCCCCGGCGGCTGCGGCGCACAGGAGCAAGCACTCGCCGCACTCGCAGACACAAGCATCGTCATCACCACGAGCACCCCGATCAGCCACCTCCCCTGCACCCGTTCAACTTACCTAAGGGCCATCCCGGTAGGGGTGGAACGTCTTGTACTTTTCCGGCAGCAACCCTGCGGCGCCAGCAGCCGCGGCTCCACCGGAAAAGTTAAGTGGAACCCCTGCCGGGATGGCCCTAAGGCCTGAGAACGATCTTCAGGGCTTCCCTCTGGTCGTAGAGCGCGTAGGCCTCAGCCACTTCGTCGAGCTTCATGTGATGGGTGACGAGCGGTGAGGGGTCGAGCTTGCCGGCCTCGATCAGGGCCAGCACGCGGTCGACGTGGGCGATCACGTTGGCGAGGCCGAGCCGCAGGGTCAGGCCCTTGAGCCAGGCCAGGCCGAGGGGCACCTCGCCGCGCCCGGCGTAGGCACCGATGCCGGAGACCGTGCCGGCGTCGCGGGCGAGGCTGACCGCCATCGCCAGCGGCCCGGGGTCGCCGACCGCGTCGACGACGACGTCGACGCCGCGCTTTCCGGTCGCAGCCCGCACGACCCGCTTCGGCTCCTCCTCGGTCAGGTGAATCGGCGTAGCGCCAAAGTCCTTGGCCATCGCCAGCCGCTGCTCGACCGAGTCGATCGCGAAGACCTTGGTCGCCCCGCCGGCCAGCGCCGCCTGTACCGCGCAGAGGCCGACCGGCCCGAGGCCGAGCACCGCGACGGTGTCGCCTGAGCGCATGCCTGCGTGGGCGACCGCGTGGTAGCCGGTGCCCATCACGTCGCCGGCGAAGAGCGCCACCTCGTCGGACATGCCCTCCGGCACGCGGCGCAGGGTGAGGTTGGCGCGTGGCACCAGCAACTGCTCGGCCTGGGCGCCCTGCAGGTCCCCGAGCTTGGAGCCGTGGCCGAAGGTCTGGCCGTCCTCGCAGCGGTGGTAGTCGCCGCGCAGGCAGGCGACGCAGGTCGCGCAGGCGGTGTGGAAGCAGCCGAGCACGCGGTCGCCGACTGCAACCCGCTCGACGTCCGGGCCCGCCACGAGCACCGTGCCGACGAACTCGTGGCCGATCGTGAAGCCCTGCTCGACCGGCACCCGGCCGTGGAAGATGTGCAGGTCAGAGCCGCAGATCCCACTCGCCTCGACCCGGACCAGCGCCTCGTCGGCGGCGGAGACCTCGGGATCGGGCTTCTCCTCGACCCGGACCTCGCCGGGGGCCTGGAAGGTGACGGCGCGCATCGCGCCGAACCGTATCGCTCGCCGCGGGTCGAGCCGGCGCTAGCCGACGCTGACGCCGGGGACGCCGAAGCGGTTGCCGTTGCCGACCGGGTCGGCGGTCTCCGCGATCCGCGCCTCCAGCGCCAGCTCTTTCTCGAAGTCGGCCGCCTCGCCGTGCTGGAAGGAGACGTCCTTGCCCTCGAGCAGCTCGATGAAGACCTCGACGAAGCGCGGGTCGAGCTGCTTGCCGGCGACGCGGCGCAGCTCCTGCATCGCCTCGTAGGTGGAGACCGGTGTGCGGTAGGAATCGCGCGCGGTCATCACGTCGTAGGTGTCGGCGACCGAGATGATCCGGGCCAGCTCCGGGATGTCGTCGCCGGTAAGCCCGCGCGGGTAGCCCTTGCCGTCGATCCGCTCGTGGTGGGCGAGGATGATCTCGGCCACCGGACCGTAGCCGTCGAGCGAGGAGACGACCCGCGCGCCCTGCTGGGGGTGGCGCTTGATCAGCATCCAGTCCTCGTCGGTGAGCGGCACGTTGGCCTTGAGGATGCGGTCGGGGAGGATGAACTTGCCGATGTCGTGCAGCAGCGCGGCGATGTGGACGAGCTCCTCTTCCTGGCGCGAGTAGCCGGCCCGCTGCGCGATCGCCCGCGAGTAGCGCGCCACGGCGGCGGAGTGCCGTGCGGTCATCTGGTCCCGCAGGTCGAGCGTGCGCAGCATCGCGCTCAACATCCCGACCTGGAAGCTGGCGAGCTGCTTGCTGCGGCGCTCCAGCTCGTCGCCGCGCTGCTGGGAGAGCAGCAGCTGACCGAGCAGGTACTGGAAGGTGATCAGCACGACGCCGAAGAGCGCGATCGCGGCGATGCCGATGATATGGAAGATGAAGGCGACGGCGACGGCGAGCATCGCGCTGGCGAACTCGGAGGGCAGCACCGGCGGCAGCACGTGCAGCTTGCTGCGGAACGACACGCGCTCGACGTAGCAGCCGTAGCCGGCGATCATGATGAAGTTGATTGCCAGGGCGAACTGGAAGAGGGCGAAGACCAGCAGGTAGAAGGAGGGGTCCGAGGTGGTCAGGCCCAGCGCCTGCACGCCCTCGTGGAAGGCAATGCCACCGACCAGCGGGAAGACCGCGTAGGTGAGGAGGTTGTTGAGCAGGTAGTGGCCTTCGTCGTGCCAGCGGGCGAGCCAGCCAACGAGCATCGCGGTGACGCCGATCAGCGCGGCCGGCGTGCCGCCGAGGAAGACCATCGCCAGGACCAGGGCAAGGAAGGTGCCGGAGACCTTGACTTTGGACTCGGTGGAGACCGCGGTCAGGTAGCTGAAAACCGAGAACGAGAGCAGGACCGCGAGCAGCGCAGGGTCCCAGTTGGACTCGGACGCATCCCACACGCCGACGGCGGCAGTCGCCACCAGTCCGGCGACCAAGACGCCGATTGCGAGACGGGTTGGACGCTTGTCATCAGCCATAGCGTTCTCGGAGAACAGGCGTCACGTGCGGACGCCATCACCGGGGCCTACAGGTTCATGAGCCGAAGCCCATTCCCTGCGCCTGGTTGACTGGGCTTGCCGCGCGCAACTTAAGCTGCATCCAAAGTACTTGGCAAGCTGAATGCTCGCAAGGCATCTGGCCTCATTGCGAGGCTCCGCCCAAAGCACAATCCACCGTCTCCCAACGAGGGTTTGGGCATTCCGGCCCCGAAAAAACGCGAAGGGCGTCCTATGGACGCCCTTCGAGAACTGGGAAGAGCGTCTTAACTACCGCTCTCAAGAAGATCTAGTGATGGAAGCCCATGTGCCTTATCCCTTCGATTGTTGAACCCCTCAGATTGCGCACTGCGATCTGAAACTCGTCAATTGCCTGTCAACTTTGTAGCACAACCCGGCGGAAACTTGTGCATCTGCAGCAAAACTTGTGCATAAATGCAGTAGTTCGTGCGGCCAAACATGCGTAAAGCGCGACTAACCGACCCCCTGAGAAAGCGGCAATTTCGGCGCCTGGCCGCCAGTTACGCGGTCAACGAGCTGGGCGACTGGATGGGCATCGTGGCTCTCTCGGTGCTGGTCTTCGACCGCACGGGAAGCGCCCTGGCGACCGCCGGCCTCTTCCTCGGCACCCGCTTTCTGCCGGCCCTGATCGCACCGATCCTGGTCGCGAAGGTGGAGCAGCCACCACCGCGCTTCGCCCTGCCGGTGATCTACTGCGGCGAGGCGGCGGCCTTCGGGGCGCTGGCGCTGTTCGCCGGCGACGGCTTCCTGCTCGTCGGGGTGATCGTCCTCGCAACCGTCGACGGCGCGCTGGCCCTGACCGGGCGGGCGCTCACCCGGGCCGTCGTCGCCGCCTTACTCGAGCCGAGCGGGGAACTGCGCGCCGGCAATGCGGTGCTCAACGTCGCCTTTACCGGCAGTGCCGCGATCGGCCCCGGCATTGCTGGCCTCATCGTCGCGGGCTTCGGCGTGCAATCGGCGCTGCTGCTCGACGCCGTCTCCTTCTACGCGATCGCCTGGATCCTGCTCACCGCGGGCCCGCTGCCCCAGGCAGAGCCCGATCCGGGGCTGGTACGCGACCGTGTGCGCGCGGGCCTTGCCTACATCCGCGAGCGCCCGAGGCTGCGACGGCTGCTGGTCGCCCAGGGCGCCGCCTTCGTCTTCTTCGCCGCGGTGATCCCGATCGAGGTGATCTACTCGAAGGAGACACTGGGGGTGGGCGACTCGGGCTACGGCCTGCTGCTGGCCAGCTGGGGCGTCGGCATGGTGATCGGCAGCTTCGTCTTCGCCCTGGTGCGCCGAGCGCCACTCCCCGTCCTGCTCTTCTTCAGCACCCTGGCCGTCGGCGCCGGCTACCTCGGGCTCGCGGCGGCGCCGACGCTGGCGTTCGCCTGCGCGGCCTCGATTGTCGGCGGGGCCGGCAACGGCGTGCAGTGGGTGAGCGCGATCAGCGCCGTGCAGGAACTCACCGTGGCGGGCATGCAGGCGCGCGTGATGAGCGTGCTCGAGTCGATCGGAGCGGCGATGCCGGGGGTCGGCTATCTCCTCGGCGGTTTGATCGCCAGCGCGATCGACCCCCGGGCCACCTTCCTCGTCGCCGGCGTCGGCGTGCTCGCGATCGTCGCCGTCGCCGCCCCTCTAATGGGAACGAAATGGCCCGAAAGCAGGGGAAATACAGGTCCAGATGCCCTTGACGCCGAAGAGGAGATTATGGTGGAGTTGATTCCAGTGGGAGGACGAAGTACCCCTGCCCGATCCGATTCGGAGGTCGTCAGTTGAGAAAGATTGGTCTCGTTGCGCTGGTGCTCGTCCTCGCCGCGGGCTCCGCCCTCGGTCTCGCCGCTTGTGGTAGCTCGAGCGGAAAAGAAGGCGGCACGCTGACCGGCAGCTACGCCTCCTATCCGGACTACCTCGACCCAGGCCTCTCCTACCAGGTGGAAGGCTGGACGGCGATGTACGACACCTACATCCCGCTGCTCACCTACGCCCACGCGGACGGCGTCGAGGGCAGCAAAATCGTCCCGGGCCTGGCCAAAAGCCTTCCCAGGATCGGCAACGGCGGCAAGACCTACACGCTGACCCTGCAGAAGGGCCTCAAGTACTCCGACGGCGCCCCGGTCAAAGCCTCTGACTTCGCCAGCTCCATCGAACGGCTCTTCAAGCTCAACTCGCCCGGCACCACCTTCTACTCCGCCATCGTCGGCGCCGAAAAATTCGCCGAAACGAAGAGCGGCGGGATCCCCGGCATCAAGACCGACGACAAGACGGGCAAGATCGAAATCGACCTGGTCCAGCCCCGCGGCACCTTCACCAACGAGCTGGGGATGCTCTTCGCCGCGCTCCTGCCCGCCGATACGCCGGCAAAGAACCTTTCGGCGAATCCGCCCCCTGCCACCGGCCCGTACGCGATAACCAAAGCCCAGCCGGGACGTAGCTGGAGCTACGAGCGCAATCCGTATTGGGCAAAGACCAACGCGAAGCTGGTGCCGGAAGTGCCCGGTGGCCACGTCGACAAGATCGAGATCAGCCTCATCCGCAACGACTCGACCCAGGTCAGCAACGTCGAGCAGGGCAAGACCGACTGGATGCAGCCACCCGTTCCCGCTGACCAGTACGTAGCCTTGAAGGACAAATACGAGGGGACCCAATTCCGGGTCGACCGTCCGATCAACCTCTACTACTTCTGGATGAACACGACCGAGCCGCCCTTCGACGACCTCAAGGTGCGCGAAGCGGTCAATTACGCGGTCAACACGGAAGCGCTGGAACGGATCTACTCTGGCTCCCTCGCTGCCACGCACCAGATCCTCCCCCCGGGGGTACCGGGCCACGAAGAGCTCGACCTCTACCCGCACGACATGGCCAAAGCCAAGGCCCTGCTCGCGGAAGCGAACCCGTCAGATCGCAACATCACCGTCTGGACGGACAACGAAAGCCCCAACGACGACGCCGGCGCCTACTACGAGGACGTGCTCAGCAAACTCGGCTTCGATACCAAGCTGAAGACGCTCAACGCCGACAACTACTACACGGTGATCGGCAACCTCTCGACGCCGGACCTCGATACCGGCTGGACCGCTTTCATCCAGGACTACCCGCACCCGAACGACTTCTTCCAGCCGCAGCTCGTGGGCGAAAGCATCTATCCGACCTTCAACACCAACTTTGCTCAGCTCGACGTGCCGGAGCTGAATGACAAGGTCGCCAGGCTGGCCGAAGAGACGCTGGGGCCCAAGCAGGAAAGCGAATATGCCGAGCTCGACAGGGAATTCATGGAAGAAGCCCCCTGGGTGCCCTACGGGAACAACACCATCTCGACCTTCGTCTCCAGCGCGATCGATCTCGACAAGGTGATCTTCAACCCCACCTTCGGTCAGGACCTGACCAGCTTCCAGTTCAAGTAGCCGCCAGGCGCTGCTTCACACTACGAGCGTGGTTCCTGAGTCGATCGCCGCAGGGGGCCCGTCGGGCAGCAGCCCGTGGCGCTTGGCGCTGCGGCGCCTGCGGCGCAACCGCATCGCGCTCGGCTTCCTCTGCCTTTTCGTCCTGATCGTCCTCTTCGCCCTGGCGGCGCCGCTCTGGGCCAACGAGGTCGCCCACACGGGGCCAAACGACACCCACACCCTGCAGAAGATCGAAGTCGACGGCGAGAAGCGCGACGTCGTCAACCCCGAAGGCCGGCCGGTCGGTCCCGTCTGGCTCGGCGCCGGCGGCAGGTTCTTTCTCGGCGCCGACGGTCGCCTCGGTCGCGACGAGATGGTGCGGCTGATGTACGGCGGCCGGGTCTCGCTCTTCATCGCCATCGTCTCGGCGCTGATCACTACCGTTCTGGCGACGTTCCTCGGCCTGCTGGCCGGGTATTTCCGCGGCGCCACCGACGCGGCGATCTCACGGACCATGGACGTGATCTGGGCCTTTCCGGTGCTGCTGCTGGCGATCGCCCTCGGGTTGACCCTCGCGGTCGGCGGCCTGCAGATCGGCCCGCTCCACATCTCCGGCAGCTCGATCTGGATCCCGATCCTGGTCATCAGCCTCGTCTACACCCCGTACATGGCGCGACCGATTCGCGGTGACGTCCTCTCGCTGCGCGAGAAAGAGTTCGTCGAGGCGGCGGTGGCGCAGGGAGCCGGCCCGCTGCGGGTGATGTTCAGCGAGCTGCTGCCCAACCTCTGGTCGACGATCATCGTCTTCTTCACCCTCACGGTCGCCAACAACATGCTGCTCGAGTCGGCCCTCTCCTACCTCGGCGTCGGCGTGCAATCACCCAATGCCTCCTGGGGCACGATGCTCGCCGCGGGCCAGAACCTGCTCACCAGCGCACCGCTGCTGACCGTCATCCCCGGCACGATGATCCTGCTCACCGTGCTGGCCGTGAACGTCTTCGGCGATGGGCTGCGCGACGCGCTCGACCCGAAGTCAAAAGTGCGCTTCGAGGCGCACAGCGGGCTCAGCGCGCCCGAGGGCAGTGAGACGATCGACGGGCTTGCACCCTGATGGCCCGCTTCGCACTCAGGCGTCTGATCGGCATGGTCGCCGTGCTTTTCGCCGTCTCGGTCCTCACCTTCCTCATCTTCAACGTGATCCCCAATTCCGACCCTGCCCGGAGCATGGCGGGCAGGAACCCCACACCGGCGCTGGTGGCCAGCATCACCGAGGAATGGGGCTTCGACGACTCGCTCCCACGGCAGTACCTGACGATGATGCGCAAGGTCTTCAGCGGCGATCTGATCTCCTACGAAGGGCGCGAAAACGTCGACGAACGGATCCTCGAAGGCATTCCCGCCACCTTCTCGCTCTGCATCGGCGCCGCGGTGATCTGGCTTTTCTTCGGCATCCTCTTCGGCTATCTCTCGGCGGTCAAAGCAGGCGGCTGGCTCGACCGGGCGCTGACCGTGATCGCCGTGGCCGGGATCTCGATGCCGGTCTTCTGGCTCGCCGCGCTCTTCCTCAACTACCTCACCTACAAGACCGAAATCTTCCCCTCGGGTGGCTACGTGGAATTCGGCGAAGATCCGTTCGAGTGGGCCAATCACCTGATCCTGCCCTGGGTCACCCTGGCGATCCTCTACGCCGGCTTCTACAGCCGCGTGCTGCGCTCGAGCATGCTCGACGTGATGAACGAGGACTACGTGCGCACGGCCCGGGCCAAGGGACTGAGCGAGCGGCGGGTGATGAGCCGCCACGTGATGCGCAACTCGCTGATCCCGATCGTCACCCTCTTCGGGCTCGACTTCGGCGCCCTGCTCGGCGGCGCGATTCTGATCGAAAGCATCTTCAGCCTCAACGGAGTCGGCCAGTACGCCTTCGAAGCGCTCGCCAACACCGATCTACCCCCGATCCTGGCGATTGTCCTCTTCGGCGCCTTCTTCGTCGTCCTCTTCAACACGCTCGTCGACATCGCCTACGCCTGGCTCGATCCGCGGATCAGGCTGGGGAGCTCGGCACGATGAGCGAGCCCCTTCTTTCCGTGCGTGACCTGAGGGTCGGCTTCGTCACCGAAGGCGGGCGGGTGCAGGCGGTCGACGGCGTCTCCTTCGACCTGGAGCCGGGAGAGGTGCTGGCGATCGTCGGCGAGTCGGGCTCGGGCAAGAGCGTCACCGCGCAGACGATCATCGGCCTCAGCCGCTCTGCCAACACGCGAATCGAGGGCTCGGTGAGGCTGGGTGAGGAAGAGCTGATCGACGCCGATGACGAGGCGCTGCGCAGGGTTCGCGGCGAGCGGATCGCGATGGTCTTCCAGGACCCGATGACCTCCTTCAACCCGGTTTACAAGATCGGCTGGCAGATCGCCGAGGCAATCCGGGCCCACAGCGACGGGACGAGCGCGCGCGAGGCTCACGGGCGCGCGGTGGAGCTGCTCGACTCGGTCGGCATCCCGGACGCGGCGCAGCGTGTCGACGACTACCCGCACCAGTTCTCTGGCGGGATGCAGCAGCGGGCGATGATCGCGATGGCGCTGGCGCTCGAGCCTGAAATCCTGATCGCCGACGAGCCGACGACGGCGCTCGACGTGACCGTGCAGGCGCAGATCCTCGCCTTGCTCGAGCAGCTCAACCGCGAGCGCGGCCTGGCGACGATCCTGATCACCCACGACCTTGGCGTCGTCGCCGAGGTGGCCGACCGGGTGCTGGTCATGCACGAGGGCGTGATCGTCGAGCGCGGCGACCTCGACCAGATCTTCTACTCGCCGGCCGATCCCTACACGCGCAAGCTGCTCGACGCCGTGGTGCGGCTCGATGCGGCGCCACCACTGCGGGCGCGGCGCGAGAGCGAGCCGCTGCTCGAGGTCACCGACCTGGTCAAGCACTTCCCGGTCAAGCGCGGGCTCCTGATCGATCGCGAGGTCGACAAGGTGCGGGCGGTGGACGGCGTCAGCCTCAGCGTGCGGCAGGGGGAAACGCTCGGCCTGGTGGGAGAGTCGGGCAGCGGCAAGTCGACGCTCTCGCGCACGATCCTGCAGCTGCTCGCGCCGACGTCGGGCTCGGTCCGCTTCGAGGGCCGCGAGATCGCCGGGCTCTCGCGGCGGCAGATGCGGCCACTGCGGCGGCAGATGCAGATGGTCTTCCAGGACCCCTACGCTTCGCTCAACCCGCGCAAGCGGATCGGCCAGATCGTGGGCGAGCCGCTGCGGCTGCAGGGCGAGGCGAAGGGCGCGGAGCTGCGCCGGGAAGCGCAGGGGCTGCTCGACCGCGTCGGCCTTTCCGCCGAGCACTACGACCGCTTCCCGCACGAGTTCTCCGGCGGGCAGCGGCAGCGGATCGGGATCGCCCGGGCGCTGGCGCTGCGGCCGAAGCTGATCGTCGCCGACGAGCCCGTGTCCGCCCTCGACGTCTCGATCCGGGCCCAGATCCTCGACCTGCTCTCCGAGCTGCAGTCCGAGTTTGGCCTCACCTACGTCTTCGTGGCCCACGACATCGGCGTGGTTCGCCACGTCGCCGACCGGATCGCGGTGATGTACAAAGGCAAGATCGTCGAGGAGGGCCCGGCCGACGCGGTCTGCGAGCGGCCCCAGGACGCCTACACCGTGCAATTGCTCGCCGCTGTGCCGATCCCAGATCCGCGCGAGGCACAGGCGCGGCGGCAGGCGCTGGGACCCGCCTAGCCCCGGCCCGGCAAACTGTCGGGCAAGTGAACCTTCCGCTCGCCCCACCGATCAAACCGCAGCTGGCGCTGACCCGCAAAGCGCTGCCCGTCGGCGAGGAGTGGGCATACGAGCAGAAGCTCGATGGCTTCCGCGCGATCGTCTTCGTCGACGGCGCCGATTCCTACATCCAGTCGCGCGGCGGCAAGGCACTATCGCGCTACTTCCCTGAGCTGAGCTTCCCGCTCGGCCGCTACGTGGTCGACGGCGAGCTGGTCATCCGCGACGCCGACGGCAACATCGAATTCGACGCCCTGCAGAGCCGCATCCACCCGGCCGAGTCGCGGATCACGCTGCTCTCGGAAGAGATCCCTGCTCGCCTCGTCGCCTTCGACCTGCTCGCGGAGGGCGACGAGACGCTGCTCGAGACCCCGTTCGGCAAGCGCCGCGAGCGGCTGGACAGCCTGCTCGGCGAGACGTCGGTCGAACTGAGCAGGCTCAGCAGCGACGCCGAGCAGGCCGAGGAATGGCTGCGGCGCACCGAGGGCACGATGGCCAAGCAGCTCGACGCCCCCTACATGCCGGGCAAGCGCAAAGGGATGGCGAAGGTGAAGCGCGAGCGCACGATCGATTGCGTCGTGATGGGCTGGCGACCGGGCAAGGAGGAGGGCACGGTCGGCTCGCTGATCCTCGGCCTCTACGACGGCGGCGAGCTGCGCTCCGTCGGCCACATCTCAGGCTTCAGCCACGAGACGAAACGGAGCCTGCGCACGCTGCTGGAACCCCTGGAGACGGGCGAGAGCGGCACCGCCGAGCCGAGCCGCTGGACCGGCGGCCGCGACCTCGAGTGGGTCGCCCTGCGCCCCGAGCTGGTGATCGAGATCGGCTACGACCACGCCGCGGCGGGCCGGATCAGGCACGGCGGGCGGTTCCATCGGTTCCGGGACGACAAAGCGCCGGAGGAGTGCCTGTTCTCGGAGCTGGACGAGGGCTAGGACGAGTGAGGATTGCCTTTGCGACGAGCTCGTTCGTCGCGCACGCTCAGCACAAAGAAGACACCCATGCTGATGGCGAACATCGCTAGGCCCAACACGGTGGTAGCTACTTCGCTGTGTCGAGCAGGATAAAAGCCCACGACTAGAACAGCGACACCGATGGCGAGACCAATGTTCGCGTTTCGAAAGAGCCTTCTTAGTTCTTTATCAGACAAAACGTTTCGCCAATGTATCAATTGCCAACGAGGCCGTCGCAGCCAGGCCACCCACATAGCCGCCAATCAGCGCCAACCCTTCTGAGCGCCTCCGCGAGCCGGTCCAGATGAAGCTTCCGAGACCCACGGCGAAACTGCCGACCACGAGGCCCGAGCCAATCGAGGTCGCAATTTCCTCGAATATCCCTGTCAGAGGCCCAGCGCTCGCGAACAGGTAAGGCAGCACAGGCGAAGCCTGCACGGATCTGCCACGCGCGTGGTGCGCAGAATGCGCCGGAACGCGGGCGGGAGGCTCAGAAAAGGCGGGGGTGAGGCGGGACGGCAGCCCTCTCACCTGACAAGTCGCCGCCGGTGGGGCGGCGACTTTGAGTATCCGCCAGTTGAGAGGGCTGCCGTCCCGCCTTGGCGCGGCCGCTGCTTCGACTGGTTCGGCCCCAGCCGCGGACTCGACGGGTGAGCTTTGCTCGATCCGAGGGCTGCATATAGGAGCGGCCGCGGTAGAGCGTCTCGTAGCGAGGGAGAAGGTCTGGGCGCTTGGCCTCTAGCCAGGCGAAGAAGACGTCCTTGACCTCGTCGCGAAGGTGTAGGGCGACACCGCCGAGGAAGCTCGCGCCGGCCTCCCTGGCGCGATCGACTATCGGTTGCACCTGCTCGGGAGAGTCGTTGATGCCGGGCATCAGCGGGGCGATCAGGACGCCGGAGTCGATGCCGCGGCGGCGAAGCTCGGCGACGGCGTCGAGGCGGGCTGAGGGACTCGGTGTGTGCGGCTCGGTTGCCCGCCAGGCCTCCTCGTCAAGAGTCGGCACCGAAAGATTGACCGAAACAGGCAGCTTCTTCGCCATGCGTTCGAAGATCTCGACGTCGCGCATCACCAGCGGCGACTTGGTCAGGACCGAGACCGGCGTGCTCGCCTGCTCGAGCGCCGCCAGGATTGCCGGCATCATCCGATAGCGACTCTCTACCCACTGATAAGGATCGGTGTTGGTCCCCAGCGCCACCAGTTCCCGCTTCCAGCTGTCCCGCCCAAGCTCGATCCGCAGTAGCTCTGGCACGTTCACCTTGACCACGATCTCGCGCTCGAAGTCCCGGCCCGCGTTCATGTCGAGAAAGACATGGGTTCGCCTGGCGAAGCAGTAGGTGCAGGCGTGACTGCATCCTCGAAAAGGGTTGATCGTCCAGTTGAAGCCGTAGCGGCCCCCGGGCACGCGGTTCAGCGCCGAGCGGGCGCGGACCTCGTGGAAGTTGATCCCCATTGCCTCGGGCGCGTCGAAGGTCCGCACGACGGTGCCGGCGCCGATACCCGGGAGGCGCAGATCGTTCTCGACTCGCTGTTCGTCCCATCGCATACGAACATACGTTCGCACACCGACAAGACAGACCGCTCTGCTGTGCTTTTTCACGACTGCTCGGCGGAAAGGAACAGCGGAGGGGCTAGCTGGGCAGCTTGCCGCTGATCACGTAGCGAAGGACGTCGACGACCTGCTCGGCCGTGCGAGCGGTCGCCTGCGCGGCGCGGTCGACCTCCTTGAGAGCGTGGTCTAGCTCGGTGTCGTGCAAGGTGACGATCGGCTTGCTCAGCGCAGCGGCGAAGCCAGCATCGAATGCCGCGTTCCACTGGCGGTATTTGTCGCCGAAACGGACGACCACGATGTCGGCGTCCCGAATCAGCGTCTGGGTGCGAATCGCGTTGACGCCGGCGCCCATGTGATCGCGCCAGAACGGCGTGCCCTCCTCACCAAGCGTCCCGGTCCCGGCCTCGTCGGAGGCGGCATGATCGGTGACAGGCGCCAACAGCTCCACCGGTAGCCCGGCCTCGCGCACGCCCGCCTCAATCCGCTCCCGCCAGTCCGAGTGAATCTCCCCGGAGAGATAGACCTGCCACGTCCGCTCAGCCACGTCCCAAATCCTAGACAGCGCTGGGGCTCGGGAGGGGCGGTGACCCGTCCCGAAACACTCAGCGCGGCGTCAGCCGCGCGTTTCGGGACGGGTCACCGCCCCTCCCCCCACCACCTGCTCCTCGAAGTGCTTGGAAAGCATCGTCACCTGCCCCTGGTAGTTGGAGCCCAGGTCCTGCCCGTAGAGCCGCTCCGCCGGTGCGCTGGTCCGCTCCAGGGCCAGCTTGCAGACGGGCTGGCGGTGCTCGACCATGAAGGAGACGTCGCGGGCGCGCACCTCGAGCGCGGCGCGGCTGCCGTGGCGGTCGCCGGCCGGGTCGTAGCCGAAGCCGGGATCGAAGAAGCCGGCGTAGTGGGTGCGCAGCTCGCCCGCGGTCGGGTCGTAGGCCATCATCTCGGCGGCTATCTGGGGCGGAATGCAGACGCCCTCGGCCGAGAGCAGCAGGTAGAAGATCTCCGGCTCGAGCACGATCTTGCTGCCGGCCTCGGGGAAGACCGGGTCCCAGTAGTCGGTCCAGCGGTAGGCGCGGATCCGCGAGAGGTCGATCGGCAGGCTGTTCTTCTTCGCCCGGTAGCCGACGATGCGGTCGCTCGGCCCGGAGAGATCGACGCTGAGGAAGAGGCCGTCGGCCAGCGCCAGCTCGGACTCGCGCAGGGCGTGGGAGTCGAGGTAGAGCAGCGGGAACTCGTCCTGCAGGGCGCGGATCTCCCGGTCGCTGAGCCGCACGTCGCCGCGCGCGAGGCGCAGCTGGTTGAGCGAGAGCCCTGTCTTGACCTGGATCGCGAAGGAGCGCGGCACGATCTCGAGGTAGAGCTTGCCGCGGTAGCCGGGGCGGATCTCGTCGAAGCGGTGGTGGCGGTCGGTGAGGACGCGGGTGAAGACGTCGAGCCGCCCGGTCGAGCTCTTCGGGTTGGCCTTGGCGCGCATGTCCTCGGGCAGCGCCAGCTCCTCGATCAGCGGCACCAGATAGGGACGGTCGCGCTCGAGCACGGCACCGTCGCGCAGGTCGATGCGCTGGAAGGCGAGCCCCTCGATCTTCTCCTCGACGGTCGAGTCGACGTCGGGCAGGAAGGAGCAGCGCAGAGCCCAGGCGTGGTCGCCGAGCCGCAGGTCGATGCTGGCCGGCTGGATCGCCTCGGGGCGGATCCGGTAGTCGCCGGAGCTGACCCAATCGGCGGCGATCGCCTCGCTCAGCGCCTGCGAGGGCAGCACGCCGTCGGGAGCCGCGGCGCCACTCCCGCCGGGCGTGCTCGCCGCCGCTGCCGCCGCCTCGCTCATCGCTCCGAGATTATGCGGCGCGCCTCGGCAGTGCCGACGTAGGGGGTGAGCGCAAACTCCGCAATCTCCGGCAGTAAGACGGGCAGCTTCTTGGTCTCGCCGGCGAGCACGCGGCGCGCGAGCAGCGAGGCGATGCCGCCGACGACCGCCTCGTCGGTCGCTGCCGGCGGCCGCTCACCCCCCGCCGGAGCCGGCGCGCCATCGCGCAGATAGGGGACGAAGCTCTGCAGCGCCACCTGGTAGCGGTCGTAGACCCCCCGTCCCGCGCGCAGTCCCTCGACCAGGACCAGCTGCGTCTGCGCCGGCTCGGCGGCGAGCAGCTCGAGCAGCGAGTCAAGCGCCGCGAGCACGCCGGTCGCCCAGTCCTTGCGCTCGGCGCAAGCGGCGAGCACGCCCTCTCGTATGCGCTCGACGGCGTCGTCGTAGGCCGCGACGAAGCAGGCGTCCTTGCTCTCGAACTGCTTGTAGAAGTCGCTCTTCGAGACACCGGCGCGTTTGCCGACGGCGGAGACCGTGGTGCGGTCGTAGCCTTTTTCCTCGAGGCACTCGGCGAGGGCGGCCAGCAGCCGCTCGCGCTGGTTCTGCGCGACGAACTCGCGGGGAAGGCCGTGGCGGCCGCGGGGCAGTCGTTCCACTGGCGCTGGAGTCTGCCAGCGCGTGCGGATCTAGGCGTTTGCTCGCCTCTTCTTCTTCGTCGCGGCCGCGTCGTGGAACGGCGCCAAGATGAATTCGGAGAGTTCGGGCAGCAGGTCCTCGGCCTGCTTCGCTTCGTCGCGGCGAATCTGCTGGTAGACGATCCAGGCGACGCCGCCCACCAGCGTCTCTTCGATCGTCTCAGGAAGTTTGTCGTCGTGGGGGACGGTGCGCTTGGTCAGCTCGACGAAGCGCTGCATGGCGTCCTCGTAGCGCTGGGTCGCCGCCGGCGTGGCCGAGAGCGCCTCGATCATGCACATGCGGGCCAGCGCCGGATTCTCCGCGACGTAGCGGAGGAAGGAGGCGAGGCCGGCCTGGACGCGCTCCTCCCAGCCCCCCTCGACCTCGGCGCAGTCGGCTTCGATCCGCTGCATCGCCTCGTCGACCGCGGCGTCGAAAGCGGCCAGGAAGACTTCCTCCTTGCCCTCGAAGTTGTCGTAGAGCGTCTTGCGGGCGACGCCGGCGCGCCGCACGATGTCGCCGATTTTGGTCGCGTCGTACCCTTGCTCCGCGGTCAGCTCGGCGATCGCGTCCATGATGCGGCGGCGCTTGTGAACGGCGATGAACTCGCGCGACAGCGCGGGCCGAACCGGTACGGAGCCGGTTTTGGCTCCGGACCTCGCCTGTGCGCGCGGCGGCATCGGTCAAGGATACCTAGGGAACAGCGGTTTTCCTTGCACGACAGCGACTCAAATGGTACCGTGGGAGAACCCAATGGGTTTATAACAGAAACGATTGGGTTTCTCTATGCCGCCAGACAGGGTTGAATTGAGTCAAGAGATGCTGCTCGCAGCGCTCGGCGACAGCTGGTCGCCGGCGGACGTCAGTGCTGCCGCTGAGCTGCTCTCCGGCGGAGAAGGCCAGTTCCCGTCCGGCATCCGCTCCCTTCCCTCTGACCTTGTCAGCGCCGTGCAGCGCGAGCGCCTGCTGGCGGCCATGCTGCGGGCGACCGCGCAGCTCGGCTACCGCGAGGTGAGCGTCCAGGAGGTGCTCGAGCGTGCCGGCGTCTCCCGTCCCACCTTCTACGAACACTTCGAGAACAAGGAAGACTGCTTTCTGGCGGCCTTCGACAACGCCGCGGCCCGCCTGCGCAAGCGGCTCGAGACCGCCGCGGAGGATGGCGAAGGATGGCGTGAGCGACTTCGCCTCAGCCTCGAGGAGCTGCTCCGTTTCGTCGCCGAAGAGCCCGACGCGGCGATGTCGCTGATCGTCGACGCTCGCGCCGCCTGCCCGGAGGCCCTCTCCCGCCGCGACGAGCTGCTCGACCACTTCGCCTCCTGCCTCGACACCCAGGTCCGCGCCGAGTCGCCCGCCGGCGAGGCCGCCCCCTCGGCGATCGCCGCCGCGGGCATAGTCGGCGGCATCGAGGCCCTCCTCTACTCCCGCCTCAACCGCGGCGAAGCCGACGACCTCAGCTCCCTGCTGCCGTCGCTGATGTACTTCGCGGTGCTGCCCTACGAGGGGCACGAGGTCGCGAGCGAGGAGCTGGCGCTGTCGGTTGGCTGAGCCCTACTGCGCCACCGCCCCGAAGCTCGCCGTCCCGAACACTTCGCCCGTCGCGAACGTCGGTTTGCCTGCCGCGAAGGCGTCGTTGAACGTCTGCGCGGTCTGGGCGTCGAGGGTGAGGAGCGCGCCCGAGACCGAGATCGCACGGCTCTTCGGGTCCGAGGCGACCGCGGCGCCGGTCATGCCGATCGCGTAGGTGCCGATCCGCCCAAGCTTGCCGGGGAAGGCCGGCGTGGGCTCGACGTCGACTTCGGAGCTCGTGTCCTTGCCGGCCAGGTCGAGCCAGTATTCCTTTTGGAAGACCTGTCCCGCCCCCAGCTGCAGCAGTTCGATCGCGCCGCCAAGGCGCAGGGTGCCTTCGGAGGCGTCGGGAGCGATCTGGCCGCCGAGCGCGATCGGGAAGCGAAGCACGGGACCCGGCGAAAGTTCCGCCGGGGAGATCGGGTTGAGCGAGACGAAGAGCGATTTGAACTTGGCGAGGATCGCCGCGTCTGGGGTGATCGTGGCCTGGCCCTGGGGCAGGATCGTCACCCGCTGCGGCTGCGCTTCGCTTTGGATCGTGCCGATCAGCTGGCCTTCCTTGAAGAAGTCTTTGGTGCGCAGCTTCTTGTTGAGGCGGGTGGCGACCTTCTGGGTCAACTCGAGGCCCTTGGCGCTGAAGGAGGTGGCAAAGCCCGCCCTCGCGACCTTGGTGGTCTTCGAGCTCGCCACCTTCAGCTGGCTGCCGCCGACTTTGGCGAAGAGCGGCGTGTGCTTCGCCTTCAGCTCGATGCTTCGTAGCGGGACCTTGCGGTTGCCGGCCTGGAAGACAATCGTCCCTTCCTGTTCGATTTCCGCCTTTTTGATGGTCGGATCGGACTTGCCGCCGACAATCGGCAGGATCAGGACGGAGCCCTTGCGCTTGGCCGAGGACTTGGCCGTGACCTGCACGCCCACCTTCTTCAGCGAGGCGAGGAAGCCCTTGTCGAGGCGGAGCTTGGTCGTCCCCGACTCGATCGGGTCATAGGTGGCTTGCGCCACGGGCGCCGACAGCAGAAAGGCAACCAGCCCAACAGCGATCCCAAACGTTTTTACTCGCCCGATTCCTGCCTCGCGCATCTCCATCCCCTTTGCCTCGGTCCCCTGACTTTGCCTTGGTGCTGCCTGTCAATCATTCCTTAACTGCGCATGCCTTTTCAACCCGAGCCGAGATCGAAGCCCCATCGGCAAAGTCGAAGCTCGCCAGCGCCAGGGGGAAGACCGTGCGCCTGGAGCCCTCGGGAGCCGGGCAGCCGGCGTTGAAGTAGGAGA
>JAWVFL010000071.1:0-6615 GCA_033856195.1 Solirubrobacterales bacterium | reverse complement strand
AGGGCAGGATCAACTGCTCTTTGATGAACGACCAGATGATGCGAGTCATCTCGTCGCCGTCGAGCTCGACCACCGGGTTCTTGACCTGGATCTTGGGCACCCGGCGGCGATGCTATCTACCTCGGCGCCTCGGTCGCAGCGTCGCGCCGAATGCGCTGGAGGTGTCACAATCCGTACCCAATGGCAACTAGGGAGCGTCAATCTTTTGGCAACCACGAGGTTGCCAACCAGCCACCGCCGCTGGTCGACCTCAACCTCTTCGAGGCGGACACCACCCTGCGCGAGGCCGTGCGCCGCGAGGGCGCCGGGTGGGCCGAGCCACGGATTGCCGCCGTCGGCGCCTACGCCGGCAGCGCCCATGCCCAGGAGCTCGGGCGGCTCGCGAACGAGAACCCACCGCGGCTGCGGACGCACGACCGCTACGGCAACCGCGTCGACGAGGCCGAGTTCCACCCTTCCTGGCACGAGCTGCTCGGCGCCGCGGTCGAGTACGAACTGCACAGCTCGCCGTGGAAGGACCCGCAGCCCGGCGCCCACGTCGCCCGCGGCGCCGCCTTCATGTGCATGTCGCAGGCCGAGGCGGGGATCGGCTGCCCGATCTCGATGACCTACTCGGTGATCCCGGCTCTGCGCACCCAGCCGGAGCTGGCGGCGGAGTGGGAGCCGCGTTTCCTCTCGCCCCGCTACGACCCGGCCAACGCGCCGGCGCCCAGCAAGGCCGGCGCCCTGGCCGGAATGGGGATGACCGAGAAGCAGGGCGGCACCGACGTCCGCGCCAACACCACCGTGGCACGGCCGGTCGACGGCGGTGGCCCCGGCGCCGAGTACGAGCTGAGCGGCCACAAGTGGTTCATGTCGGCGCCGATGTGCGACGCCTTCCTCGTCCTCGCCCAGGCCGACGGTGGCCTTTCCTGCTTCCTCTTCCCGCGCTGGACGCCCGACGGCGCCCGCAACCGCTTCCGCCTGCAGCGACTCAAGGACAAGCTCGGCAACCGCTCCAACGCCTCCAGCGAGGTCGAGTTCGACGCCGCCTCGGCCTGGCTGGTCGGCGAGGAGGGGGCCGGGGTGCGGACGATCATCGAGATGGTCAACCACACCCGCCTCGACTGCGTGCTCGGCGGTGCCACCGGGATGCGGGCCGGGGTCGCGCAGGCGATCCACCATGCCTCCCACCGCTCGGTCTTCGGCACCGTGCTGAGCGAGCAGCCGCTGATGCAGAACGTCCTCGCCGACCTCAGCGTCGAGTCCGAGGCGGCGACGATCTCGGCCCTGCGGCTGGCCCGCGCCTACGACGAAGCGCTCGCCGGCGACGAGGCCGCGTCGAACCTCAAGCGCGTCGCCAACGCGGCCCTCAAGTACTGGATCTGCAAGCGGGCGCCGGCCCATGCCGGCGAGTCGCTCGAGTGCCTCGGCGGCAACGGCTTCGTCGAGGAGTCGGGGATGCCGCGGCTCTTCCGCGAGAGCCCGCTGAACTCGATCTGGGAGGGATCGGGGAACGTCCAGTGCCTCGACGTCCTACGGGCGATGATCAAGAGTCCCGCCTCTCTGGAGGCTTTCTTCGCCGAGGTCGAGGAGGGCGCGGTCGCCGAACCCCGGCTGGCCGCCTACGCGAGCTCGCTGCGGGACGAGATCCCCGGCGACGTCGCCACGATCGAGACCCGCGCCCGCCACCTGGTCGAACGGATGGCGCTGGCGCTGCAGGGCTCGCTGCTGGTCCGCTACGGCGACGAGGCCGTCGCCGACGCCTTCTGCGCCTCGCGCCTCGGCGGCGACTGGGGCCAGGCCTTCGGGACGCTCCCCGCCGGCACCGACTTCGCGCGCATCATCGAGCGCCACCGCGCCGCTTAGCGGCTAAAGTTGGCTGGGCAGCCAAACTAGGGTCGATCGAGGGGGCTTACGGTGGAGAGCGGAACGGCGGCGCAGGGCACGGAGACTGGGACTGCGAACGGCAGCGGCACGTCAGCCGAGGCGATCGAGGTCAAGAACCCCGCCACCGGCGAGCTGATCGCCAGCGTCCCGGTCGACTCCCCCGAGGCGGTGGCGGCGACCGTCGCCCGCGTGCGCGGCAACCAGCCCGACTGGGAGGCGATGGGGATCGAGGGGCGCTACCACTGGCTCGGCAAGCTGCGCGACTGGCTGCTCGACAACCAGGACCGGGTGCTCGAGACGATGCAGCGCGAAACCGGCAAGGTCCACGCCGACGCCTCCACCGAGGTGGTCTACCTGACCGACCTGATCAACTTCTACGGGTCCAGGGCGAGCAGGTTCATCGGCGAGGAAGCGGTCCGCCCGCACTCCGCCCTGATGGCGAGCAAGAAGCTGCGGGTCCAGTACCGCCCCCACCCCGTCGTCGGCATCATCAGCCCCTGGAACTTCCCGCTGATCCTCGCCCTCGGCGACGCGATCCCGGCGATGCAGGCCGGGGCTGCGGTGGTCATCAAGCCGTCCGAGTTCACGCCGCTGGGACTGGCCGAGGTGGTCGAGGCCTGGAAGCGCGAGATCGGCGGCCCCGATGTGCTCGACGTCGTCCAGGGCATCGGCGAGACCGGCGGCGCCCTCGTCGACGCGGTCGACTTCATCCAGTTCACCGGCTCCGACCGGACCGGCCGCAAGGTGATGGCCCGCGCCGCCGAGACGCTGACCCCGGTCAGCCTCGAGCTGGGTGGCAAGGATCCGATGATCGTCCTCTCCGACGCCGACGTCGATCGCGCCGCCAACGCCGCGGCCTGGGGCGGGATGATGAATTCCGGCCAGATCTGCATGTCGGTCGAGCGGGTCTACGTGGAGGAGCCGGTCTACGACGAGTTCGTCGCCAAGCTGACCGCGGAGGTCGGGCGCCTGCGCCAGGGCGCCGACGACGCCCGCGATCCCAAGGACGTCGGCTCGATGACCTCCCCCAACCAGACCGCGATCGTCGAGGACCACGTCGACGACGCGCTCGCCGCCGGCGCCCGGGCGCTGACCGGCGGCAAGCGGGTCGAGGGGCCCGGCGACTACTTCGAGCCGACCGTCCTCGTCGACGTCGACCACTCGATGAAGGTGATGCGCGACGAGACCTTCGGACCCGTGGTCGGAGTGATGAAGGTGAGCGACACCGAGGAGGCCCTGCGGCTCGCCAACGACAGCCGCTACGGGCTCTCGGGGTCGGTCTTCGGCGAGAAGCAGCGGGCCGAGCAGGTTGCCCGCCGGGTCGAGTGCGGTGCCGTCAACGTCAACGACGTCCTGGTCAACTACCTCGCCTCCGACGTGCCGATGGGCGGTTGGAAGGAGTCGGGGATCGGCTACCGCCACGGCGAACCCGGGATCAAGAAGTACTGCCGGACCGAGTCGGTGGTGATCACCCGCTTCAGCGCCAAGCGCGAGCCCACCTGGTACCCGTACACGCGCGCCCGCCGCGGGCTCGTCAGCCGTGTTGCCCAGGCCTTCAACGCACGTGACCTGAAGCGCCGCCTCGGCCTGCATCGCTAGAGCACTCGGCTACCAACTTTTGGGTGTACCACCACGCCTGCGGGGAGCGATTCTGGCTCGAATTTTTCCGGATGAACACAACTTCCTTGATAAATAGAGGGCATCCTCATAGAGTGAGTTTTTCGGGGATTCCGAGCACCTTTTGGGAGAGGAAGCGCATTGGTCTACGACGCTGCGACGCTTGAGCGCACCGCGAAGACATTCCGATCGGACATGTGGGGAACCGTCTGTGACGACGCGGTTGTGGAGTGCGGGATCGCCGAAGCGTGCTTCGGCCCGGTCCAGGTGACGGTCTTCGAAGCGCTGCCGGACGATCCCAGCCTCAACCTCATTCTCGGCGCCGCCGAGCCCGGCGCCGTCGCCGAGGGGCACCTTGCCGACGCGATCGCCTGGGCGGACGAGTTCGACGTCTCCTACCGGGTCGCCGTGGCCCGCGACCGGCCCGGCACCGCCGCGGCCGAGGACCACCTCAACCGCCAGGGGTTCGAGCAGGGACGCGGCGTCTGGAAGTACGTCCGCGACGCCTCCTGGCCGGCCCTGCCGGGCAACCCCGCCATCACCGTCTGGGAGATCGCCGAGGAAGCGGCCGGCGAAACGATGGTCTTCGACGCGGCGCCGGCGCTCGGCCTCCCGCCGAAGGCGGCAACCCTGCTGTTCGCGCTGCCGATCCACAAACGCTGGCGCACCTACACCGCGGAGCTCGAGGACAGGATCGTCTCCTTCGGCTCGATGCTGATCGACGGCGGCATCGCCCACGTCGGGCTCGACGCGACGGTCGAGGAGGCCCGTGGGCGTGGCTGCAACCAGGTGCTGCTGCGCCGCCGGATCCTGGCGGCGGCCGAGGCCGGCTGCCAGACGATCTTCGCCGAGCTCGACGAAGGCGAGACCGAGGGGCTCGCGATCGCGGGCCGCAACCTCCTGCGCGCGGGTTTCGTCCCCGCATACAGAAGCATGCACTGGCAGCGCCCCCGGTAGCCTCTACGGGTTCATGGCCGAACGTGACTACCTAGCCGCAGTGCGCGAGCGCGTCGTCGTCTTCGACGGCGGCATGGGCGCGACCCTGGAGCAATTCGAGCTGACCCAGGAGGATTACGGCGGCCTCGCCGGCAAATGCCACGAGGCGCTGGTCCTCAATCGCCCCGACGTGATCGAGGGCGTGCACACCTCGATGCTCGAAGCCGGCGCGGAGGTGGTCGAGACCGACAGCTTCCAGGGCTCGCGGCTGAAGCTCGAGGAGTGGGGCCTCGGTGACCACACCCTCGAGATCAACGTCAAGGCAGCCCAGATCGCCCGCAAGGCCGCCGGCGAGGACCGCTTCGTCGCCGGCTCGATCGGCCCGACCGGGTTCCTGCCGGCCTCGACCGACCCGACCCTGGGCAACATCTCCTTCGCCACCCTGACCGAGGTCTTCGCCGAACAGGCCCGCGGCCTGGTCGAGGGGGGCGCCGACCTGATCATCATCGAGACCGCGCAGGACATCCTCGAGGTCAAGGCCGCGATCTTCGGCGCCCGCGAGGCATTCGCCCAGGTCGGCAGGAAGCTGCCGATCCAGTGCAGCGTCTCGCTGCTGCCAAACGGCGGCAAGATGCTGCTGGGGACCAACGTCCAGTCGGTGCTGACGACGCTCACCGCGCTCGAGGTCGACGTGATCGGGCTCAACTGCTCGACCGGGCCGGAGGACATGCGCGACGCGATCCGCCTGCTCGGCGAGACCAGCCCGCTGCCGGTCCACTGCATCCCCAACGCCGGCCTGCCGCTGCAGGGCCCCGACGGCGAGACGATCTTCCCCGAAGAGCCCGAGCCGCTGGCCGCGACCCTCGGCGAGTTCGTCGAGCGCTACGGCGTCGGCATCGTCGGCGGCTGCTGCGGCACCACGCCCGAGCACATCGCCGCGATCCGCGAGCGGGTCGGCGGCCGCAAGGTCGGCGAGCGCCCCGCGCCCGGTCCGATCGAGGTCTCCTCGATGATGACCTCGACGCCGCTGGTGCAGGAGCCGCGGCCGACCCTGGTCGGCGAGCGGGTCAACTCGCAGGGCTCGCGCAGGGCGAAGGAGCTGCTGCTCGCCGACGACTACGACGGCCTCGTTCAGGTCGCCGAAGACCAGGTCGAAGGCGGCGCTCACGTGCTCGACGTCTGCGTGGCGCTGACCGAGCGCCAGGACGAGGACGAGCAGATGAGCGCGGTCGTGAAGCGGATCTCATTGACCCAGCCATCGCCGATCCAGGTCGACTCGACCGAGCCCGGTGTGATCAGGGCCGCGCTCGAACAGATCCCTGGCCGGGCGATCGTCAACTCGATCAACCTCGAGGCCGGCCGCGACAAGGCCGACGTCGTGATCCCGCTGGCGAAGGCGCATGGCGCCGCGCTGATCGCGCTGACGATCGACGAGGTCGGGATGGCGAAGACGGCCGAGCGCAAGGTCGAGATCGCCGAACGGATCCGGGACATCGCCTGCGAGGAGCACGGCCTCGACCCCGAAGCGCTGATCTTCGACCTGCTGACCTTCACCCTGACCACCGGCGACGAGGAGTGGCGGCCCTCGGCGGTGGAGACGATCGAGGGGATCCGCCGGGTCAAGGCGGCGATCCCCGGCGTCAAGACCTCGCTGGGCGTCTCCAACGTCTCCTTCGGCGTCTCGCCGCGGCCGCGCGCGGTCCTCAACTCGGTCTTCCTCCACCACTGCGTCGAGGCCGGCCTCGACCTGGCGATGGTCAACCCGAACCACATCACTCCATACAGCGAGATCTCCGACGAGGAGCGCGAGCTGACCGACGACCTCGTCTTCAACCGCCGCGAGGACGCGCTCGAGCGCTTCATCTCCCACTTCGAGTCCCAGGGGGAGGAGGCCGAGGCCGAGGTCGCCGACCCGACCGCCGGAATGGAGCCCGAGGAGGCGCTGCACTGGCACATCCTGCGCCGTAAGAAGGACGGCGTCGAGGACTGGATCGACCGCTCGGTGGAGAAGATCGGCGCAGTCCCGACCCTGAACGAGGTGCTGCTGCCGGCGATGAAGGAGGTCGGCGACAAATTCGGCGCCGGCGAACTGATCCTCCCCTTCGTCCTGCAGTCGGCCGAGGTCATGAAGCGCGCGGTCGCCAAGCTCGAGGAGTTCCTCGACCGCATCGAGGGCTACACGAAGGGCACGGT
>JAWVFL010000070.1:0-2835 GCA_033856195.1 Solirubrobacterales bacterium | reverse complement strand
CGGGCGCTGTCCCAGCGGGCGTGCCAGGGGAGGGGGTCGAAGTAGTTCTGCGGCCGCACCAGGTCGGCGCCCACCAGGAGATCCAGCGTCCGCTGCAGAGATTCCGCCTCGTAGCGAACGTCGTCGTCGGCGATCACGACGCGCTCGTGCGAGCACTCGCGCAGGCCGGTGATCACACCGTTGACCTTGCCCATCGCGAAGGCCAGGTCGGAGTGCGGGCGCAGGTGGCGCACGCTCTCGCCGAATGCCTTCGCGTGCGATTCGAAGATCGGCGCCGGGGAGCCGTCGACGACCAGGACCTCGTCGACCTCGTCGACGACCCAGCGCAGGTAGGCCGCCAGCTCCGCCGCCGGCCCCGGCTCGCTCCAGCGCAGGGGCAGGACGTAGGAGGCGCTCACAGCGGCTGGCGCAGACCGCTCTCGCCGCGTTCCCAGGCGTCCAGGAGGTGGCGGGCGAAGCGGTCCTCGAGGAAGAGCAGGGCGCGGGCCCCGAAGAGGATGTCGGCGGCCAGCTCCGGCTCGGTCCGGGCGAGGCCGCCGGCCATGTCGTAGGCGGCGATGTTCTCGTGCACGGCGTCGGCCTCGACGTGCTCGTCGTAGAAGTCGGTCGCATCGCCGCCGAAGCCGAGCCGGCGCAGGGCGTTCGCGTAGCGGCGGTTGGGCCGCGCCGAGGTCATCTCGAACATCGCCAGGTGGCCGACGATCGCGCCCCGCCTGGAGCGGTGCAGCCCGAGCCCGGACATCAGGTTCACGGTGGCGATGGTGACGCCGGGGATCTGGCCGAGGTAGGCGTTCTCGCCGTCGTCGAGGCCAAGAGCGCGCATCGTCTTCGCGAACAGCGCCGAGTGCATCCGCTCGGGCCGGCCGCCGCCGTACTCGTCGCTCTGCACCTCCAGCAACGCCGTCTTCGCGGCGCCGCTCAGGCGCGGGATCGCCCACGAGTGCGGGTCGGCCTCCTTCAGTTGGTAGAGCGAGCGGTGGATCGTGAACTCGCGGAACTGCTCGAGGTCGGCGCTGCTCTCGATGTAGCGCGAGAGCGAGACGCCGTCGTCTTCGGCCTCGAGTCGGAAGAGCGCGTCGCCGACCTGCTCGGGATCGACCGGCTCGGTGGGCAGGTCGTCCTCCAGGGCGCCGAAGAAAGCCTCCTCCAGCCGTGCCCGCAGCCCCAGCAGCGGGGGGTTCCACTCCCATCCCGGATGGACACCGGGGAAGGAGCGGTAGTGGAGCTCGTAGGAAAGGTAGAGCGCCAGTTGCAGGTCGTCGTCGCCGAGAGGGTCGGCGACCGCCTCGGCGATCTCGGCCGCTGCTTGCAGCGCGTGGCCCGCGACCGGGTCGGAGGGCGGGGTCGAAAGCAGATCGAGCAGCAGCTCGCTCAGGGGTCCGACCGGGGGAAGCGGGATCGCCTTGCCCCGTTTCTCGTCGACCGCGCTCACGCCGGTTTAGTCCCCGCAACCGGGCGCCGTCAAACTCCGCGGTTCGGGGAGATGGGGCGCGGGTAGCGAGCGCTGCAGATGAAGCCCGGCGGTCCGACAGAGGCCCGGTCGTCGCGAGGCGCTCGCACCGCCCTCCTCGTGACCTTGCTCGCTCTCTCCTGCTTCGCCGCGAGCGGCTGCGGCGACCTCAGCCGCGGCGAGCTCAGCCGCGGCGTTGAATCCCTCAGCGCGCTGGCGGCGCAGGGCGAACTCATCGCCAACGGCGTCGCCCGCGACGCGACCAAGTCGACCTACACGCGCGTGATGGCGAAGACGCTCGGGGGCGAGGCTGAGCACGAGGCCGAAAAGCTTGCCGACGCCGAGCCCTCGCCCGAGGTCGGCCGCCAGCGCGACGCCGCCGTCCAGGTTGCGATGGAGATCGCCGACCTGTTCTCCGAGCTGCAGGTCTTTCCCGGAGACGAGCGCCACGGCGCCGCGGTGGAAGCGCACCTGGGCGATGCCAAAGGCGAGGCCGACGCGATCGTCGAACGGCTGACGGGCGAACCGCAGTGAAGGCGATGCTCAAAATCGCGCTCGGCATCATCGCCGCGGTCGGCGGCTTCCTCGACATCGGCGACCTCGTCTTCAACACCCAGGCCGGTGCCCTCTACCGCTACGACCTGCTCTGGGCGGTGGCGTTGGGTACGCTCGGGATCGCCGTCTACGCGGAGATGTCCGGCCGGGTCGCGGCGGTGACCGGGCGCCCGGTGTTCGACGCGATCCGGATGCGGATGGGCTTCGGCCTGGGGCTGGTCGCGCTGATCGCCAGCACCCTCGTCAACGTGCTCACCGTCGCCGCCGAGCTCGGCGGCCTGGCGCTGATCCTCGAGCTGCTCTTCGACGCGGCCTTCAGCATGTTCGTCGTCGTCGGCGCGATCGGGCTGGTGGTCATCGTCGCGCTGCTGCCCTTCGGGGGCATCGAGCGTGTCTTCGGATACGGCGGCCTGCTGCTCCTGGTCGTCGTCGCCACCCTTTTCCACCAGAGCCCCGACTGGGGCGACGTCGCCCACGGCTTCGTCCCCTCCTTCAGCGACTCGCCGCTCTACTTCTACTTCGTCGTCGGCGTCTTCGCCGCGGCGCTGATGCCCTACGAGGTCCACTTCTACTCCTCGGGGGCGATCGAGGAGGGTTGGACGGAGGAAAACCTCAAAGAGAACCGGCTGAACGCGATCGTCGGCTACAGCCTCGGCGGCCTGCTGGCGGTCGCCCTGGTGATCGTCTCCGGCTACCTCTTCCACCCGGTCGGTGTCGCCCCCACCGATCTCGGCACGGTGGCGCTGCCGGCCCAGGGCGCCTTCGGGGAGACCGGTCTCCTGCTCGCCCTCGGCGGCATGCTGTTCTGCGTCGGCGGCGCCGCGATCGAC
>JAWVFL010000069.1:0-3690 GCA_033856195.1 Solirubrobacterales bacterium | reverse complement strand
CCCCTCGGGTCCCCGAGATGCGCCGATTCGCCGGCGCCCTACGGCGTGCGTCGTACGTTGGCCAGCAAGCTCTCTTTGATCTGGCCGATGACCTCGAGCGCGTCGTTCCAGTCGCGCTGCCAGACGTTGCGGCCGAAGATCACGCCGGAGCCGCCCGCTTCCATCACCTCGCGGGTGTTGCGCAGGACGGTCTCGTCGTCGGTCTTGGAGCCGCCGGAGAGGACGACCAGGGCCCGGCCGGCCGATTCGACGCACTGGCGGATCGCCTCCGCCTGGTCGATCTCCATCTCGTTGTAGGGCGCCTGCGCGTCCTTGTCCTTCTTGGCGTCGATCTTCGGCATGTTGAGCTTGACGATGTCGGCGCCCATCTCCATCGCCAGCCGCGCCGCGTAGTCGATCGCGTAGAAGGAGTTGGGGCCGCCCTTGGCGTCGACTGCTTCGCCGCGCGGGTAGGACCAGATCACCAGCGGCATCCCGAATCGATCGCAGTCCTGGCGCACCTGCCGCAGCTGGGCGAGGTCCTCGTCTTGGCGCGGCGAGCCGACGTAGAGCGTGTAGCCGATCGCGTCGGCGCCGAGCCGGACGCCGTCCTCGACGCTGGCGTTGCAGGATGAGAAGGACCTGGCGGAGGAGGGGATGTCGGTCTTGCCGTTGACCTTGAGGATCAGCGGCACCCGGCCGGCGTGGTCGGGGTAGTACTTCTCGGCCATCCCGATCTGGCAGGCGAGCGCCGAGTAGCCGGCCTCGGCGGCGAGCCGGAACTGGTAGTCGGGATCCTTGGAAGCGGGGTTCGGGAAGAAGTCGCGCGGGCCGTGCTCGATCCCCTGGTCGATCGGCAGCAGCATCAGCGTGCCGTGGCCCGGGCCGAACTCGAACAGCAGCCGGTGCAGGCGGGCCCGTTTGCCGGGCGGCAGGGTCGCAAGCAGCGATTTCTGCTCGGTCAGACTCTTCAGCTCCACAGTGATTTCCTCCTCGAAGACGGGTGTCCCGTGAGTATGCCATCGCGAAGCCGCGCAGACCCCTCCACACGAGGGGTATTCTCGGTAGGCCATGAGTGAGACCGAGCTCAGCGTCATCTGCAAGAACTGCGGCTCGGAGGTCAGTCCTTACGTCACCGAGTGCCCCTATTGCGGGGCGCGGTTGCGCAAGCGGGCCCCGAAGCTGGAGCGTCGGGGCGACGCGCTGGAGGCACAGCGGCCGCGTCGCCGTCGCCGCCGGCTGTCGCTGCCGTCGCGCCCGGCGGTCCTCGCCGCCGACCGCCCCTACGCGACGCTGACGGTAATCCTCGGCTCGGCGATCATGCTGCTGATCCAGGAGGCGACGGGGTATGCCCTGATCAGCTTCGGCGGCGTCGTCGTGCCCTTCGCGGATGAGTGGTGGCGCTACCTCAGCGCGCCCTTCGCCTACGGCGACGTCGGCTACCTCTTCGTCGTCGCGCTGGCGCTGGCGATCTTCTCGACCGGGGTCGAGCGCCGGCTCGGCACCGCGCCCACTGCGGTGCTGCTGCTCGCCTGCGGCTCACTTGGGGTTCTGGCTGCCAGCGGCGTCGCCAACGCCCAGAACGAAGTCACCGTGATCGCCGGCGGCAACGGCATCGCCCTGGGGATGCTCACCGCCTGGCTTGCTCTGCGGCGGGCCGAGGCCCGCCGCGCGATCGACGAAGAGTACGACTGGATCGGGGTCGCGGTTTGCGCCGCCGTCCTGCTCGTCCTACCGCTCTTCACCGGCGCCGACGTCGTCGCCGGACTGGCCGGGGGCGTCGTCGGCGGACTGGCCGGCCTGCTCGCCGCCGCCGTGCGTCCCTCGCACCATTAGAAGGTCGGCGGCCTGGCCGACCATCTAGGCTGGAGCGGTGCCGGACGAGAGCGAGTTCGAGGCCGCGATCGAGCGGCTGCTGGACCCCGAGCGCTTCTCTGAGGCGGAGCGGATCGTCGCCAAGGCGGCGCCGCAGCTGCAGAGGGTGCTTGGCGCCGCGCTTGCCGAGGGTGGCTGGTTCGGCGAGCCGCACGAGGCCGAGGCGCTGCGCGCCGCCACCGTGCCCGACCCCGACGAGCGGATCGCCGCGGTGCGCGCCCTGCTCGCCGAGGAGGCGCGGATGGGGATGATGGTCGGCGTCGCCGTCGGCTGGGCACTCAACGAAGAGATGAGCGAAAACACAGACCCGATGGGAGGGCGCTGAGATGGAGATCAAGTACCACGGCCATTCCTGCTTCGAACTGAGCGAGGGCGAGACGAGGCTGTTGATCGACCCGTTCCTGAAGCCCAACAACCCCGTAGCGGTGGCGACCGGCGAGGAAGTCGATCCCACCCACATCGCCATCACCCACGGCCACGCCGATCACATGGCCGACGCGGTGCCGGTGGCGAAGCGGACCGGCGCCCACTGCCTCTCGATCGTCGAGCTCGCCGAATGGCTCAAGGGGCAGGGGATCGAGGAGGTCAGCGATCCGAACCTGGGCGGAACGGTCAGCTTCGATTGGGGCTCGATCAAGCTCGTTCCGGCCTGGCACACCAACACCCTCCCCGGCTCCGAAGAGGCGCCGTTCAGCGCCGAGCACGGGATCGCGATCGGCACGGCCAGTGGCTTCGTGATCAAGATCGGCGGCGTGACCGTCTACCACGCCGGCGACACCTGCCTGTTCGGCGACATGAAGCTGATCGGAGAACGCGACTCGATCGACGTGGCGCTGCTGCCGATCGGCGGCCACTACACGATGGATCGCCACGACGCCGTCCTCGCGGCCGAGCTCGTCGCCGCCGGCACGGTGATCCCGATCCACTTCGACACCTTTCCGCCGATCGAGACCGACGCCGAGGCCTTCAAGGCCGACGTCGAGGCGAAAACCTCCTCCCAGGTCGTGGTCCTGAAGCCGGGCGAGTCGCACTCCGTCTGAGTGGAGAAAAACTGGCTAGCTGGCCAGTCCGGTGTTAGGCTCACCCCTCCGACCGCAGTCGACGGAGGGAGTGGGAGATGGAGGCGAGAGAGGCGTCGGGGACGCAGCCGAGGACCGCGCGGGCCGATTTCCAGGCGACCGCCGACCCGGCGCTGAACGAGGCGGCCGACCGCACGTCGGAGATCAAGCTGCTCGACTACAAGGAGCTCTACGAGCTCTGGGAGCGCCAGCAGTGGAAGACCCAGGAGCTCGACTTCAGCCGTGACCGCGAGGACTGGCACGAGCGGATCCCGGCCGATGAGCGCTTCCAACGGATGTACGGGCTCTCCTCGTTCTTCATCGGCGAGCAGAAGGTGGCCGAGGAGCTGGGGCCGATCATGCGGGCCGCCCCGACCGAGGACCAGAAAATCTTCCTCTGCACGCAGATCGCCGACGAGGCGCGCCACGTGCGCTTCTTCGAGCGCTTCTACCGCGAGGTCGGGGTGCTCGAGGCGGACGGGTTGAGCGAGATGTTGGAGGAGACCTCCGCCCATCTGAACGACAACTTCGGCCGCCTCTTCGACGAGATGCTGGCCAAACGGACCGCGCGGCTCTCCGTCGAACCCGAGGACACCGAGGCCCTGGTCGAGGCGGTGACGCTCTACCACATGGTGATCGAGGGGATGCTGGCCCTCACCGGCCAGCACTTCATCATGGACTTCAACGAACGCGAAGGGACCCTGCCGGCCTTCGTCGAGGGCTTCCAGAACGTCGCCCGCGACGAGCACCGCCACGTCGCCTTCGGCTCGGTCTTCCT
>JAWVFL010000068.1:0-74174 GCA_033856195.1 Solirubrobacterales bacterium | reverse complement strand
TACCCTTAGGCGCGAGCAGCTTAGCTACGGTGACGTTTAGCGAAGCCGCATTGGAAGGAACGGGCACCCTCTGTCCAGCAGTAGGGAAATGGGACGCCAAATACACGATCCAGTTACCGCATGAGGTGTTCGTTGCGACATAGGGATCGGGACGGGTAGCTAAGCGAACTGGTCGTAGACGGGCTCCTCGACGTAGATCCGCTCGACCGAGATGCAGATCTGGCCGGAGTTCATCATCCCGCCCCACGCCGCGGTGTTGGCGGCGCGGTCGAGGTCGGCGTCGGAGAGGACGATCATCGGATCCTTGCCGCCAAGCTCGAGGCTGACCGGGGTCAGGGTCTCGGCGGCGCGGGCCATCACCTTGCGCCCTGTGCGGTCGGAGCCGGTGAACTGGATGAAGTCGACCGCGTCGATCAGCGCGCCGCCGGTCTCTCCCACCCCCTGCACGCAGTCGAGCACGTCCGGCCCGCCGATCTCCTCCTTCCAGGCCCCGACCACCTCGGCCAGGCCCAGGGGGGTGAACTCGGAGGGCTTGATCACGACCGCGGCGCCGGCCTGCAGCGCCGGGATCGCGTCGCCGAGAGCGAGGATCAGCGGAAAGTTTCAGGGGCTGATGATGCCGACGACCGGATGGGGCCGGTACTGGACCCGCAGCTTCTTCGAGGCAAGCAGGGGAGAATGGGGACGGATCGCCTGCTCGCCGATGAACTCGGCGGCCTTGGCGCCGTAGAAATTGATCAGGTCGGCGAGGTAGGCGGGCTCGTTGGAGGCGTCGGGGCGGACCTTGCCGGTCTCCTCCACCATCGTGTCGAGGACCCGATCCTGGTTGTCGAGCAGCCAGTCGCGCAGCTTGCCCAGCCAGCGGTAGCGGCCCTCGATGCCGATCGCCTCCCAATTGGGCTGGCGCGCACCCGCGCGATCGTTTCGGCGACGTCCTCAGGAGAGTCGATCGGGAGGGTGGCGATCAGGCCGCCGGTGGCCGGGTTGTGAACCTCGAGCTGCTCCATTGGCTGGGCAGCCAACTTGTATCCCGCCGCCGACGTCTCCGTCAGCTGAAGCTTTCAGCGCATCCAGTCGAGCCGTACGCCGTTGCCATTTTTGTCGCCTTAGCGAGCGGGAACTGCGTCTTGCCCAAGATGATGGGCTGTTCGCGTATTTCGTCGAGCCGCTGCTGGAGAGCGTTGAGGAAGGCCGCCACTTTCTTCTGGTCGCCGCGCGGTGCGCCGAGGACGCTGATTTCTTCGACGTCCTTTTCGAAGTTCGGAACGAAGATCGTTTCAGCGAGTTTCGCAATCTGTTCGGTGGGAGAAGGGCTGCTGGTTACCGCTTTCACGAAAGCTTCGTATTCCTTCTGGAAGTGCTGCTTGTTTTCTTCGCATATCCGATCGGCGCGTTCGATGAACTGGGCTTTTGAAAGCGAGCCGGTTTCGACCGTGACTTCACCACCGGATGCGTCGGCCGAGTTGCCGCTGCCGCTGCCACAACCGGTGACCAGCAGCATCGCGGCGATTGCTCCGCTCAGCAGAAAAAATGCCCTAACGTTTTGAAAAAGCCGTGCCATCGGCCGCAGGATAACAGCGCATAGTCCGCCGTGCATCGTCGCGTTCCCAACGAAGTCCAGCCTCGTCACGCGTTTCCACAGGCTGCTTTTAGAGTGCTATTCGACCGCGAGAAGGTCGACCACGTAGACCAGAGCGCCGGTTTTGTAGGCGAGCTTGGAGGGGATGATCAATTCGCGCCGCCCGCCGACGCGCATCCCCACGAGGCCCTGTTCCCAGCCATCGATTATTTCGTTGGTGCCGAAGGGAAACCTGGACGGCCGGCTGCCCCATGTCGTTTCGAATTCCTGGCCGGTCTTGTAGTTGACTCCGACCTCGTTGACGACCATCGTGTCGCCTTTTGCGAGCACCGGTCCCGTGCCGGGGACCAGATCCTTGACGACCAGCTTCTTCGGCGGCGGGGCGTTCGAAATGTGGATCTTGGGTTTGTGCAGGTCGGTGCTTTCTTTGCTCGCATCCCCCGAGGGATGAGCTTCGAGCAGCTCGACGACGAAGATCAGCGCACCTTTTCCGTAGGCGAGCTTGGAGGGGATGATCAGTTCGCGCCGCCCGCCGACGCGCATCCCCGCCAGGCCCTGTTCCCAGCCTTCGATCAGTTCACCGCCGCCGAAACGCAATTTGGCGGGTTCGCCCTGGTCCCATGTCGATTCGAAGACCTTGCCTGTCTTGTAGTCGACGCCCACGTAGTTGAGGACGATTTCATCGTCCGGTCCGCTGAGCGCGGCGCCGGAGCCCTGCTCGAGGTCGTTGACCACGAGCTTCTCCGGCGGGGGGCCCTTGGGCACCGTCACCTTCGGTGCCTCGTCCGAGCCGCTCGATTCGGTTGCCGCGACGTCGGTCGCTCCGCTTGAGCTGCGCGCCGCCTTGCTTCCGGCGGAGCCATCGCCGGCGCAGCCCGCGGATGCGAGGGCGAGGCAGACGACGACTACCGGAACAAAAATCTTCACACAATCATCCTAACCGGAGCGGGTGGGAGGAGAACCGCCGGTGGCGCGGGTGCGCCTGGACTCAGCGCCGGACGAGCCTGTAGACCGGCCCTTCGGCCGAGCAGACGTAGAGGCGGCCCCCGCCATCCTGGCCAAACGAGGTCGGGGAGGCGACGCTGATGTCGAGCCGGCGATCGCCGACGGCGCGTAGGCCATGATCGGCTTCGTCGTCCCGCCAGGGTCGGGGCACCGCCGTTCTCTTCCGTGTAAGGGGCATTGCCCTCGAAGGCGTCCCAGCCGAAGTTGGCGCCGCGGGCGGCCGCCACGCTGACGTAGTCGAGCTCCTCGAAGCGGTTCTGGCCGACATCGGCGATCGCGATTCGCGGCTGCTTCGCGCTGACCGTGTCAAAGGAGAAACGGAAGGGGTTGCGCAGACCGTAGCTGTAGATCTCACCACGACCGGATCTGCCGACGAAGGGGTTGTCGGCGGGGACCGTGTATAGGCGCCCGCCATTGGGCCGCGGGTCGATGCGCAGCAGCTTGCCCAGCAGGCTGTCCTTGTTTGGGCGTTGTTGGGCGGATCGCCGCCGGAACTCGTCGACGCGGATGTTGCCATCGAGGTCGGTGTAATAGGCGTAGAAGCGCCGGGTCCGCGGATAGTCGGGCGGGAAGGCGATCGAGAGCAGTCCGCGCTCGCCGCCGGCGCCGACCAGGCCCCGGATGTCGAGAAAGGAATAGCCGAGCCTATGGCCGCCGCGCAGCACCGCGACGGCCCGGCTGTTCGACCACGAACAGCAGCTTCGGGAATCCGCGCGCTGCCGTGACAAAGGTCAGTTCGCCGAAGTTGCCGATCCGCTCGAGGGCGACTCCGCCCCAGGGCGAACTGGAGGACGATCGCGGCGCTGCTGCGCCGTGCCGCAGGCCGGCAACGCGACCAGGGCCAGCATGGCGAGGAGGGTGCTCACGGCGACTCTATGTCCCACGCCGGAGAATCTACGCGGCGCAATGCGCCGACATTTGCCGCCTAATCGATCGCCAGCAGTTCGACCGCGTAGATCAGGGGGCCGCTTCCATATCCGAGCTTGGCCGGAACGATCAACCTCCTCCGCCCGCCGATCCTCATTCCTTTGAGGCCGACCGCCCAAACTCTGCCCAGATTTCCGAGGGACAATCTGCTCGCGCGGTCGGGACCCCAGGCGTTGAAGAAGGCGAGGCCCGTCTCGTAGTCGACGCCGAGGTACTTGACGGTAACTTCGCTCGGCGTTTCGACCCGCGGCCCTGAGCCTCTTCGAAGTTCCTCTACGACGAGCACCTTCGGCGGCGGTCGGTTGGGCACTGCGGCGCTTGGCTTGCCGGGATCCTGAATGCCGTCGGAGGCGCCAACCGCGATCGGTGAACTGTCCTGGTGGCGTACCGCAAGCAGGTCGATCACATAGATCCGCGCGCCTTTGCGCGTGGCCAACCTCGATGGAACGATCAGCTTCCGGCGGCCACCGACCCGCATCCCCTCGAGGCCTTGTTCCCAGCCGGAAATGACGCCGCGGCCGCCAAGCTGGAACCTAAATGGTCCCAGGCCGTCCCGGGAGCTCCAGCGTTCGGCAGCGGCCCCGTAGTCCGTGCCCGCGTAGTCGATGGTGATTTCATCGGCCCTCTTGGCTGTGAAACCCCAGCCTTTTTTGAGGTCCTCAACAATCAGGCGCTTGGGTGGTGCGCCGCTTGGCGGCTGGATCCGTGGCCTGCTCAGCTGTGCCGATTCGGCCGCCGACATGGTGCTCTTCGATTTGGCCGGCTCGGTCGAGATCTTGCCGCCGCCGCAGCCGGCGAGGGCGACCCCCACCACACCGATCAGCGCAACGCTCCCGATACTTCTCGTCGATGTGGCAAGCCAATTACCCAAGATTTTTCACCCATGATCTTAGGCCGGGGCTCATCCGGGGTTCGCAGCCGATCCGGTAGCCGGAGACGCCGAGCCATTCGAGTTCGAGCCCGGGGGGCAGCTCGAGTGGGCGCGCCTCCAGCTCGCCCAGCGCCTGGCCGTCTTCCCGTGCTGCGGCCCGTCTCGTAAGCCGGGCCTTCGCCAGATCTCCGAGGTGTCCGATCGGCCCGGCCATAGAGACCTATCTATGACGTCGCGAGCGCGGCCGAGATCTCGGGCGAGCCGGCGAGCGTCTGGAAGACGACGCAGTAGCGCTCGGTCAGCTTCAGCAGAGTCTCGAGCTGCTCGCCCCCGGCGTCGGTGTCGAGGTCGAAGGAGAGTCGGATCGCGGAGAAACCGACTGGCGCCTCGCGGTCGACAGCCAGCGTGCCGCGGAAGTCGAGGTCGCCCTCCGCTCGTATCCTGCCCGCCATCACTTCGATTCCCAGCGAGGTCGCGACGGCCTGCAGCGTCACCCCGGCGCAGGCGACCAGGGCCTCGAGCAGCATGTCGCCCGAGCAGAGCAGGCTGCCGTCGCCACCGGATGCGGGATGCAGGCCCGCCTCAGCGATCGCCTGACCGGTCTGCACCGAGCACGAGACGCCCTCACCGAGCTTGCCACTGGCTGAGAGGGTGACCACGGCAGCGTCTGGATCCTGCTCGTAGCGCTCCTTCAACGGCGCCTGGACGGCGCGAAGCTGCTCTCGCTCCATGCCGGTCAGGTTACGTGACGCCCCTCCCGGGCCGGCCGCGTAATGTCAGAGCGACCATGGCTATCGCCACAGCAACGACGATCGACCTCTACGCGGGCGGCAAGCTGCTCTTCGCAGACGTCTCTTTCAAGCTCGAGCCGCGCGAGCGGATGACGCTCTCGGGCCGCAACGGAGTCGGCAAGTCGACCCTGCTGCGGGTATTGGCGGGGGAGCGGCCGCCGGACTCTGGCAGCCTCTCCCTGCAGAAAGGCGCGCGGGTGGCGCTGCACGACCAGCGCCCGCCCCGGGACGCGGAGATCTCGCTCGGCGACTACGTCTTCTCCGGCCGTACCGACATGGAGGAGACCGAGGCCGAGCTGGCGCGGTTGGAGGCGGCGATGGCAGCGGGCGAGCCCGACGAGGAGACGATGCGCGCCTACACGGCGGCGCAGCAGCGACTGGAAGCAGGCGGTGGCTACCGCTGGCGCGACGACGTCCTCGCCGTGCTCGGCGGTCTCGGCTTCGGCGAGGAGGCCGCAGGCCGTCAGCTCTCGACCTTCTCCGGCGGCGAGCTGACCCGTGCCTCGCTCGCGCGAGCCCTCGCCACCCGGCCTGACCTGCTATTGCTCGACGAGCCGACGAACCATCTCGACATCCCCTCGCTGGAATGGCTCGAGCGCTACCTGGTCGACCTCGACGCCGCCGTCGTCCTAGTCGCCCACGATCGCTGGTTCCTCGAGGCTGTCGGCACCTCGGTGCTGGAGCTCGAGGCCCAGCGCGGCCGCTTCTTCGCCGGTCCCTGGCACGCCTGGCGCAAGGAACAGGCCGCGCGCGAGATCGCTCGTGGCAAGGCGATCGAGCGCCAGGAGGCGGAGATCGAGCGGATGGAGCGCTTCGTCGAGCGCTTTCGCTACAAGGCGACCAAGGCCAAACAGGCGCAGTCGCGGGTGAAGCAGATCGAGAAGATCAAGCGCGACGGGGTCAAGGCCGAGGCCCGCGATCGCCGCAACCTGCGCTTCTCCTTCGTCACCCCGGAGCGGCCGGGCCGGGTCGTGCTGAAACTGGTCAACGGGACGATCGATGTGCCTGGCCGCACGCTGCTCGCCGGCGCCAACCTGGAAGTCGAGCGCGGCGAACACGCCGTCCTCGTCGGCCCCAACGGCGCCGGCAAGACGACCTTGATCGAGACCCTGGCCGGGGCCCGCGAGCCGGCCGCGGGCTCGGTGCGAACCGGGCACAACGTCAAGATCGGCTACCTCTCCCAGCACGCCGAGACGGCGGCGGGCACGGGCACCGTGCTCGACGCGGCCCAGCGCGAGACCGGGCTCAGCGGCCAGAAGGCCCGCGATCTGCTCGGCGGCTTCCTCTTCTCGGGGGCCGACGTGGAGAAATCCCTCGACGACATCTCGGGCGGCGAGCAGCGCCGCCTCTCGCTGGCGATCCTGGTCGCCTCCGGCGCCAACGTCCTGATCCTCGACGAGCCGACCAACCATCTCGACATCGAGAGCCGCGAGGCGCTGGAGGACGCGCTCCTGGCCTTCGAAGGCGCCGTCGTTCTCGTCTCCCACGACCGCGCCCTGCTCGAGGCGGTCGGCAGCCGCACGCTCGTCTGCGAGGGCGGCGAGCTGCGCAGCCATCCGAGTGGCTGGGCCGCCTACCAGCGCCGGCGAGAGGAAGACGAGGAAGCCGCCTCCGCGGCCGTCGCCGCGGCGAAGCGGTCCGCCAAGGGCGGGGGAAAGCGGCAGCGTCCAGAGCTGGTCGCGCAGAGGGCGGCGCGAAAGGCGAGCCGCCTGGCAGAGAAGATAGAGGCGGCCGAGGCCGAGCTGCGCGCGGTGGAGGACGAGCTCTCCAATCCCACCACCTGGTCGACGCCGGCCAAGTCCGAGCGCGCGAGCGAGCGCCACGAGGCGGCCAAACGCAAGGTCGCCGCGCTCTACGAGCAGTGGGAGGAGGCCGAACGGACGGTCAGCGCAGCGGGCGATCCAGCTTGACCAGGGTGCCCTTGCCGGGCGCGAGGGTGATATTGCGGACCTTGACCGCCTCTGGCTTGGGGTTGGGAGCGCTGAGGTCGGCGCGCTCGACGAACTCGCGCAGGATGATCCGCATCTCGTATTCGGCGAAGGCGGCTCCGATGCAGCGCCGTACGCCACCGCCGAAGGGGATCCAGGCGTAGTTGTCCACCTTCCCCTCGAGGAAGCGCTCGGGCCTGAACTCCTCGGGCTGTGAGAAAAGGTCCTCGCGGTAGTGCAGGGCGGCGATCGCCGCCATCACGAAACTGCCCTTGGGCAGCTCGTAGCCGCCGATCTGAGCCGGCGCGGTGAGGCGCCGGGCGACGTCGACGATCACGGGCCGCGCCCGCAGCGTCTCTTTCACCGTCGCTTCGAGGTACTCGTCCTCGCCGGCGGCGATCGACTCACGCAGCTTCTCGAGCACACGCGGCGTGCGCAGCAGCCGCTCCATCGCCCAGGCGAGGCCGGTAGCCGTCGTCTCGTGGCCGGCGCCGAGCACGGTGACGAGCTCGTCGCGCAGCTCTTCATCGCTCATCGGGCTGCCGTCGTCGTGGCGAGCCCGCAGCAGCAGCGAGAGCACGTCGTCGTGGCCCTCCTCGCCCGCTTCGACCTCCTTGCGGCGCAGCCCGATCTCCTCGTAGATGAACTCGTCGAGCGCCGCGCGCGAGCGCAGGAAGCGCGACCAGGGGCTCCAGGGTCCGAGTTTGCGGCGCAGGGCGGGGATGGTCGTGACCAGGCCCACCCGCTGGCTGAAGTCGTCGATCAGGCGCTCGAAGCGGGCCAGGCGCTCCTCGTCGTGGACGCCGAAGACGGCCCGCATGATCACCGCCAGGGTGATCCGCTGCGTATGGGGCCGCAGCGCGAACGGCTCACCGACCGGCCAGCTCTCCATCTGCTTGCGAGTCGTCTCGCGAATCAGCTCGCCGTAGCCGCGGACCCGCTCGCCGTGGAAAGGGGGAAGGAGCAGCTTGCGCTGCTGCATGTGGGGAGCGTCGTCGAGGGTGAGCACCGAGTTGGGCCCGAGTGCCGGCTCGAGCACCGTCGCGTTGGCCTCACCGGCGTGGAACTGCTCGGGCGAACCGGTGAAGAGGGTCTTGACCAGCGCTGGGTCGGCGACGTAGAAAAGCCGGCCGAAAAAGGGGAAGGAGAGGCTGAAGATGTCGCCGTAGCGGCGCTGCAGCTTGATCAGGAAGCCGAGCGGGTCGCGCACGTAACGCAACCCCTGCAGTGGCGACGGGGCTTTCGAGCCAGGTGGCGGACCGGTGTGCGCGGTCGCGGCAGCGGGGAGGTGCGGAATCGTTGCCTGCTCCATCGGGCACCGCACCATAGAACATCGACTGGCTGACTAGCCAGTTCGTGCCGCCCGAGGCCTCAGAAAACGATGGTGCGGGCGCCGTCGAGGAGCACTCGGTCGTCGATATGGGCCTTGACCGCGCGGGCGAGGACGAGCCGCTCGATGTCGCGGCCGATCCGCTCCAGGTCGACCACCTCGTCGCGGTGGCTGACTCTGGCCACGTCCTGGTCGATGATCGGGCCGGCGTCGAGCTCCTCGGTTACGTAGTGGGCCGTGGCGCCGATCAGCTTGACGCCGCGCTCGTGGGCGCGGCGGTAGGGATCGGCGCCGACGAAGGCGGGCAGGAAGCTGTGGTGGATGTTGATCGTCGGGGTGTCGAGGCGGGCCAGGAACTCGCCCGAGAGGATCTGCATGTACCGGGCGAGGACAAGCAGGTCGATGCCGGCGAGCAGCTCGAGGATGCGTGCCTCCGCCTCCTCTTTGGCATCGGGCTCGACCGGGACGTGATGAAAGGGAAGCCCAAGCGAGGCGACCTGTTCGCTGTGCTCGGGGTGGTTGGACACGACGGCGAGAACCTCGGCGCCCAGCTCGCCGCTGCGCCAGCGCCAGAGCAGGTCAGAGAGGCAGTGATCTTCGCGCGAGACCATGATCGCCAGCCGCTTGCGCTCGCTTGACTCGGCAAAGCGGTAGTCCATCTCGAAGCGCTTGGCGATCTCCGCCTCAAAGCGGCCGTAGACCTCCTTGCGCTCGTCCTCCGGCACCGCGTCGAAGACCATGCGCATGAAGAAGCGACCCTCGTTGCTCGAGTGCTGGTCGGCGTCGACGATGTTGAGACCCGCCTCGGCGAGGAAACCACTGACAGCGGCGATCAGGCCGGGCCGATCAGGACAGGCGAGGAGCAGGCGCGATGTCGGCGTCTCGGCGATCTCCTAATCATCACCGTTTTCGCGGCCGGCGGATGGGTAGGGTGGCCTCGATGAGGATCACCGCCACACCTGATGGGCTGACCGAGCGGATCGGGTTGATGCTCAACCGCCTGCCGACGCCGATTGGCGAGGCGATGTTCGCGATGCCGGTTGCACGGGCGCTGCAGGTGGCTCAGCGAACCGGGATGCTGGCGGCACTGGCGGAGGGCCCGCGCCAGCCGGACGAGCTGGCCGAGCATCTCGGCCTGCGCCCGGCCGGCACCGAGCTGGTCCTCGACGTGATCGCCTCGCTCGGCCACGTCGAGCTGCGTCCCGACGGCAGCTATGAGATGACCGCCCGCGCCCGTCGCTGGCTCGACCCGCGCTCCGATCATTACCTCGGCGACTTCCTCGCCGACACCGCCGAGTACTGGCAGTGGTGGGGAGACCTCGAGGACCTCGTCCGTGACGGTCGCCATGCAGAGCTGCATAGCAGGCCGCCCGAGGACCCCTACTGGCGCTCCTACATCCGCGGCCAGTACCAGCTGGCCAAGCTCAGCTCCGACGAGGTAGCCAAGGCGGTGCCGCTGCAGCAGAGCGCGCACTCGCTGCTCGACGTCGCCGGCGCCCATGGAGAGTTCTCGATGGCGCTCTGTCGTCACCATCCGGGGCTCAAGGCGACGATCGTCGACCTGCCCGGCAGCGCCCGCATCGGCCGCGAGATCGTCTCCGGCGCCGGCATGGACGACCGCGTTCACCACGTCGAGGGGGACATGTTCGAGGCCGACTTCGGCGGTCCCCACGACGGCGCCCTCTGCTTCAACATCGTCCACCACCTGACGCCAGAGCAGGCGAAAGCGCTGTTCGCGCGCATTCGCGCTGTGCTGCGCCCCGGCTCACCGCTCTGTGTGCTCGAGCTCTACGACCGGCCGGAGGGGCAGAAACCGGACTCCGGCTCGATCCTCGGCCTCTTCTTCCATCTCACCTCGGGCGCCGACACCTACACCGTCGAGCAGGTCTCGGGCTGGCTTGCCGACGCCGGCTTCGGCCCCGCCGAGAAGAAGACCTTCCGCACCTTGCCGAGTCTGGCCATGGTCAGCGCCAAAGCCGTCTGAGCCGGCCGCGCTCCATCTTTCGCTGCAGGATCTCTTCCACCATCTGAAGTGGCAGATCGCACATCGTGCCTAACTTCGTTTCAAACGGCACGCACTATGTGAGCAGTGTGAGCGCGATCACACTTATCCCTCCAAGGTATGTACGCTGAAAGAAGCATGGCAAGCAGACTGAAATGGCCTCAAACTTGACAAAGCGCAACTTGACGTCCGCTAGAGGCGTAAAATCTGGACCGCGCACTGATTGCGCGGAACGGCCGGAGGATTTCCCTTCGGAAAGGAGAATGGCCTAGGAGCGTCGCTACTGCTCACGGTGAGATTCGGAGGGGGGCCTGCATTGTGGCTGAAGCTCCGAAACCCACCGCCCCGGCTTCCCCTCCCTGGTTGTGATTGACGTAAGGGGAAGACGGGCTAGGCCAAGTCTCCAATTCAACTGGCCGAATCGGCGGATTCATGGCACTATGGGGCCGTGACCACCAAGCGCACCCAGCAGACCAAGCCCAAACGGGGCAAGCCGATGGAGATTCCTGTTCCGAAGCAGGGCGAGGTCGAGCAGCTAATCCGGCGAGCAGCTACCCCGAAGAAGCCCTAGACGCCGCGCAATAGATCGCTGGCTGGCACTCTGAGGCCGCGGGCAATCTTCGCGACGGTCGATACCCGCAGGTCGCGGACCCCGCGCTCGGCGCGTCCGATTTCGACCAGATGCATGTCGGAACGATCCGCGAGAGCTTCCTGAGTGAGGTCGGCTGCCTTGCGGGCGGCCCGAATGTTCTGGCCCACGATGACCTTTGGCTCCACGGCGTTGATCCTTCACGCCGAAACCAATAGCGTCTAGAACCAATAGCGTTCTAATCACACCGGGAGGCGGGGGCGATGGCGGCGATTCAGCTAGCGAAGAACGTATGGATTTTGTGCGTGGGGGGTCTGGTTGCCGTCGTGGTGATCTTGTTGATCGCTGGGAGCATCTTCGGGTGCGGAAGCTCATTGAGGGAGACATGCCCTGGAATCAACTGGGAGGGCAGGCAGTGCCAGGCGATCAAAAACATCGAATCGCTAGAAGCGCAAGGCCTGCCTGCGCACCTAGCGGAGGGCTACTACAGCCTGCCGGAGGACGAACGATGAGGGTTTGGCTTGGGATCATCGCTGTACCCGTGGTTGCGGCGATCTTCGCTGCGCCTGAATCAATGGGGCGGATTGTCGGTACCGCCGTCTTCTTCGGGATCAGCTTCGGGATCAGCGGTCTGTTCGGCCTCTATGTGCTGGCCGATAACGTCGCGCGATGGCTTTCTTGAGTAAGGGGACCATCCGAGCTGCGCTATACAAAGAAGGAACGCGGGGCATCAAGGAGTAACTCCCCGACAGGACTTAGACGCGAGAAACGTTGCCTGCCGGGGAGTTCGCGGGGTGATCTACCAGTCGTCGCACAAAGCGACGACGTGCAAAAGCTAGAAGTCGCTTCGGATGCTCAGGCGCGGTACTTTCGCTTTGTCAAGCGGTTTGGGGCGCTACGGCTCGCGCTAGCAACTGCTCGAACATCGCGCCCTGCTCGTACCGCGCGTTATAGCGCCAGGCGTACTCGTCCAAGTAGGACTGAAGCCACTTCGCAGAGATTTTCTTGTAGGCGCCGCGCATCCCGGTCTTGAGGTTGCCGAAGAAGCCCTCGATCGTGTTCGTGTGGATTTCGCCATCGACGTAGGAGCCGGCCGAGTAATTGATGATCCGATGGTCAAGGAACTGGCGATGCAACGGCTTGTATGCCTGCCAGTCGTCGGTGATTATCAGCGAGGTCGGGTCGATGTTGGCCCGCACTTCTCGACTAAGGACGGGACCACGGCGCGACGGAATGATCCGCAGCCGCACCTTGCCGCCACGCTCGACCATGCCCAGAACCGTCGCCTTCGATTCGCGAAACCTCGCCCCTTCAGAAGGCGTCATCGGCCGACGAGCCTTACCGCCCCACGAGGTCTCGTCCACCTCGACGTCGCCTGAAAGTGGGCCGTGATCCTGGTCGGACATAAGCTCGTTTCGAATCTTGTTGAACATGCGCCAGGCGGTCTTGTACGTGACCCCTAGCTCGCGCTCTAGCTGCTTGGCGGAGATTCCGCAGCGAGTGCTTGCCATCAGGTACATCGCGTAGAACCAAAGCTGAAGGGAGGTCGTGGAGCGCTCGAAGATCGTCCCTTTCATCGGATGCAGGTGGTGCCCGCAGGAATCGCAGGTGTAGGAGGCGCGGGTCTTGGTCCGGTGGAACTTCCGTTCCCGCTCGCACTTCGGGCAAGGCGCGTGGTGGCCGTCCGGTGCATAGCGCTCGCGCCAGAGCTTGTCGAGGCAGGCCGCATCATCCGGATACTGGCGCAGGAACTCGATCAACGACAGCTCGGAATCTGAGGACTCGGCCCGCTTCGGGTTGTTTCGATCGTTTGCAGCCATGCCTGCATTATACATACCTTGAAGGTATAAGTGTGAGCGCGATCACCTTTCGTCGCCGCAAATACCGGCACGGTCCCGCGCTTGCTCACAAAACGCACATATTTCATCCCTGTCCTGATCGCCTGCGCCGCCTTCCCCGCCGTTGCCCTCGCGGCCGGCGGAGATTCCGAGCCTCGGACCGGCGTCGCCGACGCCAAGCCGGCCAAGATCGCCGTCCTGCAGCGCCCCATCACGCGTTTCCACAAGACGATCCGCGTCACGGTCGCCCACATCGAAGCTGTCCACCGCGCGCAAGCCCGGCGTGAGCGCCGCGAGCTCTTCGCCTCCCTCCCCGGCGGGATCTCGCAGGCCACACTCGATTCCATCGGAGCATGCGAGTCCGGCGGCGACCCCACCGCGGTCTCCTCCGACGGCACCTACCGTGGCAAGTACCAGTTCGACTTCGGCACCTGGGAATCCGTTGGCGGCTCCGGCGACCCAGCCTCCTCTTCCGAGCAAGAGCAGGACTATCGCGCCGCTCTTCTCTATGCGCGGGCTGGCTCCAGTCCCTGGCCCGTCTGCGGCTGACCCCTGTGAGAAGGGTCGGGTGCCGCTCCCCGCGGCTTGTACTTTTTCGGCAATCCAATCGCGGTCAGCCAACGCGGTATCACCGAAAAAGTTGAGCGGGGAGTGGTACCCGACCCTTCTCCGGCGGAGCGGGGAGTGGTGCCCGATGCCTCCCCTACGATCACAGCCGTGAGCGAGGCAGTCCCAACGCCGGACCCGAAGGGACCCACTCGAAAGCCTCCAAAAGAGGCGATCGCCGAGGCAAAGGTCCGCGCTCCGACCCGCGGCAACCGCAAGCTCGAGTCCTTCCTGGATGCCGTCAACAGCGACGAGCAGGTGCGGGCCTGGTGGTACATGACGCAGGTCCACGCGGAGCGGCTGGGGATGTCGGACCACTCATGGGTCCACATGCAGATCGTGCTGAACATCGCGCTGCGGCTGCTGCGGCTTCTGGTCAAGGCCGGAGTCGAGCCGGCCGTGGTCGTGGATCACGGGATGTCGTCGCGCGACGCGGAGGTGATCGTCGCCGGCGGCGCCCTGCTTCACGACGTCGGCATGTCAATTCACCGGCAGGATCATGAGGCCTACAGCTTGTTCCTCGCTAACGGGGCGCTCGACCGGCTACTGGCCGATTGCTACCGCCAGCCCGAGCGAACGATCGTCGCTTCCGAGATCCTGCACGCGATCATCGGGCACCGTCGCCGCGGCGAGCCGTACACGCTCGAGGCCGGGGTGGTGCGGGTTGCCGATGCTCTCGACATGGCGCAGGGTCGGACGCGGATTCCGATCGAAGCGGGCCAGGAAGGCATCCACTCGATCTCTGCCGCCGCGGTCGACGAGGTGCGGATCGAGGCGGGGGAGACCCGGCCGGTCAGGATCGAGATCGAGCTGAACAACTCGGCCGGGATATTCCAGGTCGACGACCTCTTGGCGACGAAGATCCGCGGCACGCCCCTGGAGGGCAAAGTCGAAGTCGTCGCCGAGATCGAGGGCGAGACCGAGAAGCGCCTTTTGGGTGGGTTCAGACTCGACTGAGGTGGCGCAGAAAGTGGCGGGCAAGGACGCAGGGAGCGTGGCGTGCATCGCACGCGAGCGACCGAGGACGCCGCCCGGCGCTTTCTGCGGTCCTCAGCCGTAGCGCTCTAGGTCGTAGCGGCGCCGTTCTTTGCGCTTCTCGAGCTTGCCCTGAACGATCGAGAGCACGATCACGATGATCGCGAAGAAGGCGATGACGCCGAAGCAGAAGAAGGTGATCGTCTTGTCGGTTGTGGGACCCGCAAGGCCGACGCCGTTGTCGGCGAGGGCGAGCGGCGCCGCGAGCAGCAGCGAGAGCAACGCGGCACAAAGGGCAGCCACGATTCCGATCCGTCGCGAGGGAGCCTTCACGCCTGGGAATCTAGCGCACCGCGGCGGCGCCGCAGGCTCTCATCTTGTCTTTAGGCGCTGGCATAGGATGCGCCGCCGATGCCCTTGCCAGAGCCTGCCGCGCCGTGAGCACCCTCGAAGCCATCGTCCTCGGCCTCGTCCAGGGTCTAACCGAGTTCCTGCCGATCTCCTCCAGCGGGCACCTGCGGATCGTGCCGGCATTGCTCGGCTGGTCAGATCCCGGCGCCGGCTTCACCGCCGTGATCCAGCTTGGGACGATGGCCGCGGTGCTGATCTACTTTCGCGCCGACCTGATTCGGATTGCCCTGGCCTGGCTGCGCGAGCTGCGGGTGCCGATCCGGCAGGCCAGCCAGGAGGCGAGGCTGGGCTGGTTCATCGTCCTCGGCACGATCCCGATCGCGATCTTCGGCTTTATCTTCAAGGACCAGATCGAGTCCGGCGCCCGCAGCCTCTACCTGATCGGCTCGGCGCTGATCCTCTTCTCCTTCGTGATGCTGTTCGCCGAGCGGGCCAGCACCCGGCAGCGAGATCTGGCCGAGATGAACGGCCGCGACGGGCTGTTCATCGGTCTAGCCCAGGCGCTGGCCCTGATTCCTGGTGTCTCGCGCTCGGGGGCGACGATCTCCGCCGGCCTCTTCCGCAACTTCGACCGCGTCGCCGCCGCCCGCTACTCGTTCCTGCTCTCGGTCCCGGCTGTGGTGCTGAGCGGGCTCTTCGAGCTGCGCAAGGTCGGCGAAGCCGGCAGCCCCTCCGTCGCGGCGACGGTGATCGCGACCCTCGTCGCCTTCGTCACCGGCTACGCGGCGATCGCTTGGTTGATTCGCTACCTCGGCACCCACACGCTGGGAATCTTCGTCGTCTACCGGATCGCCCTGGGCGTGCTGGTGCTGGCGCTGGCGGCGACGGGCGCGATCAGCTGACCCCACAAATGGCGAACGGCCCGGGGCAGTGGGCCGTTCGCGGTGACGAGAGAGGAGTCTCGTGAGAGTCGAATTCTGGCGCTGCGTGGGGGTCTCGCAGTGAACATCCAGAGAATCCCGGCACCGCCGGCTGACTGCTTTTCCGCAAATTACGAAGATTGGCCTGTAAAAATCCTGTGAAAGCAGGGCTTTTTACTTCGCACCCGTCTTCACAGACACATACAATCGCAGCGCTTGAACCCTCAGCAGACCATCCGGCTCGCGGTAATCGATGACGACAGCGGCTTCGTCACCGTGCTCACCAAGCGCACCGAGGCCGCCGGCTGGCAGCAGCGGGTGCTGAGCAGCGCGATTCCACCAGAGGAGCTGGTGGCGATGAAGCTGAACGCGCTGCTGCTCGACATGTCCGTCCTCGGCGACGAAGCCTGGGACTACCTGGGGCGGGTCTGCGAGGTGCTGCCCGACCTCGGCGTGGTCGTCTGCACGGGTCGCTCCACGGTCGCGCAGCGGGTGCGCGGGTTGCGGCTCGGGGTCGACGACTGGGTCGGCAAGCCCTGCCATCCGGAGGAGGTGATGGCGCGGATCGAAGCCGTCTCGCGCCGCCGTCGCCGCAGCCGCGCCGACGTCGAGACGGGGCCACTTGTCGTCGGCGAGCTCGAGATCCGCGCCGATCAGTTCCAGGCCTTCGTCGGCGATGGCAGCCTCGACCTCACCCGCCGCGAGTTCGAGCTGCTGCAGCTGCTCGCCGACACCAAGGGCCAGGTGCTCGAGCGCGAGGCGATCTACCAGCGGGTCTGGGGCTACGCGATGGCCCACGGCGATCGCTCCGTCGACGTCTTCATCCGCAAGCTGCGCCAGAAGCTGGAGAAGCGCTCGCCGGGCTGGCGCTACATCCACACCCACTTCGGCGTCGGCTACCGCTTCGACCCGGAGGCTGTTGGCGGAGTCGCGCCAGAGTTGGCAGACGAGGCGGCTGCCGGCATCGACCCGCGGGCAGACGATTCACAAGTAGTTCACAGCAGCTTTACGGTCGCGTAACCGCCCTCTCGCCCGCGGCGGCAATCCTCGCGGGCCATGTTGGAGATCCGGCCAGAGGAGCACGCGGCCCTCGTCGACGGCCGCCCACTGAGCTTGACCGTGCGTGAGCTGCAGCTGCTGGCCACGCTGGCCGCTCATCCCCAGCGCATCCTCACCCGCGAGGAACTGTACGCCGAGGTCTGGGGTCGTCAGCCCCGTCACGACGATCGTTCCGTCGACGTCTATGTCAGCCGCCTGCGCTCGAAGCTGGGCGAAGCCCTGCCAGGCCAGAACCTGATCCATACCCACAGCGGCATCGGCTATCGCTTCTCGCCGGATGGTTAGCGCAAATTGCAGGGGCCTTTTACATCTTTTTCACAATCCCGATACAGGCAGGTAACAAGCTGTCGGAGGCGCGCTGAGAGTGTGGCCGGCGAGCCGGCCGATCTGGCCGCTCTCGTGCCCTACGACGAAAAGGAGTTCGTGTGAGTCCCTCTAGATGGTTGGCCATTTTCGCCTCTCTGGCCGTCCTCGCGATCGGCGCTTCTGCCTGTGGCAGCAGCAGCGATAGCGGCAGCAGTTCCTCCGGCAATCTCTCCGGCCAGATCGCCGGCGCCGGCGCCACCTCGCAGGAGGCCGCACAGGAAGCATGGATCGCCGAATTCGAGAACGAAAACTCCGGCGTGACGATCTCCTACGACGCCGTGGGTTCGGGTGGCGGCCGTGAACAGTTCATCGCCGGTGGCGTTGCCTACGCCGGCAGCGACGCTGCGCTCGAAGAAGAAGAAAGCGAACTGAAAAAGGCAGCTGACCGCTGCAGTCCCGGCAAATTGATCGAGATCCCCGCCTACGTCTCGCCGATCGCGATCATCTACAACCTCGAAGGCGTCGAATCGCTGCAGCTCGACCCCGAAACCCTGGCGAAGATCTTCAACCAGGAAATCACCACCTGGAATGACCCGGCGATCGCCAAAGACAACCCTGGCGTCGAACTGCCGGACACCCGCATCACTCCGGTCAACCGCGCCGATGAGTCAGGCACGACCGAGAACTTCACCGACTACCTCTCCAAGGTCGTCCCCAGCATCTGGGCCTATGAAGTCAGCGGCGACTGGCCGGTCAAGGGCGGCGAGGCCGCACAGGGCACCTCCGGCGTAGTGGAAGCAGTCACCGCCGGTGACGGCACGATTGGCTACGCCGACGCCAGCCAGGCCGGCGAACTCGGTGTCGCCACGATCAAGGTCGGCAACCAGTACGTCGAACCGACCCCCGAGGCTGCGGCGAAGATCCTCGAGGAGTCGCCTGAAGCCAAAGACCTGGCCAAAACCCCGTACATGTTCCCCTTCGAACTCGATCGCGAGACCGAATCGCAGGGCACCTACCCGATCGTGCTCGTCTCTTACCTGATCGGCTGCACGAAGTACGACTCGGCGGACGAAGCCGCCATCGTCAAGGGGTTCTTCAACTACGTGATCAGCAGTGAAGGGCAGGAAATCGCCGCCGAAAACGCCGGTTCCGCCCCGCTGTCGACTTCGCTGGAGAAGAAGATCCAGCCGGCCGTCGACGCAATCGAAAGCGGCTCCTAGGCCGGGCGCTTGGAGCACTCGCACACAATCGGGCCCCGCCGCACGCGGCGGGGCCCTGTGCGCTTTGTGGCCGGCTCCGGCAAGATCGGCGACCGCATCTTCTCCAATCTGGCCGTCGGCGCTGCGATCACGATCCTCGCCCTGCTCGGCGGGGTTGCGGCCTTCCTGCTGATCCAGGCCATGCCCGCCGTCAGCGCCAGCCCCTCCGAACTCCCCGGCGGCAAGAGCCTGATCGACTACATCGCTCCGCTCGCCTTCGGCACGGTGCTGGCGGCGACCATCGCCGTTGTGCTCGCCGTCCCGCTGGCCGTCGCCGTGGCGCTCTTCATCAGCCACATCGCCCCAAGGAAACTGCTCCTCCCCCTTGGCTACATGGTCGACCTGCTTGCCGCCGTGCCCAGCATCGTCTACGGCCTTTGGGGCATCTTCGTGCTCGGCCCCGCGGCAGTCGGGCCGATGGAATGGCTCGAACAGAAGCTTGGCTTCATCCCGTTCTTCGAGGGGCCAGCTTCGGTCACCGGGCGCACGATGCTCGTCGCCGGTTTGGTCCTGACGGTGATGATCTTGCCGATCGTCTCCGCGGTCGCCCGCGAGGTCTTCTCGCAGACGCCGCGCAAGCTCCAGGAAGGCGCGCTGGCGCTGGGCGCCACTCGCTGGGAGATGATCCGGATGACGGTCCTGCCCTTCGGCAAGTCGTCGATCATCAGCGGCGCAATGCTCGGGCTCGGGCGGGCGCTCGGCGAGACGATGGCAGTGACGATCATCCTCTCGGTCTCGGGCATCGTCACCTTCAACCTGATCAGCCAGGCGAACCCCTCGACGATCGCCGCCAACATCGCCCTCGACTTCCCCGAATCGACCGGCCTCGCGATCAACACCCTGATTGCCTCGGGCCTGGTCCTCTTCGCGATCACCCTCGTAACCAATCTCGCCGCGCGGGCGATCGTCGCCCGCCAGAACATCCAATGAGCACTCTCGACGGCGGCGTCCTTCCCGATTGGTCGTCCTACGGCGTCGTCGCTGCCTCGGGCGTGCTCGCCGCCGCGCTGCTGCTGGCGGCGGGGATCTTCAGCGTCGCCCTGCTGCTGGTTCTCACGGTCTTCGTCACCGCTGTGGTCACCTACACCTGGTCGCGCCGCATCGAGGGGCCGCGACGAGCGAAGGACCGGCTCGTCACGCTGATGATCGTCGCCGCCTTCGGCCTTGCGCTGATCCCACTCCTATCGCTCGTCTTCGAGGTGGCAAAGCGGGGCATCCCCGGCCTCAGCCTTGAATTCCTCACCGAGTCCGCACGTGGCCACATTGGCGGCGGCGGGGCTGCCCACGCGCTCGTCGGCACACTCGTGATCACCGGCGCCGCCGCCCTGATCTCGATCCCGGTCGGCCTGATGGCGGCGATCTACCTGACCGAGTACGGCGGCGGTCGCCTGGGCCGCGCGCTGACCTTTTTCGTCGACGTGATGACCGGCATCCCCTCGATCGTCGCCGGTCTCTTCGCCTACGCGCTCTTCGCGCTCATCTTCGGTCCCGGCATCCGGCTGGGGGTGATGGGCTCGGTGGCGCTTTCGGTGCTGATGATCCCGATCGTGATCCGCACCTCCGAGGAGGTGCTGAAGATCGTGCCCAACCACCTGCGCGAAGCGTCTTACGCGCTGGGCACGCCGAAGTGGCGGACGATCGTCAAGGTGGTGCTGCCGACCGCCTTCGCCGGCCTGATCACCGGGATGATGATCGCGGTGGCGAGGATCATCGGCGAGACGGCGCCGCTGCTGGTCACCACCGGCGTGGTCGACTCGATCAACAGCAACCCCTTCTCGGGCCGCATGCAGAACCTCGCGGTCTACGCATACAGCGAGTACAGAACGCCCGGCGTGTTCAAGCAGGCTTCTTACGACCGAGCCTGGGCAGCCGCGCTGACCTTGATCGTTATCGTCATGGTCCTGAACCTCGTGGCGCGCCTGATCTACCGCCGGTACCGAACTGAGATCCGATAGCCCGTGGATGGAAGGAGATCACGACCGATGGGAGCCGCAGGTGCAACCCGAGCCGAGACCGAGCTCGGCAAAGCCGAGATGAATGCTGCGACGACAGGCACGCAATCCCCCGAGTCGGTTGCGGCCGCACAGGGCCGTCCGGCGAAGACGCTCGAGACGCGCAGCGTCAACCTTTACTACGGCGATTTCCAGGCGGTGGAAAACGTCTCGATGACGGTCGAGCCGAACAAGGTCACGGCGCTGATCGGCTCCTCCGGCTGCGGCAAGACGACCTTCCTGCGCTCGCTCAATCGCATGCACGAGTTGACCGCGGGCGCCAGTGTCGACGGCGAGATCACCCTCGATGGGCAGGACATCTACGGATCCAGGGTTGACCCGGTCCAGGTGCGCCGCCTCGTCGGCATGGTCTTCCAGTCGCCAAATCCGTTCCCGACGATGTCGGTCTACGACAACGTCGCCGCCGGGCTCAACCTCAACGCGGGCCGGGTGAAGAAGTCCGAGAAGGACGAGATCGTCGAGCGCTCGCTGCGCGGGGCTCACCTCTGGAACGAGGTCAAGGACCGTCTCGACAAGCCCGGGTCCAGCCTCTCCGGGGGTCAGCAGCAGCGGCTCTGCATCGCCCGCGCGATCGCGGTCGAGCCTGAGGTGCTGCTGATGGACGAGCCCTGCTCGGCGCTCGACCCGGTGGCGACCCTGGCGATCGAGGACCTGATCGGCGAGCTGAAGAGCAAGTTCACGATCGCGATTGTCACCCACAACATGCAGCAGGCCTCCCGGGCCAGCGACATCACGGCTTTCTTCAACCTCGAGGAGACCGGCAAGCCCGGTCGCCTTGTTGAGATCGGGGCGACCGAGAAGATCTTCACCAGCCCTGCCCAGCAGGCCACAGAGGACTACGTCAGCGGGCGGTTCGGATAAGTGCCGGGCGGGATCAGGGTCGAATACCAGGAGGAGCTGGAGCGCCTCGAGGCGAGCGCCCTGGGTGGTCTCGATCTGGTCAGCGGCGCGCTCAGTCGCACCCTTGAAGCGATTGAGCACCAGGACGTCGAGCTGGCCCAGATCGTCGTCGCCGACGATGACCGCATCGACGGTCGCTACCTGGAGGTCCACCAAGCGCTGATCACGCTGCTCGCCACCCAATCGCCGGTGGCGACCGACTTGCGGCTGATCTCAGCGCTGCTGCACGTGCTGAAGAACGTCGAGCGGATGGGCGACCAGTGCGTGAACATCTGCAAGATGATCCCCCTTACCGGCAACGAGCCTCCCTCGGACCGGGAGATGGTGAAGCTGATCCTGGCCATGGGCGGGCAGACGAAGACGCTGATCAGCCAGGCCAAGCGCGCCTTTGAGGGCCGCGACGTCGAACTTGCTCAGGACCTCGTCCGCCAGGACGACGTCGTCGACAACCTCAACCGCGAGTGCTTCCGGCTCGCCCTGGAGATCGGCGACGACGCCGACAAGCGTGAGTGGGCGATGACGATGCTGCTCGGGGCGCGGGCGATCGAGCGGATCGGCGACAACGCGGTCGACATCGGCGAGCAGGTCGCCTTCGTCGTCACGGGGCTCTTCCGCGAGTTCGAGGACGCTTCGCACCCCGCCTAGGGCCCGGTTGAGATCCGGGTCGTCTGGGAACATGCAGGGGAAAGCCGTGACGCTCTGCGCTGCCATAGATATCGGGTCCAATACGACGCGCGTGCTCGTGGCGGAGCCCGTCGACGGCCAGTTGAAGAAGGTGATGGAGCAACGTGCCTACACCCGCATCAACAAGGCGCTTGACGCGGACGGGGCGATCCTGGCGGAGAAGGTCGACGAGGTGGCCGAGGTCGTCTCGACCCAGGTGAGACTTGCGAAAGAGCTTGGCGCCGAGGAGATTCGCGCCGTAGCCACGGCCGCCGTCCGCGAAGCGTCCAACGGCGAGGAGTCAGCGGCGGCGATCGGTGAGGCCGCCGGCGTGCGTGTCGAAGTGCTGAGCGACGAGGAGGAGGGCAGGCTCTCCTTCATCGGCGCGACCAAGACGCTTGGCCACCCGGTTGACGGCAAGGTCGGCGTCGTCGACGTCGGCGGTGGCTCGACCGAGGTGATTCTTGGAACCGTGCCGGGCGGCGCCAGCGAGGTGCGCTCCTGGCGAGTTGGCTCCGGCGTGCTCGCCGACGAGCTGATCTCCTCCGATCCTCCCTCGGCGGCCGAGATCCGCAAGGTCCGGGACCGCATCGACGACATCTTCAGCGGGGTCGAGATCGAGCGCCCCGCCCAGGCCGTCGCGGTTGGGGGCAGCGCCACCTCGCTGCGGCGTCTGGTTGGCGCGGTGCTCGAGTACGAGACGCTGGAGCGGAGCATCCGGGTGCTCTGCGGCGACCCCGCCGCTGACGTCGCCCGCCGCTTCGAGCTCGATCCCGAACGGGTCCGGATCCTCACCACCGGAGTGCTGCTGCTGGAGAAGGTCTCCGAGCTGCTCGGTCAGCCGCTGCAGATCGGCAAGGGGGGCCTGCGAGAGGGCGTCGTCCTCGACCTGCTCAACGGCAGCGCCAACGGCTCCTCGCTCCGCCTCGTCGCCTAGCGACTCACACCGCTCGTCGTCTAGCCTGCTGGTGTGGCAGCTGCGCGTAAGGTCGGGCTCGACTGCAAAGCGTCGTTTGCGAAGACAGCGGCCCGTGTAGTGAAGGTCCGGTCGAAGGAGGTCTTCGAGCACTCCGACGGGGTCCTCGACCTGGCGAATACCGAGCGCGTCCACGATATGCGGGTGGCGACGCGGCGGCTGCGCGCGGCGCTGGAGGTCTTTGAGTCCTGCTTCCCGCGCAAGCGGCACCGCAAGGCGTTGAAGAAGGTAAAGGCGCTGGCCGATGCGCTCGGCGAGCGGCGCGACGCCGACGTGGAAACTGCCCTGCTGGAGGGACTTGTGGATGAGGCGGCCGAGGCGGATCGCGGCGCTCTCCTTGCACTGGTCGAAGGGCTGCGCGTGCGGCAACGCGAAGCCAATGACGAGCTTTCTCCGTACGTCGCTGCCAAGCACCTAAAGAAGCTGCGGCGGCGCCTGAAGAAGCTCGTCAAGGCAGCGGGCTCGTGAGGCCCAGGGCGGATAGGGCGTCGGCCTCATGAAGGCGCGCGTGGTGGAGGGTCTCAACCCGAGCGGCCCGTTGCGGTCCAACGTCTCGCGGATCGTCCGCGTAAGACTCGAAGAGCTGCGCGCCTTCGCAGATGCGGCGCTCGCCGCGGATGCAAGCGAAGTGCAACACGACATGCGAATCGCCGCGAAGCGGCTCCGCTATGTGCTCGAGATCTTCGCTCCCTGCCTCGGCGAGGAGGCAAAGGCGGCTCGCGGCGCCGCCAAGCAGCTGCAGTCCGTCCTGGGCGACCTGCACGACTGTGACCTGATGCTCGCCAAGGTCGCGCGGATCGGTTCGGTTGCGGCGATGCTGAGAGAGCGCCGCGAGCATCTCTTCCACGAGTTCGTCGAGCTCTGGCAGGCGGAGGCCAGCAAGGGCACCTGGGCTGCGCTCGAACGCAGCGTCTAGACGAAACGCCGATTTTCCATGCCTGACATGGGAAATGTGCGTTTCGTCCCGGTCTCCGGTTACTGGATGTTCACTGGGCCTTTCCGGGTCATTCACAACTTTCCGCTGCAAATCGCGAATTCTGGAGGTGACAGAAACGACTAGAGCAGGGAGACGCCGATGACTTCCCGCGTTGACATGCATTGCCACTCCACCGCCTCGCAGCTCTCGCGGCTCGGGGTCCAGCGTTCACTTGGACTGCCCGAGTGCGCGACGCCACCCGAGGAGGTCTACGAACTGGCCAAGCGGCGGGGGATGGACTTCGTCACGATCACCGACCACGACACGATCGACGGCTGTCTCGAGCTCGCCGATCGTCCCGACTGCTTCGTCTCCGAGGAGTTGACCGCTCGCTTCGCCGGCGAGTCCCAAGCGGTTCACGTCCTCTGTTACGGGATCACTCCCGGAGACCACGAGTGGCTGCAGGCACACGCCGGCGACGTCGAGGCCTGCGCCGCATACCTTGCCGAGAACGAGATCGCCTGCGCGCTCGCGCATCCGTTCTTCAACGTCGGCGCGCCGCTGACCCCGCGGCACCGCCGCCGCCTTGCCGAGCTCTTCCCGGTCTGGGAGGTGCGTAACGGCTCGCGTGCGGCGGAGCTGAACATGCCCGCCGCGATCTATATCGAGACGCACGGGGGCACTGGGATCGGCGGTTCCGACGATCACGCCGGCGTGGACATCGGCCGCACCTTCACCGAGGGGCCCGCGGCCGCCACGCCGGAAGAGTTTCTGCATCACCTGCGCAGCGGATTGGCCGAGGCCGGCGGCGAGCAGGGCAGCGCCGCAAAGTGGGCGCACGCGGCAATGGCGCTGGCCGCGCGCGCCCTCGTCCTACCCGGCTCCGGTGCGCCTTATCCCTCCAATGAAGGGAAAAGGCGCACCGGAGCGGTCGATCCTGGGGCGGTGCTGAAGATCGCCCAGCGGACGATCAGCGAGGGCGCCGCACGAGAGGGCAAGGTCGCGGCGGACATCGGTCCTGACGACGCGCGGGCGCTGCTCGAGGCCTGGCTGCGCTCGATCGAGCTCGACCTGCGCGGGCCGGAGCTGCTCGCCTACCTGCAGGCCGAGGACTTCTCCCACGCCGACCTCTACCGCCATGCCCGCCGCACGCACGAGCGGCGGCTGCGCGGTGCGATTGCCAACGGGTCTGCGGCGGCACGCGAAGGCGACCTGGCCGGAGCGATTGGCGGTCTCTTCGACGCCCTGATCCCCGCCGTGCCCTACGCGCCGGCGACCGCCTTCCTCGGCGCCGAGAAGGCAAAGCTGACCACCCGTAGCGGCGAGCGGCCGCGAATCGCCCTTATCGCCGACGGGATCGGCGCCACCCACGGGGTCACCGCGACAATCGAGAAGATCCGTGAGCTCGGCGTGCCGGGCTTCGAGATCGAGGTGGTCGGAACGGATGCCGGCGTCGACCGCCGGCTGCCGGCCGCCGCCGAGCTCGAGGTGCCCTTCTACGCGGGAATGAGCCTCGGTGTCCCCGGCCTTCCGGGTTTGGCCGAGACCCTCGCCGAGGGCCGCTATGACGCGGTCCACGTCACCGCTCCCGGTCCCGCCGGCGTCGCCGCGACGCTGCTCAACCGGATCGCCGGCACCCCGCTGGTCGCCAGCTACCACACCGAGCTGGCTACGTACGCGGGCCTGCGCAGCGGCGACGGCGGTCTCGAGTCCCTCGCCCAAGCTGCGCTCGGCGCTTTCTACGGCGCGCCCGCCCTGGTCCTCTCGCCAAGTCCGGCGGCGGACCGCTCGCTGCTCGCGCTCGGGGTCGAACCGGCTTGCCTCGGTCGCTGGGAGCGCGGGGTCGATGTGACTCGCTTCGATCCCGCCAAGGCCACGCGGGAGGACTTCCCCGGCGAGGTCAAGGTCCTCTACGCCGGTCGCCTCACCCGCGAGAAGGGCGTCGATCTGCTGGCCGAGAGCTTCCTGCGTGCCCGCAAAGCCGATCCGCGGCTGCACCTGCTGCTCGCCGGCGGTGGTCCCGAGGAGGGCGAGCTGCGATCTCGTCTCGGCGAGCACGCGACCTTTCTCGGCTGGCTGGAGGGGGAGGAGCTGGCGCACGCCTACGTCAGCGCCGACCTCTTCCTCTTCTGCTCGACCACCGACACCTACGGCCAGGTGGTGCTCGAGGCGGGCGCCAGCGGCGTGCCGGTCGTCGCCGTCGCCGAAGGCGGGCCGGCCTCGCTGGTCGAGAACCGCCACACCGGCATGCTCTGCCAGGCCGACGCCGATCACATCGCCGGCACGGTCCTGCAGCTGGCGGCCTCGCCGTTGCTGCGTCGCCATCTCGGCGCCTCCGCGGTGCGGGCCGTCCGCGAGCGCTCCTGGGGTCGCGCGATGGAGCAGCTCGCCGGTGGCTACCGCCGCGCTCTGGGGGCCGTGCCCGCGGCCGGGCAAGCGCCAGTCCGCGCTGCCTGAGGCGGCTGGGATGACGGAGGTGCGGCAGTACGATGACCCGATCGACGATCCCGCCCTCTACTTCAACCGTGAGCTCTCCTGGCTCGACTTCAACCAGCGGGTTCTGGAACTCGCCGAGGATCCCGAAGTGCCGCTGCTGGAGCAGATTCGCTTCTGCGCGATCTACGCCTCCAACCTCGACGAGTTCTACATGGTCAGGGTGGCAGGGCTGTTCGAGCAGCTCGACGCCGGGATCGACGCGCGCGGCCCCGATGGGCTCCGGCCGGGCGAGCAGATCGACGCGATCCAAGCGCGGGTGTTGGAGCTCGACAAGCGCCTGCACGCCTGCTTCGACGGCAGGCTGCGCCCGGCGCTGGAGGAGCAGGGGATCCGCATCGTCTCGCTCGACTCGGCGAGCGAGGAGGAGCGGCGCGAGATCGACGTCCGCTTCCACGAGCAGGTCTTCCCGGCGCTGACCCCGCTGGTGATCGGCCTGGGACGGCCCTTCCCCTACATCTCCAACCTCTCGCTCAGCCTCGGCGTGCTGCTGCGCGATCCGGAGAGCGGCAGCGAGATCATCGCCCGCGTCAAGGTGCCGAAGGAGCTGCTCGGCCGCTTCCTGCCGGTCGACGAGGGCGGCAAGGCCTTCGTTCCCCTGGAGGAGGTGATCGCCGCCAACCTCGACTCCCTCTTCCCCGGAACGGAGGTCGTCGACTACGGCTACTTCCGGGTCACCCGCGACGCCGACTTCACCGTCTCCGACGAGGCCGACGACCTGCTGCAGGCGGTCCAGGACGAGATCCGCCGCCGCCGCTTCGGCGAGGTCGTGCGCCTGGAGATCGCCGCCGGGATGAACCCGAAGCTGCGCCAGCAGCTGATCGACGCCCTGCGGCTCGAGGACCGCGAGGTCTACGACGTGGACGGCCTGATCGACCTCGCCGACCTGACCGCGATCGCCGACCTGCCCGGCCACGCCGAGCTGCGCTACGCCCCCTGGACCCCGGTGACCCACCCGCGCCTGCTCGGCGAGGACGACGAGCCCTGCGACATGTTCGCGGCGATCCGCCAGGGAGATCTGCTCGTCCACCATCCCTACGACTCCTTCGCCAGCTCGGTCGAGCGCTTCGTCGAGCAGGCGGTCGCCGATCCGGACGTGCTGGCGATCAAGCAGACCGTGTACCGGACCAGCGACGACTCGCCCCTGGTCCCATCGCTGATCCGCGCCTCCGAACGCGGCAAGCAGGCGGTCTGCATGGTCGAGCTGAAGGCCCGCTTCGACGAGGAGGCCAACATCCACTGGGCAAAGTCGCTGGAGGAGTCCGGCGTCCACGTCGTCTATGGCATCCCGGGCCTGAAGACCCACGTGAAGGCGATCCTCGTCGCCCGCCGCGAGGGCGACAGGGTGCGCGAGTACGTCCACATCGGCACCGGCAACTACCACCCCAAGACCGCCCGCCTCTATACCGACTTCGGCCTCTTCACCGCCGATGAGGAGATCGGCGCCGACGTCGCCGAGATGTTCAACTTCCTCACCGGCTACGGTCGCCCAGCCGAGTACCGCAAGGTGCTGGTCTCGCCGACGACGATGCGCGATCAAATCCTCGCGGAGATCTCCGCCACGGTTAAGGCGCACGAAGCGGGGCAGGAGGCGCGGATCGCCTTGAAGATGAACTCGCTGGTCGACGCCGCCTGTATCCAGGCGCTGTATCAGGCCTCCCGGGCGGGCGTGCGCGTCGACCTCAACGTGCGCGGGATCTGCTGCCTGCGTCCGGGCGTGCCCGATATCTCGGAGAACATCCGCGTTATGTCGATCGTCGGCCGCTTCCTCGAGCACTCGCGCATCTACGCCTTCGAACGCGGCGAGGATACCCGCGTGCTGATGGGCTCCGCCGACCTGATGCCGCGCAACCTCGAGAGCCGCGTCGAGCTGGTCACCCCGGTCGAAGACCCGGCCCTGCGGGCCGAGCTGCTCGACGTGCTGGAGCGCTGCTTCGCCGACAACGCCAACGCCTGGGAGCTCGATGCCGAGGGGACCTGGACCCGGTTGGCGCCCGCGAACGGCCGGCGGCGCAGCGTTCAGGAGGAGATGCGCGAGCGCCACGCCGGTCGCGCCGCCGAGCATCTCGCCGCGATCGCCGGCTGAACCGCGACCGCCCGCTCCTGTCAATAGGATTGTCAGGTAGTGCGCCTCTCCCTCCTGCCCCGCGATCGAACCTTCTTCGATCTCTTCATCGAGGCCGGTGAGAACACCCTGCAGGCGGCGCGGCTGCTTGACCAGATGATGGGCTCCTGGCCTGACTCCGGCGACCTCTCGCAGCGGATCGTCGATGCCGAGCAGGAGGGTGACCGGATCACCCACGCGATCGTCAAACGGCTCAACTCGACCTTCGTCACGCCGATCGACCGCGAGGACATCTACGGGCTGGCAACCCAGATGGACGACATCGTCGACTACACCGAGGAGGCGGCGGACTTCCTCGGCCTCTACAAGATCGAGGCGCCGATGTCGCAGGCCCAGGATCTGACCAAGGTGCTGGTGGCCGCCTGCGAGCAGCTCGCCGAGGGGCTGGAGCACCTGCGCGATTTCAAGGACCTCGACAAGTACTGGATCGAGATCCACCGGCTGGAGAACGACGGGGACAGGATCTCCCGCAACGCCGTCGCCTCGCTCTTCTCCAACGGCATCGACCCGATGGTCGTGATCCGCTGGAAGGACATGTTCGCCGTGCTCGAGAACGCGATCGACGCGACCGAGACGGCGGCTCAAATACTCGAGGGCATAGTCATAAAGAACTCGTGACGGCCCCAGGCGTCGCCATACTGCGTCCTCGGTCGCTCGCGCGCGGAGCACGCCACGCTCCCTGCGTCCTTGTCTGGCAACGCCTGGGTCTCGTCACATGAGTTCCGATGTGATCTTGGTCATCGTCGTCGGCACCGCGCTCGCCTTCGACTTCACCAACGGCTTCCACGACACCGCCAACGTCGTCGCCACCTCGATCTCGACCGGGGCCGCGCGGCCCCAGGTGGCGATCGGTCTCGCCTCGCTGCTCAACTTCGCCGGCGCCTTCATCTCGATCTCGGTCGCCGCGACGGTCGCCAACGACGTCGTCAATTCCTCCGTGGTCACCCCGACCGTGGTCTTCGCCGGCCTGATCGGGGCGATCGCCTGGAACCTGATCACCTGGTCGTTCGGGTTGCCCTCCAGCTCTTCGCACGCGCTGATCGGCGGCGTGGTCGGGTCCGCCGTGGCGGCGGCGGGCTTCGATGCCGTGATTGCCGATGGCCTGGTCGGCAAGGTCCTGATCCCGGCGGTGATCGCGCCGATCCTCGCCTTCGTGGTCGCCGGTATCGCTATCGGACTTGTCTATCGGATCGTCGGCAAGCAGCGCCCCGGCACCGTGACCCGCGGCTTCCGCTACGGGCAGATCATCTCCAGCAGCCTGCTGGCGCTTGCCCATGGCACCAACGATGCGCAGAAGACGATGGGGATAATCACGCTGGCCCTGGTTGCCAACGGAACGCTGGGGGCGAATGCCGATCCGCCGCTCTGGGTGATCGTCTCGGCCGCGACCGCGATCGCCCTGGGCACCTACAGCGGCGGCTGGCGAATCATTCGCACGACCGGGACACGGATCATCAAGATGGATGCCGCGCAGGGCTTCTCGTCACAGGGTGCGGGCGCCGCCGTGATCCTCGCCTCGACTCATTTCGGCTTCCCGCTCTCGACCACGCACGTGATCAACGGCGGCATCATGGGAGCGGGGGCCGGCAAGCGCGTCTCGGCGGTGCGCTGGGGGGTCGCGGGCAACATCGTCACCGCATGGCTGCTGACCCTGCCGGCGGCAGCCGCGATCGGCGCGCTGGCCTACGGCATCACGGCGATCTTCGGTGACGGGGCGTTGGGCCCGGTGCTGGTGACCCTGATGTCACTCTCGCTGATCGCCGCCGTCTTCATGCGCCGTTCGCGGGAGGGCGCGCCCGTCCCGGCGAGCTGAGCGATGGCCGTCGTGGTCGAGACCAAGGAGCTGCTCGAGACGGTCGTCGCATCGGTGATCGCCGGCGTCGGCATCACCGTGGTCTTCTCGGTGGCGATCTGGGGCGTCGCCCGCTTCGCTGATCTCAGCCGCGAGGAGCGCCCATTCGCCGCCGGCACGGCCGCCGCGCTGGCCGGTCTGGCCCTGATGGTCACCCTCGCCACGGTCGTCTTCGGCATCGTCGTCATGTCGAGCAAGTAGCGATCCGGAGCGTAGAATTTTCCCCATGCGTACGCTGCGCAATGTCGCGATCGTCACGGCGCTGGCGCTGGTGGTGGCCTTCGCCCCCTCGGGCGGCAGCGTCGCCGAAGCGATCCTGACCGCGATCACGATGGGCTTCCTCGCCGCGTTGGCATGGATGCTGTTCGTGCTCAGCCGCCAGAATCAGCTCACGCTGGCGACGCTGACCGATGCCCGCCGCGCGATCCTCTACGCGGCGGTCGGGATGATCGCGCTGCTGATAGCGGGCAGCGACGAGCTCTTTTCAAGCGGTGGCGGCACCTTGGCCTGGATCATCCTGCTCGGCGCCTCGGTGGCGGCGATCTGGCGGATCTGGATCGACGCCAACACCTACTGACAAGGCATGGGGCATTGGCGTGACTGATCCGCGCGCTTGAGCGTGCCACGGGCGCGTTCGCGCATGCGACGGTCGCGGCGTGCCGCCCCGGATCGTCAGCAGCGCAGGCCACAGGGAGGAAGGGACCGCCTCGGTCGAGCTGATCGCGGCGATCCCCTTCCTGCTGCTGGCGGTCCTGGTGGCGGCACAGCTGGCGGTCGTCGGAGGCGCATTCTGGTCAGCCGGCCTTGCCGCGCGGGCGGGGGCGAGGGCGGCGCTGGTCGGGGGAGACGCTGAGGTAGCGGCACGGCAAGCGTTGCCGGCCATGCTTCGGATCGGTGTGCGCGTGAGCGAGGGGGACGGCGTTGCAGTTCGGTTGGTGATCCCGCGTCTTCTGCCGGCGCTACCGCGGTTGACGGTTGGGGCGAGGAGCGAGCTCGGCGATGAGTAGAGAGAACGGCCAGGCGACGGTGGAACTCCTTGCTGCGATCCCGTTGCTGATGCTGGCGGGCTCGGTTGCGCTGCAGTTGCTGCTTGCCGGCTACGCGCTGACGATCGCCGATGGCGCGGCGGAGGCTGGGGCGCTGGCGCTGGCCGCCGGCCGGCCGGCAAAGGCGGCCGTCGCGCAGTCGCTGCCGAACTGGGCGAAGACGGATTCAGATGTCGTCGTGCGCGGGGGAGAGGTCACCGTGCGTGTCCAGCCGCCCTCGCTGCTCTCTGCCGTCGGGGACCGCCTCGTGGTGACAAGCACGAGCCATGCGAGGCCACGGCAGTGATGGCTCCGCTGTTCCTTTTCTCTGTCATCCGTGGCCAAGGAACAGCGGAAGATCGTCAATGAGGGGACGGGTGATTCTGGCGACCGCCGCTGGCGGCGCGTCCGGCTCGCGGGCCGCGGCGGCGGCAGTGGCCTGCGCCGGCTCCGAGCCGGACCGCCCGGGCCTGTTGATCGACATCGCCGGTCGTGCTCCGCGCCCTACGCTTGTCGCTTCGAGCGGGGCGCGAGAGCTGGAGGAGCGGCTTGCGGTCCATCTGCCGGGGCTGAGAGCTGCGTCGCGGGGACAGACGTGTCATCTCGCGGTCGCCGGCGACCGCGACGCCTTCGAGCACATCCACGCGGCGCTGCCGCTCGTCCGCGACTCGGTTGCTGTGGTGCACGCTCCGCCGACCGCGTTTCAGGAACTCTTGGCCCAGCCTGGCGTCGAGCCCACGGGTGTCCTGCTCCGCGCCGATCTCATTGCGGACCGTGCGCTCGCTGCTCTCGCCGTGCACGACCTGCTCGATCGCGGTCTCGCCGTCCGTGTCCTCAAGCGACCACTCGCCTGGGTGCCCGCGCGCCGCGCGCTTTTCGGCGTCCTGCCCCCGGAGGCTCCTGGGGGACTGCCAGATCGAATACGTCAACCCCTTTTGGAAAGCACTTCATCGTGACCAGCAACGGTACGAACCCGAAGGATCTCTACGGTCTCGAAGAGCTGATTGAGATCGTCGCCGTGAGCGGTTGATCGCAGCGGGCTGAGCGATGCCGCGTCGCCGTTCGCATTTCGCCAGAATCGCCGCATGCTGACCGTCGCAGTCACCGGCCCGACCGGGGAGATCGGCAGGGCCTTCATCTCGGCGCTGGAGCGGACACCGGAGGTCGATCGCGTAATCGGCATGGCGAGGCGGCCATTCGATCTCGCCGGGCACGGCTGGGAGAAGACCGAATACCGCCGTGGTGACGTACTCGATCGCGACGCGGTGGAGTCGCTGGTTGAGGGCGCCGACGTCGTGGTCCACCTCGCCTTCGCGATCGTCGCCGGCGACAGCAACAGTCGCGAGGTCAACCTGACCGGTTCGCGCAACGTCTTCGAGGCCACTGCGGCAGCCGGCGCAAAGCGGCTCGTCTACACGTCCTCAGTAGCGGCTTATGGCTTCAGCCGGGGCATGCCGGCCCTGCTCGACGAGGAAGAGCCGGTGCGCGGCACCACCCGCCATCCCTACTCAGCTCACAAGGCCGCGGTCGAGGCCGAGCTGGAGGGCGCCCTCGCCGATTCCGACACCGAGGCCTACGTCTTCCGCCCCTGCATCGTCGCCGGGCCCGAAGCGACCCTTCTGCTTGACCTGATCCCACTGCTGACGATCGGCCAGCGGATCCCCGGGCCGGTGCGCTGGGCGCTTGGCAAGGTGCCGGAGCTGCGGCCGGTCCTGCCGGATCCCGGCGTGCCTTTCCAGCTAGTCCACCACGACGACGTCGCGGCAGCGCTCACCGCGGCGGTCCTCGGTCACGGCGACCCGGGCGTCTACAACCTCGCCGGACCCGGCCAGCTGACGATCACCGATTTGGCCCACGCGCTGGGTTGGCACGCGGTGCCGGCACCCCATCTGGCGGTCGGCGTCGCCGCTGAGGCGGTCGCCCTGATGCCGTTCCTGCCCGACGAGGCGGCCTGGATCGAGGCGGTCCGGCGTCCCGTCCTGATGGACACCACCCGCGCCCGCCGCAAGCTGCACTGGATGCCGCACTACGACGCCCGCGAGACCCTGAAGCAGACGGTAGCCGCGGTTCGCACGCGCTAAGTCCCACCGTCGCCCTCTGGCTCAGTGGCTGTAGGGGTCGGGATTTTCCGGTTGCGGCTGTGGTTCGGGCGCCGGTTTCGCCACAGTGGGCAGCGCCGCCGCGTGCCACGTGCCGACGTCTTTGATCCCCTCGCCGTTCACCTGACCCGCTTTCGCATCGCCGCCGAAGCGGTAGAGCGGCCGGCCGCGATAGGTGACCTGCAATCCCCCATCGGGCCGTGCGATCGTGCCGAGCTTCACCGGGCCGGTCGGGCGCACGCCGACCGGGACGAAGAGCGGATGCCAAACGGAGAGGCAGGAACCGGTACAGATGAATTTTCCGTGCTTCTCAACGCTGAGGCTGTAGAGGGTATGGCCACCGGTAGTGGTGAGGACGGTCTTGCCAAGAGTCGCGTTTTCGGCCTTCGCGGCGACGCGCTTGCTCGGCTTGGCGGCCTGGCTGGGGGCGGCGATGACAGCGGCGGCCAAGGCGATGACCAGGATCCCCAGCATTGTGCGCTGCTTGGGAGGGAGCGGGGCGGCGGATAGCTTCATCGGGTCTCCTTGGCTCGGTTTGGCGGCTAGCTGGTTCTACGTCTGGCGGACCGGAATGGTTCGCCGTCGATTTGGCACAAAGTCGCGCACCTGAGCGCACCACGCGCGCGCCGGCCCTCACCAGGGTGAGGTTATGGAAGCGAAGAGCGAGGACGGCCAGGTACTGCCACTGGCGCTTGGCGGGGCGATAGCCCTGGTCGCCGGGGCGCTGGCGCTGGTGGCGATCGCCGGTGCCCTGGTGGGGAAGGGACGAGCACAGCGAGCTGCCGATCTGGCCGCGATCTCGGCTGCGCGCTCGATGCGCGACGACCTGGAGCGCCTTCTCTCGCCGGCTCGCCTGTCGGATGGATCGCCCAACCCACGCCACATCGAGAAGGCCGCCTACCTCGCTCGGGCGCGACTGGCGGCCATGCAGGTGGGCAAGGCCAACGACGTAGCTGCGGCGAGCCTGCGGATCTCCTTTCCCGACGAAGTCTCCTTTGCCCCGGTGCGGGTCAAAGCCGTGGTTCTTGCCGAGCTCGAGGTAGGCAAGGTGCACGGCCGCACGGCAGCGTCGGCAATAGCCGAGGCAGCCGCTCCGTCAAGTCCGGCCGGCGAAGCGTCACCGACGATGGCGACGGGCGGTGGCTACAGCGGTCCGCTGGTCTACCGGCAGGGACACGGAATGAGGCCCGACGTGGCGGCGGCGTTCGACCGCATGGCTGCGGCCGCCACCGGGGCTGGCGTCTCCCTGATCGTCAACTCGGCCTTCCGCTCCGACGCCGAACAGGCGGCGCTTTTCGCCGCCCATCCCGATCCCACCTGGGTGGCGCCGCCGGGCCACTCGCTGCACCGCTGTGCGACCGAGCTCGATCTCGGGCCTGAGACCGCCTACGGCTGGCTGGCAGCGAACGCGAGCGGCTTCGGCTTTGTGCAGCGCTACTCGTGGGAGGCCTGGCACTACGGCTTCACAGCTGGGCCCGCGCCGTGCTCGCAGGCCGGTAACTCGGTCGGCGCGAGCGGCGGCTCCAACACCGCGAGCGGCGGAGACGGCTCCTTCTCCGGCGGCGAAGGTCTGCCCGCCTTCGTCCCGGGTCGCTTTCGTGCACCGCTCTTCCGCTCCGCGACGCACTGGAATGTCTCGGCCGCTCTGCTCGCCGCCCAGCTGATGGCCGAGTCGAACTTCAACCCCTACGCGAGCTCTCCCGCCGGCGCCCAGGGCATCGCCCAGTTCATTCCCTCCACTGCAGCCGCTTACGGCCTCACTGATCCCTTCGATCCCGTTGCCGCTATCGACGCCGAGGCCCACCTGATGTCCGATCTGATCCGCCAGTTCGGCTCGCCCCAACTGGCCCTCGCTGCCTACAACGCCGGTCCCGCCCCCGTCGAAGCCTGCAACTGCGTCCCGTCGATTCCGGAGACCACCGCCTACGTCAGCCGCATCCTCGCCCTGCTGGGTGGGGCGGGGGCTCTTGCCATTCCGACTTTCGAAGTGAGGTTGGTGGCGTGACCGTGCGCGAGCGAGAGCGGCATCTAAAGATGGCTGTTCCCGCTCGCGGTGTATCCATACACCCCAAGGTGTATCCTGCCCTTGTGACGCGTACGAACATCGAGATCGACGATTTGCTGATCGATCGTGCAATGCGCCTTTATCGACTGCGCAGCAAGCGCGAGGCGGTCGATCTGGCTCTTCGTAAGCTCGTCGGTGAGCCGATGAGCCGCGAGGAGGCACTGGCGACGGAGGGCACCGGGTGGGCCGGCGATCTCGCCGAGATTCGTTCGCGAGAAGAGATCCCGGGGCAGTGATCCTTGTCGACAGCTCCGCCTGGGTGGAGTTCCTGCGCGCCACCGGCAGTCCGGCCCATCTGCGCCTGCGCTCTGCGCTGCAGGAGGAGGCCGAGCTGGCGAGCACCGACGTGATCGTGATGGAGATCCTCGCCGGCGCTCGCGACGATGCCGATCGCGACCGCCTGCGGCGCCTGCTCTATGGCCTGGAGTTCCTCGCGGTGGACGGACCCGTCGACTACGAGTACGCCGCCGAGCTGTACCGGCTCTGCCGCAGTGGCGGGGAGACGCCGCGAAAGCTCACCGACTGCCTGATCGCCGCCGTGGCTATCCGCGCCGGTGCGGAGCTGCTCTGCGAGGACGCCGACTTCCTCGCCCTCGCGCGGCACTCGCCGCTCCGCCTCGTGGGCGGGTAGCGACCGCGTCGGTTCGGCCGTATCGGGTATCCAGTATTCGATGGGGATGCGACGCCTGGGTCTTTGCACGCTCGCGGCTGCGATCGTCCTCGCGGTGGCTTTTTCGGCCGGGCCGGGGGTCGGTGCGAGCACGACCACGCCGAGTTGCGCCGAAGGGCCGGAGGCCAGCGGCGGCACGATCTACGGGACGCCTTGCGACGATCGGATCGTCGCTCCACCCGGCGTCGCCGCGGTGAACGGGGGGGAGGGCGACGACACCATCCTGGCGGCGCCGATCGCGGCCGCTTCGGACTGCTCGAATGAATGCCGTCTCGGGGTTGGGAGCCAGACCTTCGAAGGCGGCCCCGGCAACGACGTCGTCTACGGCGAGCGCGGCAACGACCGGCTCTCCGGCGGTGCCGGCAACGACCAGCTCTTCGGTGGCATCGGCGATGACCAGCTGAAAGGTGGCCCGGGCGCCGATCGCCTCGCCGGCGGCTTTGGAGCCGACGCCGTCGACGGCGAAGCCGACGACGACTACGTTCGCGGCGACGCAACCCAGGACAACCTTCGCGACACCGGCGGCGGCGTCGACACGCTCAGCTATTCGACCGGCGTCACTCCGGGCTTTCCGGACAACGCCGACTACCCCGACTTCTCCGCGGTCCCCGGCCTGCCGGCGCAAGGCGGGGAGCGGGGTGTCTACCTCAACCTGACCACCAACCAGGCCGACGACGGTGTCGCCCCCGACGGTGGTGGCGTCGACGTCGTCGAAGGGTCCTCTTTTGAGACCGTGATCGGCACCGCCTACTCGGACTACATCGTCGGCGGGGACAAGCCCGAGACGATCTACGGGGGCGGAGGAGGAGACGTGATCATCGGCGGCAAAGGCGGCGACGCCCTCTTTGGCGGTGCCGACGGCGACCACCTCGATGGCGGCGAAGGCGCGAACACGCTCAACGGCGGCGGGGGAAGCGATCACTGCGAAAGCGGCGGCGAAACGGCCTGCGAGTCGGGGACCAACAAAGGCGGCGTCGTCGTTCACGAAGCGAGCAAGGTCAGCGTCGGCCAGATCGCGCCCGAGGACACTCGCTTCGCCGAGCTCTACCTGTCCGGCAGCAACTTTCCCGACGCGATCGTCGCCGCCTATGCACCGGGAAGCGTGACCTTCAGCCTTGGCCCCGGGTCGGGGCCGTTCGACTCCGGTGGGACCGGGGCCGGCTGCAACCCACCCAGCGCCGGCCAGGTCGTCTGTCCGCTGAGCAAGCCGCTCGACTCGGTCATTCTCGCCGGCCTCGACGGCAACGACAGCGTGCAGACGAGCGGCTTTCCCGCGCCGACCTCGATCCTCATCAGCGGTGGTGACGGCGATGACAAACTGACCGGCGCCGACGCTAGCGAGGATGTTCTGGCCGACGGGCCGGATGGCGGCGCCGACACCCTCTCGGCCCTCGGCGGCGACGACGCCCTGCTGAACAACGGCGGTGCCGACAAACTCTTCGGCGGTACCGGCAACGACCTCTTCCTCTCCGACTCGATCTGCGACGGCGACACGATCGATGGGGGTGCCGGGGAAGAACGCGACAATGCTTCCTGGGCGAAGTTCAAATCGGGGGTCGAGGCTCAGATCGGCGCTGGACGTGCCGGCAAACCCGGAGCCGGTGGAGAACCCGAATGCGCAAGCGGCAAACTCGACACGTTGGTCGAGATCGAGGACCTCGAGGGCACCGGCTCCGCTGACGTCTTCCATGGCGGCCCCGGCAAAAACCAGTTGCTGGGCTGGGAAGGCGCCGACAGCTACTTCTCCGGGGCGGGCGCCGACACGATCCTCGCCAACTCCGGAGACGCGGGCGACACGATCGACTGCGGCGAAGACGCCGATACCGCTCTGATCGATCGCGCTCCAATCGTCGATACCGCCGCTACCAGCTGCGAGAAAGTGCAGGAAGCAGACAAAAACAACTTCCGGGTCGAAACCGAACTGCCGCCCCCGCCACCACCGCCAGATCCGGAAGTCCCGCTGCCGGGTTCCGAGCCCCCGCCACCCGGCCCCGGCTCTGAAGGCAAACCAAAAGTGCCACCTGGCTCGCCGAGCTTCTGCCTCCCCCGCCCAGTTGCTGCGCTGCGCTGCGGGGAACGCCCGCGCTGGCTCGACTTCGCGCCGCTCGGGCGCCTCGAAGGCATCCACTGGAAGCGTTGGGGAGCCCGCAAGCCGGTCGGCTTCGGTCACCTGAAGCTCCTCAAACCGTGTTGCGATCCCAACGGGCTCGCGCACGCCCGGGTCAAGGCTGCCGGCCCTGTGCGCTGTGGCGCTCGTCGCTGGTACACCCGGCTCACGGTCACCTACGGCCGCGGCTACCGCAAGCCGTTCGGGCGCCGCCTGCTCAGCGCGACGCCCTGTGGCTAAACTGCCCGCCGATGGCAAGCGTCGAGGTACAGGGAGTCGAGGGCATGCAGGCACTGCTCGGACAGGAGATCGGCCCAAGCGAGTGGCGCGCCGTCACACAAGAGGACATCAACACCTTTGCCGACCTCTCCGGCGACGACCAGTGGATCCACGTCGACGTCGACCGCGCCAAGGCCGAGAGCCCCTTCGGCACCACCATCGCCCACGGCAACCTCACCCTCTCCCTCGTAGACGGCTTCCGCAAGGAACTGATCTCCTCCACCGGCTTCGCCCTCGGCGTCAACTACGGCTGGAACAAGATCAGGTTTCCCGCCCCGGTCCCCGTTGACTCCAAGGTTCGTGGCAAGGCCGAGGTCGTCTCAGTCGACGAGATCGGCGACGGCTGGTGGCAGGTAGTGACCCGCTTCACCCTCGAGGTTGAGGGCAACGAGAAACCGTGCTTCGTGGGCGACAGCGTCACTCGCGTGATGGCACCCGCGAGCTGAGCGCCCAATAGGGGACACTGGCGTGATGAGTACCGGCTATCGCCTTGCGTATCGGTTCGGTTTCACTCCCTGGGAGCAGGCTGGAGTCGGGTTCGGGCCGCAGTTGGCGGCACTGCTTGACCGCGAGGAGGCTGGCCTTACGCCGACGCTCGGCAAGGCGCTTGACATCGGCTGCGGGACCGGCGCTCACGCGATCGAGCTTGCCCGGCGGGGGTGGCAGGTCACCGGGGTCGATGCAGTAGGCAAGGCGGTGGAGGCGGCACGCGAGAAGGCGGCGGCAGCCGACGCCGAAGTGCAATTCCTAAAGGGCGATGCGACTCGACTGGAGGAGTCGGTTGGTGGCGGATATCGGTTCCTGCTCGACGTTGGCTGCCTCCACGGGTTCAAGCCCGGTCAGCGCCAGGACTACGCAAAAGGGGCGAGCGCTGTGACCGTCCCCGGCAGCACGCTGCTGGTGTTTGCTTTTGGGCCTGGGCATCGCGGACCGTTGCCCCGGGGTGTCGCCAAGGAGGAGATTGTCACCACCTTCTCGGACTGGGAGCTCAGCGAGGACGAGGCGGCCGACACCGCTGGGATGCCCGGTCCGCTCAAGAACTCCGAACCTCGTTGGTATCGCCTGACGCGCAACTAACCACCGCGCGCTGGGCGCCGGGCAGGGTTCGCTTCGCAGCAGGCCCCATGATCCGGCACCACAAGGGCGCCAGTGGTCCCTCGATGTAGATGGTGTTGGTGAGGTGGCTGCCGGTCCCGGTTGGCTCGACCAGGTGACGGTGACCCATGCGGGCCCCGGGCAGGCGGGACTCGTCGGTGAAGAGGCGGCCGCTCTCGAACTCGACTACGCGGAAGCGCAGGCGCAGGCCGGTGCTGAAGACGATCTTTGCCGTTGCGCCGAGAACCAGCGGGCCGTCGAGGCTGGCGCGCTTGATCTCGGTGTTCCACCTGGGCCAAGCCGAGGCGTCCGCGTAGGCCTTCTGCCAAATGGAGGCCGGGCTGACCCCGGCCTCCAGTGTGCTCGTCGTCTCCCAGCGGCTCATGCTGGCTACTTGACGGTGAGCGTGCCTTCCATGCCGGCTTCGCGGTGGCCCGGGACCGAGCAGTAGAAGGTGTAGGTGCCGGGTTTGAGGTCGACGGTGGTGGAGTCGGAGCCGCTGGCGATCAGTTCGGTCTTGCCTACTTCTTCGCCGCTGGAAGATTCGATTGCCACGTCGTGGGTGAGGGCTTGGGGGTTGGTGAATTCGAGGGTGACTTTGCCTGGCTTGGCCGTCGCGCTGGTGGTCGTGTAGGCGAGTTCGCCGCCTGGATCGGCTTCGAACTTGATGCTCGAAGTCGCTCCTCCACCCGCGTTGGCCTTTCCGCCTGGCGTCGCGCCACCCGTCTCCGCAGTGCTTTCTCCGCCACTGGTGGCAGTGGTGCTGGAGCTGTCGCTGCTGCTGCCGCAGGCGACAAGGGCTAGCGATGCGAGGGCCAGGACTAGAAACGCGACGAGCTTCTTCATGCGGTGGATCCTTCCTGGTGGCTTTCCTGGGGGACGAATGCTCAGGCAGACTGTAACTGCATACGCGGGGCGCTCGAGCTCGGTTCAGCGGCCGTGGAACTCGGGCGTGCCGCCGCCGAAGAAGGCCTCTACGCCGTTGCGCAGATCCTCGGTCGCCATGCTGTCGGCGATGCCGTGACGCTCCAGCTGCAGGTGCTCGGTGAGGGTGTGCTCGATGCTGCCACCGACCAGCGTCTTTGCCATGCGCACGTAGTGCGGCGCCTTCGCGGCCAGCTTCTCGGCCTTGGCACGCGCCGTCTCCATCAGCTCATCGGGGGCCACGACCTCGGCGACGATGCGCTCGGCGAGCGCGTCCTTGGCCTTCATGTTGGGGTCTTCGAGCAGCAGCTCCAATGCCCGGCTTGGTCCCACCACGCGGGGCAGGAAGTAGGTCATGCCGCCGTCCGGCGAGGCGCCGATCCGCCCGTAGGCGGGGGCGAAGAAAGCGGCCTCTGAGGCGATGCGGATGTCGCAGGCGAGCGCCAGCGAGAAGCCGGCTCCCGCGGCGGGGCCGTTGACCGCGCAGATCACCGGGTAGGGGATCCGCCGCAGGTCGACGATCGCCGCGTGCAGCGCCTCGGCGCCGCGTCGCACTTCCGAGGGCAGGTCGATCTCCTCGTCGGAGACGCCGCGCTGGAACCAGGTGACGTCGCCGCCGGCACAGAAGGCCTTGCCGGAGCCGGTGATGATCAGCGCCCGGATCGATGCCCGGTCGGCGAGCCAGGCGAAGGCGACGGTCATCTCGCCGATCATCTCCGGGCTCATCGCGTTGAAGGCGTCGGGTCGGTCGAGGGTGAGGGTGCCGATCTCCCCGTCGATCTCGATCCGCAGTGTCTTCAGCTCGGGTGGGGCGCTGGTCAGGGTCTCGGGGGTCATCTCGCTCTCCGTCGGTGAAGTGTTGTCGGCTGGCTTGGCCCGGGTGACTTTGGCCGGGTGGCCAGGAGCCTACTCTTTGACCGGTGAGCAAAGACAACGGCAACGACGAGCTCTCGCGCGCGGAACGGATCGCGCAGCAGCGCCGCGAGCTGCCCGATTCGCCAGGCGTCTACCTCTTTCACGGCGCCGACGGCGAGACGCTCTACGTCGGCAAGGCGCGCTCGATTCGCAAGCGAGTCGCCTCGCACTTCTCGGCCGGGGGTGAGAGCCGCCTCACGTCGCGCGTCGACCACATCGAGTGCCTGGTCACATCGACCGAGGCCGAGGCGCTGCTGACCGAGCAGACCTTCATCAAGCGCCACCGCCCCCGCTTCAACATCCGCCTGCGCGACGACAAGTCCTACCCCTACGTCTGCGTCAGCCTCGACGAGGACTACCCGCGCGTCTACTTCACTCGCGAGAAGCATCGCAGCGGCCGCGCCTACTTCGGTCCCTTTTCCAGCGCCAAGCGGGTGCGCGAGACGCTCGACCTGCTCGGCAAGCTCTTCCAGTTCCGCACCTGCGAGGGCAAGGAGCCCGGCCGCCGCCCCGGCAGCCCCTGCCTCGACTACTACATCAAGCGCTGCGGGGCGCCCTGCGTCGGCTACATCAGCCGTGAGGAGTATCGCCGCAATATCGAGGCGATCGTCGACTTCCTCTCCGGCCGCTACCGCCAGGTCGAGGCAGACGAGCAGGAGAAGATGGAGGAGGCGGCCGCGGCTCGCGAGTTCGAGCGCGCCGCCCTGCACCGCGACCGGCTGAAGGCGATCCAGTCGCTGTTCGAGCGCCAGCGCGTCGCCGGCGGCACGGTCGGCACCGCCGATCTGATCGGCGTCGCCGCCGAAGGGCAGGACGCCAACGCCCAGGTCTTCCAGGTGCGCGACGGCATCCTCGCCGAGCGCCAGAGCTTCTACCTCGACAACCAGGCCGAACGCGACCTCGCCGAGGTCGCCGAGGAGTTCGTTGGCCAGTACTACTCGGCTTCGCCGGCGATGCCGCGCACGATCATCGTCGGCCCCTACCTGCGCGAGCGCGTCGAGCTGCTCGAAGCAGCGCTGAGCGAGCGGCGCGGCAGCGCGGTCGAGGTGCGGGTCGCCGAGCGCGGTGACAAGCGCCGCCTGCGCGAGCTGGCCGAGCGCAACGCTCGCCTCGCCCTCGACCAGGACCGGCTGCGCCGCGAGCACCGGCGCCAGCGGCGGGTCGAGTCGCTTGCCAGCCTGCGCGAGGCGCTGGACATGCAGGAGTTGCCGGTGCGGATCGAGGGATTCGACATCTCCAACCTCGGTGGTGAGCACACCGTTGCCTCGATGGTGGTGTTCGAGGGAGGTGCGACGAAGAAGTCCGACTACCGGAGGTTTCGGGTGCGGGGCGAGAACGGCGACGGCCGCGGGGCCGGTCCCGACGACTTCGCCTCGATGGAGGAGATCCTGGGACGGCGGATGAACCGCTACCTCGAACAGGTCGATCTCTCCCCCCACGACCGCAAACGCGACGACAGCTTCGCCTCGCTGCCCTCGCTGATCGTGATCGACGGCGGCAAGGGGCAGCTCTCGGCCGGGATACGGGCGTTGGTGCCGTTCATCGATCGCGGCGTCACCGTGATCGGTCTCGCCAAGCGGCTGGAGGAGGTCTATGTGCCCGGCCGCGCCGCGCCGATCGACCTCGCCGCAGACTCGGAGGCCTCGAAGCTGCTGCAGCGAGTGCGCGACGAGGCGCACCGCTTCGCGATCGACCACCACCGCGGCCGCCGCGACCGCGCGATGACCGGCTCGGTGCTCGACGAGCTGAAGGGGATCGGGCCGGTCCGCAAGCGCGCCCTACTCCAGCACTTCGGCTCTCCAGAGCGCTTCGTCAGCGCCAGTCGCGAGGAACTCGAAATGGTGCCCGGCGTGCCTGGCAAGGTAGCCCGTGAGATCCACGAGCAACTGAACAGGACCGGCTGAAATGGCGAGCACGGGGGAAGCGCAGAAACTGGAGGCCGAACGCGACGGGCGCTCACCCGCCCGTGAGGTCGAGCTCGTCGTCATCACCGGCCACTCCGGCGCCGGCAAGTCGGAGGCGATCGCCGCCTTCGAGGACGGCGGCTACTTCTGCGTCGACAACCTGCCGCCGCGGATGATCGGCAGCCTCGGCGAGCTCTTCCGCCACGAGGGCAGCGGGGTCGAGTGCGCCGCGGTCGTCTCCGACGTGCGCGGCGGCGACTACTTCGACGATCTGCTGCAGGTGCTCGACGATCTCGAGGCCGACGGCCTCAAACCGACCGTGCTCTTCCTCGAGGCCGACGAGGAGACGCTGGTCGACCGCTACAAGGAGACGCGCCGTCGCCACCCGCTGGCGCCAGAAGGGCGGATCGTCGACGGGATCCGCGCCGAGCGCGAGCTGTTGGCGCCGCTGCGCGAGCGCGCCGACGTGGTGATGGACACCAGCAACCTCACCGGCGGGACCCTGCGGCGGCGCATCGCCGAGGACATGCTCGGCCATCACGAGACGGGCAAGATGGCGCTGACGCTGCTCACCTTTGGCTTCAAGAACGGACCGCCGCACGACTCCGACCTCACCCTCGACGTTCGTTTCTTGCCCAACCCGCACTACGTCGATGACCTGCGGCCGTTGACCGGTCTCGACAAGCGGGTGCGCGACTACGTCGAGTCGGGGACCCAGGCGGGCGAGTTCTACGGGCGGCTGCTGCCGCTGCTCGACTTCCTCGTCCCCGCCTACGTGGCGGAGGGCAAGAGCCACCTGACGATCGCAATCGGCTGCACCGGCGGTCGCCACCGCTCGATCACCGTCGCCGACCGCATTCGCCGCGAGCTCGAAGGCCGCGAGGACGTCGTGGTTCACCTAAAGCACCGCGACACCGCAGTGGACTGACGGGGCGCAGGCGTCGCCATGCGGCGTCCTCAGTCGCTCGCGTGCAGAGCACGCCGCGCTCCCTGCGTCCTTGCCTGGCAACGTCTGCGCCCCGTCAGTCACCGCCTTCATAGAATCGCCAGCCCTTGCCCGATCCCGTCATCTCCATCCGCGGTCTGCGCAAGAGCTATGGCGACTTTGAGGCCGTGCGGGGAATCGACCTCGAAGTGCAGCCGGGAGAGGTCTTTGCCTTCCTCGGCCCCAACGGCGCCGGCAAGACGACCACGGTCGAGATCCTCGAGGGGTATCGCAAGCGCAGTGGGGGAGAGGTCTCGGTCTTGGGCGAGGATCCGCAGCGCGGCGATCGGGCTTGGCGGGAGCGGATCGGCATCGTCCTGCAGACCTGCCGGCTCGATCCCTACCTGACCGTGCGCGAGTCACTCGGCCTCTACGCCGGCTATTACCGGGCGCCCCGGCCAGTCGACGAGGTGATCGAGCTGGTCGGCCTCGCCGGCAAGGCGGATGCGCGGGCCAGCAGCCTCTCCGGGGGCCAGCAGCGCCGCCTCGACGTTGGCATGGCCCTGGTCGGCGATCCCGAGCTGCTCTTCCTCGACGAGCCGACGACCGGCTTCGACCCTTCGGCGCGGCGCCAGGCCTGGGAGACGATCGCCGGCCTGCGCGACCTCGGCAAGACCGTCTTCCTCACCACCCACTACATGGACGAGGCGCAGCGCCTCGCCGACCGGGTGACGATCATCTCCCGTGGCGAGGTGGTGGCAAGCGGGACCCCCGACGACCTCGGCGACCGCGGGAGCCTGCCGACGACGATCAGCTACCGGCTCGATGGCGAGGACGTCTCGGTGGAGACGACGACCCCCGTCGCCGATCTGCACGAGCTGACCGAGCGCGCGCTCGCGCAGGGGCTCGAGCTGGAGGGCCTGGAAGTGACCCGTCCCAACCTCGAGGACGTCTATCTCTCGCTGACCGCGGAGGGGGAATCCGCCGAATGAGCTTCCGGTGCGCCTTTCCCCCCCTATGCGCCGATAAAGCGCACCGGAAGAAGCAGCCATGAGCGGCCTGGCGCTCTTCGCCCACCAGTTCCGCTACGACCAGAAGGCCTTCTGGCGCAACCCGGCATCCGTCTTCTTCACCGTGATGTTCCCGGTGATCCTGCTGCTGATCTTCGCCACGGTCTTCGGCGGGCAGACCGTCGACGTTCGTGGCGGGATCAAGACCACCGCCTACTACGTACCGGCGATCATCACCCTGGCGGTGATCTCAGCGACGATGCAGTCGCTGGCGATGTCGCTGGTGATCGCCCGCGAGGACGGCCGCCTCAAGCGCGGCCGCGGCACGCCGATGCCCGCCTGGGTCTTCATCGCCGGCCGCATCGGCAACTCGGCCGTCGTGGCCCTGCTGATGCTGGCGCTGATGGCTGCGATCGGCCGCCTCCTGTATGGGGTGGCGATTCCATGGGAGCACCTGCCGGAGATCGTCGTCACCCTGCTGATCGGGGCAGCCGCCTTCTGCTGCCTCGGGATTGCTCTGACCGCCGCGATTCCCTCACAAGACGCCGCGGCGCCGATCGTCAACGCCCTGCTCTTGCCGCTCTACTTCCTCTCCGGTGTCTTCATCCCCGACGACCAGCTGCCCAGCGGGGTCATCCACTTCGCCGACCTCTTCCCGATCCGCCACTTCTTCGAGGCCTTCTTCGATGTCTACGCCCCCGGCAGCAGTGGTGGCCTGCAATGGGACAACCTGGCGATCGTCGCGATCTGGGGCATCGCCGGCCTCTTCCTCGCGATCCGCTTTTTCCGCTGGACACCGCGCGGCGGCTGATCCGCCCGCCCGTATAGCCTCCCAGGCCGATGCTGCACCACGTTCTACTGGAGGTATCCGACCTCGAGCGGAGCGCGTCGTTCTACGACTCGCTGCTCGCGCCCCTTGGCTGGCGGCGTCATTTCGAGGAGGACGAAACCATCGGCTGGGGCATCGCCAAACCCGTCTTCTTCATCTCCGCTCATCACGAGCCCAAGGCGGGCTTCGGGCTGCTCAGCTTCTCCGGCCTCGGCATCGTCGCCGTCAAGGCGGCCTGGGAAGGTGGCATGAACGCGGGTGGCCTCAGCGTCTCAGAGCCGGGCGAGCGCCGTTCCTACGGCTCCGGCTCCTACTCGGCGTTCCTCAAGGACCCCGACGGGTACGAGATAGAGATCACGATCGGGTCCGACTAGGGCCCCCAACTCCCAGGAGGGTTGACTCAATGGCAGTGAAGGTCGGCATCAACGGTTTCGGGCGGATCGGGCGCAACGTCTTTCGCGCCGCGCAGGCTGCTGGGGCCGACCTCGAGTTCGTCGCGGTCAACGACCTCACCGATCCGGCGACGCTCGCCCACCTGCTCAAGTACGACTCGATCCTGGGGCGCTTCCCGGGCGAGATCGGCCTCGACGGCGACACGATCTCGGTCGACGGCACCCCGCTCAAGGTCCTCTCTGAGCGCGACCCCGCGGCGTTGCCCTGGGCCGACCTCGGCGTCGACGTCGTGATCGAGTCGACCGGCTTCTTCACCGCCCGCGACGACGCCGCGAAGCACCTCTCGGCCGGTGCCAAGAAGGTGATCATCTCCGCCCCCGCCAAAGAGCCGGACGTGACCGTCGCTCTCGGGGTCAACTTCGACAGCGACTACGACAAAGACAGGCACGAGATCATCTCCAACGCCTCCTGCACGACCAACTGCCTGGCGCCGCTGGCCAAGGTGCTGAACGACGAGTTCGGGATCGAGCAGGGGCTGATGACGACGATCCACGCCTACACGGCCGACCAGCGCCTGCAGGACATGCCGCACAAGGACCTGCGCCGAGCCCGCGCCGCGGCGCTCAACCTGATTCCGACCACGACCGGTGCCGCCAAGGCTGTCGGCCTGGTGCTGCCGACCCTGAACGGCAAGCTCAACGGCCTCTCGGTGCGGGCGCCGGTGGCGACGGGATCGGTTGTCGATCTCGTCTTCACGCCCTCCAGTCCAACCGATGTCGATTCCGTCAACGCCGCCGTCAAGGCCGCGGCCGAGGGCCCGCTGAAGGGCATCCTCAGCTACACCGAGGACGAGATCGTCTCCACCGACATCGTCGGCGACCCGCACTCCTCGATCTTCGACGCCGGCCAGACGATGGCGATCGGCGACGGCAAGCTGATCAAGGCGGTCTCCTGGTACGACAACGAGTGGGGCTACTCCAACCGCTGCGTCGAGCTGGCCGGCAAGGTCCTCTGAGCGCGGCAGCTGTGAGCGCGCCAATCGTCGCGGTGATCTCCGGGTGTTCGGGTCCGTGGCGATTGGTGCGCGAACGCGAGGTGGTTCGGTGAGCTTCGCCAAGGCCAGCGTTCGCGACGCCGAGGTGGCGGGCAGGCGGGTCTTGGTCCGGGTCGATTTCAACGTGCCGCTCGACGGCGGCCGGGTCGCCGACGACACGCGCATCCGCGCGGCGCTGCCGACGATCGAATTGCTGCGCGAGCGCAGCGCCTCGTTGGTGCTGGTCTCGCATCTGGGGCGCCCGAAGGGCGAGGTCGTCCCGGAGCTCTCGATGGTGTCTGTCGGCGAGCACCTGGCCGAGCTGCTCGGCGCTCCCGTGCGGCAGGCGCCGGCCGTGGTCGGCGACGAGGTCAAGGAGATGGCGGAGGGTCTCGGCTCGCGCGACGTGCTGCTGCTCGAGAACGTGCGCTTCGAGCCGGGGGAGACCGAGAACGATCCCGCCCTAGCCGGTCAGCTTGCCGAACTGGCCGACCTCTACGTCAACGACGCCTTTGGCGCCGCTCATCGCGCCCACGCCAGCACCGCCGGAGTTGCCGCGCTGCTGCCGGGCTACGCAGGTCTGCTGCTCGAGCAGGAGGTGACCGAACTGACCCGCGTGGTCGAGTCGCCGGCGCGGCCGCTGGTCGTCGTTCTCGGTGGCGCCAAGGTGACCGACAAGGTCGGCGTGATCGACCGCTTCCTCGAGATCGCCGACGAGATCCTGATCGGCGGCGCGATGTGCTTCAGCTTCTTCCGTGCCCAGGGGATCTCCACCGGCGATTCGCTCGTCGAGGAGGAGGGCGTAAAGCTTGCCTCCGAGGCGCTCGAGCGGGCCAAGTCATCCGACTGCGAGCTGCGCCTGCCGGCCGACCTGGTGCTCGGCGAACGCTTTGCGGCTGACACCGAGCCGCGCGAGAGCGATGGCGTCGATGTGCCCGACGGTTGGATGGGGCTCGACATCGGCCCGCGCAGCGCCGCCGCCTACGCCGAGGCGATCGGCGCCGCTGGCACGGTGCTCTGGAACGGACCGATGGGCGCCTTCGAGCTGGAGCCCTTCGCTGCCGGCACCCGCACCGTCGCCGAGGCGGTCGCGAAGGCGCCGGGCACTACCGTGGTCGGAGGCGGCGACTCGGTCGCCGCCCTGCAGCAGTTCGGCCTTGCCGACAAAGTTGATTGGCTCTCGACCGGAGGAGGAGCATCCTTGGAGCTCTTGGAGGGAAAGAAGCTGCCGGGCGTGGAGGCCTTGCGCGATGCCTGAGCGCACGCCGTACATCGCCGCCAACTGGAAGATGCACAAGACCGTCGCCGAGGCAGCCGAGTTTGTCGATGCGCTGCTGCCGCAGATCGCGGCGACGCAGAGCGACGTGGTGATCTGCCCGCCGTTCACGGCTCTGAGTGCGGTGGTCGAGCGCCGGTATGGCACCGCGGTGAAGGTCGCCGCGCAGAACATGCACGAGGAGGACTCGGGTGCCTTCACCGGCGAGGTGTCGGCGCCGATGCTGGCCGAGCTCGACGTCGAAGCGGTCATCCTCGGCCACTCCGAGCGCCGCCAGCTTTTCGGCGAGACCGACGAGGCGCTGGCCCGCAAGGTGCCGGCCGCGCTCGCCGCCGGCCTCGAGCCGATCCTCTGCGTCGGCGAGACCGAGGAGGCGCGCGATGCCGAGCAGACCGAGGGGGTGCTGACGCGCCAGCTGCAGGCGGACCTCGCCGAGGTCGTGGGCACCAAACTGGGCGAGGTGGTGATTGCCTACGAGCCGATCTGGGCGATCGGTACCGGCCGCACCGCGACCCCTGAGCAGGCGCAGGAGGCTTGTGCCTTCATCCGCGACGTGCTGCGCGAGCGCGGCGCCCCCGCCGACGACGTGCGGATTCTCTACGGCGGCTCGGTCAAGCCCGCCAACGCCGCCGAGCTGCTCAGCCAGCCCGACATCGACGGCGCCCTGGTCGGAGGCGCCAGCCTCGATGCTTACGAATTCGCTGAGATAGTCAGGGCGACATGAGCTTCCGGTGCGCTTTTTCCCCGCTATGTCTGGATAAGGCGCACCGGAAGGGGTTGCGGTGACGGTTCCCTCGCTCGCCTTGGTCATCCTCGACGGCTGGGGACTCGCCGAGCCCAGGCCCGGCAACGCGATCTCGCTCGCCGACACGCCCGTCTTCGACCGCCTCTGGGAGGGCTTCCCCCACGCCCAGCTCTCCGCCCAGGGCCGCGACGTCGGCCTCCCCGACGGCCAGATGGGCAACTCCGAGGTCGGCCACCTCAACCTCGGCGCCGGCGCGATCGTCAAGCAGGACCTGGCCCGGATCGACGACGCGATCGCCGACGGCAGCTTCTTCGAGAACGAGGCGCTGAGGGACGCTTGCGAGCGGGCGCGCAACAGCCCGCGGGGGCGCCTGCACCTGCTCGGCCTCGTCTCCGACGGCGGCGTGCACTCCGGCTGGGAGCACATCGAGGCGACGATCGAGCTGGCCTCCCAGGAGGGCGTCCCCGACGTCGTCTTCCATGCCTTCACCGACGGCCGCGACACCCTTCCCCACGGCGGTCGCGGCTACGTCGCCGAGCTGGAGCGCTGGCTGCGCCAGGCCGGCCACGTCGCCACGGTCAGCGGCCGCTACTACGCGATGGACCGCGATACGCGCTGGGAGCGGACCAAGCTCGCCTACGACGCGATCGTCCACGCTGAGGGCCAGCGCGCCGCCAGCTCCGAGGAGGCGATCGCCTCCTCCTACGAGCGTGGAGAGACCGACGAGTTCATCAAGCCGACCGTGATCGGCGACTACGACGGGGTCGCCGCGGGTGACGTCGGGATCTTCATCAACTTTCGTCCCGACCGGGCGCGGCAGATGACCCGGGCCCTCGCCGACCCGGGCTTCGACGAGTTCCCCCGTGCCGGCGGTCCCCTGCTCGACCTGACCACGATGACCGAGTACCGCAAGGGCTGGCCCTACCCGGTCGCCTTCCCGGAGGCGCGACCGAAGACGACGCTGGCGGAGACGATCTCCGAGGCCGGCGGGCGTCAGCTGCACGTCGCCGAGACCGAGAAGTACGCCCACGTCACCTATTTCTTCAACGGCGGGCGCGAGGAGGAGTGGAAGGGGGAGGAGCGCCACCTGGTTGCCTCGCCGCGCGATGTCCCCACCTACGACCAAAAGCCCGAGATGAGCGCTCGCGCCGCCGCCGAGACCTTCGTCTCGCACTGGAGCGAGGGCGACTACCGCTTCGGCATCATCAACTTCGCCAACCCCGACATGGTCGGCCACACCGGCGTGATCCCGGCAGCGGTCGCAGCGGTCGAGGAGGTCGACGGCTGCCTCGGCGGGGTGATCGAGGCGGTGACCGCCAAGGGCGGCGCCTGCATCGTCACCGCCGACCACGGCAACTGCGACCACATGCTCGAGCCCGACGGCTCGCCCAACACGGCGCACTCCTTGAATCCGGTGCCGCTGATCGTTACGGCGGAGGGAGTGAAGCTGCGCGACCACGGGATCCTCGCCGACGTGGCACCGACGGCGCTCGAGCTCCTGGGCATCCCCCAGCCCGAGGCGATGACTGGCCGTTCCCTAATCACCCAGCCGGGATTGACCACACCCTAGTGTGGTCAAAGTCGGATACGCGCGATGCGGGTTGAGTCAGAGAGGCTGAGATTCGAGATCGGAGTGCGTGACGGCGACGCGCGCACGGGTGTTCTGCACACGGCGCATGGGCCGGTGAAGACTCCGGCCTTCATCCCGCTCGCGACCAAGGGGACGGTGCGGGGGCTGGAATCGCATGAGGTCGCCGCGCTCGGCTACGAGATGGTGCTCGGCAACACCTACCACCTCTTCGTCTCGCCGGGTCCCGAGCGGATCGCCAAGGCCGGCGGCCTGCATGGGTTCATGGGGTGGGAGCAGGCGTTGATCACCGACTCCGGCGGCTTTCAGGTCTTTTCGCTGGCCCATGGCGGGGTCGCGAACGAGGTCAAGGGCAGCGGGCGGCAGGGTGGGGCGCAGGGGTCGGTGGTCTCGATCGAGGAGGAGGGGGTGCACTTCCGCTCCTACCGAGACGGCGCCGAGCTCTTCATCTCGCCGGAGGTCTCGATGCAGGTGCAGGCTGCGCTTGGCTCCGATATCGCCCTCGTCTTCGACGAGTGCACGCCTTTCCACGCCGACCGCGACTACACCGCCCGCTCGACCGAGCGCACGCACCGCTGGCTCGACCGCTGCCTCGAGTGGCACGAGCGGGAGGGACCGGCACGGCAGGCGGTCTTCGGCATCGTTCAAGGTGGTGTCTACGAGGACCTGCGCCGCGAATCGGCCGAGTACGTCTCGGCCGCGGCCATCGACGGCCTTGCCATCGGCGGCACCTTGGGCCGCGACAAGTCGGAGATGCGCGAGGTCTTGGCGATGACCGCCCCACTGCTCCCCGAGGAAGCCCCCAAGCACCTACTCGGCATCGGCGAGGTCGACGATCTGCTCGCCGGCATCGCCCTCGGCCTAGACGTCTTCGACTGCGCTGTTCCCACCCGCCTGGCCCGCCACGGCGTAGCCCTCGTCCCAGACCCGGACAACCGCTTCCGCCTAGACCTCCGCAAGTCCGGCCACGAAGGCGACCGCAACCCCATAGCCGACGGCTGCCCCTGTCCCGCCTGCCAGAACCACGACCGCGACTACCTCAGCTATCTCTCCCGAGCCGAAGAGCTAACGGCAGTCCGCCTCCTCTGCCTCCACAACCTCACCTACCTCCAAGAGCTAATGACCCACGCCCACACCGCCATCGCCGCCAGCACCTTCAGCAGCTATTCCGCCGCCATCATGAATGGAAGCACTCCCTGGACGGTCGACTGAGGAGGGTCGGGCACCCCTCCGAACGGCTTGTACTTTTCGGCAGTTCATCCTCGGACGGCCCAGCCGATCCACCGAAAAAGTTGAGAGAGGAGGGGTGCCCGACCCTCTTCAACCACCACACCTATTCGGAGTTCTTCTTAACCAGGTCCTTGAATTCTTCGACCACCTTGTCGACCGTGTTCCCGGCCACTTCGGTTGCCTTGACTCCGGTCGCCTTGTCGGTCGTGTAGATCACGGCGGCGGCGACGGTGGCGGCGATCAGGACCAGGGCGACGAGCGCCATGACGAAGCGGGCGAAGCGGGAGAAGGCGCCGCGCTTGCGCTGAGCCTGCGCCGGGATCGGCATCGGCGGAGACGGTTGCTGCTGCGGCGCCCTGGGGACCGGGCGGCGGGTCGGTGACGACCGGGCCGGGCGATACTCGGTCTGGGCGGTGCGATCGAGGTGGCGGGTGCTCGTCTCGTCGCCGAGGACGTTCGTCGGCGCTGTCCCCTCGCTCATCGGCAGGGTCACGTCCTCGCCCTGCAGGCCCAGGTGCAGGCCGCCCGCAAGCTCGCTGGCGCTGGCGTAGCGCCGCGATGGATCGCCCTCCAGCGCGCGCAGCACGGCGGCGCCGAGCGTCTCTGGCACGTCGTCGTCGTAGGTGCTGGGCGGCAGCGGCTTCTCGTTCTGCTGTCGCACCGCCAGCTCGGCGAGGGTCGAGCCCTCGTACGGCAGCCGTCCGGTGAGGAACTGGTAGAGGACGACGCCGAGGGCGTAGACGTCGGTGGCCGGCGTCGCCTCCTCGCCGCGCACCTGCTCGGGCGAGAGGTAGGCGGCGGTGCCGACGACCGAGCCGACCTGGGTGATCCGGGTTTGTTCGACCGCGCGGGCGATGCCGAAGTCGGTCAGCTTGACCGTCATCTCCCCGCCGCCGATCAGACCGCCGGTGACCATCAGGTTGCCCGGCTTGACGTCGCGGTTGATGATCCCGCGCCGGTGGGCGTAGTCGAGCCCGGCGCAGGCCTGAGCGCCGATCTCAGCGGTCGTCTCCGCGTCGAGCGGCCCTTGCTTCTGCAGGATCTGCGCCCCGGAACGTCCCTGCACGTACTCCATGACGATGTAGTGACGCCCCTCGTCGATACCGGTGTCGTAGACCTGCACGATGTTGGGGTGGATCAGCTTGGCGACGGCGAGTGCCTCGCGGCGGAAGCGGGCGACGAAGCGCTCGTCGTCGGAGAGGTGCTCGGCGAGGATCTTGACCGCGACCGTGCGCTCGAGGATCAGGTCGGTTGCCTGGTGGACGGTCGACATGCCGCCCGAGCCCAGCCGCTCGCCGATCTCGTAGCGGCCCGAGAGGATTCCCGCCGCCATCAGTCGCCTTCCTCTTCGGGCGTTGCGGGAGTACCGGGACTGACGCCACCCGGCGCATCGGTGCCGCCACCTTCGGATGTAGGAGGCGTTGGCGATGTTGGGGGTTCTTCAGGCGTCGTTTCAGCCGGCGGTTCGTGCTTTTCCGCCTTCTCTTCTTCCTTTTCGAGATCCTTTTCTTCCTTTTCCCGTTCCTTTTCCTCCTTCTTTTCTTGTCCCGGCGGCACTTTCTCGGTTTCTTCGGTGGTTGTCGCTTCGCTGGAGGGCGCCACCGCTTCCGTCGTTTCTTCTTCGCAGGTGGCGACCACTTCGTTGAGTCGCCTGGCACCGCGCTGCAGCGCTTCCACCAGCTTCGGATCGACGCCTTCGAGCGCTTCGATCTGCGTCGTCACTTCGGCCACGGCATCTTCGGCGCCGACGCATTCGCCTTCTTCGGAGTACTGCTTGACGCGATCGAGGTTTTCGGTGATTTCCGCCGCGGTGTTGCCCGGCAGGAGCTTGGCGTCGTCGCCTCCACCGCAGGAGACGAGTGCCACCGCGGCGGCGGCGCCCAGCGCGAGGGCAAGTATGGATACGGCCAGTTTGCGCACCGCTGCGAGTCTAGAGAACAGCCTCTGATGCGGATTTTCCCTGCATTTGAGCGTCACTGGCCGGTGTAGAGGCGGTCTGCGAGGCGGCTCGGCAGCGCTTCCTCCGCGATTGGCGCCGCAGCGCGCTCGATGTCGTAGGGAACGCGGTGGAAGCAGGCTGTCTCGGCCTCGGTATCGAGCTCCAGCCAGGCCGCGCGCGGGTCTCCGTCGCGCGGTTGCCCGACGCTGCCGGGGTTGATCAGCCAGTCGCCCTGGCTGAGGTCCAGCAGAGCGCCGTCGCTCGCCTGGGCTCCCCGTGTTTCGTCCTCCTCGCTCTCAGCGGGCCGGTTGAAGAAAAGGGCGACGTGAGAGTGGCCGATCAGGCCGATGCGCTGTGCACTCGCGTCCATGCCGGCGTCGGCCTGCTCGCTGGAGAGCACGTACTCCCAGACCGGGTCGCGGGGTGAAGCATGAAAGAGACCGATGCCGCCGCGCTCGCCCTGTGGATCCAGCTCGCGCAGGAATTCCAATGTGCTGTCGCTGACCTTGGCGCGCGTCCACTCGACCGCCTCTGCCGCTGCCTCCGAGAAGGAGGCGATGTCCAGCGATCCAAGCACGGCGAGATCGTGGTTGCCGACCAGGCAGATCTCACAACGCTCGCGCACCAACTTGGTGCAGGCATCTGGCTCGACCCCGTAGCCGAGCACGTCACCGAGGCACCAGATCTCTTCGACCGCGGCCTGGTCTGCCGACTCGAGCACGGCTTCGAGGGCCGGCAGGTTGGCGTGGATGTCGGTGATCGCGGCGATCCGCACGCCGGCCAGCGTACTCAGTGCTCCCCGCCCAACACCGGCGCTCGCCCCTCCATACGATGGGCGCGACGATGGCAACCGCTGACCCGATCGCCGAGCTGCGCGCTGCCGTGGAGGAGGCTTCCCGCGCCCTGCGCGACGGTGAGCCGACCGGTCCCGAACCGACGCTGGAGCGGCCGCCCAAGGCTGAGCTTGGCGACTACAGCTCCAATGCGGCGATGCTGCTGGCCGCTCCGCTGGGTGAAAACCCTCGCGATGTAGCGGGGCGCCTTGCCGATCGACTCCGCGAGCAGCTGGGGCAGGGGACGGTCGAGCGGATCGAGGTCGCCGGGCCGGGGTTCGTCAATTTCTTTCTCGCCGACGAGTGGTACCGGCGGGCGATGGTCAGCCTCGCCGGCGCGGGCGGACGACTTGGCTCCGCCCCCACCGAAGCTTCCGAGCGCACGCTCGTCGAGTTCGTCTCCGCCAACCCGACCGGGCCTCTGCACGTCGGCGGCGGCCGCCACGCCGCTTATGGCGACGCCCTCGTCCGTCTCCTCGAGGCGGCGGGCCACGAGGTGCAGCGCGAGTTCTACGTCAACGACGCCGGCGGTCAGATCGAGCGCTTTGCCGCCTCGATCGCGGCGCGGATGCGCGGCGAGGAGCCGCCCGAGGACGGCTACGGGGGCGACTACGTAATCGAGTTCGGCGAGCGCATCGCCGCCGAGGGGGTCGAGCCCGACGACCTCGAGGCGATCGGCAGCCGTGGCGTCGAGCTGATCCTCGAAAACGTGCGCGCGACCCTCGACCGCTTCGGCGTGCGCTTCGACAACTGGTTCTCCGAGCGCGACCTCTACAGCCGCGGCGAGGTCGACGCAGCCCTCGCTCAACTCGACCAGCAGGGGCACACCTACCGCAGCGAAGAGGCGCTCTGGCTGCGCACCACGAGCTTCGGCGACGACAAGGACCGGGTGCTGATCCGCGCCAACGGCGAACCGACCTACCTCGCCGCCGATGTCGCCTACCACTGGGACAAGCTCGAGCGTGGCTTCGAGCGGCTGATCGACGTCCTCGGCGCCGACCACCACGGCTACGTCGCCCGCCTGCGCGCCGCGATCGCCGGGCTCGGCGCCGACCCCGAGCGCTTCGAGGCGCTGATCATGCGGCTCGTCCACATCGTCGAAAGCGGCGAGCGGGCGCAGATGTCGAAGCGCAGCGGTGACTTCGTCGCCCTCGACGAGCTGCTCGATGACATCGGCGTCGACGCAACCCGTTGGTTCATGCTCTGGCGCAGCCACGACACCACGGTCGACCTCGACCTCGAGCTTGCCCGCCGCCAGTCCAATGACAATCCCGTCTATTACGTCCAGTACGCCCACGCCCGCATCGCCAGCATCCTGCGCAAAGCGGGGCAGGAGCCCGAGTCCGCTGCGAGCGGCGCCGGTGCGGCAACGCCGGGCACACCCCTCGATCCAACCGAGCGCGAGTTGATCAAGCGGCTGCTCGAGTTCCCCGAGGAGGTGCGTGAGGCGGCGGCGCGGCGAGCGCCGCACCGAATCTGCACCTACTCGACCGCGGTCGCCGCCGACTTCCATGCCTTCTACCGCGACTGCCAGGTCGTCGGCGCCGAGGGCGATGGGGTCGAGCGCTCGCGCCTGGCCCTGGCCCTGCTCACCAAGCGGACGATCGCCGGTGCGCTCGGTCTGCTCGGCATCTCCGCCCCGGAGCGGATGTGATGTTGCGCCGGCGTAGCAAGCAGCCCGTGCTGGCCGAGATTCCGGCCCCCGAGACGAACTCTTCCCGACCGGGATCGCTCGGCCGCGCCCAACTGCAGGCCTACGCGGGCCTGGCGGTACGCCTGGCCGGCTCGGGATCGGTCTTCCTCACCGGCCCCGCCAAGTCCGAGGTGGCGCTGGGGGTCGCGGCAGCGGCCACCGCCGAGGGCCGCCGGGTCGCCTTGCTCGAGTGCGATCTCGCCGCACCGGCGCTCGCCGGCACGCTCGGCCTTTCCGCAGCCCCGGGACTGCACGAGTACCTGCGCGGCGATGCCGATGCGGCCGAGATCCTGCAGCCGCTCGTCCTCGCTGGGCCGGCGTCGGGCCGGGCGACCGAGCCGCTCACCTGCATAGTCGCGGGCGAGCCGGAGCCCGAGCCGGTGGCGCTGCTCGATTCCGAACGCTGCGATCACGCGATCGAGCGCCTGCGTCGAGCCTATGACCTGCTCGTCGTCGACGGCCCGCCGCTGAGCGAAGATCCGGACTCGCTGCGCGCCCTCGCCGAACACGCGGCGGTGACTCTCGCCTGCGGCGAGCGCGCCGAGATCCCGAAGCGGATGCCGGTAGAGGCGACCGGCCTCGTGCTCTTCGACTGAGCGAGCTAGAGGTCGTACCGGGAGATGTCGGCGTCGAGCCGCTCGGCGTCCTCGTCGCTTGGCGCCCTCGTCGCGTTCCCCGCGGACTCGCGACCGGTGTCGCGCCGCCAGCGCAGCACGCTGAAGGTGAGCGCCGCCGCGGCCAACAGGATTGCCAGCACCGGCACCAGGTAGGCGGAGAGGTCGAAGCCCGAAGCGTCCGGCTGGGCCAAGACCTCATCGCCGTATTGGGCGACGAGCGCGTCCTTGACTTCGGCCTTGCTCTTGCCGGTGGCGACGAGCTTGGCGACGTAGACCTTCTCGCGCCGCGCCTGCGGCGAGTCCGAGAGCTCGAGCAGGGTGCCGCAAATCGGGCACATCACTTCGTCTTCGATGTCGTTGACGGTCGTTTGGGGGACCGGCTGTTGCGCCGGTGTCGCGACAGCCGGAACGGCCATCGCCAGCAGTCCGAACGTGATCGCGGCCAGCATTACGGCGCGCCTCACAGAACCCTCCGGTGTGCTCTGTCGATGCATGGCGAGGAAAAGGAACAGCGGAAGCTCATGACTTGCCTTCGATCAGTGGCAGGACGCGTTCGGCGAGGAACTGCTCGTCGACCGGTCCGCGCCAGATCAGCGCCAGGCGGCCGCGCGGATCGACGAGGAAATTCTCCGGGACCCCGGTCGAGCCGAAGGCGTCGCTGCGCTCGTCACCGACGGAGCGCAGCTGCGGGAAGGTCGTCGGGTGCTCACGCAGAAAGGCGACGGCGTCTCCCTCGTTGTCCTGCACGTTGATGCCGAGCACCGTGGTGTCACGCTCGCGATTGCGCTCGTAGAACCGCTGCAGTACCGGTGCCTCCTCCCGACACGGTATGCACCACGAGGCCCAGAGGTTGACCAGCACCCACTTACCGCGGTAGTTGCCGATCGAGTCGTTCCCGGGTCCTGGCAGCGAAGGCAGCACCTGGTCCGGCGCCGGCTCGCCGACCGCGATCTTGGCCGAGCCCTTGTTGATCAGGCCAAAGGCAAGCAGGCCGACGACGGCCAGCACGGCAAGAAAGGCGAGGAAAGAGCGGGTGCTCACGGCGGCGAACTCTAGATCGCGCTCACCTCCGGCAACCTCCTGACGCCCGTAGAATCAACCGGGCGCGGACGTAGCTCAGCTGGTAGAGCGCGAGCTTCCCAAGCTCGAGGTCGCGGGTTCGAGACCCGTCGTCCGCTTTTTTGCCCTTCTGTAGAGCCAAAAAACCGGAGGTGGTTCAAAAGCCGTTCCGAAACTTGGCTCTACAACTCAAGTCATAAGACCAGGCAACTCGCTAACAACCAGCAATCTACCCGCAGAGGCGGCGGAGAGCTGTCAAGCCGGGTCATCTTGCGGCTAAACCTCCCGACACGGGGTCGATGCTGGCTCGTCAGAGGGCTCTGAACACAGGTTCGAATCCTGTCAGGCGCGCTCTTTACCGCTTTCTAGAGCCAAAAAACTGGGAGTGGTTCGAATGCCGTCCCAAACTTGGCTCTGCGGCTCGAATTGCTAGGCCGCAACTCGCTTCTGTTCAAAATCTATCCACAGGGCCAGCGGAAAGAAGGGGCTGCATGATCCGACTCGGGTTTTGGCTGTCCGCCAAGATTGGTGTGCGGGCGGCGCCTTGCCTCAGCGGTGCTCGGCGGTCATAGCCGGCACAACGGACGCCTTTTAGCTTGATTCGAGAGGGCCGATACGGCCCTCGACAACGCTCTCGCGGCGCGGCTCTGCGGGTAAGTCGGGCAACCAGACGGGCCGGTCCCCCGTCCTGGACTAGCGGCGGGAGACCGGCCTGAGTGCTTACTTCACCTTGAAAACTTGGACCAACGGAAAGACCGATGGAACGGGCTGCATCTTCATCCTTGCTCACCCCCTCCCGCTCGTCAGCGCCCGGCTTTCTGCCAGGGGCGGGAAAGAAGAGAGTAAGAAATCCGTGAGCGCTAGGAATCTAGTGAGCGCTAATCAACTGCTGAGCGTTTGCCGCCCCCCCGGTGGGGGAATCACTATGCTCCGGTCTTGTTGAGTGACCCAACAGACCTGATCGGAGGATGAGTCTTGGGCAGGGCAGCGCTGAAGGCCGGACGGGTGCCAGTAAAAAAGCGGACGAAACTGCCGGACGATATGCCGACTTACGCGGTAGGTCATCCCATCAAGCTCGCGACGCTGATAGCGCTACACGAGAAAGACCAGAGCGCAGTAGAGATCGCAGATCGGCTGGGCGTCGATGTCAGATTGGTTACCAATCACCTGCGCGACCTTTATGACGCTGGGTGCATTGAATTCGTGGGTTACCGGGCGGGAACAAACAACATCCCACGGGCCGTGTATCGAGCCATCGCTAGACCCTTAATCGACGACGAGACCCATCGCGCTATGTCGCAGACGGAGCGCCGGGCATCTGCGGGCGTGGTGGTCCAGTGGGTCACGGCCGAGTGCTTCGCCTCGTATCGGAGCGGGAAGATCGACCAGGACGACGATGTATGTCTGATCTCGGACGAACCAAATCTCGACACCGAAGGCAGGCAAGAACTGCGAAAGTTGCTTACCGCCATATATGACGGTGAGCTAGATTCTCTTGAAGCAGCGAAAAGCATCCAGGCGATTGAGGGCAGAGCTGCCAATCGGATGGCGGAGTCGGGTGAGAAGCCCACGACCATGTTTGTCGCGCTGATGGCGTTCGAGCGCGGAAGTTCAAGCATAGGCGATCTTTCGAATTTTCAACGGTAAGCAAAGAGTGAGCGGTCACCAATTTGGTGTTGCTCGCTCTTCACTGATTTGAAACTCTCTCGCACTCAAGACTGGCTAACCGCTTCGGTCGTCAGCAAGACCGGCAGAAGGGTTCCGGTTTTGATGGCCCCGGACGGCGGACGACTCAAATCTCCTGTCTGTCGTCCGGGGTCACACCAATCAGGTCATGTGCGATTTACGTACTTACACCCAGCAGCGACGCGCGGTTGCCGGCCCCAACCGGCGGTGGCGAATGCCTGCAATCTCACTTCCGCCGGCTGACAGGTGGGAGGAAACGGTGGGCGGGAATGGGCGCGCTCTGGATCGGGCTGCGCCCGTTCTTGTCCCCGTCAGTGAGACCAAGCTGGCAATCGTGGCGGTGATGCAAGAGCTTGACCGCCCTGTGTCATCGATCGAGCTTCAGATGATTTGGGCGGAGCCCAAGGCGCTGGAGATTTTCGAGTACCACCTTTCCACCCTCGTCAAGGCGAAGGTTGCGGAAGTGGTCTTCGGTCCCGAACTTCATTTTCGCCTTGTGAGAGGGGCAAGGGTTAGCGAACCATTCAGGGAGCGGTGCCGCTAGCGCTTGCGGACTTCAAGTGCACCGAGGCCCTTCGGGCTTCGGCAGGGATCAAGACAACACAAAGGGGAGGCATTCAGTTGAAGGGGATCAGGCTCGTCATGGCGGTTGCGGTGCTGCTGCTCTTGCTGGGATCGAGCATTGCGCTTGCCAAGCAAGCGGAAAACGAAGCGCAGGGAACGGGCTCATCTTCCTTTGAAGCGCAAGGCCCGCCCGACCGAACCGCCAACTCTGAGACTTTCAGCCTTCCAAACGACCAGCTCGAAACGAGGATCTATTCCGCCCCGATCAACTATCGCGACGAGGGGGGCAACTGGCAGCCGATCGGCGAACGGCTGTACGAAACCAACGAACAGGCGCTCGCTAACGGGCGGAACAACTTCGACGTAACTCTGCCCAAGCAAATCGACTCCAACCCCGTCCGCTTTGAAGTGGGGGACCAGTGGGTCGAAAGCCAGCTCCTGCGCAAAGACCTGGAAGGCGCCGAACTCGAAGGTGCCATCGCCACCTACGAAGGAGAAGGCAATTCCCCTTCCTTCGAATTCATTGGACTCAGCAACGGGTTGAAGGAGGAAATCGAACTCTCCGGCCCAGGACAGGCCAACAGCTTCACCTATGAGCTAAACGCCTCCGATGGTCTCATTCCATCTCTTGCTGATGACGGGTCGGTTCGCTTCCTGGATTCGGAAGGCATGGCAGTCGTAGTCCTGCCGGCGCCCGTCATGTCAGACAGCGCGCCCCAGCCCGCGGTGTCGCGCAGCGTCCACTACGAACTCGGCCCCGAGGAAGAAGGCCACTGGAGGCTGTCCGTCGCAGCGGATCGCGAATGGCTGAATGACCCTGCTCGCGCCTGGCCGGTGCGAATAGATCCGACGATGACCGTCGGACCGGTCCTCGACTGCGTGATCGGCGGCCACAAAGGCGAAACCGGCTGGATCGACTGCGCGTCCTGGGGCAGAAAAGACCTACTGATCGGCTATTCACCGAAAGTCAAAAGCGCGGAAGACAACTGGTGGCGCACGCTGATGGAACTCGAAACCACCTCGATTCCGGTGAACTCCGAAATCACGTCAGCAACCTTCAATATCCGCTCGCTTGAAACTGCGTTGAACACGAAAGGCGTAGAGCTTCGCAAAGTCACCAAGCCCTGGACCTGGCAAGCGTCCTGGAGCCGCTACGACGGCCCCGAACACCTCTGGACGACCGAAGGCGGCGACTACTCCGAAAGCCTCGGCGAAGTCCTGACCGCCACGCGCGGCAACCAGGTCGGCTGGTGGCAGTTCAACGTCCCGGCGAAAGTCGTGGAAACCGAAGTCAACGCAGGGGAATGGCTGAGCGTCATCATGAAGCTGGTCGACGACAAAGTGCGCGAATGCGGGGCAGAAAGCTGCACCCAGCGCAAGGTCGACTTCGACTCCAGCGCCGCGAGCACCGAAGCCAACCGGCCCTACCTCTCAGTCGTCTACAAACTGCCAACGCCGGTAATCATGGCTGAAGCTGCTACCTCAGTCGGCGAAACGAAAGCGACCCTGAAAGGGCAGGTCAACCCCCACGGCTACGCCACCAAATACCAGTTCGAATACGGCCCGACGACCTCCTATGGCTCCCTTGCCCCCGCAGCGGCGGAAAGCATCGGTTCCGGCACGATCAAAGTGCCCCTCAGCCAGGCAATCAGTGGCCTGAAAGCCAACACGACCTACCACTTCCGCATCTCGGCAACAAACGCATACGGCAAAAGCGTTGGCGAAGACAAAACCTTCACGACTCTACAGGTCCCGACTGTGACGACCGAAGCAGCTACTGGCGTCATGGCCTCGCTCGCGACACTGAGAGGCAGCGTAAATCCCAACGGCTCGGCAACGACCTATCAGTTCGAATACGGCCCGGACCTTTCCTACGGAACGAAAGCGCCAGCCAGCCCTCTGTCTGCGGGCTCAGGCACTAAACCCGAACCGGTTCAGCAAACGATCAAAGGCCTCAAAGAGGGAACTCCCTATCACTTCCGTGTTGTTGCGAGCAACGTCGCTGGCACCAGTATTGGCGCCGACAAAACGCTGACGACGCTTGATCCACCAGATACGACGATCACCTCACTGCGGCCAACCTATACCGCCGGAGAAAAGCCGCCCGTCACTTTCATCTCCGATGAGGCAGGCTCGACCTTCAAATGCTCGTTCAGCATATCCGGAGAACCCTGCAAATCACCCTATACGTTGCCGGAATCGCTGGGGGCGGGATGGCACACATTGAGCGTGACGGCAACCGACAGCGAAGGCAATGTCGACCCAACGCCAGCGACATGGACATTCAATACGGCGATCTACCCGCCGGCGCCCTCGACCAGCAAGCTGACCGCGCCAGCCGAAGGCGAGAAAACCGCCAGCTACTACACCTTGCAGGCCGAATGGGGCGCACCGCCCGTTGGCGGGGGCGTGACCGCGCTCACCTTCCAGATGAAGCTCTACTACTGGAAAGAGTTCCAGCCCATACCTGCCGAATGTGTGGTCGATGGGAAAGGCAAACAGGCGTCCTGGCCGCTGCCTGTCACCGAAAACCCCGGCCACAGCGAAGCGGTCTTCCTCAAGGTCAGAGGCTGCGCGCCCTTCCAGGCTGCGGGCTATCCGGAAGAAGACATCAAGTTCCGTGCCGTCTTTGATGGCGGCAAAGAAGCGGCGGGGGCCAGCGAGCCCGTTGCAACCGAATTCGTCGACGAGTACGGGGGAGTGGGAGCGCCCACTGACGGAATGGAGCAGGTCGGTCCTGCGGCACTGGACCTCCTAACCGGTCAGTACACGATCAGCAAGACCGATGTTTCGATCCCGGTGCCGGGCTCAGAAGCGACCCTGGAATTTGCCCGGACCTATGAATCGAACTATAGAGACCAGAAAGTCCCATCGATGGTGATGGGCGGGATGTGGCAGCCGTCGGTGCCCGCAGAGTTGGCCGCTGAAGGGGAAGCGTGGACCGAACTGCGCGAACGGCACGAGGATGCGGTGCCTCCCCAGTACGAAACCGAATGCTGGGAAGAAAAAGGGGTCGAAGAATGCGAAAAATTCATGGTCGAAGAAGCAATTCCTGCGGCGGACTGGATTGAAATCCTCGACAACGAAGGCGCAGCGGCGTCTTTTGAAATCCAAGGCGGGAGCTACATCGCGCCCGAATACATGAAGGAATACGTGCTCAGCAAGCAGGGTGAAGGGGCAAGCACGACCTTCGAACTCGCCAGCCCGGAAGGGACGCATACAGTTTTCGTCAAAAACGAAGTCGGCTACCAGGGCTCTTATCGGGCCAAGTCTGTCTCCTGGCAGGCGACCGCGAAATCCGCTCGGATGGTCTACGAACTACAGGGGGAAATAGGCAAATACCGCCTGATCGAGATAATCGCGCCCAGTGGTGTGACCTGCAGTGACAGCGAAGCTACGAAAACGGCGGGGTGCCGCACGCTCACCTTCCAGTACTTCAAATGCGAATGCCCGGGATGGGAACGCCTCTCCTCAATCACCTACTACAACAGCTCTGGCCAGGAATCCCAAGCCGAAAAAGTAGCTGAATATAAATACGATCCGAAATATCGCCTGGTGGCCGAGTGGGATCCGCGGATCTCACCCAGCCTTGAAGAGACATATAGCTATAACGAATGGTACAAGCTGCAAACGCTGACTCCGCCCGGCCTCAAACCGTGGAATTTCGAATACTACGATTGGCATGACCCCAGCCTTGACGGTCGGCTGAAGGCCGTGAGCAGAGCAACGCTTGCCAGCCCGGCGACGGCACAGACGACGATCGCCTATAACGTCCCGATCAGCGGGAGCGGCGCGCCCTACGATCTGAGTCCGGCCAGCGTCGCCGAATGGGGCCAGAAGGACTTCCCCGTCAACGCGACGGCGATCTTCGCGCCAACTGAAATCCCGAGCGAACCGCCGAGCAGCTACGCGAAGGCAGCGGTGAAGTACATGGATCCGGACGGATACGTGGTCAATACGGTCTTGCCACAGGTGCCCGGTGTTAGCGGGCTTTCGCTGTCAACCACCGAGACCGACCGGCACGGAAATGTTGTTCGCTCGCTCTCACCAGGGAACCGCCTCCTGGCCCTCGCTGCGGGCAAAGAATCGGTTGTGCGCTCGCACCAACTCGACAGCCAGTCGACCTATTCGACGGACGGAACGAAGATGCTCGAATGGCTGGGACCGCTGCACAAAATTCGCCTTGAATCGGGCGGGACGGCCGAAGCGCGAGCCCATACCGTGATCCAGTACGACCAGAACGCGCCGGAACCCCCCAAAGGCAGCCCCTCGTTTGCCTTGCCGACAACTGAAACGACCAGCGCCAGACTCCCCAGCGGCGAAGACGTCGAATCAAAAGTGACCGAAACCGAATACGACTGGAAACTGCTGAAGCCGACGAAAAGCATCGTCGACCCACAAGGGCTCAACTTGCGCACGAAATTTGGGTACAGCAGCGAAACGGGACAAATGGTCGAACGAATCCTTCCAGGGGGGTGGTCGAGCCCAGAACCCGATGCCCACACGACCTACACCTATTACTACAAGGCGAATGCAGTTGGCCTTGCACAGTGCGCGAACAATCCAAAACTCGCAGGTCTGCCCTGCCTGGTGGCACCCGCTAAACAGCCCGGAACGGCGGGCCAGCCGGAACTCCTGTGGACCAAGTACGCCTCCTACAACAAATATGACGAGCCCACTGAAGTCATCGAGAGCCCGGGGGGCAAAGAAGAAAAAGAAAAGACCCGCAAAACGATCAAGGCCTACGACGAAGCGGGTCGCGAAACGGCGAGCAGGCAGGTAGGGGGTGGAACGGAACTACCGCCTACGGCCATTGTCTATGACGAAAAAACCGGTCTTCCCGTAGAACAGAAGTTCACCTGTGAAAAAGAATGTGTAGGTTTCGATAGCCAATCCGTGGTGATAGCCTATGACGAATTGGGCCGCCCGGCCCAATACACCGACGCGGACGGAAATACCTCGAAAACGACCTATGACCTGCTCGGGCGTCCCGCGACGATCTTTGACGGCAAGGGAACGCAGACTTTTGGCTATGACGAAACCTCGGGCCTGCTGGTCGCACTCAATGACTCAGCCGCAGGGACGTTTACTGCCTCCTACGATGCCGACGGCAAGATGATCGAACAGGGCCTGCCCAACGGCCTAGTGGCCAAAGCCACCTATGACGAGGTTGGGGCTGCGACCAAACTGAGCTACACGAAGGTCGTGAGTTGCTCGGAAAAATGCACCTGGCTGGAAGAAAGCAACGAACGCTCGATCCGCAGCCAGATCCTGTCCCAGACGAGCCTTTCAGCTAACCAGCAGTACACCTATGACGGCGTCGGCCGCCTGACCCTGGTCAAGGACACCACGAAAGGGGGGAGTTGCACGACGCGCCAGTATTCCTTTGACACTGACTCCAACCGCACAAAACTGACGACCCGTGCGCCCGGCGCCGGTGGCGTATGCGATACCAGCTCGAAAGGAACCGAACAGGAATACAAATACGACGCTGCCGATCGGTTGATTGGGCCTGAAGCCATCAGCTACGACAGCTTCGGCCGGATCACGAGCCTGCCGGCGAAATTTGCTGGGGGAAACACGCTGACGACCAGTTTCTACAGCAACGAAATGGTCGCAAGTCAATCGCAGGGAGGGCTGACAAATGCCTACCAGATCGACGCGGCCGGGCGCCCCCGCCTGGTGACCCAGACGGGCACAAAAACGGGGACTGAAATCTTCCACTACGCGATGGCCTCGGACTCGACAGCCTGGACCGAACGCGGTGGGACCTGGACCCGCAGCATCGCCGGCATCGGCGGTGGACTCGCAGCGATTCAGGAAAGCTCGGGTTCGACCAGTCTCCAGCTCAACAATCTGCACGGCGATGTTGTGGCTACTGCCAGCCTGAGCCTCACGGCAAAAGAACCGACTGCCAACTTCGAATTTGACGAGTTTGGCAATCCTAAGAAAGGCGCGGCCGGTCGCTATGGCTGGCTGGGCGGTAAGCAGCGGCGCGCGGAACTACCGTCAGGCGTGATTCAGATGGGTGTCCGCAGTTACGTCCCAGCCTTGGGTCGCTTTATCTCGGCCGATCCTGTCCAAGGCGGATCGGCCAACGCTTACGACTATGCAGATGCAGATCCCGTCAATAATTTTGATTTGGGCGGTACGTGCGTTAAACGTAAATGTATAAAAGGGCGGGTTCGCGTCACACGCGTGACGAGTAGACGACCGACCAGTCGTCGGCTTAGCGCCCGTGGTAGTCGACCAAAGAGTCCCAGGCTACCGGGCGGCGGGCATCATATTGGCCCGTGCCATGTCGGCTTCGCGGGTAAACATGTGCAGAGTCTAATTAGCAACGCGAATATCCTAGTGGGCATTCTAACCTACTCCTGCGACCAAGAGGTTACGTTCTCTGGATATGTATCGGCTGGCTTTAATGCCGGGCCTATAAATGGCGGCGCCGAAACGAGTTGGGGCTACTTGTCCGTTGGTACAAGCTGGAACGGAGCCCCGCGCCCTCCGATGATGGCATGTGTATCGATCCTATGGTCGGCTGGGTCCAAAAATCAATGTTTCCCCCTCTATGAGATATTTGGCTAGGATATGCGAGTCTTCCTTTTGATGATACCTAGGCTCAGCACGATCAACGGCGCTGCGGTGGCACTCTGCCTTGTAGCGCTTCTCCTGAACTGGACTGGCTGTGCAAAGGATGGAGATGCGGATACATCCCAGTCCAGTTGCAATCATGGGCGCCGAGCAACCTTGACGAGCGAACGCTTTCCGGCCAGCGCAGCCGCAGTCGTGACGAGCCCAGTGCTCGTCGTGGGCTGTGGCACCACCCTTGCCGGCCAACGTGTCGAGCTAGTCGGTTACGACACCAGTAGTGGCCTGTGCTTTGCGACTGATACCCCTGCCCGGAATACGAGCGCCGGCGCCATGTGCATGACGGCCAAGGACCAGTTCCCGCCAGAATGCGTTCAATCCACGCTCTGCATTGGTGGAGTCAGCTTTGCTGGCAATGCGGACGGTGGAGAAACTCTGGTCACTGGAGAGGTCGCGGCTGAGATCACACGAGTTAAGATCGCCATCGACAACGCCTCTCGTGATGCTTATATGCAAGTAATTCTAGGACGCGTTGATGCGGCTGCTAGGCGGGTGCTAGGAAAGCCGTCGGTCGGTTACTTCGCAGCATTCTTGCCCGGGTGCGTAGCTCCGAAGCATGTATGGGTGGTAGCCGAAAACGCTGACGGCGAGGCGGCCAAAGCGGTTCGAGGTGAAAATATCACTCGCAATCAGTGCCGTAACCTGGGAACGGTTCAGGCCCCTAGGAGCACCAAGCGGGATAAGTATAAAGTCACTCGGGTCGTCGGTTAAGCGTGTTGGTAATGGAGGGTGCGCGCTAGCGCGCACCCTCGCTCTACGGCGTCACAGAAACAGGGATTGCGCGCGAGTTCCCCTCCGCAAAGGGATAGCCGCTTTGTTCGCGCACCTGAGCCCGCATGATGTACGTCGTCGGCGAATAGGTCTGAGTAAAGCGGTAGTGCATGAGGTAGTTCCCGCCTGGTCGCGTGCGGTAGCGCCGGAACACTCGCCAGCCCTTTCCGCTCTTGACCTGGAGGACGAGGACGACATTTTCGTTGTGGGGTCCGGGAATCGACCCACCGAAGACCGTGAGCGCCTTGTTCTTGACAATTTTGCTGTGCAGCCGGAAGGTCGGACGGACCTTCGCCTTTAGTGTCGCGTCTGCAGTTAGTTCGCGCTGGTCGGGGCGGTAGCGCACGACGACTTCGCGGGAAGGCCCGGAGCCGATGGCGAACTGGTAGGCGCCATCTGAGCTGGTCATAGCGACGCCGAGAAACTGCGGGCCTTGGTCGGTTACGACCCTGCTGAACACGCACAGCGGCGCGTTGGCAATCTGTCCGCCAACGCCTGCCAGCTTGCCGTTGAGCGTGGCACTTTCGTTCTGCTGCACGACAAGCGAGTCAGCTCTGTTCTTGCCGAGCCCGGCGCTCAGGGTAAGGCCGCCGCTGACCTCAGAACGCACACAGTCATAGGAAAGAGGCGCGCTGACCGGCGCCCCTACATTGCCCTCGGCATCTGAGAGCCACAGGCGCAGCGTGTAGGAGCCCCGCTCGCGGCGCTTCGAGATTCGCTATCGCCTGGGGCGTATTGCCCCTGATCGTTTGCGGCGGCACCACGGCGCCGCCGGCAGCGTTCCGAACTTCGTAGTGAACGGCGTCGATCGGCGATCCGCCGTCGAGAATATCGCGCCAACGTACGTCGAACCCCTGCGTCGTCCGCGTCGTCGTCGGCGCGGTCACCGAAAGGTCCTGGGGCGCGGCAGGCGGCGTGGTGTCGCGCGGGACCGGAACGGTACTGGCCGAGCCGGTGAGCCCGACGCCATCCTCTAGCCAAACTCGCAAGCGATACTCGCCCGGCGTGGGGGGCCGGTGACCTCAGGGATTTGGGTCGGGTTGGTTCCCGAAAGACTCCGCTCCGGCGTTACGGCTTCGCCCGCCGCGTTGATCACGTCGTAGTGGACCTTGGCGAGGCTCTTGATCTCGTCTCTGGTCGGCGTGTACCCACGCTTGTGGACGATCTTCGGCGAGGACTCAAGCGCGGCCGGGTTGTGGTCGGGCAAGTCGTCCTCAGCCAAGAAGTGCCGGTAGAGGAACTTGACGGCAGATAGATAGCTCTTACGGTAAGAGGCCGACCATCCAGGGCCAGCCCGGCCATCGGGATAGCCGCGCGCCCTGCACCACTCGCATCTCAGCCGGGAGTCGTGAGGGCGCTCACCGCCCGCCTTCCCAAGGTGCCCCATGAAGAGGCGGACGTGCTTGCGCCGGGCCTCATAGAAGGTCGCGCCGAGGACGCTAGCGAGGTATTGGCTGAAGTGGACAAGATGATCGCGATACGCTCAAGCGTCTTTTCCTTTCCGATCCCGGCGTGGTTGATTTCGATCGCCTCTGCGATCAATTGCTCGTTGGACAATTCCATCCTCAACTCCTCGAATTGGTCGAGGAACCGACCTGGGGCTGAGTCCAACTGCACGCCGCTGGCGTTCTGAGCGTCTTGCATGTCCAGAACGTCCAGGAATAGGGAGCGATTGCCCCCGCCCGTTTCCAAACGCGCCTGTCGCGAAGGCCGGCTGAGCGCCTACTTGGCTATGTGGAGTCAAAGCAACCTAAGCCCGTTCCTCGGTCTTTCGAGCGGCGGGTCTAGTTGGTTCGAGCTAGGCTGTCAGACGCGGGTTCGAGACCCGTCGTCCGCTTTCCAGACGTCATTGCGTCAAACGGCAGCAGCCCTTCTCTTCCGCGCAATGCCGTTGGCGGAGCTGCCATTGCTGCTTGGGGCGCTGCCGTTTGTCTCGCGGTAGAAGTGCTCGGTGGCGCCGCGGACAGGGCGTTCGCCGGCCAGCTCGACCAAGCTGGTGCGACGCAGCTCGGTGACGTGGTAGTTGACGTTGCTCAGCGGTGTGCGCAGCTCGTAGCTGAGGTCGCTGGGAGAGAGGGTGCGGCCACCGTCCATGCCCAGCACTTCCAGGATTGAGATCCGCAAGGGGTGGGTATTGGCCCGAGCCAGGAGCTGCCAATTCATGGACTGCCTCCGATTTCGATTGGTTTACCAACTTGTAGGTATATATACCAAAAAATGGTGATCTAAATCCACAAAATCGGGTAGGATCGTCATATGTTCCTTGGGAAGGAGATCTGGATGGGTCGGAGAGCGGGGGTCTACGGGGCGATTGCGGCTGTCACGATGACCCTGGGGATGTGCGTGCCGGCGGGGGCGACCACCAGCGACGTCATCGCACCCAGCGACCCGAACAATCCGCAGGCCAACAGCGGCTGGCAGGCGGGGACGTGCACGGCGGATCCGTCCCCGCCCGCACAATGCTCAGTCGACACCAAACCCCTCTTCTTCGAACAGGCCGCCGGTCACCCGCCGGTCGGCTTCACGCAGTTCATCGTCAAGCACACCACCGAACTCCTTCTCGAAAAACCGACTGTGGAACTGAAGACGGTCCGGGTCGACTTGCCAGTCGGGCTCAGCGTCAATCCCGGAGCGCTCAAACAGTGTCCGCTGGCGACGTTCGAATCGAGTCCCGCCTCCTGTGCGGGCTCGGAGGTCGGCGCCAGCAAAGTCACCGCCGCGCCGCTGGGGATGCCGGTCGAAGCGCCTCCGGTCACCGTCTACAACCTCGTGCCCTCTGCCGGAGAACCGGCGCTGTTCGGCTTCGAACTGCTCGGCAACGACGTCTTCCTTCGCTCCGACGTCGCCTGGGCCGGCGACTACCACGAGGGCTTCACGATCGACGTCCCGCCGGCGCCAAGCCTCGGGCCGCCGCTCAATCAAGGCCTCGTCCTCAAGAACCGGCTGGTCTTCAACGGTCGTTCCGGCGACGGCACTTTCATTTCCACGCCGAGCACCTGCCTCGGGCCCGCGGTATCTCCCTTCGCGAGCGTCTACTCGACTTGGCTGCTCGCCAGCTCGGTCGAAGAAGAGAAAGACCCCGCATACCAGTTCCCCGAAGACGCCCGGCCGCCCCTCGAGTCGAGGATCCCGCCCGGCACCTCCCCGAAGGAATGCGACACGATTCCCTTCGAACCGGCGATGACGGTCGATCCGAAGACCGCGTCGACCGATTCGCCGTCGGGGGCGGAGGTCGTGGTCAACCTTCCCCACCAGACCAAAAGCGCTGGGCTGGACCAGGAAACTTCGCACCTGAGGACCGCGAGGGTGACCCTGCCCGCCGGAATGGGCCTGAATCCCTCGGCCGCCAATGGCCTGCAGGCCTGCAGCGACGAGCAGTTCGGCAAGGGCTCGCCCAACACGACGAACGCCTGCCCCGCGGCCTCCAAGGTCGGGACCGTCTCGATCGAAACGCCACCGCTGCCGGAGGGACCGCTGACGGGCGACGTATACGTCGGCCGTCAGCTCAGCCGCGACCCGGCGTCCGGCAACGAGTATCGGATCTTCGTCGAAGCGAAGTCGGATCGATACGGAGTCTTTGTGCGGCTGATCGGCAACGTCAGCGCGAACCCGCAGACCGGGCAGCTGACGACGACCTTCGCCGAAAATCCCCAGGTGCCGTTCAGCTCCTTCCGGCTCGTCTTCAACGGCGGGGCTCGAGCCCCGCTCACGAGCCCTCCGACCTGCGGCCCCAACAAGGCGACGAGCGAGATGACCCCGTGGTCGACGGCACAGGGCTCGGTCCCGGCCGGACAGGCAGGCGGTCCCTCCAGCGATCCGCCCGCAGGCCCGAGCGACGATTTCACGCTGACCGAGACGCCCGGCATCGGTGCTTGCGCCAAATCGATGGCCGCGCGACCCTTCGGGCCCGCCTTCGCCACTCACGACAGCAATCCCAAAGGCGGCGCCTTCACCCAGTTCGCGACGAACGTGGGGCGCAATGACGGCAACCAGGAGCTGAAGGGCGTCGACGTAACGCTGCCCCCGGGTTTGACCGCCAAGCTTGCGGGTGTGCGCTACTGCCCGGCGGCGGCAATTGCGGCCGCCGCGGCGAACAGCGGCGCCGCCGAGGCGGCAAATTCGAGCTGCCCGGACAAAAGCCTGGTCGGCAGCGCAGCGGTCAGCGCCGGCACCGGGCCCAACCCCTACCAGACGTCAGGCAAGGTCTTCCTCTCAGGGCCCTATCACGGCGCCCCTCTCTCCCTGGCAGTGCTCACCCCCGCCACGGCTGGGCCGTTCGATCTCGGCACGGTCGTGGTGAGGGTGGCGCTGTTCGTCGATCCCGAAACGGCGCGGGTGCACGCGGTATCGGACCCGATTCCACATGTGTTCGGCGGGGCACTGCTCGACGTCCGTTCTATTGCGGTCAAGCTCGACCGCCCGAAGTTTGCCCTCAACCCGACGAACTGCTCGCAGTTCTCGACGGCCGGTGCGCTGCGCGGCGGCGGGTCCAATCCGCTTGATCCCGCGGCCTTCAGCTCGTTCGCCGTCTCCTCTCCGTTCAAGGTCAATGGCTGCGAGAACCTCGACTTCAAGCCGAAACTGTTCATGCGGATCTTCGGCGGAACCAGACGTGCGAAGAGCCCGAAGTTGCGCGCGGTCCTGATCGCTCGCGACGGCGACGCCAATATCGGACGCTCCTCGGTGAAGCTGCCGAAGCCTTTGATCCTCGAACAGAGCAGCCTGGCCAACGTTTGCACGCGCGTGCAGTTCGCTGCCCACGACTGCCCGAAAGACTCGATCTACGGCTTTGCCGAAGCGACCACGCCGCTGCTCGACGGGCCGCTGAAGGGCCCCGTCTACCTGCGCTCCTCCAGCCACGAACTGCCGGACATGGTCGCTGCCCTGAACGGCCAGATCGACATCGTGCTCGACGGGCGCATCGACAGCGTCAAAGGTCGCCTGCGCACAACCTTCGACACTGTGCCCGACGCGCCGGTCTCCAAGTTCGTCCTCACCGTCCGCGGTGGCAAGAAACGCGGGCTGCTGGTCAACTCGACCAACCTCTGTGCGCGCAAGTACAAAGTCATCGCCCGTTTCACCGGCCAGAACGGCAAGAAGGCGAACCAGCGGCCGAAGCTGCGGACGCCATGCAAGAAGCACGGCAAAGGCAAAGGCGCCAAACACCACTAGCCGGCGACCACAGCCGGCCGACGAAAGGTCAGGTCGGCTGGCTGGTGGGGCGGATGAGGATCTCGTTGACGTCGACGCCGGGGCGCTGCTCGAGGGCGTAGAGCACCGCCTTGGCGATGTCCTCGTCGCGCAGCGCCCACTCGCCGGGCCGGTTGTCGAAGAAGGGCGTGTCGGTCATCCCCGGCTCGACCAGGGTCACCTTGATCGCGTGGTTTTCGTGCATCTGGCGCAGCTCGGCGCGCAGCGCCTCGCCGATCGCGGTCGCCGCCCACTTGGTCGCCGAGTAGAGCGAACCCGGCAGGGCGCGCCGCCCGGCGACCGAGCTGGTGACGAGGAAGTGACCGTCGCCGCGCTCGAGCAGGTGGGGGAGGGTGGCGCGGATCGTCAGCGCTACGCCGTAGACGTTGGTGAGGACCATCGAGCGCCAATGCTCGACCGACTCCTCGAGGAAGCCGCGGGTCGCGCCGAAGCCGGCGTTGGCGAAGACGGCGTCGATACGGCCGAAGCGCTCGATTGCCGCCGCTGCCATCGCCTCGACCTGATCCCACTCGGTGACGTCGCAGCGCACCGCCAGCGCCCGCTCGGAACCACCGAGCTCCTCCACTAGCTCCTCCATCGGCTCAAGCCGCCGCGCCGCCAGCACAAGCCGGTACTTGGGCGCTGCGGTTCTTGCTGTGGCGGCCCCGATCCCGCTGGAAGCTCCGGTAATCAGCAGCACTGGGTCGTCGCTCATATGCCGATTCTCTCAACTCCGGCTTGTCGAGAGCGAGTGCGCGGGGGTCGGCGGACACTCAGCGCGAAGCGCGT